>JAITVK010000007.1 GCA_031285845.1 Propionibacteriaceae bacterium
CCTTCCGCGGGCGGCGGCTTTTTCATGGAGGTGTCTACCCCCGACGTGTAAGTGGGCGCGGCGGCGTGCCTGGCGTGGTGGGCATCAGGCCTGGAACCTCGGGAAGGCCGACGCGCCAGCATAGGTGGCGGCGTCATCCAGATCCTCTTCGATGCGCAGCAGTTGGTTGTATTTCGCGACGCGCTCCGAACGAGCCGGGGCGCCAGTCTTGATCTGACCGCAGTTGACCGCCACCGCCAAGTCGGCGATCGTGGTGTCCTCGGTCTCGCCGGAACGGTGGCTCATCATGCAGTGGTAGCCGCTGCGATGAGCCAACTCGACCGCGTCGAGGGTCTCAGTCAAGGAACCGATCTGGTTGACCTTCACCAGCAGCGCGTTGGCCGCGCCGAGCTGGATGCCCTTGGCCAGACGCTTCGGGTTGGTCACGAACAGGTCGTCGCCGACGATCTGGACCTTGTCGCCCAGTTCAGCGGTGATCTTCACCCAGCCGTCCCAGTCTTCCTCATCCAGCGGGTCTTCCATCGACACCAACGGATACTTGGCGACCCACTGCGCGTACATCGCGATCATCTCGTCAGCAGTGTGAGTCTCGCCACTCTTGAAGACGTAGACCTTCTTCTCCTTGTCGTAGAACTCAGTCGCGGCCGCGTCGATCGCCAAAGCGATGTCTTTGCCTGGGGTCAGACCGACGTTCTTGATCGCCTCGATGATCAGATCGAGCGCCTCAGCGTTGGATTCCAGATTGGGAGCGAAGCCACCCTCGTCGCCCAGACCCGTCGACAGCTTGCGCTGCTTCAACACGGCCTTCAGACCGTGGTAGACCCGAGCGCCCCATTCCAGGGCCTCAGCGAAAGAGCTCGCGCCGATCGGAGCGATCATGAACTCCTGGATGTCGACATCGGAGTCGGCGTGAGCGCCGCCGTTGAGAATGTTCATCATCGGCACAGGCAGGACGTGGGCGTTGGGTCCACCCAGGTAGCGGTAGAGCGGCAGTTCCGCGGACTCGGCGGCGGCAGAAGCCACAGCCAGGGACACTCCGAGGATCGCGTTCGCGCCAAGATTGGCCTTGTTGTCAGTTCCATCCAGATCGATCATGGTCTCGTCGATCAGCCGCTGCTCGGAAGCCTCGAAGCCCAGCAGTTCCGGCCCGATCTTCTCGATCACATTGTCGACCGCCTTGAGAACGCCCTTGCCACCGTAACGGGACTTGTCACCGTCACGCAGCTCGATCGCCTCGAAAGCTCCGGTCGACGCGCCGGACGGCACGCCCGAACGGCCCTGGGAGCCATCATCCAGAACAACCTGGACTTCCACCGTGGGATTGCCACGTGAGTCCAGAATCTCACGGGCTTCAATGAAATCAATAGTTGCCACAGTTGGGCCACCTTTCGTCAGATTAGATCACCGTCAAGCTTAGCGCGACACTCGGACATTTCACGGCACCGACTTCGTCCACACGCCACAGCTAAGACCAGTTGTCCGTACGCCCGTGACGACTCAAGCCGGATCCGACCGTGCCACGGCCCCACCGCCCCGGATCTCCTCATGATGCTGGACCACCTCGGTCATGATGAAGCGAACCACTTTGGAGGCGAACTCCGGGTCCAACTGCGACTGTGCGGCCAACTGACGCAGGCGGGCCATCTGTTCGGCTTCGCGGGCGGGATCAGCCGCAGGCAGATCGAGCTTGGCTTTCAACACCCCGACCTGCTGGGTGATCTTGAACCGTTCGGCCAACAAGTGGATCAGCGCGGCGTCCAGATTATCGATCGACGCCCTGGCTTGGGCCAATTCCGCTGGAATTGTGGTCATGGATACCTCCTGGTGGCCTCCAAGCGTACCGCGACAACCACTGGGCTTTGACCCCCGACCGTATCGACATACAGCCGGTCGACACGAAAAAATAGGGTCATGGACCACATGATGACCTACCTCATTCTCGTGGTCGTGGCTCTGGGAGTCATCGTGGCGCTGTCGACGATCTCCGAACGGATCGGCATCGCCTCACCGTTGATCCTGATGAGCGTCGGAGTGGTCATCAGCCTGCTGCCCGTCGTCCAACCGATTCCGATCAATCCCGAGTGGATCCTGATGGTTCTGCTGCCGCCGCTGTTGTACGCCGCGGCGATCTCCATCCCCACAGTCGAGCTTCGCCGAGATCTGAGCGCGGTCGGCGGACTGGCGGTCATCCTCGTCGTGATCAGCGCGTTCATCCTCGGGGTGGTCATCCACGCGCTGATCCCCACCGTCTCACTGCCGTTCGCGATCGCCCTGGGCGCGATCCTCAGCCCAACCGACGCCGCCGCGACCACTGTCATCAAACGCCTGGGCGTGCCCGGGCGCGTGGGCATCATCCTCCAAGGCGAGGCCCTGTTCAATGACGCCACCTCGCTGGTCTTGCTGCGCTCGGCCATCGCGGCCACCATGACCACGGTCAGCCTGTGGCAGTTCATCGGCAGTTTCGCCCGCGCCGCTCTCATCGCCGCGATCATCGGTGTGGCGGTCGGCTGGGCGGGGGTACGCCTGCGTCGGCTGATCCACTCGCCAGCCCCGGCCACTGTTCTGTCGCTGCTTCTGCCTTTCCTGGCCTACATCCCCAGTGAACTGTTGGAAGCCTCCGGCTTGGTGGCCGCTGTGGCCGCTGGCATCACCGCCGCCCAACTCGGACCCAAACACCTCGACGCCCGTCAGCGCATCGCCGAGCGCGAGAACTGGCGAACCCTGGAATTTCTGCTCGAAGGGGCCGTCTTCTTGTTGATGGGGTTGGAGCTTTACGGCCTGGTGGTCGACCTCTACAAGACCCACGACACGCTGTGGCTCGCGATGGGTTTGGCAGCAGTGGCGATCGTCATCACCTTGGTCGTGCGCTGGGTGTTCTTGTCGATTCTCGTACGACACAGTGCGGCGCGTACCCACCGCAAAGCCGAGTGGAGCCGTGGCTGGGGCCCTCCCCAAGGCGCGTCACCTGACGGATTGAGCCAGGCGGATCGGCGCCGCCACCAAGAACTGATGCGCCGTCGCGACGCGCTCAAGGCCCACCCCGACCAGGTCGAGGACGCTGACCGTGCCAAAGCGATCGGGCGCTGGAGCCATCTGCGGCGACGTTTCACTCGCTACATCGCCGATGTGGACTATTGGCTGCGCCAACCCCTGGGTTCAAAAGAAGTCATCCTGCTGACGTGGTCAGGCATGCGCGGCGTGGTGACGTTGGCGGCCGCGCAGACGCTGCCGCTGTGGACCCCCCATCGTTCACTGCTGATCCTGATCGCCTTCTTCGTGGCCGCTGGATCTTTGATCCTGCAAGGCGGCAGCCTGCCCTGGACAGTCAAAGCGCTGGGTTTGGCCGGGCAAGACGCCACCCCAGCCGACGACTGGACTCGCCTGCAGACCGAGTTGGATCACCTCGCCTCACCGGGAGCGCCGACCCAACCGGATGCGGCGACCGGCCCCGCTGATCCATCGCCTGCGCCCGCTCAGCCGTTGGGCGAATTGGCCCAGTTGCGGGCAAGACGCGAGGCCTTGTTGGAACTGAGATCCACTGGAACCTACGCCTCACGCACCTTGTCGACCGCACTGGCCGAGTTGGACGCCGAAGAGATCCGCATCCAACTCAACCTCAGCGCCCAAAACCCCGACTGAAGTTGACTGCGGTCGCACCTCGACCTCACTCGTACCCGGGGAGAATCAGGTCATGGATCAAACCACGTTTGGACTCCCAATCCAAGAACGCGCTCTTGGCGGCGTTGAGGGTGAAACGACGGATGTCACCCATGGTGTAGCCGAAGGTTTGAGCCAAACGGGAGAACTCCTGAGTCAACGACGTGTCCGACATCAGGCGATTGTCACAGTTGACGGTGACACGAATTCCCGCCCGATACAACTGATCAAACGGATGATGGGCCAGATCCTCGGCCACACCGGTTTGAAGATTCGACGTCGGGGCCAACTCCAACGGGATCCGCAAAGTCGCGACGTACGCCGCGAGATGGCCCAGTCGCGGAACCGGACCGGTCATGTCGATGTCATCAATCAGCCGGACACCATGGCCCAACCGATGAGCGCCACAATCATGCAACGCCTCGTTGATCGACTCCAGACCATCGACTTCACCGGCGTGGATCGTGATCAGCAAGTTGGCCCGACGAGCCATGTCATACGACGCGGCGAAAGCCGCCGAAGAGAACCCCAACTCGGGCCCGGCGCAGTCCATTCCTGCCACCGAGTCGTCGCGATAAGCGATCGCCAGCTCCGCCACATCGGTGGTCGGGGTGAATCCGCGCAACTCGCTCAACAGTTGGCGCGCCACGATGACCTGGCCTTGGGCGCGCGCCTGGGCCATGCCCTCGGCCAACCCGTCGCGCACAGCCCGGACGGTGTCCTCCAAGCTCAACCCGCCGCGAATGTGTTGGACGGGCGCCCAACGCGCCTCGGCGTAGACCACACCGTCGGCGGCCTGGTCGAGGACGAACTCGGTGGCGACACGCTTCAGCGCCGCCTCGGTCTGCATCACCGCGACCGTGACGTCGAAGGTCGTCAGATATTGGGCCAAGCTGCCCGAATCGGCTTGGTCGAAGAACCAGCGCGCCAACGTGTCGGGGTCTGTCGACGCCAGGCCGACTCCGGCCTGCTCAGCCAAATCGATGACAGTGGATGGACGAAGACCGCCATCCAAATGATCATGGAGAGCCACTTTCGGTGCTCGGTGAATCTGTTCGGTCAGTTCCATGTCACTAGGCTAGTCGAACCGATCCCGAGCCACACCATCCATGTGGCCCATTGTCGCCGCCCACCAGGCGTGATTGGCTCACCTGGTCGCTGGTCTCATCCTCGCGCACGTCCCCGTGATCCCCACCGTCCACCACTGATCAGGTGAACCGCGGCCGGGTGACGCGACACCTGGTCGACCCGGCGAGCCTGCCGCCCGCGACCGATCGAGTCGCGGCTCACTCCCATTCGATGGTGGCCGGGGGTTTCGACGTGATGTCGAGCACGACCCGGTTGATCTCGCGGACCTCATTGGTGATCCGGGTCGAGATCGTCTCCAACAGGTCGTACGGCAGCCGCCCCCAATCGGCGGTCATCGCGTCTTCGCTGGTGACCGGACGCAACACCACCGGATGACCATACGTCCGCTCGTCGCCTTGGACCCCCACCGAATGGACGTCGGCCAGCAACACGACCGGGAACTGCCAGATGTCGCGGTCCAAACCGGCCGCGGTCAACTCTTCGCGCGCGATGGCGTCGGCGTGACGCAGAATCTCCAGACGCGGCCGGGTGACCTCGCCGATGATCCGAATCGCCAACCCGGGGCCAGGGAACGGTTGACGCCACACCATCTCGGTCGGCAATCCCAAGGCCTCGCCAACGGCGCGCACCTCATCTTTGAACAGGGTTCGCAATGGTTCGACCAGCGAGAAGCTCAGATCCTTGGGCAGCCCGCCGACGTTGTGGTGGCTCTTGATGTTGGCTGTGCCCGTCCCACCGCCGGATTCGACGACATCGGGATAGAGCGTGCCCTGGACGAGAAACTTGATCCCCTTCTCACCGGCCAATTTGCGCGCCTCAGCCTCGAAAGTGCGAATGAACTGGTGGCCGATGATCTTGCGCTTCGCCTCCGGTTCGACGACACCGGCCAGTCGGCTCAAGAACTCGTCGGCGGCTCGGGCGACCACCAGGCGAGCCCCAGTCGCGGCGACAAAGTCGCGCTCGACCGCCTCGGCCTCTCCGGCGCGCAACAAGCCGTGGTCGACGAACACGCAGGTCAATTGGTCGCCGATGGCCCGCTGGACGAGGGCTGCCGCCACCGCCGAGTCGACCCCGCCGGACAATCCGCACAACACATGGGCGTCGCGGACCTGGTCGCGAATCGCGGCGATCGACTCTTCGACGATCGTCGCCGGATTCCACTGGTGGCCAAGGCCTGCGATCTCATGCAGGAAGTACGACAACACATCGCGTCCGTACTGGGTGTGAGCCACCTCAGGATGCCACTGGACGCCAGCCAACCGACGGGCTGGATCCTCCATCGCGGCCACCTCGGCCCCAGGAGTCGACGCCAAAGCGGTGAAACCGGCCGGTGGCTCGTGGACGGAGACCCCGTGACTCATCCAGACGGAGAACCCATCGGGCAGTCCACTGAGAAGATGCCCATGATCGTGGACGCTCAGCTGGGTACGACCGAATTCGGACAGGTCGGTGCGATCAACCTGACCGCCCAGCGCCAACGCCATGGCTTGAAAACCGTAACAGATGCCGAACACCGGCACCCCTTGTTCGAACAACGCGACCGGGACCTGCGGAGCGCCCGGGACATAAACCGACGCTGGGCCACCCGACAAGATGATGGCCGCCGGATGCAGCGCCATCATGTCGTCGACCGACATCGAATGGGGCACGATCATGGAGTAGACGTGGGCCTCACGCACTCGTCGAGCGATCAGTTGGGCGTACTGCGCGCCATAGTCCACGACGAGGACAAGTTCACGGGGGCTGCTCATGGCACCAGTGTAGTGGAGCTGTCCAAGCCGTCAGCCGTCGCCGAAGTCTGGTCGGCTTCGATCTGGCGCGCCTCGGTTTCGAGCCGTCGCACGACCTGACGCAACGCCTGCTCGGGGTCGATCTGCGAGGCCTGGGCCCGACCCACCAGATCAAGCATCGCCGAACCGAGCTCGTCGGCGGTGATCGGATCGGTGGGCAACCCGGGCTCGATGTCGTGGGCGCGCAGACGGGTGACGACCTTGTTCGCCCTGGTCAGAGCGGACAACTGTTCGGGAATGCCATCGAGAGCGGAGGCGCGGTGTTTCTGAGCACGCTTGCGGCGCTCCCACGCCCCGGCCACGTCGTCGGGCACCGGCTGATCCGCCCAGACGTACGGATGCCGAGCGACAAGCTTGTCGGACACGTCGCGGGCGATCTCGGTCAAACTGAACGCGCCGCGCTCGCTGGCGATCTGGGCATGGAACACGACCTGAAGCAACAAGTCGCCCAACTCTTCGACCATCTGCGCGTCCGACCCGGCTTCGACCGCTTCGACCACTTCGGCGGTCTCTTCGATCAGATAGGTCATCAAGGAGCGGTGGGTTTGTTCATGATCCCAGGGACACTGCTCCCGCAGAGTGCGCATCACCTCGATCAGGCGACTGACTTGAGTCAGCGCGGCCGATTCGGTGTGATCGGAACTCATCGAGTGGTCAAAGTGATCGGGTCGGCCAGGACTCCGCTGGCGGTCTTCGACACCCGTGAGGTGACATTCCAGGCTTCGACGTCCCAAGTCCCATAGCGCGGGCTGACCGTGATCGGCAGCGCGTTGACTAGGCTTAACAGGCGGTCGGCGTCGATGTCGCCGGCTTTGATCATCGAATTGACGATGGCCAGATCGACGTACCCGTTGAGGCATTCACGCGCCCCCGGGTTGGACCACAGCGTGTATTCGGCGCCCGCCGGATCGAAAATCTGTGACCAATACTGATCGCGTTGCTCATCGGTGATGGTCACCCCGAGGCCACTCAGCCCTTCAGACAGCATCTGGCCGACGATGTAGTTCTGCAGCGCGAAGGCGACCCCGTCGAATTTGGCGTACTGCGGATCCTTGGTCAACACGTCCATCGTCCCTTGAGCCGAACGCTGAACCTGGGCCTGGGTGATGACATGCCCATCGACTTCGGCGGCCACACCACCGGAGGGCGTCGAACACCCCGCGGCGCCGACGAGCACGAGTGCCGCGACACATCCGGCGACAACAGACTTCACTGACATCATGGTCCTTTCTGGCTCGTCCATCCTACCTGGGCTTCCGCTCGGTCGTGAACATCTCCGTTGAACACTGTTGGCATGTCAGAACCCGTCCACGTCAGGACAGGTCTCAAAAGTACGTGCCCACCGCGAATTCGTACTGTTGAATGAAGATCGACTTGAAGGCTGAGAGATTCCCTTGCTCGTAAAACAACAGCATAGCCTTCTGATAGTCGATGGAATCCACGGTGCGGTACGACAAAGGACAAGCGGACCCCGCCATGAGGAGCGCGTTGGCCACAATGCGGGCTGTTCGCTTATCTCCATCCTCGAAAGGCTGGATATAGGAGATCAATGTCACCGCGAGAAGCGCCTGGCGAAACGGGTTTGGATCGGCGTTGATGACAGCACAGGCCAACTCAAGAGCCTCGCGAATCTGAAAATCATTGTCGAGCGGCCGATAGTTCGTGCCGGTGACCCCGACGCGGACGCTGCCCACGTTGCGCCCCACACCCAAATCCTTGACTAGGAGGCTATGAACATCCCCAATGCGCGCGACTGACAGAGGCGTGAGATAGTCGGGATGCTCCACCAGGAAATCAATAGCCGCCTTATGATTCAGAAGCATGATCGCTTCCTCCTGAGTCTTCCCGTTGGCGGTGAGCCGGTCTTTCAGTAGGCGTTCAGTTTCGAGAAGTGAGTAGGCGTTCCCCTCGATCTGAGACGACTTCCAACTCAGATCGATGGCCAAACGCTCCATCTCTTTGCGGCGAGACACCTGAACCATCTGAGCCAGATGACTGCGGAAGACTCAATACCTCAAGCACCTCAGGCTCCCGGGGAAACACCACGCCAGTCCTTTCAGCTCAAATCGCGGTTGGATGTGGCTCAATTCCCTCATGGATGAGCCGTATTTGAGCCCTCGGTGAGCCGAAAAACTTCCGGGCGTCTGCGTCAGGACAGGTCTGACCGGCACCACACCAGGCGTGGATGACGCGACATCTGGGCGCCCGCGCCCAGACAGGTCCGACGCCAGTCGACGCCGGACCGTCTGAAGGCCGTTGGATCCGATATGGCAGACTCGTAGTCGTGAACGTCTTTTCTCCTCCCCCAGCCGCCGTCCTCTGGGACTACGACGGCACCATCGTCGACACCGAGCCGATTTGGCTGCAGGTCGAGAAAGACATCGTGGGGTCGTACGGCAAAGTCTGGACTGACGAACAGGGGTACGCCTGCATCGGCATCGGTGGTGATGAAGCTTGTCAGAAACTGATCGACGCCATCGGTGACGTCGAGATGACCATCGCCGAGATGAACCAGTTGCGCGGTGAGCTGGTGGCGAAGAAGGTACGTTCCACTGCGCTGCCGTATCGACCTGGAGCAGTCGAGTTGCTCGACGCCTGCGCCGAAGCGAATATTCCTTGCGCCTTGTTCTCAGCCAGCCCGCGCTTCGTGGTCGAAGCTGGAGTGGAACGCATGCCGTCACGGTGGTTCCAGACCACGATCACCGGCGACGACGTCACCGAGCAGAAACCTGACCCGCAAGGCTATCTTTTAGCGGCGTCTCGACTCGGGGTCGATCCGACCCAATGCCTGGTGATCGAAGACTCCGGTCCGGGCTGCCAGGCGGGCCGAGCGGCTGGAGCCGCAGTGTTGGCCGTCCCCAGCTTGACGCCTTTGGACGCTCATCCAGGCCAAGTCAACCGGTCAAGCCTGGTCGGGCTCCGTGTGACACAACTGAGCACGATCTTCGCTCAGGCGAAAGCGAGTCTGCGATAATGGGCGCTATGTCAACCACGCTGGCTCCGGGCTCCCAAACTGTCCTCGAACGCGACGCGCAGGTCGAAGACGATCAAGGTCACGACCGTCTGTCGCACTTCGTCACGCGCGACAAGTTGACCGAGGCGATGGTCATGGGAACCCCGGTGGTGGCGTTGTGCGGCAAAATCTGGGTGCCGTCGCGCAACCCGGAGAAATACCCGGTCTGCCCCCAATGCAAAGAAATCTGGGAGTCGATGCCGGAGAATCGCGACCGCTGACAGGCACGAGCGACCGCTTAGCCGCGGGCGCAGACAATCTCGACGAACCCGATCAGGCCGTCAACGTCGCGATGACAGACTGAAAGAAGCCGCGTCCATCCAGATTCGCGGTGATCGCGTCGTCGACGTTATGTTCTGGATGCGGCATCAATCCGACCACGTTGCCGCGCTCGTTGGTGATGCCGGCGATGTCGGACACCGAGCCGTTGGGGTTGTCCAGGTAGCGGAACACCACCCGGCCGTCGCCTTCCAGCCGTTCGACCGTGGCGGCGTCGGCCTGATAGTTGCCCTCACCGTTCTTCAAAGCGATCGTGATCTCGGCCCCAGTCTCGTACGCCGATGTCCAGGCCGTCGATGTCGATTCCACGCGCAGGCGGGTGTCGATGGCGGTGAACAGACGCCCGACGTTACGGATCAGCGCACCGGGCAGCAGGCGGGCTTCACAGAGGATCTGGAACCCGTTGCAGATGCCGAGCACTGGCATCCCCTTGCCAGCGGCGGTGATCACCTGATCCATCACCGGGGAGAATCGGGCGATCGCGCCGGAGCGCAGATAGTCGCCGTAGGAGAAACCCCCGGGCAGGATGACCGCGTCCACGCCTTTCAGATCGTCGTCGGCATGCCATAGCGCGACCGGATCGGCGCCCATCAGGCGTACGGCCCGAATGGCGTCGCAGTCGTCGAGCGAACCGGGGAAAGTCACCACCCCGATCTTCATGCGACGACCTCGAAATTCTCGATCACGGTGTTGGCGAGGACAGACTCGGCGAATTGGCGAATCTCGTCCAACCGGGCCGGTGTGATCTCGCCGTCGACCTGGATCTCAAATCGTTTGCCTTGACGAACGGCGAAGCCATGGTGTCCCAGACGCTTCAAAGCGCCAGTGACCGCTTTGCCTTGCGGGTCGAGGATCTCGGGTTTGGGCATCACATTGACGACGACTAAAGCCATGGGGCAATCCTATCTGGTGGGCCCAACCGGTTCGGGCCGAGTCGGGTTGGCGGTTGATTCAGTTGATGTCGGAACGCCCGGTCAGGCGATGGTACGCCTCGACATAGCGCGCCCTGGTGGCGGCGACCACCGCGTCGGGCAGAGGCGGTGGCGGGGTCGTGCCCGCCTTGTCCCAACCGGAGTCGCCGGTCAGCCAGTCACGGACGTACTGCTTGTCAAAGCTCGGAACCTGCGCGCCTGGGGCGTAATGAGCGGCGTCCCAGAAGCGAGAAGAATCCGGGGTCAGGACTTCGTCGGCGATCACGATCACCCCGTCGGGGCGACGACCGAACTCGAACTTGGTGTCCGCCAAGATGATGCCGCGCTCCTCAGCGATCTGAGAGGCCCTGGTGAACACGGTCAGCGTCAGATCTTTCAATTGAGCGGCGGTGTCAGCCCCGACCAACTCGACTAGCGCGTCATAGGAGATGTTCTCATCATGAAGACCCAACTCGGCTTTCGTGGAGGGGGTGAAAATCGGCTCCGGCAGTTTGTCGGCGTGACGCAACCCGGCAGGCAGCGGGATCCCGGTGACGGTCTGCGAGCGTTGATACTCGGCCCATCCCGAACCGGTGATGTAACCACGAGCGATGCATTCGACCGGCAACATCTCGAGCTTTTCGGCCACGATCGTCCGTCCGACCCAGTCGGCCGGAATCGGATACGGCCCAGGCTCGCCGTCAAGACGCGAACCCCACACGACATGATTGTCGACCACATCACGCAACTGCTCGAACCACCACAACGACATCTGCGTCAAAATGACGCCCTTGTCAGGAATCGGAGTGGTCAGCACGAAGTCGTACGCCGAGATGGCGTCGGTGGCGACCATGAGCAACTGGGCAGGATCAGGCAGACCATAAAGTCGACGGACCTTGCCCGCATGAATCAGTGGGTATTCGGTTTCGGTCACCAGGACACCCTACCGGGTGGGTTCGCGCCTGATTCAGATGGCCCGGGTGTTGGACCGAGCGCGGGGGGGGGCAGCTCGGCGTACGAACCCAGGGCGGTCGATCTCGGCGCGCCGGGCATGCGACCGCGGTTGGCGCGGGTTAGAACCTCGCGCGCATACCCTGGTACGACCAGTGTTGCCGCTACTGTGTTGACATGAAGGGTTCCACGAGACCGAATCAGACGGTGTCAGTGCCGTTGTATGTCGAACCGACGCCGGCCACCGCGAGCGACGACCCAGCTGGCGACACGACTAGTGGATCGGCGACCCCAACGATGGGCTCAATGGCGCAGGCGCTGCGACGGATATTCCGCCCGAGGGTGGTCGTGATCACCATCGCCGTGTTTGTGGCCATCGCCACGATCGTCGCCGTCGCCTTGTGGCCGCGGTCGCCGAAGCTCACCGACCGGCAGTTCGTCGCTTTGCTGGCGACCGAGAATCTGCCGTTGACCAATGTCAGCGTCACGTCGAACGGCCCGTCCGCGCCTGCTGATTTACTTGACGACACCGATGATGAGATCGCCACCGTTCTGGAGGCAGGAGCGGAGCGGTATCGTCAAGGCCTCGACTTGTCGGGCAGGTGCGCGAACCAGTCTTTGACCGAGCCGATCGACCAGCTACGCGGCATCGGGTCGGGGCGGATGCGCGTCGTCACCCCCGACGGGGAAAGCACCGGAGCGGTGCTCCTCCTGTTTGAGACGACCGCCGACACCCATCAGGTGGGATCGCCCCTGCTGAGTTGCAACCTTCGGCTCGACCAACATCTGAGAGCGGATGGATCGCCTTACTACCAGTTGACGAACAGCACTGATCGCGGCATGACTGTCTGGCGAGTCACCGACCCCCAGCCCGCTGGCGACCAGCTGAATTTCGCAGCGGCAGCGTACGGCAACATCGTCATTATGTTGGGTCCGCGACAGGATTGGGATCCGATGCTGGCCGATCTGGCCAAGCTCAGGGCGGTGATCGACCAGGCCGAGTGACCTCGGATCAATCGGAACAGGGATCGAGGCAGCGCGGAGTGTTTGACCTGACAGAAGACTGGCCCACTGCGGACACGGAGCGGGCGGCTGCGGCCCTTATGCGGGAATTTCGCTGTTCAAAGGGCTGAGCAGCGAAATCACCCCCAACCCACACTTTGAGCGGAGCTCGAGCGAAGAACCGATCTGCACACGCGCCTGGGCCCCTGACCAGGACAGCGCCCAGGATTCCGACTCAAAATCACTACCATCGAGACGGCCCGAGTCATCCGACGAGGATGCCGAAGATCCCACATGGAGGGGCCGAGCGAGAAGAGAGCCCGGCCCGACGCGGTAGCCGCATGCCCTCGCGCCGTAGGCGTTTTCGTGCATTGAGATCACTATCCGCCATCTTGTGGAAACCTCCGGTGCCAGCACCTGATAAGAGGTGGGACTCAGGGCAACCCCAGCGACCGACTTGGCAGAGGCGAACATGACAAACACGGGCACTAGAATGGCTCCGAGTCGGGCCACCACCACGCGGTAAACCCCCAAAGCTGTCGATTACCCACCGAGCACGGAAGCGCTGTCGAACGAGCACACCAAGCCCAACCAGCCAACACAAGAGCCCCGCCCCGACAACACAGAGACTTGCCATGACTGTTGAAGTCGCATGGGTGCCAGCAACGACGAGCGGCTGACCGATCTGAGCCCGTCCACTCTCCTCCCAGGCGGACGCAGCCCCAGCGCACACAACAGGAAGTCCCATGGCCCACCGGAACAAAGGACGATCGAAGGCCTTCGAGATCCGGGAGGCACGTGGCTTTCCGACCGCTGCACAGGAATCGTCACTTTCCGAGCTTTCTGAGCCTGCCTGGGGATAACTCATAGGTTGATCATAGGACCATTTCATCTGTTTTTCAACACACTATCGCTGTAGTTCAATATAACACCCCACCGGCGCGCTCAGCTTCGTCATCACATGCGTTGGCCGATTCCTCCACCCACCGGAGCGCCACCCCAGTCACTGGCCACAGGGCCACACTCGAGCATAGGGCGCTGATCCGCAGGAAGGGTGCTGACATCCAACTCATCGGGAGACGGAGTGTTAGCAGGCGATCGATCGAAGTGGCAGCGGAACTCGCGACAGGACTGGCAAAGATGCAAGCGTGCAGCCCAACGCTTGACCCCGCACTCTGTCGCTCGGTCGCACGGAGTCAACGACAATTCAGGGTGATGTCACGCGTGTTCGCCGAATCGTCGCCCGGTCCGACGATGTGAAGAATTCCCATGTCACCATGCCAGGTCGCGCTCCCCCAGGCGGCCCAATCGTTTGGCTCGTGCCCACGTGGAAGGTACGGCAGCAGCGCGGACTGGTCAACTCGTCGACAACCGTAGAGTCCCGCCACTCGAACGACGATCCGAACAGCCAGCCCACCGCACCGAGGATCTGAACACCGGTCACCACACCGGCGAGCACGGTGATGAACACCTCAGGAGTCCGAGGAACTCGCGCCGAGTACGGATTCGTCACCGACCGCTTGAGGACCGCCCCCCACCCAGGCGAGGCACCAGAACAGAAAACCAATCCCAATTCCGATGGCGATGAGGCTCCACTGCGTCAGCACCAGCCCATTCACATACAGTAGCGGCCACGACCGCTGTTCTGACCCGCTGACGTTTGTGAGGCCATGAGCCACCATCATGGCGATGGCGCCCGCCGCCCACCACAAGCGTGGCCGTGCCAGAACCCGATGGACAAGGTTGACACTGACTCATACATCGATCATAACTCTATACGTACTGTTTTTCAATATATTTGATCCGTTCATCAGAGCGCGAGATGGGGGCGTCGACTTGATCGGGCTTGAACCAGGGCGCCCGAAAAGTCCCCTGAGGCCCAGGGACGAGGAACGGGCTTCCCGGCGAAGCGACGTAAACCCGACCCCAGGTGTTCCCGTTGAATCATTCCGTCATGCGACTCCCGCAGTTCACGCCGGCCGTCAATCTGAGAACGTACGCTTCACCTGATCTATCGTCGCGGAATCACCGCCCAAGTCGTCGAAGACTAACAGGGCCGCTCCGGTGATCGGAGGACGTGACACGACCACGATGTTCGCGCTCGGCGCTCGTCGCGCCAACCCGTCTCGGATTCCTTCCAGAAGACTCCGATCGCCTGCGGCGATGACTCCGCCGCCAAGAACCACCGGGCAGGGAATATCAACTGCGTCCAACCGCTCGATGGCCGCGACCGCGCAGGTCACGATCTCCTCCGCCTGATGAGCGACGATGGTTCGCGCCAGCGGATCGCCGAGGTGGGCGGCCTGGAACACCAGCGGAGCCAGGCCTGGAACCACCTCGGGGTGAATGTCGGCGACATGAAAGCCAAGGATGACCTCCGCCATCGATGACCGGCCCAAGTGGGCCAATACCAAGTCTTCCAACATGGTCGCGGATCCTCGCCCATCGGCCGCCCGCGCGGCGTACCAGATGGCCGTCAGACCGAGACTGGCTCCACCGCCCCAATCCCCCGACACCTCGCCGACCGCCGCGAATCGGACAAGTCGCCCATCCGAGCCTGCTCCCACACAATTCATGCCCGTCCCGCAGACCACGGCCACCGCCGGAACACTGGTCGAGCCCAGACGCATCAACGCGAAGGTGTCATTGTCGATCAGCAGACGACCGCCCGCCCACCGACACTTCACGACCTCGTCGCGAAACTGCTCGGTCTCGAACGGAAAATCCAGACCGGAGAAGTACAATCCCGCCGCCACGACGTCGACCTGGCCCAACGGTTCCATCACCTGGGCGACCGCCCGATCCAACTCGCCGGTGGCCACCACGGGCCCGATGGTCTGAGGCATGAACGAGCCGAACCGGCGTCGAGCCAACAGTCGGCCATCAAGCCCGAGAACCGCCACATCGGTCTTTGTGCCTCCGCCGTCGACCGCGACCACCACTGGCGTCATCACTGGGCCCACCCCAAGTACGCCCGATTGACCCGGATCAACTCGTCAGCCAAACGCTCCGCCTTGTCGTACTGACCCACCAGTGGATGAGCCAACAGTGCCCGTACGACACGGTCACGACTTCCGTGGACCGCCGCAGTCAGCGCCAACCGTTCGTAGGCGGCCACGTGAGCGACCAGGCCCGCCTGATCCTCCCCCAGCGGGGCGCGGGCGCGGGAATCGGCCGTGGAGATGCCGTTCGCGCCGATTCGGGCGGGCACTTCGATGACATGGTCGTCCGGGAGGAACGGCAACACCCCGTCGTTGCGAACATTGACCACCTGAGTGTCGCCGCGATCCGACACCAAGGAAGCCAGCAGATCCACCGCGGCCTCCGAATAATAGGCTCCACCGCGCTTGGCTAACTCTGGCGGTTTGGTCTCCACCGCAGGGTCGGCGTACTTGTCCAGCAAGGCCGTTTCGATGTGCTGCACCTCCTCCGCTCTGGTCACAGCGCCGTCGGCCATCTGAGCGGCCAACACCTTGTCATGGGCGTAGTAGTACTCCAGATAGTACGACGGGATCTGCCCCAGCAACCTGATCAACGACTCGGGCATGTCGATCTCGTCCGCCACTTCGGCGCAATGCGTCGCCAGCATTTGAGGCAACTGATCAACTCCATCGACCCACACGCCTCGCTCCCAGGTCAGATGGTTCATTCCGACATGGTCCAGATCCACTTGACTCCAGTGCACGCCGAGCAGGTCGGCGAAGCGGCGACGAAAACCGATCGCCACGTTGCACAATCCCACGGCTCGATGCCCGGCCTGCAACAATGCTCTGGTCACGATCCCCACCGGATTGGTGAAGTCCACGATCCAGGCGTTCGGGGCCGCGTGGCGGCGCACGACCTCAGCCAGCTCCAGGACCACGGGAACAGTGCGCAGAGCCTTCGCGAAGCCACCTGGACCGGTCGTCTCCTGACCAATCACACCACAACAATGAGGAAACAGCTCATCACCTTTGCGGGCAGCCTGACCGCCGATT
Source organism: Propionibacteriaceae bacterium (assembly GCA_031285845.1). Classification (GTDB taxonomy): domain Bacteria; phylum Actinomycetota; class Actinomycetes; order Propionibacteriales; family Propionibacteriaceae; genus WQYJ01. The sequence goes on from JAITVK010000007.1 coordinate 16,670, forward strand.
CGCAGCTGGAACAAGACGACGTCGGCTCCCTCGACGCCCCGAACTGGATCGTCGGTGGCGAACACTTTGACGTCGTAGCCGTCGTGAGCGAACATCCGTCGGGACACTCCTGCGGTCAGCGCCACTCGATGAGCATCCGGGTCGACCAGCCACAGCTCATCCAGCGGGAACAGATCCCGCAGGCGGGCGAAGCCGTCGACAAGTTCCGGGGTGTAGGTCGAACCGCCCCCGATGACAGTGAGTTTCATGATCAGCCTTTCACTCCGGTCAAGGTGACCCCTTGAACGAAGACCTTTTGTGCAGAGAAGAAGATAAGGACGACCGGAACCATCGCCAAGATGGTGGCCGCCATGGTGAGATTCCAGTCGACCGCGCGACTGGTGCGGAACTGGGCCAGGGCGTACGAGATCGGCCAGGCCCGCTCATTCTCGGAGGTGTAGAGCAGCGCTCCGTAATAGTCGTTCCAAGCATGGAAGAACAAGAAGATGGCCGCAGCGGCGATGCCAGGCTTCGCCATCGGCACGATGACTCGCACCATCGTCGACCACGGACCACAGCCATCCAACTCGGCCGACTCGGTGTAATCCTTCGGAATGGTCAGCATGAACTGGCGCAGCAGGAAGATCGAGAAAGCGTCACCCAACAGATTGGGCAAGATCAGCGGCCACAAACTGCCTGTCAGATGTAGTTTCGACCACATGACATACAACGGGACCGTCGTCACTTGAGGTGGCAACAACATCATGGCCACGATCAGCAGGAACAGCAGATTGGCGCCGCGGAACTTGATTCTGGCCAGCGCGTACGCCGCAGGAATCGACGAAGCCAACATGAACACGGTCGCGAGAATGGAATACATCAACGAGTTGCCGAAGTAGCGCACTAGGTCGAGTTTCTCGAACACTGCCGCGTAGTTCTCGACATGCCAGCTCGTCGGCCAAGAAAAGGTCGTCCCCGCTTGGGCGGCCGACATCACACTGGTCAATGCGATGAAAGCGAACGGCGCTAGGAACAGAATCGCCAGAACGGCCAGGATCGTGTGGTCGGCGACCACACCAGCCAAAGATCGACGTTTGTTCATCGGGCCACCTCTGCGGTGAAGCCGGAGAACCGCCGCAGCAGGAAGATCATGACCAGGCCAGTGACGACGAACATCACGACCGCCATCGCCGAGGCGTACCCCATCAGATTCGAGCCGAAAGCACGCTGGTAGAGCAGTTGGCCGTAGGTCAGCGTCGAATTGGACGGCCAGCCCAACGTCGTCGAACTGCCCGCCCCGACGGTCGCCTTGCCCATGGCCGTCCCGGAGGCCACCGCCGGTTCGGTGAACATCTGCATAGCGTTGATGATCCCGGTGACCAAGGCAAACAGGAGCACTGGGCGAATCGCCGGAACGATGATGTGCCAGAACCGCGCGATCCCACCGGCGCCATCGAGTTCGGCCGCTTCCAGTTGCTCGGTCGGAACGTCGAGCAGGGCAGCCAGGAAGATGACCATGATGTCACCGAGCACCCACAGACTCAGCCCCACCAACGACGGTTTCGACCAGGCCGGGTCAGTGAACCATCCCGGGCGCAGCCCGATGAGCGAGAGCATCTGATTGACCGGACCGGTCGACGGGTTGAGCACGAAGACGAAAGCGATCGTCGAGGCCACCGGGGGGATGAGCGCGGGCAGATAGAAGATGGTGCGCAGGACTCCCGACGCGTGCCGGGCCCGGGTCAGGGCCCAGGCGACGAGTAGTGCGCCCAGAATCTTGATCGGCACCAATATGACGATCAGCCACAAGGTGTTCACGGCGGCGGTGACGATCAACGGATCCTGTCCGACCAGGTACTTCCAGTTGGCGAAGTCGTTCCATTTCGGACTGGACAGGATGTTGAATGTCGTGAAGGAGTAATACACAGTCATGGCCAGGGGATACACGAAGAAGACCGCCATTCCCAGTAGCGCTGGCCCCAGAAAGGCCAGCGCCACCAGGCCACGACGACGAGTCGTCGGCCGCATCAGTGTTACCCCATGCTTCCCAAAGCGACCGCGTCGTTGATCTGCTGATCAACCTCGGCCAACCCGGACGCCACATCACTGGCGTCGCCTGACTGCCACTTCTGCGAGAACTGCCCCAAGATCGTTTGATACTGCGACCCGATGATCGAGGCGGGAGCGGTTTGCGAATTCGGGTTCTGATAGACCTCGAGGAAGACCTTGTATTCGTCGGACACTTCCAGATCAGGGCTGGTCAACGCCGATTTGACCGTGGGGACGTTCTTCAGGCCGTTACCCATCAGCACTTGGGCGTCGGTGTCCAATCCGAGGTATTTCACCAACGCCCAGGCGGCCTCCGGATTCGTCGATCCTTTGCCGATGCCCAAGACATTGCCCGTGATGTAGCCGGCGCCGTAGGCCTTCGACTTGTCGGCGGCCAGCGGCAGTGGCGCGGTGGCGTACTTCACGTCAGGCGCCTGATCGGCGATGAAAGCCGTACGGAACTCACCGTCGATGTTCATCGCGACCCGACCGGTCTGGAAGTCGTTCTGCTCCGAGAACTCTTGACCCAACCCGGCCTGGAAATCAGACACGAGTTTGTAGCCGCCCAGCTTGTCGATCAGATTCTTCTGCCAGGCGTAGAGCTTCTGCCAGGCGGCGTCGGATCCAACAGCCGAGGTGCCATCCTTGTTCAGCCAACCGGCTTGCGCCATCACAGCCCAGTGGGGCTCCGAGTTCTCGTAGTAGCCCAACAGAGGCATGAAACCCAGCGTCTTGATCGAACCGTCGGCGTTGAACGTGGTCAGTTTGACGGCGTCGTCTGTCAGCTCGTCGAGGGTCTTCGGCGGGGTCGTGATCCCCGCGGCGGCGAACATATCGGTGTTGTAGTACAGCGCGTAGGTGTCGGCCAAAGCTGGTAGGGAACAGCGCTTTCCCTCATAGGCGGTGTACGACTGGGCGACTTCAGCGATCTGAGTCATGTCGACCTTGTCGCGGTCGATGAACGGCTGCAAGTCGACGAACGCGCCCGACGAGCAGAGCGGACCCACCTGATCAGTGGAGTACGACAAGCCGACGTCGATGGGCTGGCCCGCAGCGATCGCTTGGCGCATCTTCTCATCGTCTTGACCAGACTTGACCGTCACATGGACGTCAGGGTACTTCTTCTCAAACGAGTCGACCGCGTTCTGGAGGACCTCGGCCTCCCGGTCGGTGAAAAAGTGCCAAAATTCGATGTCACCCGACACCGTGCTCGGCGCCTGGGCCTGGATTGTCGGACCGCTGGGACCACCAGTGGAGCAGCCCGTCAGTCCGAACCCGAGAACACACCCGACGGCCGCCGCCATGGCGACCGACTTTTTCAACCGTTGTGTTGTGAACTGCATGAGGTTCTCATCCTTCCAATGTCACCCGGACGAGACCGTGTTGTCCCGCCGGACCGGTCAGGCTAGTGAAACCCGACCGTCACTTCAGTTATGAACCGGCGGCGACCACCCCGCCGTCACCTGGCCGAGCATCAACTCCGTCAGATGGTCGATCAGTGTCAACGTCGCTCCGCGCAAGATCGGGTGATCTGGCACGGCGGTGGCGACGATGGGAGTACGCCAGCGTGTGGTCTGGCGCATGCGATCCTGGACCAGGCCGGCGAGTTCTTCGCCACCTGCGGCCCCAGTCGGTCCGGACAAAACGACCTCGCCCGGGTCGATCACCGCTATGACTGGGCTCAGCGCCTCGGCGACACGCGGGGCCAGATCAGCCAGCATCATCGGTCGACGCTCGTCCGCACGCAGAGCGACCAGAGCCGACCCATAGCTACGCACGGAGGGACGCCACGCCCGAACCAGACGAGTGACTGCGCCCGCACCAGCCAGACCTTGCAGGTCGCCAGCCTTGGGATCCAGACTCGCGCCGATGGCCGAGATCGGCAGGTAGCCGATCTCACCGGCTCCGCCACCCGCGCCCGGTGACACCTGACCAGCGGTGACGTTGGCGACCCCGAGCCCCTCTCCGAGCCACGCCAAGGCGAAGTCGTCGCCGCCGACCCGCGCTTCCGCGGTGGCGGCGAAATTGGCGTCGTTGCCGATCAGCACGTCGATGCCGAGTCGCTCCTCCAGTCGCGCGCGGACGTGGCGGCGCGGCCAGCCCGGCAACGAACCGATGAACGACAAGGTGTCACTGATCGGCGAGACAGCCCCAGGCAGGCCGACACAGACCGCTCGGATCGCTGAGCGGTCACGGTCGGCACCGCTGCAGGCGGCGTCGATCGCTTCGGACAGGTCCTCGACTGCCGATGATTTGCGCTCCGCGCGGCGTACCTCGATGACGCGATGCTGGCTGACGCCAGGCTCGACGAAGCACGCGAACAGGCGGGAACCACGAATATGGACGGCCACGCCGCAGAACCGTTCGACGCGGGCATGGTAGAGCACTGCGTTCGGGCCGCGTGAACCGCTGGTGGCCCCGGCCTGAGACACCAGACCAGCCGCAGTCAGACGCGCGATCACCGAGGAGACAGTCGGACCAGACAACCCCGTGGCCTCGCTCAACTGGAGTCGGGTCAGAGCGCCTCGAGCGAGCAGCAAGGTCAGCGCGGATTGGTCGTTCATTGACCGTAATGACTCTGGTCGGCCTGGTTTCACCGGCGTGGGTCGCATCACCGCCACCTCCTTTTCTCCCCGTCGAGCTCAAACTTTTCTCCCCGTCGAGCACTGGCTCCATACTATTAGGAACCTTTCCTAATAGTCAATCGAGGAATGCCCTCGAGGAATGCCCTCAAGATGGATGGGAGCCGCGGACAGGCGGCGGAGACACCCAAAGAGATCCGTGACGCCGGTCAGATCGACCGCCGCCTTCGTTTCACAATGCTATGTTGTTCGTATGTCGAATGATCGCATCACACCGCCCCACCCGACTCCCGTCGCCAATCTGCCCTTGCGCCGCCGCCCGATGGACATCCTCTTTCTGATCGTCTTCTCGGTCTTCATCGTGACCTGCATCATCTCCGACTCGGTGGAAGGACTGGGCCTGGACATGACGCCGGACTCCCCCAACATCCTCGTGCGCTGGAACTATTGGTACGCCTCCAACTTCGATCCGCTCTACATGTCGCATCCGCTGTGGTTGCGTTTCATCTCCGGAACCTCGGCCTTCGTCTACGTCATTTTCTATGTCGTACTGATCATTTCCCTGGTCAGAGCCTGGAATTGGATCCAACTGCCGAGCGTGATCTACGCCACGATGATCATCTGTTTGACTGGCATCCCGATCTTCGGTGTCGAATTCTTCGGTGAACCCGGCCAGGCCACGCCCAACCCGGCAGTCTTCCTCGCTTTCAACCTGCCCTACATCATCATGCCAGCGCTCCTGCTGATTCGCATGCGCAAGCCGAGTCCTTTCACCCGCCGCTGGTGAGCAGACGAGCGCGCGATCTACCGACGCACCCGCCCGTCACCGTGGCCAACACTGCGCTGTAGGCATCCCTGATCCGAATCACCCGCCGCTGGTGACTGAGGCGAGCACACCATCGACTCAAAGTTGGCGAAAGATCTCATGACGACCGATCCGACGCTCAGCCCACTTCACCATCGCAGCGCGCTCAACCGACTCGTTTCTGCAACGCCGCCCATTCATCCTTCAGCCCCACCGTACGATGGAACAGCATCGGCTCGACGCCATCGGCCGCGAAATACCCGATCCGTTCGAACTGCACCACTTGGCCTGGCTCGACCCCGCCAGCGCCGGGCGCCAACGCCGGTTCGACCTGAGCCGCATAGACCTGAACCGAATCACGATTCAGATCATCGAACGGGTCGCCGGTGGCCTCACCGGGAACATCAGCCGAAAACAACCGATCGTACGTCCTGACTTCGGCGGCCATCGCATGCGGCGCGGACACCCAATGCATCGTCGACTTCACCTTGCGTCCGTCGGGGGAATTCCCACCCCGACTAGCCGGATCGTACGTCGCATGAACCTCCGTCACTGCGCCGGACGCGTCAAACACCACGTCGGTGGCGGTCACCAAGTACGCCCCACGCAGCCGTACCTCACGCCCAGGCGACAGCCGGAAGAACTTCGGCGGCGGTGTCGCCGCAAAATCGTCCTGCTCGATCCACAGCTGCCCGGTGAACGGAACCTGACGGGCGCCATCGGCCGGGTTCTCAGGGTTATTGGCGATCTCGAACCACTGAGTGATTCCAACCGCTTCGTCGCCGGCGGCCCGAGCCTCGCCCAGGGTGCGACCGTCTTCCGTCGGCCAGTTGTCGAGCACCAGTTTCAGTGGACGCAAGACCGCCATGCGACGCTGCGCCACCCGATTGAGCTCGGTTCGCACGAACGACTCCAACTCCTCCAAACTGTGGCGTGAATTCGTCTTGTTGACGCCGATGTAAGCGCAGAAGGCCCGAATAGCGCTGGCCGGATAACCGCGACGACGAAGCCCTTGAAGGGTTGGCATACGCGGATCGTCCCAACCGTCGACCACATGGTCGGTCACCAACGTGCGCAGTTTGCGCTTGCTCGTGACCGTGTTATTCAACTCCAGGCGGGCAAATTCCAGCTGTTGTGGCTTGTCATGAGGAAGATCGAGATGCAGCAGGAACCAGTCGTAGAGCGGACGATGCCCGACGAACTCCAACGTGCACATCGAATGGGTCACCCCTTCGATGGCGTCGGATTGACCATGGGTCCAGTCGTACGTCGGGTAGATCACCCACGTGTCGCCGGTACGATGATGATGAGCCCGGCGGATCCGATACATCACCGGATCGCGCATCTGCATATTGTCCGACTGCATGTCGACCTTGGCCCGCAGAACCTTCTCCCCATCGGCGTATTCACCGGCCCGCATCCGCCGAAACAGATCGAGATTCTCCTCGACACTGCGATCACGGTACGGCGATTCGATCCCCGGTTTGCCATAGCCGCCGCGCTGGGCCGAGATCGTCTCCGCGTCTTGATCATCGACGTACGCCAACCCGCGGACGATCATCGACTCGGCCCATTCGTACAACTGCTCGAAGTAATCCGAAGCGTAAACTACCTTGTGAGGACGGAAACCAAGCCAGGCGATGTCAGCCAGAATCGAGTCGACGTACTCCACATCCTCGGCGTCAGGATTCGTGTCGTCGAAACGCAGGTTGCAGATCCCGTCAAACTGTTCAGCGATACCAAAATCAGCGATCAGAGCCTTGGCGTGACCGATATGAAGATATCCATTAGGTTCGGGGGGAAACCGCGTCTGAACCCGGCCACCATAGGTTCCCGACTCGATATCAGCTCGTACGACATCGGCGATGAAATCGCCTGCGGAGGTGGTTGGTTCGCTCATCCGGCCAGATTATCACGAGCGTCCAATCCAACTTCGGAGCGTGGTCACGGCCCTGGAGACGGGGCGGGCGTTGGTCCCCCGCCTCCAGGGCCGTGGGGTACGGGCGCGGTCGGCGTAGTACGAGTGCGGTTGGCGTGGTACGAGCGAGGTGTGGGCGAGCGAGCGAAGCGCGGCGGGGGGCAAGCGGGCGCCGGTCCCAGGGGCGGCGCAAGCGGGCGTACGACTGAGCCAGGACAACGACGAGTCTGGCAGGCGGCGCACACAACCCTGCCCAAGTTGGGCGTGTCGACCCGGTAGCGGCAACTTGGGGAGGGTCGTGTCACCGGTTTGGCTCCGACACGCCGAGAACCAGCGACAGAACCCTCCCCAAGTTCATCTGGGACCGTTTTCAGACGCAACTTCGGCAGGGTTATGTCAACAGCCACTTCGCAACCCGTCACTGGACCTGCCCCATCGCGCTGGCGCGGGACCTGCGACGGGTTTGTACGCCAATCCAGCCCGTACGCTGGAAGATACCCGCAACCAGCCGCCGCCACGACCCACAAACCTGCGGGTCGCGACGCCACCACAGCCCGCACTACCTGAGCAACCCGTAGCCAGCCGCCAACACGAACCCACCAGCCCGCGGATTGAGACGAGCTCGTACGCCACCACAACCCGTACGACGCGCGAAGGCCGCATGACGACCGTGAGCAACATTAGCCACGCGCTCACTCCAAACCGAGGCACTGCGAGCGGTCGCTCTCTGCCACCGGCAAGCTGACCGGTGCTGACACCATGGACCAACTGAGCCTTTGCAGGGAAAACGCGAACTCGCGTACCACTGAGGCATCTGGTTCTAGTAGCCTAATCGGCGAAGGAGGCAGCATGGACACCCTGGCCGAATACTTGGAGACGATCCCCGACCCGGCACACCGCCAACGCATGGCTGACGTGGTCGATTGGGTCGCAACCACCTATCCTCGGCTTGAGCTGAGGATCGCCTGGAACCAACCTATGTTCACTGACCATGGGACGTACATCATCGGTTTCAGCGCTTCGACCAAACACATGGCCGCCTCGCCCGAGGGTTCGGTCGTCGCCCGATTCGCCGACCGAATCACTGAGGCGGGGCTAGAGCACACCAAGATGCTGATTCGGTTGCCCTGGGACGCCCCAGTCGCCTACGACCTATTGAGCGAACTGATTGAGTTCAACATCACTGACAAGGCGGAATGTACGAGCTTCTGGCGTAAGTGACCCAGGCCGTGCTCACCTCACGAAGGCGCGCAACCGCGCCAAGCTGGATTCGCGCCCCAGGATCTCCATCGACTCGAACAGTGGCGGCGACACCAAGGATCCGGTGATTCCGACTCGAATCGGGGCGAAGGCGACCTTCTTCTTCAACCCCATCTGATCTACCAGCCGCTCGGTCAACCCGTCCTGGATCGCCTCGGTGGTGAATTCGGGCAGGTCAGACAACACCTCGATCGCCACGGGCAACACCGCCGCCGCATCCTCAGCCACTTTCGCGGCTGCCGCCGGATCGATCTGGAGTTTCGCGTCGTCAACCAGGAGGAATCGCAGCTTCTCTAGCGCTTCGGACAGCAGCGTCAGACGCGGCGCGATCAGCGGGACTGCCTCAATCAGAGTCTGCATGAACTTTCCGGCCGCGAGTTCCGGCGGCAGTTGGTCGATCTGGTACGTCCCGATGTAATCGAAGATCCGCGCCACCAGGTCCCGATTCGACATGGAACGGATGTAGTGACCGTTCAGCCAGTCGAGTTTCTTGACGTCGAACACTGGTCCGACCGTGTTGACTTTCGACCAGTCGAAGTCGGCCACGAACTGGTCGAACGTCCGAACCTCGGTGTCGCCCTCGGCGGGCGGATACCCCATCAACTGCAAGAAGTTGCGCAAAGCCTCGGGCAAGTACCCCTGCTCTTGGAACCACAGCAGACGAGCGGCCGGGTTCTTCCGTTTCGAAATCTTCGACTTGTCCGGGTTGCGCAGCAGCGGCATGTGACACCACGCGGGCACCTCCCACCCGAGCCAGCGATACAACAAGATATGTTTTGGTGTCGACGAGATCCACTCCTCTCCGCGAACCACATGGGTGATCCCCATCAGATGGTCGTCGACGACCACCGCCAGATGGTACGTCGGGAAGCCGTCGGCCTTGAAAATCACCTGATCGTCGGGGCGCGGGGCGGCGACCTCACCGCGGATCACATCGGTGAAGCTGAGCGGAACGTCGTCGGGGATCAGCATCCTCACCACTGGGGTTGGGCTGAAGCCCGGCAGCTTGGCCCTCTCCTCACGGGTCAGCCCGTAACACATCCGGTCGTACCCGGTGTTTGCCTGATGAGACGCCGCCTGAGCCTGACGCATCTGCGCCAAACGCTCCGGGCTGCACCAGCAGTAATACGCGTTCCCGCTAGCCAGCAGCTGATCGACGTAGGGCCGGTAGGTCTCCAGGCGCTCCGACTGACGATAGGGGGCGTACGGCCCGCCGACATCGGGGCCCTCATCCCAATCCAGACCGAGCCAATGCAAGGTGTCGAAGATCTGCTTCTCAGAACCGGCCACGTAGCGGGCGCGATCCGTGTCTTCGATCCGCAACACGAATTTCCCGCCGGTCTTGCGCGCGTACGCCAAGTTGAACAAGGACATGTAGGCCGTGCCGACGTGGGGGTCACCGGTGGGCGACGGGGCCACTCGGACTCGGGCCGGACGGACCTGAGGAAGCGAATCAGACATGACTGACAGTGTATCGAAGACCTACGACATGCCTCGGCGAGGCCTTGGACCTTCGCGCACTCCCAAGGTCACCGCCCCAGCTTCACCGCGCCCCCACGCCCCTCACCCGCAGCGCTCAGTCAAACACCAGGCCCACTCGACAAACCAGAAGTACCCATAATGCGCGAGGGCTCCTACCGGGAACCCGCCCAGGAGATAGATCAGCCAGGCCCTGAGGTTCCACCCGGAGACGGAATGAACCACCAGCGCAGTGACCACCCCCATCGAGCCCATCAATCCAAGCCATATGGCGATCAGTGGAGCGTACAAAGCAAGCAAAGCCTCCAGAACCGCCACGACGATCCCCAGCGGGATCCATTTCACCCACATCGGTTGTCTCCCTTCCTCATGAACCAAAGTTGTAGTGGCGATCAGATGACAATGTAATCGGTGCTGAGCATCCAACTACAGGCACCGCTTTTGTCGATATTGCCGCTGAACTGTGCCTGACCGCGGGCGTCGCCATGAACACGGGTCTTGGTGTGGTGGGCGTGAGTCACTCTGGCCACCGGATCAGGCACAGAACGGAAAATTACTGTATCTGGCGGTAGTGTCGGCGAAGGGCGTGCCAGAACCCCAACCGCCCCACGTGTCCTTTGCTGACCGAACCCATCCTGAGGCGGCAAGCCACGACCAGTCGCCGCTTGCACTATAGCTTTGTACTAGGCCCATTGACACCTTCCATTCCAGGGTAGCTTGGGTCGAGGTGGTTATCCAGCCGACGGGATCCTTGGTAAGCGCCTTGTAGGTTGCGCTGTAGTGAAACACCCCGTGCCGGGGTTTCCCCCCGCCAAGGTTGCCCGGGGCAGAGTAGTTCAGAGCTTCGCTCGAGTCCGAAACCATTCCATCTGCTTCATCACTCGCCATAAGCGCACGAACATCCCCCGGCAACTCCCCGGCAGGATAAGTGGCACGGGCAAGCCTCTGTGTGCAGGACCGTGGATCAAAGGACAATTCGCGGATGACCTCAACTGTGTCATCCGTCGCTGCTTTTGTCGCGTTCACCTCGAATGAACAGCCGGTGTCAGTCCTCTCGCCTTGGTTCAGTTGAACCACGCTCCCAGGCAAGCTCGACGACTCGGCGTAAACAAAGACTCCGATTTCCGAGGAGTTGCTCGACTCCGTCGCAAGGAGAACATCGTTGGCAACAAGGCCGTCGCCCTTAGCGGTGCCAGCCGACGCGGCGACCAATCCAGCCACTGAAACCAGCACCGACCCATATCTGGTTAACCGTCGCATTTTCTTCTCCTCTCTGAAACACTACATACTTCCATCTCCGCCGCGACTGACCGACTGATCAGCGTCTCGGCGGCACACGTTCAGTCTATGGAAGACCAGGACGCCCCCACTAGTAACGAAAGTGAACAGTTTTCATCGAGCACACAATGGGCGCAGCAGCGTCACCGCCTGACCGGCGACCTGACCGACCTATCCATGCAGAAAACGGAAGAACAAGCAGCACGAGCGCGGAGCGCCTGGTCATCGAAGCCCCACAGGCGACCGGCGTGGCTTCAGGGGGCGACCAGCGAAGCCCCACGGGGCCGTGGCCTCACGGAGCGACCGGCGTCGGATCGCTGATCCCGCGCCACTGGTCCCCAACGCTTCTAGCCACCCCCGAACCGACCGCCGAGGGCACGACCCACCGCTCGTACGCCTGCTCGGTGACACCGCCGTGAGCGATCATGTCAGCATAGAACCGACCCGACTGTTTGATCGTCCTGGCCTGAGTCTCATAATCCAACTCGACCAGGCCGAAGCGCGGGACCTCGCCTTCGGCCCACTCCCAATTGTCCGTGAAACACCAATGGTAATACCTTGTCACAGGGGTGTACGAGGCGATAGCGGCGCGCAAGTGGGTGAAGATGAAGCGGGAACGGAACTCGTCGGTCGCGTCGGCCGTGCCATTCTCGGTGATGTAGATCGGGCCAGGGTAGCGCTTGGCGACCTGGCGCAGAACCCGCGCCAAACCCGCCGGATAGATCTCCCAACCTAAGTCGTTGGTCGGTGTGCCCGGCTTGGTCCCAGGGTAGACGCCGACGACCCAATTGCGCGTGTAATAGTTGACACCGATGAAGTCGTAGTAGCGCCCCGGCGCGAACCTGCTCGAACCGCGCAGCGGCAGACGGATCCGCCCGGTCGACATCGCCTCCAGAACCGCGCCTTGGAACAGGTGCTCCATTGCTGAAGCGCCGGCCACGTCGATCGGATTGTACGGATGGGCCGGGTCGAACACCCGCAGATGATGGGCGACCCCCACCTTCGCCTCAGGCTGGATGGCGTGGATCAGCGCGTACGCCCGAAGGTGGGCTTCGACCAGGGCCGACATCGCCGACATCCCATGAAGCGGATGGTGCGTGGCCGGAGGCCATTCACCATAGATGTACGCCTCGGTTGCGTAAACGTTGGGTTCGTTGATCGTCACCCACTCGTCGACCAGATCCTTCAGATGGCTCACCACATGACGAACGTACGCCAAGAAACGTTCGACGGCCTGCGGGCTCAACCACGCGCCGCGCTCCTCCAACCACCCGGGGTTGTTGAAATGATGCAAGGTGACCAGCGGGGTGATGCCCAAGGCTCGAAGCTTGGTCAGCTCGTCGCGATAGTGTTCCACCGCTGCCGAGTCGAACACCCCCGGTCGAGGCTCGATCCGGGCCCATTCCAGACCCATGCGATAGTGCTTGACGCCCAGCTCGCCGAGCAAGGCGATGTCCTGATCGACGCGGTTCCAATGGTCGGCCGCCCTGGCCGGCGTCGACCCGTCGCGGGCGCTGCCGGGTTTGGCCGCCCAACGATGCCAGTTGGTGTCGGCGTCGCCACCCTCAATCTGAGTCGCGGCCGTGGCCACACCCAGCTCCAATGAACCCAAGTCAAGCTTCATACCCTCAAGGGTACTGGTCAACGCCACCGCGCAGCGTGGAGCCAATCATCCTTCGGGCCGCGACAACTGCGACGCGACCTCTGCCCCCGTCGCGCCACCCGAGGACGCCTCCGGTCGTCGCCGAGCCGCGGATGCGCCGGAAATCCGAACCGGTTAGGCTGATGCCATGACACGCACACCAACCGCTATGGACGCCTTGGCCGAACGCTATTTCGAAGCCAGCGTCGAACTCAGCCCCTTGTGGATGACCTCGCTGGGCCGCTCCACCCGCCAAGACGAGTACGACGATCTCAGCCCCGAAGGACTGGCCGCCCAGCAGCGCCTGGTGGACGCCACGCTGGCCGAGGTGGACAATGTTCCCGTGGCCGACGCCACCGACGCCGTGACAGCCTCGGCCCTGCGCGAACGACTCGGATTGGCCGCTCAGCGCCACCAAGCCGGTGAAGATCTGGCCGACATCAACAACATCGCCTCCGGGTTGCACGCCATCCGCGAGACCTACGACTTGATGCCGATGGCCACCGACGCCGACTGGAACACCATCGCTCGACGTTTGACGGCAGTTCCCAAGGCGGTCGCGCAGTGGTTCCAGACCCAGCTAGCGGGAATCGACGCGGGAGTCCTTCCAGCCGTACGACAGGTCGACACGCTGGCCGACCAGGCCGAAGGATGGATCGGTGACAACGGATTCTTCGCCGAGTTGCCCGCTCGAGCCCAAGCTGCCGTTCCCACATTGAGCGCTACGACGCGCGACGCCCTGGTCGCCGGGGTGGCCGAGGCCCGACAAGCCTACGCCGGAGCAGTGCGGGCCCTGCGCGAGCAACTGCGCCCCCTGGCCAGCCCCGAAGACGGCATCGGCGAACAGCGGTACGCCTTGGCGTCACGCAGCTTCCTTGGAACCGAAGTGGATTTCGCCCAGACCTATCGCTGGGGCATCGAGCAGGTGGCCGAGTTGGAGGCCCGCCAAGCCGAGATCTGCGCCAAGCTGCGCCCCGGGATGACTGTGGCACAGACCAAGCAGTCGCTCGACCAGGACCCGGCGTACCTGCTCTACGGCGCCGACGCCATGCAGCAGTGGATGCAGACCCGCGCCGACGAGGCGATCGCCAACCTTGATGGGGTCCATTTCGACATTCCGGAGCCGGTCAAGCGCATCGAATGCATGATCGCCCCGACCCACGACGGCGGCATCTACTACACCGAGCCGAGCGACGACTTCAGCCGACCGGGTCGGATGTGGTGGTCGGTCCCCCAATCGCAGACCCAATTCGCCACCTGGCGTGAACTGACCACGGTTCACCACGAGGGCGTTCCCGGCCATCACCTGCAACTGGGCCAGACCGTCTACAACAAGGACCTGCTCAACTCGTGGCGGCGCGGTGGGATCTGGGTGTCAGGCCATGGCGAAGGCTGGGCGTTGTACGCCGAACAGTTGATGGCCGACCTGGGCTTCCTCGACGACCCGGCGATGATGCTCGGCATGTTGGACGGTCAGGCGTTGCGCGCCACGCGCGTCGTGATCGACATGGGGCTGCACTGCGGCTTCACTCCCCCGCCGGAGGTTGGCGCCAGTCACTGGACGTTCGAGAACGCTTTGGCCTACTTCAACGCTCATGTGGCGATGGACGCCGACGTCGCCCGTTTCGAAGTCATGCGGTATTTCGGCTGGCCGGGACAGGCCCCGTCGTACAAGATTGGTCAGAAAGTGTGGACCGACCTGCGCGACCAGACCCGTCAAACCCAAGGCGCGGCCTTCGACCTCAAAGCTTTCCACGCCAAGGCGCTGTCGCTGGGAGCGCTCGGCTTGGACACGTTGCGTGAGGCGATGCTCGGCTGAGCGGACAGCACGGTGGTCGAGCGGCGCGCGAGGCTCCGCCCGACCAAGACGGCAGGTTGACCGAACTTCACCGCTCGACTAAACCTGCCGTCCCGCACGCCCCTCGTTCGGCTGAACCCATAAAGTCCAACCGAACCGACTGTCGGGCGATCCGTCCTCAGCCGAGCTGAATGGTGACGTCCACCACCTGATCGGCGTCCGCGGTCGGAATCAACGCGATCTGACGGGTCTCGCCTTGCGCCACCTCGATCGGGGAACCGTTCACAACGACCGATTTGACTCCAGCGAAGACATGATCGGAGTTGGTCACCGTGATGCGATAGGTCGCCCCCCGCCACGAACGGGTGACAGTGAAACCGTCCCAATCACTGGGCACACACGGGTCGATCACCAGTCCGGCCGGGGTCGGACGCACTCCCAGGATGTGTTTCGTCGCCGCGGTGTACATCCATCCGGCGGTCCCGGTCAGCCAAGGGTTTTGAGCCCGACCATAGAACTCATGATCGCGTCCATAGATGAACTGGGCGTAGACGTACGGCTCCGCTCCACGGATCTCGGCGATGTCGTTCTGCCGTGACGGGGCCATCGAGTCATAGAACCGCATCGCGCGATCGCCGCGCCCCAGCATCGCCTCGGCCATGATCGGCCAGGCGTTCGGATGAGAAAAGATGGCGCCGTTCTCTTTCACGCCGGGATAGACCCGGGTGACATAGCCGATCGTGTCATCGACGGTGGTGTACGACGGCCAGCACAAATGCGTGCCGTACTCGCTGGCCAGATACTCGTCGACCGCGTCCATCGAACTGAGACCATGACCACGATCGGCCACCCCGGCGATGACCGCCCACGGCATGTGCTCCAAGAAGATTTTGCCCTCGGTGGACTCCTGCGACCCGATCTTGACTCCGTCACGGGTGTAGCCACGGATGTACCATCTGCCATCCCACAGTTCACGGTTGACCGCTTCGGTCACGACTTCGATCATCTCGTCCAAACGGCTGATCAGTCGGGCGCTTCGGCCTGGGTCGAGCTGATCGGCGGTGAGACCCGCCAGCAGACCGCGCAGCGACTTGGCGGCCCACACGTGCAGGAAGCTCACCAACGAGGTCTGGCCGCCACCCAGATTGAGGCAGTCGTTCCAATCGGCGCGAAGCCCTTTGGCGATCCCGTTGTCGCCGACCTGTTCGGCGGAGAACTCCAACGCGCGCATCAAATGATCCAACACCGTGGCCGGAGCCTGATCGAACCGCGCCGCATAGCCTTCGCCGAGCACCCGGACGCGTTCGTCCTCACCCAGCTCCGAGTCGGCGAACGGCGCGACCGTGTCGAGCAGATCGACCTGCCCAGTCTCGACGATGTATTCCACCACCGACGGCACGAGCCACAGGTGGTCGTCCGAACAGGCGTCGTCCAAGCCGTGGACCAGATCGGCCGCCCGGCCCGGGACCACGGTCGGCAGCTTGACGCCCACCGGAATGTCTTGGCGACGGTTCTCCGCGAACAACGACGGGTCGAACAAATGCAGACCGTAGCCGGGTGACATCTGGCCGTGCAGCAACTCCATGATGCGCTGTTTGACCTTGTCGGGGTTGGTGTGAACCACACTCATGATGTCTTGGGCGGTGTCGCGGTAACCCAGCCCGACCCGTCCGCCGACTTCGACGAACGAGGCGAAACGGCTCCACACCACGCAGGTCTCCGCTTGGAGCAGAGTCCACGAGTTCAGCAGGGTGTTCATCGCTTCCGACGGGGTGTCGCAGGCGAACACCGACTTCTTGGCGCGCCAGTACGATGCCAGGTCCTCGATGGCGGCGTCCACCTGAGCGGGGTCGGCGTACTTCGCCTTGACCTGCTGAGCCACACTGCGGTTGCCGTACCCGAGCAGGTAGACCAAGCGCACCGACTGGCCCGGGGCCAAACTGATCCGATGCTGGAGGGCGCCGCAATGGTTTTGGGTGGTCGCGGCCGAGCCGGAGCAGAACCCCTGCTCCACCGCGATCGGATTGGTCTCGGTCCGATAGGGGCCGATGAAACTGTCACGCATCGAGTCGAACCCGTCCGGGGCCGTCGTGGAGGTGAAGTAGTGATACGTCCACGGCTCGTAGTAGAAGTCATACTCGATCACCCCCTCGGCGTAATCCGATCCGGAGGCGTACAGCGACATCTGGAAATTCTCATTGTCGATCTGCACCGAGTGGAAGGAGAACTCGACGTAACCGAAGGTCGAGATCTGCCGTGGCCGATCGGAGGTGTTCGTCAACGTCACATCCCACAACTCGACGTCGTCGCCGCGCGGAACGAACACCCGTTGACTGGCGGAGATCCCGGCGTAGTCACACTCGAAGATGGAGTAGGACAGGCCGTGGCGCGCGCGATAGGTCGCCTGGTCCAACGGCTTTCCGACCGGCTGCCACGAGCAGGACCAGTAATCCTCGCTGTCGTCGTCGCGCAGATACAGGTAGTGGCCCGGCCGATCCAGCGGCACCCCGTTGGGTCGGAACCGGGTCACCCGCCCTTGCTGACTGGAACGGTAAAAGCTGTAACCACCGGCGTTCTGGTTGATGACAGTGCACCAATTCTCCACCCCGATGTAATTGATCCACGACGCGGGCACGTCGACCCGGTCGATCACGTATTCGTCACGGCTTTGGTCGAAGTATCCGTACTTCATGAGGTTCCTTCCTGGGTCATCTGGTCAGGTGAAGTTTAAGCCGTACGACAAGCCGGACGTACGTTCGCAACCCCACCGTGGGTGTGTCCCCTGGGGTCGAACCCCCGAAACGACCCCCAGGGGAAAAGGTCTCAGGCTCCAGCGAAGCCTTTGACCCAATCGATCAACTGCTGAGTCCGCTCGGTCGTGTCAGCCTCGGCCACCATGCGCAGCACCGGCTCAGTGCCAGAGAACCGCAGCAAGACCCAAGAGCCGTCGACCAAACGAATCTTGATGCCATCGTAGGTGTCGATCCGCTCGACGGCGACCCCGGCGACCTCACTGGGAGCAGCCGCTGTCATCCGGCGCGGCACTTCGACTCGCATCGCGGGCGTGGCCGGCACGCCGGTCTCGATCTGCGTCAGACGACCCGTGATGGCGAAAACCTCGTCCAACAGTTGACTGAGCGGCTTGCCGGTTTTGACCAACATCTCGCAGACCAAGGCACAGGCGAAGATGCCATCCTTGCCTAGAATCCACCCGCGCATCGTGAAACCGCCGGAAGACTCCCCGCCCATCAGGGCGTCGATCTGCTGCATGCCTGCGGTGATGTGTTTGAAACCGACTGGGACTTCGAGATGCTTCTCACCCAGATGCTCGGCCATGCGATCCAACAGGTGAGTGGTCGACAAGTTGCGCACCACCCCGCCGGTGATCCCGCGCACCTCGTGCAGATACCAATAGATCAGGACCAGCAGCTCGTTGGTCGAGACATAGCGGCCATTCTCATCGACGATGCCGATCCGGTCAGAGTCGCCGTCGGTGGCCATGCCGAGGTTGAACACCCCGCGCGATTTGACCATCTCGATCAGGGTCGACAGAGCCTCCAAGCTGGGGGCCGGCGAGTGACCGCCGAACAGCGGGTTGTGGCGCTCATGGATGAACTCAGCCCGCACCCTGGCGTCAGACAAGATCATGCCCAGCGTCAACTGGCTGGTGCCGTACATCGGATCGATCAGGACCCGCAACGGTGTGGTCGACTGGCGCATCGCCGGGACGTCCAGCAGCGCCTCGACCGCTTCGACGTACGCATTGGTCAGATCGACCTCAGTGACCAGGCCGGCGGTAGTGGCCAGACCGTAATCCAGCGCCACGACATCGGCTTGAGTGAACGAGTTCGCCTCCACCTGGTAGCGGTTGGTCTCATCTTCCAGCGGCAGAGAGCCATCGGCGCGGAAGACCTTCAAACCGTTGTATTGCGGCGGGTTGTGGGAAGCAGTGAAGATCAGACCGTAAGCGCATTCGACGTACGGAACAGCGAAAGTCACCAAAGGCGTGGGGACGTCCTCAACCAAAACCTTGGCCGCGATGTTGTTGCCGGCGAACACTTCTGCCGCCGCCTGAACTGACTCGGCTGACAAGAAACGGCGATCGCCGCCGATGACCACGCCCATCTTCTCGGTCCCGTTGCGGGTCACCTCGTTGGCGATGGCTTGGCACAGTCGTCGCACATTGTGAATGGTGTAGCCTTCGCCGATCTTGGCGCGCCATCCGCCCGTCCCGAACGCGATCTGGCCGGTCTCGACCGCGTGGCTGGGCGCGAACAGACGCTTCAACACGATGTCGGCCGCCCGGGACAGCTCGGCATCGGTGTTGATCCCCTGGACCTCGTCAGGGTCCAAGATGGCGTAGCTGGCCACGACCGTGCCGTCGCCGATCAGATGCTCGGCCAGCTCAGTCAGACGGTGCTCGCCCGTGGCGGCCAGTTCGTCCAGCTTCGGGATCAGCAACTCATTGTCGATGATGTACGCTCCGACGTTGACCTCGTGAACCCCGGCGGCGGCGCTGGTCAGATCGGTCGACTCGACGATCTCGGTCACCCGACCAGACTGATCGCGCAGCACCCGCCCGTAATCACCGGCGTCGGGCAGAATCGCGGTCAGCAGGGAGAACTGGGCCTGCTTCAGCTCATGCTTCCACTTCAACCCGCGCAACGACGAGGACCGCAGCATCGGAGTGTCGCCGTAGGACACCAGCACGTCGCCGACGAAGCCAGCCAGCTCATGACGGGCGCAGCGCACCGCGTCACCAGTCCCAGCCTGAACGGTCTGCGTGACGTACGTCCACGACTCACCCAGCAACTGCCGCACACTGTGATCATGCTCGTCGACCACGATGATGACGTCTTTGGCCGGCACCACCGCGGTGACGTTGGCCAGGCACTGTTCGATCACCGTCGAATTCGCCAGCCCGCGTAGCAACAAATCCCTGGTGGCCTGATCGTGGCCCGCCGCCAACACCACGGCTTTGCAAGCCCGTGCGTCCGCCTGTGTCATAGTTTGTATCCTTCCGTCCAACCTTGCCCGATGAGTGCGGCCCCGATGGCGGGGGCCTGCATGTCTGAGTCCAACACGATCACCTGTTCGGCGATTTTCGCGAAGTCGGGGAACGACGCCATCTGTCCCCGATCGATCAGGAAACTCTTCACCGCGGTCAGAGCCCACGGAGCGGCCTGGATGACACCGCCGCCCAACACGATGTGCTCCGACGCGTAGGCCACCGACACCAAGGTGACGATCTGAGCGATGACCCGCACCGCTTGATCGTACGCCGCCCAACCGGTCGGGGTGTCGGCGCCGTCCAAAGTGGTCCAATCCAAATCCAACAGCTCCATCCTCGGCGCCAGGTAGGCGCCACCGACCACCGTCTCCAAGCAGCCACGCTGCCCGCAGCGGCACGGATCGCCGTTCGGATTGACCACGAAGTGGCCGATCTCACCGGCGGCGTTGTCGTTGCCCCTGATCAGACGACCGGCCAAAGTGGCCGAGGCCAGCCCGGTCCCGAAGTTGACGTAGGTGACCGACAGCGAGTCCAACAACATGCCCGCGGCCACCACGGTCGCTTTGACGTCATTGTCCAGTCGTACGGGTGCGGCGAAACTGTCGGCCACGAGTTGACGCAACGGCATGCGCTCGATGCGAAGATTGACTGCGCTGGAGATCTCCCCCGCCTCGCGGTTGACGACCCCAGGGATGCCGATGCCGACGGAGTCGAAGTCACGCAGACCGACTCCGAGTTGGTCGGCCACCGACGTGGCGACCTCGATCACCACTGATCGGACACCGTCTGAGCCTCGTTTGGTGAACACGGCGTTCTCGGCGACGACCTCGTTGGCGTCGTCCAGCACCACCGCGTGGGCTTTGGTGCCTCCAATATCGATTCCTAGGCTGAGCATTGCTTCCTTTCTCCGGTTGTGCGGGGGAACACACCTCAGGCGCTGTACGGCCGCGCAGCGATCGGCTTCGCGGCCGTACTCACGCTCAATGGTGGAACAATCGACCCGTCATCCCTTGACCGCTCCAGCGACCAGACCCGACGTCAGACGGCCCTGGACCAGCAGGAAGAAGATGATGACCGGAATGGCCACCAGGGTCGACGCCGCCATGACGGCGCCCCAGTCAGTTTCTCGGGCCTGACTCGCAGTGATGAAGGTACGCAGCCACAGGGGCAGCGTCCGCATGTCTTCACGCTGCAAGATCACCAAAGCGATGGTGAACTCGTTCCACGCCTGCAAGAAGGCGTAGACCCCTGAAGCCACCAGTCCCGGCGCGAGCAGCGGGAAGGTGATCCGGAAGAAGGCGCCAGCTGGCGTGCAACCGTCGACTTGAGCCGACTCCTCCAACTCGGCCGGGATGCCGGCCACGAACCCGCGCAGCATCCAGATGGTGAAGGGCACCACGGCGGCGATATAGAGGATCGACACCCCGATGACCGTGTTGAGCAAATGAACCGAGCTCATCATCTTGTACTGTGCGATGAACAGGCCTTCAGCCGGGAGCATCTGGATGAACAGGATCGCCAAGACGAACCCCTTGCGTCCGCGGAACTTGAAGCGTGAGATGGCCAAGGCTGCCAAGAAGGCGAACAGAATGGCCACGACCACCGACAACAGAGTCACCTGCAACGACATCCACAGCGCTTTGAGGAAGGTTCCGCCTTGCATGACGGCCTTGTAGTTGTCGAGACTGCCCCCCCACGGGAAGAACCGTGGTGTGCTCGAGGTCAGAATGACGTTGGGCAACAGAGAGCTGGACAGCATCCAATACACCGGGAAGACCCAGATCAGCGCCAGGATGATCGCGATCACCCCGAAGACGATACGCGAGACCTTGACACGGTGGCGGGTTTTGCGCGCCACGGGTTGAGCTGTGGTGGTCATGAGTCCTCCTTGACGAGCTGGAGCACGTAGGCGATCGAGAAGACGATGGTCAAGATCAAGACGAAGATCGACAAGGCCGAAGCCATCGAGAAGTCACCAGAGCTGACGCCCAGGCGGTAGATGTACGTTCCCAGCAGGTCGGAGTCGAGCGGCATCTGAGAATCCTGCAACATTCGAATCTGAGTGAAGACGCGCAGATCCCAGATGATCTGCAGCAGAGCGACGATCATCAACACCGGGCGGATCATCGGAACGATGATCGAAGTGAAACGCTTGAAGGACGTCGCTCCATCCAATGAGGCGGCCTCCATCACTTCTTCGGACACCTGGGTGAGCCCCGCGTAGATCGAGAAAGCGACGAACGGCACCGACATCCACACCACAACGACGGTGGCGACGAAGTACAACCCCATCGCTGTGCCGAGCCAGACGTAGTTCGAGAAGTTGAAGCCCATGCTCGTCAACACGTAGTTGATGACGCCACGGCGCCAGTCGAACAGCCAGATCCACACCGTCATCGCGGCGACGACGGGCATCGCCCAAGCCAGCAACAGCGCGATCTGCAGAATGAGACGGATCGCCTTGTTCACCGCGTTCATCAACAAGGCCAAAGCCACGCCGATGACGACAGTCAACACGGCGTTGACGATACAGAACAGAAGGGAACGTCCCACGACGCCCCATACGGTCGAATCCGTGAAAATAGTGACGTAGTTCGCCAGGCCGACAAAATCGGGCGGCGCGCCGAACTGCTGTTTCAATCCGAACTTCATGAACGAGGCCCAGATCTGCCATCCCAGGGGGTACCCCATGGCCAGCAACAGCATGATGATGGCGGGCAGTATCAATAGGTAGGGCGCCAGACGTACCTTGCGCCGACGCGCGACCGGCGGCGCTGCTGCGCCACCGACATGGATCGTCGTCACGTCACTGTGTGCCGAGGCCATGAGATCTCCTTACTTCATTGGTTGTTTTATTGAGTTTCAAGCGAACCATTGCCGACTCACGGACACAGCGTAGCTTGCTCCATGCTGACAGGCAATGGCTTTGGACATCATCTTGGGATGTGAGTGGGGGAGCCGGAACCGGCCGACTCCCCCACCACGCGGTGATGGTCACCAGATGTCAGCTGCCGACTTATGCGCCGTTCAGCATCGGGGTGAGGATGGCGTCGTACTCAGCGGCCAGAGCCGTGACGTCGCCACCATCAGCGATCTTCTGGAAGAGCTCTTCCAGCTTGGCCGAACCCTCGACAGTGGCCCAGCCGGGAGCGGCCGGGGTCAGTTTCGAGTTGGAGGCCGATTCGATCAGGGCGGTGGCGAACTCGTCGTCACCCAGGGAGGACACGTAGTCCTGGTTGCCCGGGCCGAGGCCGTTCTGACCGAGCATCTTCTGATACTCAGCGGAGAAGATGATCTTCATGAGGTCGCGCGAACCCTCTTGGTTCTTCGACGCGGCCGAGATGCCGACGTTCGAGCCACCGGCGAACACCGGCGCGGGCTTGCCATCGTTGCCCGGCAGAGCGAAGGTGCCGAACTTCTCCGTGTTCCATTCACGCACGTCCTTGCCAGCGGTGTCCTTCACCAGGTCACCGATCGACCAGTGGGCCCAACCTGGAGCCATGATCGTGGCCGCGGCCAGTGAGGTCGGCGTGGTCTCGGTCACGTTGCCGGCGTCGTCCTTAACAATGTCCGAGTCGGTGTCGTTGATGTAGAGCCAGGGACTTTGATCCTTGGCCGTGGTCGGAGCCATGGAGGCTTTCAACTGGAGCTCCTGCAACTGCTTGAGACCCTTGATGGTGTTGGCGTCAGACAAGGTGGAGGTCCACTTGCCGTCGGAGCCCTGCTTGGCTAGATCTCCACCATTGGCGAAGACCCAAGAGATGCCATTGCGCCAGTCCTGGCCACCAATGAAGAAGCCGGAGAAGTCAGCGATCCCATTCGGGTTCTTCTCGGTGATGGTCACCACAGCCTTGTTGAAGTCGTCCAGAGTGGCCGGAGGCGCAGTCACGCCAGCCGCCGCCCAGACATCCTTGCGGTAGAACATGTAGCGCGAGCCGAAGTAATACGGCAGGGTGTAGTTCTTGCCCTCAACCTCACCAACCTCGACGAAGGACTGCAGCAGCTTCGAGCCGCCCAGTTCGTCGTACATGTCGGAGATGTCAGAGAACGCGCCGATGTTAGTGAAGGTCGGCGACTGAGTGTTGCCGATCTCGGTGACATCAGGAGTGTTCGCCGCGTCCGGCATGGCCGCCGTCAACTTGGTGACGATGTCTGTCCATGTCTGCTCTTCGATGGTCAACGTGCCACCGTTGACCTGCTTGTACTGCTCGACCAAGTATTCGCGCAGCTTGGTCGGAGTGTCCGAACCGACGACCCAGAACGTGATGTCCTGAGCGACGCTGGCAGCGCTCGAAGCGCCTCCAGCGGGGGTGGAGCTAGACGGGGCGTTAGGAGTGGTGCCACCGCAGCCTGCCAAGGCCAGCGCCGACGCTACTCCGAGCGCAACCGCCGCGATCTTTCCCTTCATTGTTTTCCTTTCCTATTCCTTGCGGAGTCTGGAGGCGTCCCTATGACACACCCAGGGTTGTTCTTAGTACGAGCGACACTGCTCCAAGCAGGACGGCTTCGTTTCCAAGATATGAGAGTTTCACCGACGGATCCCGACGGAAGTCGGAGTGGGTCCGTTCGATGACGAGATCCTGACAGGCCTGCAAAAACGCCCCGCCCATCAGGTCTTCTGGCCCACCGACGACGATCTCGGGAACGTCGAGCGTGGCCACGACCGGCGACAGGGCCATGCCCAAACGCCGACCGGCTTCAGACAGGATCTCTTCGCGCGCCATCACATCGGCGGCAAGTCGACGGCGCAGAGCCGGGACGGAGATCCATGTTTCCAAACAGCCGCGCTTGCCACAGGGACACAGCGCGCCTTGGTGCTCGATGACGACGTGGCCGATCTCACCGGCCGCCGCCGAGGTTCCGACGACCAGCGTGCCGCCGAGCAGCACTCCAGCGCCGACACCGCGCGAGATCTGCACTCGCACCAAGTCATTGCCCGCGTCAGCGAAAGTCTTCTCGGCGACCACCGCCGCGCTGGCGTCGTTCTGCACAGCGGTGGGCAGACCGAACTGTTCACTGATCATGTCTTGCAGAGCCAGGCTGTACCATCCCAGGTTGGGAGCGGCGATCACTGTGCCGAAGGCGTCGACCGCGCCCGGGCTGCCCACCCCGATGCCCAGAATCGTGCGCTGGGCTCGTTCCAGACAGGTCTCGACCAGGCGCAGAACCACCGCCGCGGCGGCCGCGCCCGTACGACCAGACAAATCCAGGATGGCTTCGTCGCGTTTGACGCCTTTGAGCGAGTACGTCCCCGCTCGCGCGATGTCAGGAGCCGACAGATCCAAGGCGACGATGTCGCGGGTGTCTTCGCGAACCCCCAGAGTCGCGGCGGGTTTGCCCGGCCGCACGGCTGAGGTCATGCCCGTCTCAGCCACCAGACCGTGGTCGATCAGTTCGGCGATCAGATCGGAGATGGTCACCTTGGTCAACCCGGTCATCCGAGCCAATTCAGCCCTGGTCAACTGCGGATCGTCGTACAACGACTGCAGCACGAGGGATAGGTTCGCGCGCCGACCGTCTTGTGGTCGGCGGATGCGTCGTCCGCTCGTGTTGTGATGTAGCCCGAGGGGCTGCACTGCCGTCATGAAAGTTAGTAAACCTTACAAACTTCTGAGAATCAAGCGAGTACAAGGCGATCTGACAATCCGTGACCAAATCGTTATTCCGCGACTCCGCCGCCTGAGAACACCTCCTCCGACCCCGATTGATGACCGTACGGATGGGGTAGTGTGATGGCATAGCCTCGGTTGTTTCCAGGCGGAGAGCATCTGCGGTCCACTGACCGCGAGAAAGGAAAACAATGGAAATCATCATTTGTCCGAGTGAGGCCGAGGTGGGTCTTGTCGGCGCCGCGAAAGTCGCTCAGATCGCGGCCCGGGTCGGACCCGAAGTCGTCATCGGCGTCGCCACCGGCTCCTCCCCGTTGTCGACCTACCAAGCGTTGGCCGACAGGGTCGAGGCTGGTCGACTCGATCTGTCCAAAGCCAGCGCCTTCGCGTTGGACGAGTACGTCGGACTGACGCACGACCATCCCCTGAGCTACCACGACACGATCCGGCGCACCGTGACCGAGCCGCTGAAAATGAGCCCCGAGCGCGTCCACGTCCCCGACGGCTCGCTGACCGATCTGGCCAGCGCCGGGCAACGCTACGAAGAGCAGATCGTCGCCGCCGGTGGGGTCGACATTCAGATCCTCGGCATCGGCGCGAACGGCCATGTCGGATTCAATGAGCCGTCCAGCTCGCTGACCTCGCGTACGCGAATGAAGACGCTGACCGCCCAAACCCGGGCCGACAACGCCCGATTCTTCGACAACCCCGACGACGTCCCGCGCCACTGCGTCACCCAAGGCTTGGGAACGATCCTTGACGCCCGCCAAGTCCTGCTGGTCGCCACCGGATCGGGCAAAGCCGACGCCATCGCGGCCATCGTGGAAGGACCAGTCACCGCGATGTGGCCAGGATCGGTCCTCCAACTGCATCAGCACGCCACCATCGTGGTCGACGAGCCCGCCGCGGCGAAGCTGACCATGAGCGACTATTACCGTTTGGTTCAGGCCAGCCTGCCCGAGTGGCAGAAGCTGGACGCCTGATGAGCACTTCAACTGTCATCACCGCCAAGCGGATGTACGCCCCTTCGGGGATGGTCGACGACGGGTGGGTCCGCGTCGACGGCGACACCATCGCCGAATGCGGCGAAGGCCAGCCGCCGAGCGCGCCCGACCTCGTCATCGACGGGATCCTCGCGCCCGGCTTCGTCGATGTCCACAGCCATGGCGGTGGCGGCGCGAGCTTCGACTCCAGCCGTGACGACGCCTTGACCGTGTTGGACGCCCACGCCCAGCATGGCACCACCACGATGGTCGCCTCGCTGGTCACCGCCGGATTGGACGACCTGGCCGACCAGGTCCGCACACTGGCCCAACTGGTCGACGAACGCCGGCTGGCCGGAATCCACTTGGAAGGACCGTGGCTGGCCTCGAAATACAAGGGCGCCCACACCGAGTCTCTGCTGCTCGACCCGACCGTCGCGGACGTTCAGCGGATCCTCGACGCCTCGAACCAGACCGTGAAGATGATCACCATCGCCCCGGAAAAGCCTGGCGCGCTTGAAGTCATCACCCATCTGGCGAACCTCGGGGTGATGGCGGCGGTGGGCCACACTGCGGCCGACTACGACTGCACGCTGGCGGCGATCGCGGCCGGGGCCCGGGGCACCACCCATTTGTTCAACGCCATGCCGGATCTGTTGCATCGGGCTCCCGGTCCGGCACTGGCGCTGTGGCGCGACCCTGAGGTGTGGGTCGAACTGGTCTGCGACGGGGTCCACGTCCATCCGGCGCTGGTGGCCCAGGTGATGCAGACCAAACCGTCGCGGGCGGTGTTCATCACCGACGCGATGGCTGCGGCCGCCCACGCCGATGGTGACTACACTTTGGGCGGACTT
This sequence comes from Propionibacteriaceae bacterium, assembly GCA_031285845.1. GTDB lineage: Bacteria > Actinomycetota > Actinomycetes > Propionibacteriales > Propionibacteriaceae > WQYJ01. Next base: position 43,917 of record JAITVK010000007.1, read on the forward strand.
CCGGTCGAAGTACGCCAGGGAGTGGCCCGGATCGCTGGGACCCCGACCATCGCCGGGTCCACGCTGACCTTGGATCGCGCGATCCGTACGGCCGTGGCGGCGGGCATCGACCTGAACCTGGCGCTGCGAGCAGCCACGTCCAACCCGGCCGACTACCTCGGTCTGACTGGCGTCGGGCGAATCCAGCCGGGATCCTTGGCCGATCTGGTCTGCTTGGATCCAGGATTGAATGTCACCGGCGTGATGCGTCGCGGGTCGTGGCTCGACGCCTGACGCCGACGCGAGTCATCACCAGTGAAGATCGCGCAGATCATCGCCAGCAGCCGGTCGTGATCACCAACACCATTCAACGATCGCGAGGTCAGCGGATCAATCACGCCCGTACGATAGCGGGTCGTCAGGACTGAGCGATCCAGTATGTCTGGCAGTGTTGGGCCGAACGAGGCAGGGTGAAGATGGTGCGGAAGAAATCCCGCGCCGTCTTCACCATCGTTCGAGAGCCGGCGACCCAGGCGTAGCAATCATCGGGCGACATCGTATGAGTCGCCCTGGCCAAGCAGTCCTCGTCCAACCGCTCGACCCACTCCACCTCGACATCGCTCGGATGAGGAATCGCTTCCCGATCACAGTGACCGTCGACGATGACGATCTTGGCCCGAGTCGATGACGCCAGGCCCCCGAGCAAGGAATTCAGTGCCGGTGTGGCCGTCGGATCGGCCACCATCACCGCGTCGTCCACCAGCGGGGCACGCCAGACGTACGACGGCTGACTGACGCTGAGCTCAAGACCCGGTCGGGCCGCCCGAGCCCAGGCGCAACCTGGCCCTGGGGGCTCGTGGTCGACGAAATCGATCCATAGCTGCTCGGCTTCGACCCCCGCGATGGTGTAGGACCGCTGCACCACCCGATCACCGAGACCCAAGTTGAGCAGGAGGTATCCCCCGGGCAGCAGATCCATCTTCGTGAACAGGCCATGGGAGTCGAATCTGACCCGACGATACCAGTGGGTGAAGTCTTCCACGCCGACCACGGTCAGCCGATGGTCTTTCACACGGGGCCGGCTCACGCCGCCGGCGTCGTTGGACATGATCGACGGTTGGTCGATGCGAGGTCGTACGATCGGGGATTCCACGAGAACCATGCTCTCACATCGAGGCGGGCCATGGCTTCACACCCGAAAGGGGGGTGACCCAGACTGGGAAGACGACTGTGCCAGACTGCGACGGGCCATTAGGTGTGGCGTCACCGGTTGTCCCGGCGGGGATCACCCGACAATGCCGAGCTGTGTCACCTCACCGCGACCCTCGCTCGCCGAAAATGTCCGAGGTCGCTGTTAGCGTGTGGCCATGAGCAAGACAGCGACGAAAACAGTCCACCAGCCCTATCGATGCGCCGAATGCGGCTGGACCAGCACCCGATGGGTCGGGCGCTGCGGGGAATGCCAGCAGTGGGGAACGTTGGGGCAGACCTCTGGGGCCTCGACTTCTGCCGTGGCCTCGGTCATTCCTTTGTCGAAAGCCGTTCCCATCACTGCCGTCGATCCTTCCACCACCCGGGCGGTCGCGACCGGTATCGGCGAACTCGACCGGGTCTTAGGGTCGGGTCTCGTCCCCGGAGCGGTGGTGTTGTTGGCCGGCGAGCCCGGGGTGGGCAAATCCACACTGCTGCTCGAGGTCGCCGCCCGTTGGGCCGCGACCCAGGGGCGGACGCTGTATGTCACGGGTGAAGAGTCGGCCGGTCAGGTCCGGATGCGCGCGTTACGAACCGGGGCCGACAGTGAGAACCTTTTTCTGGCCGCCGAGACCGATTTGTCAGTGGTGCTCGGCCACATCGAGCAGGTCGAGCCCAGTCTGGTCGTGGTCGACTCGGTCCAGACCATCGCTTCTCCTGCGGCCGAAGGAATCCCCGGCGGAGTCACACAGGTCAACCAGGTGGCTTCCGGGTTGATCCGAGTCGCCAAGCAGCACGGTGTTCCGGTGATCCTGGTCGGACATGTCACCAAAGACGGCTCAATCGCCGGACCGCGAACCCTGGAGCACCTGGTCGATGTCGTGCTCAACTTCGAGGGCGACCGCCATAGCGGTTTCCGCCTGGTCCGTGCGGTCAAAAACCGATTCGGCCCAGCCGATGAGATAGGTTGTTTCGAATTGGGCGACGCCGGGATCCGTGAAGTGCCCGACCCTTCGGGAATCTTCACCAACTCTTTCGGCGAGCCCGTGTCTGGGACGGCGGTCACTGTCTCGCTGGAAGGGCGGCGCCCACTGGTGGCCGAGATTCAGGCCCTGGTCGGCCCGAGCAGCCTCCAAACACCTCGTCGAGTCTGCAACGGTGTGGATCTGGCCCGAATGACGATGATTCTCGCCGTCCTCCAACGCCGGGCCGGTCTGCGTTGTCACATGCTCGACGTCTACGCTTCGACCGTCGGTGGCGCCAGGATCAGCGATCCCGGCGCCGATCTGGCCTTGGCCTGCGCTTTGGCGTCAGCGATGGCCGATCGCCCGTTGCCTGAGCACACCGTCGTGATCGGAGAAGTCGGCCTGGCCGGCGAGGTGCGCCGTGTGGCCGGCACTGACCGGCGCTTGTTGGAAGCGGCGCGACTGGGCGTCACCACAGCGATCATTCCACAGAACGTCGATGACCGGGTCATCACCCGATTGCCGTCGCGCCTCAGTGTGATCCAGGCCCCAACCGTGGCCTACGCGCTCAGCGTGCTGGATCTGAAGACGAACCGACGCCGCCGCGAAGACTGATCGGGCCCACGACCGTGAACGAGTCGACCGATGTCAGCGCGAAGATCAAATCCTGACCGGGCCGTGGTCGGTGTCGAAAGTCACCGACATCACACCGGGATAGCCACTGGGAGAATCGAACGAGATCTTGACCCCGTCGAACACGTCGGGGACGGGTTGACCCAGCCAGTCCGAGACGCGCTCGCGCGAACCCGCGATTTGGATCTCGTCCAAACCAATGGTGGCTTTCAACGCCGACGGCCGAAGCTCTGGGGAAGAGATCCAGCGGATGAAGAATGGCAATTGTGGGTCAGCGATCAATCCTTTGATCCCGAGCTGCTCCCACTGAAGCAGTCGCCCGTCGGGAAAGTGACGCGACCCGGGAACGGCTTTACGCTCCAGCCGATTCTCGTAAACTGTCAAGTCGTCCAGCGAGATGACCCAGCCGAGCCAACCGCCGCCATGCTCACTGCGGTCGCGCACGGCCTGGCCATACGGCACTTTTTCGGCTGCCGGATGATCCAGCACCTCGACGATTTCGACATGGCGCGCGTCCCGCAGCGGGATGAGTCTGATCCGTGTGCCAAATCCGGGATGAAGCCCACCGTCGACAGATTTCGCGCCGAGAAGCGATTCGAGCCGTTCGGCCTCGGCCTGAACCCCCCGGGGACCCGCGGCGTAAATGACGTGATCGAGATGCATGTACCCATTCTGCCCGTCCGGGCCGTCGGCAGGAAATCGAGCGCCATGATTCCACACCGGCGCGGACCGGCCTAGTCCCGAGCCAACCCGCCTGGCGAGCCAGGCTCCCTACCCCACCTCGCCGACGCGGTGCGACGAGGCCGCAGCCACAGGACGCAAGCGAGCAACACCACAGAAGAGATAGGCTTCAATCAGGAACGTCGACCAGTTCCTGGAAAGGCGCATCGTATGTATCGAACACTGATCCTCGCACTGTCCCGCCGCCAAGGATTCGCCAGAATGGTCCTGAAGTGCCCGCTGACTGACTCGCTGGTCCATCAATGGGTGGCCGGCGAGTCGTGGCCCCAAGCCCGATCGTCAGTGGCCGCTCTGCTCGACAAAGGCCTGAAAGCCACGGTCGGCTTCCTGGCTCCGGCTGTGCGCACCCCCGATGACGCGGCGATGGTGACCCAGACTTACCTCGATGCCATCGACGATCTCGCCCATACCGGATGGGCCGATCAGGTCGACGTCTGCGTCAACTTGTCGAACGTCGGACTGTTCGTTCGCGACGGGGAGGCGCTGGCCTTGGCCAACGTCACCCGAATCGCCACTGCCGCCCATTCGATCGGCACCACGACCACGATCGGTCGCGAGACTCCAGCCAGCGCGGTCAAGACTCGCCGGATCGTCCAAGCGTTGCGGCGCCAATTCCCCGACGTCGGCTACACCCTGCAAGCCAACCTGAAGCGGACCGAAGCCGATTGTCGCACTGTCGATGGTGGTCGGGCGCGCCTGGTCAAAGGTGTCTACTCCGCACCGGCTTCGGTGATGTACGTCGAGTCGCACGACGTCGACCTGAGCTATGTGCGTTGCATGAAAGCGCTGATGGAATCCGACGCCACCCCGCTGATCGCGACCCAAGACCCGGTGTTGATCGAGATTGCCCAGGAGCTGGCGGCCCACACCAATCGCGGTCTGACCGACTTCGAGTTCCAAATGTTGTACGGCGTGCGTAGCGTCGAGCAGGAGCGCCTGGCCGACCTAGGTCACACCGTCAGGGTGTTCGTCCCGTTCGGACCGGCTTGGTATCCGTACGTCATCCGGCGTCTGGCGGAACGTCCAGCCAACCTGGGACTGCTCTGTCGCTCGACGCATCGGCACTGACTGTGACAGTGCAGCCTCCGATCGACGCCGTCACCCCTGTCATCTCGCGACGCCTGATCGCGCTGGAGGTCATCATCGTGTTGGCGATCTCCTTCGGTCGCTCGGGCGTCGCCTCCATTCTCCAGCTGATCGACAAGCTGACGAAGCCCGCGCCGCTGAGTTCCCAAACCACGACGATGAATCCGTCGCTGACCCCGGATCGGCCGTGGCTGGACTTGGCCTGGCAGGTCTACTACTTCATCCTGCCAGCGGCCGAGGTCGCGCTGGTGATCTATCTGCTTCACTTGGCGTACGGCTCGGCCCGGCGTCTGATCGGTTTCGACCTGACCCACCCATGGCGCGATCTCGCCTATGGCTTCGGGGTTTGCGCGGCAATCGGCATCCCCGGCTTGGCGTTCTTCTTGCTAGCCAAGCAGCTGGGCCTCAACACTAATGTCGTGGCCGCAGGCCTCAACGACGTGTGGTGGGCAGTCCCGATCCTGGTCTGCGCCGCGATCGTGGCCGGCGTCAGCGAGGAGACGATCATGCTGGGCTACCTGATGACCAGGCTGCGCACACTGAATCTCGCCCCGGGGTGGATCATCGTCATCAGCGCCGTCATCCGCGGTTCGTATCACCTCTATCAGGGCTGGGGTGGATTCCTCGGCAACCTGGTGATGGGGGTCGTCTTCGCCTGGCTCTATCTGCGCTGGAAGCGTGTCATGCCTTTGGTCGTCGCCCACACCCTGATGGATTGCTTCGCTTTCGTCGGCTACGCCGTGATCGCGCCGCTGGTCGATTGGCTGTGACCGGCCGAGTCCGACCCGTCTGCCAGACCACGCCCACCAACCGGGTTGGACGTCAACCGTCGTACGCTCCGGGCGACAGTCCCGTCACAACCGACTGACAGTCTCGCCAGTCGTACGACCTCGACGAACCGTGCGACTCCAGCGACAGTGCGACCTCAGATCACCGGTGCCCACTGCGGACCGGTCGTCCCCAACGCCTCGTCGAGTTTCGCGAACAGCGGCTGAGGCTTGTTCAGCGGAACTCCGGCTGGCAGCGGACGCGACGCCCACGTGGCCGCCTCATGCGCATAATCGCCAGTCAGGATCGGATAATCGCCATGGCCTTCCTCGCTGACCTGGACCATCTGCGGTTGGGCCGCCCACACCCCGGCCCCGCCCAGAGCTTCGTAGACCCGCTGCGCGGAGTGGGGCAGGAAGGGGGTGAGCATCGTGTTGGCGTCCGAAACCACCTGCAAGACAGTGTGCAAGACGGTGTCACGACGAGCCGGGTCGTCCTTCAGCTTCCACGGCTCACTGTCCGACAGGTACTTGTTCGCCGCCGACACCACCCGCATCGCCTCGGTGACGCCCTGACGGAAATGAGCCTTGCCCAGATGATCGCCCACGATGTCGAAGCCCGTGCGCGAGATCGCCAGCACGTCCTGATCGGCTTGGGTCAACGTCGACGGCGTCGGGACGCACCCGTTGTTTTTGTGGGCCATCGACAGCGACCGGTTGACCAGGTTGCCCCATTCGTTGGCCAACTCGGAGTTGGTCCGCCGGACGAACTCGTCCCAGGTGAAGTCGGTGTCCTGGTTCTCCGGCCCGGCCACCGCGATGAAGTAGCGCAACGCGTCGGGTCCGAACTCGCGCAGGAAGTCGCCGACGTAGATCACCTTCGACCGCGAGGTGGAGAACTTCGACCCGCTCATCGTCAGGTATTCCGACGACACGATCTCGGTTGGCAGATCGAGCAGACCCAGACCCGATGGTGTTCCCCCATGGTCGCCTTGTCCGTTGGCCCCCAGCAAGATGCCAGGCCAGATCACCGAGTGAAAGGTGATGTTGTCCTTGCCCATGAAGTAGTACGACCGGGCGTCCGGGTTCTGCCACCACTGACGCCAGGCTTCGGGATCCCCGCTGCGTTTAGCCCATTCGATAGACGCCGACAGATACCCGATCACGGCGTCGAACCAGACGTAAATCGACTTCATCGGGTTGTCCGACCAGCCGGGCAGCGGGATCGGGATTCCCCAATCCAGATCGCGGGTGATCGGACGAGGTTTGAGATCTTTGAGCAGTTGTAGCGAGAAGTTCATCACGTTCGGACGCCAGCCGTGACGGGTGCCCAGCCAGGTCTTCAACGATCCGGACAGCGCTGGCAGGTCGAGGAAGAAGTGCTCGGTCTGGATGAACTTCGGGACTTCCCCGTTGAGACGGGAGCGCGCGTTGATCAAGTCGATCGGATCGAGCTGGTTGCCGCAGTTGTCGCACTGGTCGCCGCGCGCCCCGTCGTAGCCACAGATCGGGCAGGTCCCTTCGATGTAGCGATCGGCCAGGGTCCGCCCCGTGCTCGGCGAGATCGCCCCCAATTGAGTCTTCGGAACGACATAGCCGTTGGCGTGCAAAGCTCGGAACAACTCCTGAACAACAACGGTGTGGTTTCCAGTGGTCGTACGGGTGTAGAGATCGTACGACAACCCCAGATGTCTCAGGTCTTCGGCGATGATCCGGTGGTACTTGTCCGCCGTCTGCTGCGGGGTCAATCCCTCCTTGTCAGCCTGAACTTGGATGGCCGTGCCGTGCTCGTCGGTCCCCGACACCATCAAGACGTCGTGTCCGGCCATCCGCTGGTATCGCGAGAAGACGTCCGACGGAACCCCGAACCCGGACACATGACCGATGTGACGTGGTCCATTGGCGTAAGGCCAGGCCACGGCGGCGAGTATTTTCGACATGGGGTCAAGTGTACGTCACCACCGGTTTGAGCCGACGCCGAGGCCAGGGGCCGCGCAGCCTCACCCCGGTCGTCGAGTCACTCGGCTGCCCAGGCGATGACTTCCCTGGCCACACGGGGGTCGATCGTGCGCCGATCACGCTCGCCTGATACAGTTCCTCCCATGACAAAGAGCGTCTACATCGCAGCTCCTGAATCAACCCCCCACAAGACCCTGATCGCGCTCAAAGCCATCGCCAGTCTGAGGGCCGCCGGTCAGAAGGTGGGCCTGTTTCGTCCGATCATCGCCGACGACGTGCCGGACGCGTGTTTGGAAGAGTTATTGCTGGCCGCCGACGCCGACCAGGCTTACCAATCGGGCTACGGCATCACCTATTCTGAACTGCGTCGAGGCGACACCGGCGCGCTGACCCAAATCATCGACCGCTACGAGCAGGTGGCGGACGGGTTCGACACCATGGTGATCGTCGGCTCCGACTTCACCGGGGTGATCAAGCCGGTCGAGTTCTCGCTCAACGCCAAGATCGCGGCCGATCTGAACGCGCCGGTCCTGCTGATCGCACCGAGCCAGGGCAAGACCGCCACTGACTTGAGCCACGCGGTCGACTTCCTGATCAAAACCATCGACCACGAGTACGCCCATCTGATCGGAGTCATCGGTGTCGATGTCGACTCCACCCAGGTCGCCGACACGATGGACGAGCTCGGCCGCCTCAACCTCGACCTCGTCGCCGTCTTCACCGATCCACGTCAGCAGACTTCGGTGTGGCCGCCCAATTTCGCTCAGGTCGTGAGTGCCCAGACCGACCAGGTTCGCACCCCGTTGCGTTTCCAGTACGAACTGATGCGCCGGGCGAAGTCCGACAAACGGACCGTGATCTTGCCCGAGACGACCGACGACCGTGTGCTGACCGCCGCCGGGCTGGTGTTGGCCCATGACATCGCCAACCTCATCCTGCTGGGCGACCGTGAGACCATCATGAACCGCGCCGCCACGCTCGGCGTGGATCTGAGCGCCGCCAAAGTGCAGGATCCGACCGACCCGGAGTTGGTCGAGAAGTTCGCCGAGCAGTACGCCACTTTGCGCGCTCACAAAGGCATGACCTTGGACAAGGCCCGTCAGACTCTGACCGACCTGTCGTACTTCGGGACGATGATGATCTATTTCGGCCTGGCCGATGGCATGGTGTCAGGGGCGATCCACACCACCGCGAACACGATCCGGCCGTCGCTGGAGTTCATCAAGACCAAGCCCGGAGTGGCCTTGGTCTCCGGGTATTTCCTGATGTGCCTGCCTGATCGGGTTTTCGTCTTCGCCGACTGCGCGGTCACCACCAACCCGACACCCGAGCAGTTGGCTGACATCGCTTTGGCTTCGGCGACCACGGCTGAGGCTTTCGGCATCGAGCCGCGCGTGGCCATGCTGTCGTATTCGACTGGCACGTCGGGCACGGGACCGGACGTCGACATGGTCCGAGCCGCCACCGCGCTGCTGCAGGAGCGGGCTCACCACCTGCCCGCCGAGGGCCCGATCCAATTCGACGCCGCCATCGATCCGGTGGTGGCTCGCACCAAGTTGCCCCAGTCGAGTGTGGCCGGTCACGCCACCGTGTTCGTCTTCCCCGATCTGGACACCGGCAACATCACCTACAAAGCAGTCCAGCGCACTGCTCACACTCTGGCGTTGGGCCCCGTCCTTCAGGGGCTGCGCAAGCCAGTCAACGACTTGTCGCGCGGCGCGCTGGTCGACGACATCGTGAACACCGTGGCCATCACGGCTATCCAGGCTCAGGCCGATCCGGCTGCGCCGTTCTGACCCGCCGAGTCAGGAAGCGCCCGGGCAAATGAGGGTGTGGGGGTCGGGTCGCGGTCCTCGCCCACGGCGCACTAGAATCAAGGTGGTGTGTGGTCCAGCTGTACCCGGTCGAAAGGTGAGTGTGAAGTGCCCGTTCCCATCCTTGTTCTGAATTGTGGCTCCTCATCGGTGAAATACCAGATGATCGACATCGAGACTGAGACCACGATGGCCTCAGGCCTGGTCGAGAAGATCGGTCTAGACGGAGCCAATGTCACTCACAAGGTCGACGGCGCCAAGCATCGCATCGACGAGCCGATCCACGATCATTCCGAGGCTTTGGCGCTGGTGACACGGGCCTTCGCCACCTGGGGTCCGAACCTATCCGACGCCGTCGCAGTCGGGCATCGCGTCGTCCACGGCGGTCAGACTTTCCGTGAGCCCACGATCATCACCGACGCCGTGATCGAAGCCCTGACTCAGTTGGCCGGTCTGGCTCCGCTCCACAATCCACCGGCCATCGCCGGCATCAAAGCGGCTCAGCAGGCGCTACCCGGCGTGCCGCATGTGGCGATCTTCGACACCGCGTTCTTCTCCACCTTGGCTCCGGAGGCGTACACCTACGCCATCGACCGTGAGTTGGCGCAGAAGCACCACATTCGCAAGTACGGTTTCCACGGGACATCCCATGCCTATGTCAGCGCCACCACCGCGCAATTCCTTGGTCGCGATCCCCAGACCATCAACCAGATCGTCTGCCATCTGGGCAACGGCGCCTCGATCTCCGCGATTCGCGGCGGTGTGGCCATCGACACCTCAATGGGTCTGACTCCCCTGCCGGGCTTGGTCATGGGAACCCGCTCGGGTGACATCGACCCTGGTGTGTTCGCTTATCTGCAGCGTGAGGCTGGGATGGATTCCGTCGCGGTCGACACCTTGCTGAACAAGCATTCCGGCATCGCCGGGTTGGCTGATGGAACCTCTGATTTCCGCGATCTGTGGGCCAAAATCGACGCGGGCGACGCCGACGCCAGCTTGGCGATGGATGTCTACATCCACCGCTTGGTGTTGTACATCGGATCGTACCTCGCACTGCTCGGCCACACCGACGCCCTGGTTTTCACTGCAGGCGTGGGTGAGAACGACAACCGTGTCCGCGCGCGGCTCGTCGAGCGGCTCGCCGGTTTCGGGGTGACCGTCGATCCGGAGCGCAACACGCCACACAATCAGGTCTCGACCATCATCAGCGGTGACGATTCGACGATCACGGTTCTGGTCGTGCCGACCAACGAAGAGCTGGCCATGGCCCGTCAGACGTACCAAGTGATTCACTGACATGCCGACTGCGCTGATCACAGGGGGTACCGTCGGCATCGGTCATGCCTTCGCGAAAGCTTTGGCCGCCCAAGGGTACGACCTCGTCTTGGCTTCACGCGACGAAACCGGGCTGAATCGCGTCGGCGACGAGTTGAGCGAACAGCATGGCATTTCGGTCGAGGTGATTCGGACTGATTTGGCCCAACGAGCCGATGTCGAAGCTTTGGCGGCTCGGTTGGAAGACCCAGACCGCCCCGTCGACCTGCTGATCAACAATGCCGGTTTCGCTCTTCATGACTCTCTCCTGGCGGATTATCACGTCCATGAGCGCGCCATCGAGGTCATGGCCTTGGATGTTCTGATCCTGGCCGGTGCAGCCGCCAGGGCGATGAAGGCCCGCGGCCATGGTGGGATCCTCAACGTCGCCAGTTCGTCGGCGGTCATCACCACGGGCAACTACTCTGCGATCAAAGCCTGGGTCTCGGTGTTCACTGAAGGCCTGGCCAACGAGTTGAGAGGCAGCGGGGTTCAGGTGATGGCGCTGCTGCCTGGCTGGGTGAAGACCGAGTTTCATTCCCGTGGCGGTGTCAAAGCCCACAACTTGCCCGGGTTCGTCTGGATCGACGCTGATCGGTTGGTGGCCGAGGCTTTGACCGACCTGAAGGCTGGCCGGGTCCTCAGCGTGCCGACGAAGCGTTGGGCTTTCATGGTCGGACTGGGTCGAATCGCGCCGCGCCGCGCCATCCGGTGGGTGTCCCGCGCGCTGACCAGATCGAGACAGTCATGACCAAACCCCATAAGTCCGACAACCCGGATCACTACCGTTCCCCCGTGATGTCAGGCGTGCGCTTCCTAGCCCAGGACGTCCTGCTCAAATCCACGGTCTGGAGCTTGTGCAAGGTCCACGTGCATGGCCGGGATCTGCTGGAGAACGTCGAAGAGCCGTTCATCGTCATCGCCAACCACTCGTCGCATTTCGACGCGCCGCTGATTTTGGGTTCCCTGCCCCGTCGGTTGTCCAAGCACGTCGCCACCGGAGCGGCCGCGGACTATTTCTTCGACAAGAAGCTCAAAGGCCTGACCACTTCGCTGTTCTTCAACGCCTATCCGATCGAACGCAAAGGCCGGACGCACAAGGGCCTGACCGGCAGGCTGCTCGACGCCGGCATCCCGCTGTTGATCTTTCCGGAAGGCACACGCAGCCGCACAGGCGCGCTCGGGCAGTTCAAGCCCGGTGTGGCCGGTTTGTCGATCTCGCGCAATGTGCCGTGCATCCCGATGGCGCTGGTCGGCGCTTTCGCCGCCTGGCCGTACAATCGCCCGATCCCCCCAACCAACCACCCGACGATCCACGTCGTCATCGGCCATCCGCTGACCCCGATCACCGGCGAGACGGCCAGCGCGTTCACCCAACGCATGCAGAGCACGATCGCTCAGATGTACGACATGACCGCCAGGGCGTACGGTATGCCCACCCTGGACGATTTCGCTCGGACGGCCGCGCTGAAACGCGCCGAAGAGGCCGAAGAGGTCACCCGCCGCGAAGTCGAAGCCGATAAGGCCGGATTGCCACAGTTGGAGCCCGGCGGCGACCAGGATGTGATAAGCAACCACGGAGCGCCAGTCAAGCGTCACAGCCGTCATCACAGGGCGGATCAGAGTCCGGCCGTCGAACGCGCGGCGACCACGCCGACCGAGACGGGTCCCGATCAGTTGTCGCAGGACCCGACCGTCCAGATGCCGAACGGCACTGATGACATGACGTCCACCAGTGGGGTCGCTAACGTGTCCACTAGCTTGGATGAGACACCTGCGGAATCCGCAGAGGTCGCCCCAAGCGACGCCGACCCGACAAAGCCGCACTCCGTCCTGTCGCGGTTGCGCCGCCGGGTCAGTCGGCGCTCGCGCGGCTGACCCTGTCCCGCGCTTCGTCACTGCTTCGCGGTCAACCCTCGGTCACGCGGCTCAACAATCTCACGGCTGATGCGGCCTCACAGCTCACCATCGCGACACAGCCGAGCCAACGTCGCACGACCGGACCCCTACCTCACAAACAAGATCGGCACTCGACCGTCCGTAGGGAGGTCGAGTGCCGATTCGAAGCGATTCTCGCCAGTCTGACCTACTTGAGGAACCCTTCGTAGGAGCGCAACTCGAGCTGGGATTGGATCTGCTTGACCGTGTCCAAACCGACGCCGACCACGATCAGAATCGAGGTTCCACCGAACGGGAACTGTTGATTGGCTCCGACCAAGATAAAGGCCAGCGTCGGGATCAAAGCGATCAACGCCAAGTAAAGCGAGCCGGGAGCGGTCAGACGGGACAACACGTACTGCAGGTAGCGGGCCGTCGGCGCGCCGGCGCGGATGCCCGGGATGAAGCCGCCGTACTTCTTCATGTTGTCTGAGATCTCCACTGGATTGAACGTGATCGCAACGTAGAAGTAGCAGAAAGCGATGATCAAAACGAAGAACACCAGGTTGTAGATCCAGTGGTCGCCCTTGATGAAGTACTGCCCAATCCATGAGGACACTGCGTTGTTGGGCCACAACTGGGCGAACAGAGCTGGCAGGTACAGGATGGATGAGGCGAAGATCACGGGGATGACGCCAGACTGGTTGACCTTCAGCGGAATGTAGGTCTTCGAGCCACCGAACATCTTCGAGCCGACCATGCGCTTGGCGTACTGGACTGGAATTCGACGCTGGCCCTGTTCCATGAAGATGATGCCCAGCATCACCAACAGACCGATGGCGATCACGACCAAGAACAAGAACCAGCCGTGGTCGGCGGAGTCCTGGTGAGCGATCTTGATGCCCCACAGCGAGGTGGGGAAGCGAGCGGCGATCTGAGTGAACATCAGGATCGACATGCCACGACCGATGCCGTGATCGGTGATCAACTCACCCATCCACATAACGATGCCTGTGCCAGCAGTCATGGTCAAAATCATGACGATGATCGCGAACAGGCCCTGATCATGAACGATGTCGTACTGGCAACCTTGGAAGATCTGACCACTGACCGCCATCGACACGTACGCCGTGCCGTTGAGGACAGCCAGGATCAAGGTCAGGTAACGGGTGTATTGCGTGATCTTCGCTGTGCCAGCGGCACCCTCCTTCTTGAGGGTCTCCAACCGTGGAACGACCACTGTCATCAATTGGAGGATGATGCTGGCGGTGATGTACGGCATGATGCCCAGCGCGAAGACCGACATCTGCAGCATCGCGCCACCGGAGAACAGGTTGATCATCGAGAACAGGCCCGCCTGATCACCGCCTTCGGCTTCGACCCGACACAGGTTCAGGTTGACCATGTTCACATTCGGAACCGGCAGTGTCGACCCCAACCGGAAAACCACCAGGATTCCCAGGGTGAACAGAATCTTCTTGCGGAGGTCAGACGACCTCAGCACATTCATAAACCCGTTCCACATGTCCTTCTCCTGTTTCTCCCATAGGCTAGCAGTTCACCACGACGTTGTCGCGTTGCTCATGACGCCTCGACGGTCGCTATGCACAATGGGGGACGAGCATCGCCCGACCCCCACATGCGGACGCGACCGTGGATGGCTCTTTGTCACAGCTGGTGAACTGAGCCGCCTGCCTGCTCGATCTTCTGCTTCGCCGAGTCAGAGAAGGCGTGAGCGGTGACATCGATCTTGATCGAAATCTCGCCGTTGCCCAACACCTTGACCAGGGACGCGTCCCTGACCGCACCGGCGGCGACCAAGTCCTCCACGGTGACCGTGCCACCTTCAGGGAACAACTCTGCGATACGCGAGACGTTCACGACCTGGTAAGAGACCTTGAACGGGTTGTGGAAGCCCTTCAGCTTCGGCAACCGCATATGCAGCGGCATCTGACCGCCCTCGAAGTTCTCCGGAGTGTTCTTGCGGGCGCCAGTTCCTTTGGTGCCTCGACCAGCGGTCTTACCCTTCGAACCCTCACCACGACCAACGCGGGTCTTGGCGGTGTGGGCCCCAGGGGCAGGACGGAGATGATGAACCTGTAGAGCCATTAGTTGGCCTCCTCCACAATAACCATGTGGGCGACGGTACGAACCATGCCCTGGGTGATCTCATCGTTGTCACGAACGACGCTATCGCCGATCTTCCTCAGACCCAGACTGCGCAGGGTCTCGCGATGATTCTGCTTCGCGCCGATCCCTGACCGTGTGCGCGTGATCTTGACCTTGTCGACACGTACTTTCGCCATCAGTGTTCTCCTGCGTTCCTGGCCTTGAGCAGCGCCGCCGGGGTGACATCCTCAACGGACATCCCACGACGCTTGGCGACCTGCTCGGGCTCTTCGAGTTCTTTCAGTGCCTTGACAGCGGCGTGAACCACGTTGATGGCATTCGACGATCCCAGCGACTTGGCCAAGACGTCATGGATGCCAGCGCACTCCAAGACCGCGCGCACCGCACCACCGGCGATGACGCCGGTGCCAGGGGCTGCCGGACGCAGCATCACCACGCCGGCCGAATCCTCGCCCTGGACCGGATGCGGGATGGTCGCTTGGATCCTCGGGACACGGAAGAAGTGCTTCTTGGCATCCTCCACGCCTTTGGCGATCGCGGCCGGAACCTCCTTGGCCTTGCCGTAGCCCACGCCGACGGTGCCGTCGCCGTCACCCACCACGACCAAGGCCGTGAACGAGAACCTGCGGCCGCCTTGGACGACCTTGGCCACACGGTTGATGGTGACCACGCGCTCGACGTACGTGCCCTTCGCGGCGTCGTCGGCCTCGCGGTTACGGCGATCATCGCGTCGACGGCCGTCTGAGGACTCACCTTCGTTGCGGCGGTTATTCGCAGCCATAATTACTTCCTTCCCGTCAGAACTCGAGTCCGGCCTCGCGCGCACCGTCTGCGACAGCAGCGATACGCCCGTGGTACTGGTGGCCCGCCCGGTCGAACACGACCCGAGCGACACCGGCTTGTTTGGCCCGGTTGGCGATCAACTCGCCCACCTTCTTGGCCTTGTCGGACTTCTGTCCGCTGTCGGCTCGCAGATCGGCTTCCATGGTCGAAGCGCAAGCCAGCGTGTGACCCACGGTGTCGTCGATCACCTGAGCGAAGACATGACGCGCTGAGCGAGTCACCACCAGGCGGGGGCGCTCCGCGGTGCCGAAGATGAACTTCCGCCCGCGATTCTGACGCCGAGCCTGAGCCGCCGCCCTGGGCGCCAAACCCTTCTTGACAGTCAATGAAATGGCCATTACTTGCCAGCCTTTCCAACCTTGCGACGGACCTGCTCGCCCGCGTACCGCACGCCCTTGCCCTTGTAGGGCTCCGGCTTGCGAATCTTCCGAATATTGGCGGCCACCTCACCGACGGCCTGCTTGTCGATACCCAGCACAGAGAAGTGCGTCGGGTTCTCCACCGCGAACGTCACTCCCTGGGGAGCGTCGACGACCACCGGATGAGAGAAGCCCAGAGCGAACTCCAACTGAGTCGGGCTCTTCAGCACCACACGGTAGCCGACGCCGACGATCTCGAGTTTCTTCTCGTAGCCAGCCGTCACACCGATGACCATGTTGGCCACCAAGGTGCGAGTCAAGCCGTGCAAAGACCGGCTGAGGCGCTCGTCGTCAGGACGAGACACTGTGACCGCGCCGGCCGACTGTTCGACCGTGATCGGCGAGGCGACGGTGTGGGACAGGGTGCCTTTGGGACCCTTCACCGTCACGTCGGCGCCATCAATGGTGACGTTGACTCCGGCAGGAATCTCGATCGGCATTCTTCCAATACGTGACATCTTCAGCTCCTCACCAGACGTAGGCGAGGACTTCCCCGCCGACAGATTGACGGTTGGCTTCCTTGTCGGTCAGCAAACCTTGACTGGTAGAGATGATGGCCACACCCAGGCCGCCAAGAACGCGCGGCAAAGCGGTCGACTTGGCGTACACACGCAAACCCGGTTTCGAGATGCGCTTGAGACCCTGGATGGCCCGCTCGCGGCTGTCGCCGTACTTCAACGTCAGGGTCAAAGTCTTGCCGACTTCGCCTTCCGCCGGATCCTGGACTTTGTACGCCGCGATGTAGCCCTCTTGCTTCAAGATCTTGGCGATTCCGACCTTGATCTTGGAGTGGGGCATCGTCGTTGTTTCATGATGAGCCTGATTGGCATTACGCAGACGCGTCAGCATGTCCGCGATGGGATCTGTCATTGTCATCGGCTTGTCGCCTCTTTCTCGCGGCGGTTTCCACCACTGTGGACCTGCTGCGTTTGATGGATTAGTGGAACGATCATCGACATCACCAGGAGGACTTCGTCACACCCGGCAGCTCGCCGGCGTGCGCCATCATCCTCAGGCAGATACGGCACAAGCCGAACTTACGATACACGGACTTGGGACGACCGCACCGCTGGCACCGGGTGTACGCCCTGACACCAAACTTCGGCTTGCGGGATTGCTTGACCTTAATCGCTGTGGTGGCCATGGCTCACTTCCTCTTCCAGACGGGACGTGGGCCCCGCTTCTTCTTTGTCGCGGCTCTGTTCGCCTCCGCGACCTCAGTGGTCTGGAAGGGGAATCCCAGCTGCACCAGCAGAGCGCGACCTTCCTCATCGGTGGCGGCCGAGGTCACGAACGTGATGTCCATGCCTCGTACGCGGTCGATCTTGTCCTGATCGATCTCATGGAACATGACCTGCTCGGTCAAGCCGAAGGTGTAGTTGCCCTGGCCGTCGAACTGCAACGGCGACAACCCACGGAAATCACGAATACGCGGCAAAGCCAAGCTCAACAGGCGATCCGCGAACTCCCACATCCGGTCGCCTCGCAACGTCACATGGCATCCGATCGGCATACCCTCGCGCAGCTTGAACTGAGCGATCGACTTGCGGGCCTTGGTGACCTGAGGCTTCTGGCCGGTGATCTGTGTCAGATCCTTCACCGCGAAGTCGATCACTTTCGAGTCCCGCGCCGCGTCTCCGACACCCATGTTGACCACGATCTTGACCAAACCGGGGATCCGCATGACGTTGGTGTAGTTGAACTGCTCATGCAGCGCGTCCTTGATGGACTCGCGATACTTCTGCTTCAACCGAGGCATCTCGGGGGCCTGAACCTCCTTGACCTCGACACTCTTGTCAGCCATCAGATCTCCTCTCCGGTCTTCTTGGCCACACGCACTGAACGGGTCACCGTATAGCTGGTTCCGTCAGCGTGCTTACGGGTGGTCTCGACGCGCTTGAATCCGACGCGGGTGGCCACGTCGTGGCCCTTCTCGCGGACCACCAAAGCGACATTGGACACATGGATCGGCGCCTCCGAGCTGAGGATGCCGCCCTTGACGACCTGACGACCAGTGCCGTCTGAGCGATCCTTGCGGTGGCGCTTCACGATGTTGACGCCCGCGACGGTCACCGTCTGGTCGGCCGGGCTGACGGCGATGACCTCGCCGGTCTTGCCCTTGTCTTTGCCAGCGATCACGATCACGCGGTCATGGTTCTTGATGCTCATTGCCATATCAGATCACCTCAGGTGCGAGAGAAACGATGCGCATGAATCTCTTCTCGCGCAACTCACGAGCGACAGGGCCGAAGATACGCGTGCCGCGAGGCTCGCCGTCGGCGCGCAGGATCACTGCGGCGTTCTCGTCAAACTTGATGTACGAGCCGTCGGCGCGACGGTGCTCCTTGGCCGTGCGGACCACCACAGCCTTGACCACCTCGCCCCGTTTGACTCCGCTGCCAGGGATCGCGTCCTTGACGGTTGCGACGATTGTGTCGCCGAGGTAGGCATAGCGGCGCTTCGAGCCACCGAGCACACGGATGCACAAAAGCTCCTTCGCACCCGTGTTGTCGGCGACCTTGAGCCGCGTCTCCTGTTGGATCATTTCATCTCCTTGAGTTCCCTGGTTCCCGTTGGGGCCTGGTGAAACATTTACCTAGCCTTTTCGACGACCTCGATCAGTCGCCATCTCTTCGTTGCGGACAGCGGACGGGTCTCCATCACCCGTACGCGATCGCCGACACCTGCCGTGTTGGCCTCGTCATGGACCTTCAGGCGCTGCGTACGGGTCATCACCTTGCCGTACAACGGATGCTTGACACGATCCTCGATCGCCACGACGATGGTTTTATCCATCTTGTCGGACACGACCATGCCTTCGCGGACCTTGCGGCCAGCCCTTGCCTCAGTCATCAGTTCTCCTCATCAGGATCGGGCACAATACCAAGATTGCGCTCCTGTAGAACGGTGTAGATGCGCGCGATGTCCTTGCGGGCCTCACGCAGTCGTCCATGGGACTCCAGTTGACCAGTCGCAGCCGCGAATCGCAGCTGGAACAGCTCATCCTTCAACTCGGTGACCCGGGCGTTCAACTCCGACCCGCTCAACCCTCTGAGCTCTGCTGCCGATGTGGTCGCCATCAGTTCTCACCTTCCCTCGTGATGAAGCGTGCCTTGAAGGGCAGCTTGTGGATGGCCAGGCGCATGGCCTCACGGGCCACATCCTCGGTCACACCGGACAGTTCGAACAGAACTCGGCCCGGCTTGACATTGACGACCCACCATTCGGGGGTGCCCTTGCCGGAACCCATGCGGGACTCGGCTGGGTGCTTGGTCATCGGACGGTCCGGGAAGACGTTGATCCACACCTTGCCACCACGACGAATGTGACGAGTCATCGCGATACGCGCGGCTTCAATCTGCCGGTTCGTCAGGTACGAAGGCTCAAGCGCCTGGATGCCGTACTCGCCGAAGGCCAGCGTTGTGCCGCCCTTGGCCATGCCGCTGCGGCCCGGATGGTGCTGCTTGCGGAATTTGACGCGTCGAGGAATCAACATGGTTCACTCACCTGCACTCTCTGTTTGCGGCTCGGCTGCCACGGTCTCGACAGCCACCGCCTCTTGGTCGCGACGCCCACGCCCGCGATCAGCCCGATCGCTTCGACCGGGTCGACGGGTCGGACGCTGGCGGGTCAGGGCCGACTGCCGGTTGGCGCGCTGAGCGGTGCGCTCCGCGCGAGTTCCGGTGACGTCGCCCTTGTAGATCCACACCTTGACACCGATGCGGCCAAAAGTCGTACGCGCTTCGTAGAAGCCGTAGTCGATGTCGGCGCGCAGCGTGTGCAGCGGCACACGACCCTCGCGATAGAACTCAGCCCGGCTCATCTCAGCGCCACCCAAACGGCCGGAGCACTGAATCCGGATACCGAGCGCGCCACCGCGCATCGCCGACTGCTGAGCCTTGCGCATCGCACGGCGGAACGCCACGCGCGCACCAAGCTGCTCGGCAACGCCTTGAGCGACCAGTTGGGCGTCGATCTCGGGGTTCTTCACCTCAAGGATGTTCAACTGAATCTGCTTGCCGGTGAGCTTCTCGAGATCAGCACGGACCTTCTCCGCCTCAGCGCCGTTACGCCCGATGATGATGCCCGGACGAGCCGCGTGCAAGAAGATCGTCACACGCTCGGAGCGACGCTCGATCTCAATCGACGAGATCCCGGCACGCTCCAAACGGTTGATCAGGAAACGACGGACCTTGATGTCCTCGCCCACATACTGCGAGTACTGCTTCTCGGCGTACCAACGTGAGATGTGGTCGGTCGAGATTCCCAAGCGGAACCCCATAGGGTTGATCTTTTGACCCATGCTCAGGCCTCCTTCTTCGTCTCAGACTGGGTGGCGCCGGCATCGGGAGCGACAGCGGCGACCTCGTCGACCACGTCCTCCACGACGGTGTTGGCACTGGCCGGCTTCGTACGATCAGACTTGGCCTGGCTTGGCGCGGTGGCGGAGGCCACCCGGGTGGATGCGGACTCCAGCCGCATCGTCACAGCTTGCTTGGCCGGAGGAATCGGACCGCGGTTAGCCAGCGGCTCCACCACCGCGGTGATGTGGCTGGCGCGTTTGAGGATCCTCGACGCCGAGCCCTTGGCTCTGGGACGAATCCGTCGCATCGTCACGCCCTCGTCGACGAAGATCTGCGAAACATACAGATCAGTCGAACGCAGGTTCTCCGTGTTCTCGGCGTTGGCCGCAGCCGACTGGATCACTTTGAAGACCGGGTCGGACGCCGCCTGCGGCGCGAAGCGCAGGGTGTCCAAAGCGTTGGTCACCGACATTCCACGAACCATGTCGACCACGCGCCGCACCTTCTGCGGAGACATCCGCACGTGGCGTGCGATGGCGTACGACCCCTGTCGGTCCGACAAGAGCGCGTCCCGACGGCTCGGGCGCTGCCAATTCTTACTCATGCTCAACTACCCTTCTCAGCGCTTCCGTGACTTCTTGTCGTCCTTCACGTGGCCACGGAAGGTACGAGTCAGGGCGAACTCGCCCAACTTGTGACCGATCATGGCCTCAGTGATGAACACCGGAACGTGCTTGCGACCGTCGTGCACCGCGATGGTGTGACCGATCATGTCGGGCACGATCATCGAACGACGCGACCAAGTCTTGATGACTGTCTTCGCTCCCTTGGCGTTGAGATCGTCCACCTTCTTGACCAGGTGAGCGTCAACGAAGGGACCCTTCTTCAGACTGCGTGGCATATTCTCCTCGTCCCTCCTGCTCAGCGCTTCTTGCCGGACTTACGGCGGCGGATGATCAAACGGCTGGAGGCCTTGTTCTTGTTACGGGTACGACCCTCAGGCTTGCCCCAAGGAGTCACCGGGTGACGACCACCAGAGGTACGACCCTCACCACCACCATGCGGGTGGTCGATCGGGTTCATCACGACGCCACGCACCGTCGGGCGAACGCCCTTCCAGCGCATGCGACCGGCCTTGCCCCAGTTGATGTTGGACTGCTCGGCGTTGCCGACCTCGCCCACCGTGGCGCGACAGCGAATGTCAACCATCCGCATCTCACCTGACGGCATACGAAGTGTGGCGTACTTGCCCTCACGAGCGACCAACTGGATCGACGCGCCAGCGGAGCGGCCCATCTTGGCTCCACCGCCGGGACGCATCTCGACCGCGTGCACCAGGGTGCCCACCGGGATGTTGCGCAACGGCAGGTTGTTTCCCGGGCGGATGTCGGCCTCGGGGCCAGCTTCGACCCAATCGCCTTGACCCAGATCCTTGGGAGCGATGATGTAGCGCTTCTCGCCGTCTTGGTAGTGCAACAACGCGATGCGGGCCGTACGGTTCGGGTCGTACTCGATGTGAGCGACCTTGGCGGGAACCCCATCCTTGTCGTAACGCTTGAAGTCGATCAGACGGTAGGCCTGCTTGTGTCCACCGCCGATGTGACGGGTGGTGATCCGACCCTGGTTGTTGCGCCCACCGGTCTTCGGTTTCGGCGCGAGCAACGACTTCTCCGGAGTCGAGCGGGTCACTTCGGCGAAATCAGCCACCGAAGAGCCGCGTCGACCAGGAGTGGTCGGCTTGAGTTTACGGATTGCCATGAGTTATCTCACTTCCGTTCCGGAGCCGAACAGATCAATCGGCTTGCTGTCATCAGCCAGCGTCACGATGGCTCGCTTGGTGTCTGGACGCCGCCCGATCCCGTAACGGGTGCGACGCTTCTTTCCGACGCGGTTGATCGTGTTGACTTGGACGACTTGGACGCCGAAGACCTTCTCGACCGCGATCTTGATCTCGGTTTTGTTGGCCGACGGGTCAACCAAGAAGGTGTACTTCTTCTCGTCGATGAGCGTGTAGGACTTCTCCGACACCACCGGGGCCAACAAGATGTCCCGCGGATCAGTGACTCTCAACTCGTTCACTTCTTCCCCTTCATCACGTCGGTGAAGCCAGCCTGCTCGGCCGCCTCCGCACTGTTGAACCACACTTCAGCCACCGTGCGCTTGTACCACTGCGACTCGGGGGTGTGATAAAGCATGGAATCTTCGTTGCCCTTGATGTCGAAGCCCGCCGGCGGAGTCGAACCGCGGTAGGACCCCTCGCCATAATCGACGGCTGGTTCGGCGGCGGGTGCTTCGGCCTTGACGGTCTTCTTGGCCTTTGGCGAGGCCTCAACCTGAGCCTCGACGTCGACCTCCGCCGCGACCAGGCCACCGGGGACCCGGGCGAGGAACTCGTCCAACGCCGGCTTGGTGAACACGATCATCTGGTTCGAGATCACGTCATAAACGTTCAACTGATCCACCGCAATGGCATGAGCATTGGCGACGTTACGCAACGACAACCAGGCCACATCCTCGTCGCGATGAAGAACGACCACCACAGATTTGTAGTCGCCGATCGCAGCCAACGCGGCCAGAGCCTTGCGCGTCGACGGCAGATCATCGTCGATGATCGACTCCATGACGAAAAGACGGCCATCGGTCACCCGATCAGACAAGGCGCTGCGCAAAGCCGCGGCGATCATCTTCTTCGGAGTGCGCTGGGCGTACGACCGAGGCGTCGGTCCGAACACCGTGCCACCGCCGGCCCACTGCGGAGCCCGACGCGAACCCTGACGGGCACGACCGGTGCCCTTCTGACGCCATGGCTTGGCGCCACCGCCGGAGACCTCGCCACGAGTCTTGGTGTCGTGGGTGCCTTGGCGAGCGGCGGCCAACTGGGCCACAACCACCTGATGAATCAGCGCCACATTGACATCAGCGCCGAAAGTAGCGGCTGGCAAATCGACCTTGCTGGTCTTCTTGCCTGCCGTGGACAAGACGTCGACTGTGATGGAGGACATCGTCACGCACCTTTCTTCGCCGCACTGCGGACGACGACCAGGCCGTTCTTCGGACCGGGGATCGCGCCCCGAACCAGAATCAGACCGCGATCGGAGTCCACTCGGACGATGACAAGATTGGACACGGTTTGGCGCTGGACACCCATGTGACCGGCCATGCGCATGCCCTTGAAAATCCTGGACGGCGTCGAGCACTCACCGATGGAACCGGGAGAACGATGCTTGCGGTGGACACCATGACCCGCGCCAAGACCGGCGAAACCGTGACGCTTCATGACACCGGCGGTTCCCCGTCCACGGGTCACGCCGATCACGTCGACGATCTCTTGATCGGCGAAGATCTCCGCCGTGACGTCGTCACCGGGAGCGTACTCGGAAGCGTCCGGGGTACGAATCTCCATCATGTGTCGACGAGGGGTGGCGTTCGCCTTCGCGAAGTGGCCTTGAGCCGGCTTCGTCACGGCCTTGGCCTTGATTTGACCGAAACCAAGCTGAATGGCGGAATAGCCGTCGCGCTCGGGGGTACGAACCTGTGTCACGACACAGGGACCCGCCTCGATCACTGTCACGGGAATGATCTTGTTATTCCCGTCCCACAACTGGGTCATACCGAGCTTGCGGCCCAGCAGTCCCTTGACTTTACGTTCTTGATTCATGATTGACCTCAGGGAAGCTTGATCTCGATGTCAACACCTGCGGGAAGATCGAGACGCATGAGGGAATCCACCGTCTTCGGCGTCGGATCGAGGATGTCGATCAAACGCTTGTGGGTCCTCATCTCGAAGTGTTCCCGAGAGTCTTTATACTTATGGGGAGAACGAATCACACAGTAGACGTTCTTCTCTGTTGGCAGCGGCACAGGGCCGGCAACCTGAGCACCAGTACGTATCACCGTGTCGACGATCTTGCGCGCCGACGAGTCGATGACCTCGTGGTCATAGGCCCGAAGCCTGATGCGGATTTTTTGTCCCGCCACGGCAGTTCCTTACCTCTCTGCTCGACCGGGGATCCCCGGCTTTCGCTTGACACCGCTCACTGCGAGCGATGCCGTCCTCCGGCCCACGCGGTCGGGCGTGTCGGAAAAAGAATTCCGCATGATTCCCCTATTTCCTTGTGGGTTGGATTCCGGTCATAGGACCGGGACCGTGAACTCTGGCCGATCACGTTGGGTCGCGACCAGGCCAAGCTCATTCGGAGCAACCCCACGATTCTGTCATAAGTGGCCGCAGCGATGCAAGTTCGTCCGTACGGTCGACTCAGCGGTCGATCAGGCCCGGACTCCGCAGCCCATGTGTCTGTACCTGGGCTGAAATGGCCCATCACCAATCTCGGCACGGATGGCATCAGAATTACTTGCCCGTGCGCGGGCCGGTGTAGCCCCTGGGCGGGGCGATCCGCTGCTTCGTGACCGGGGTGGTCGACGACCCCAACAGACCAGCCAAACCGCCAGGGCCCGACCCGTTCTTGGCCTTTTCTTTCTGCATCTCCTCTTGCATCGACTGCATCTCCTCCATCGAGTAGAAACCCGACAAGGCGATGCCGACGATCACAGCGATCAAGGCGGAGACCCACCAGGCCCATCCAAGCAGCATCGGCCCAGTGATCACCACGACCACGTCGAAGCCACGCACCAGATTGAACATCAGGCCCGGCGGCAACGCGCCGAAACCGGTCTGCATCATCGGCATCTGGTAGTTGGCCGGCTTGGCGCTGACCCATCGGATCGCCGCCAGCAGGCCTGCCACCGCCGTCAACACCGAGGTGATGAAGGCCTGAGGAAGACTCTCGAAATGCACCGGCCCGCTGATGCCCCAGAAAGCCGGCGTGGCCGCGATCGCCCAGACCAGAGCGATCAGAGCGGGCACCGTGGCCATCGCCTTACGGATCTGAGGATTAGACAATGGGAGGGTTCGCGCCAGACCTTTCGTCCTGGTCATCACCCGCATCGACCCGAGCATCGGGACGAAGCCCACCAGCAGAATCAGCGACGAGATGAAGGGGCTGAACGTGTGGAAGCCCAGAGCCGCCACAGCGTACGGCACGACCACCGAGACCACGACCAGCAGGATGCGCTTGGGGTAGCGCCAAACGCGTTGCAGCTCTCGCCACACCAGCGCGTTCGCGCCCGATCCGCCGCCGCGCTGGGGACGCACATGGCCGCGGCGATTCGAATCACGCTCGACCAGAATGTCGCGCATCAGCCCAAAGTCCATCGCGAAGGCCGCGCCCTGCATGCCAGCCACCAAAGAGCCACCGGACACCAGGCGGGCACGGTGGATCATGCCCAGTCGACGCAAGGCGATGACCCCGCCGCCAAGCAAGAGCACCCCTCCGACCACTGCCACCCACACCACCGACGAGCTGCTGGGAATAACCGGAATGCTCAGCCCGAACCAGTTCGCCGCCACCGAGACGATGATGAACAAGACGCCGACGGCGGCCAGACCGAGCAGCCATTGGACCAAGCTGATCAGCCAGGTCCGACCCCAGGTCTGCTCGGCCGCCGCCAAAGCGGTCAGCCCGGCCGCGCCGACACCCATCGCCAGCATCCACGAAGCGATGTCGCCCCATTCATACCCAGTCAACGCCGCGAACAGCCCACCCAGAGCCGCAGCGATCAGCCCAGCGGCCAGGATGACGCCGACCAGTCTGCGCCACAGCAGTCGCCCACGACGGATCGGAGCGTCCATCAGCCAGAAGCCCTCCGCGGCCGACGCGACCACCGGCCCGAAGATCCGTGACGCCATCGCCGTCAAACAGAAAGTCGCCCCCATCGCCACCCAGGGCAACAGCGTGCGGCCGACCGTGCAGGCAGAAGAATCACACTGCGCGGCGGCCGACTGGGCCTGCCACACCGCTCCGCCCAGCATAGCGATGATCATGGCGGCGGCGAAGACGGCGAAATACCCGTCGGCCAACACTTGGCGTAGCGTCTTGGTCGCTCGGCCATGACGCCAGTCGCGGATCATGCCCGTCAACTCGCGCTCCTCGACCGGCAGCGGGGTCACGTCGATCAAGGAATGCTCCCACCGAGGCAACTCGTAGTCCTCGACCACCTCGTCGGGGCTGAACGCCACTTCCGCGCCGTGGTCGCTGTCGGCCCCGACCGGGGAGGTCGCCCCTGAAGCGTCACCGACGGCTTTCGCCAAGGCGGCCGGGGTCGGGTCGGTGTCCTCACCCGCGACAGATTCAGCCTGGTCAGGGCTCGGCTTGACCTTGAAGCCTTGCGCCGGACGTCGTTTCTTACTCATCGCGGGCCCCACCCACGTGAATGGTCCGAGTCGCCACGACGTCGACCAGGCGCGGCTCATGGCTGGCCATGATGATGGCCAGACCCTGCTCGCGCTCCTCGCGCAGACGCTGAGCCAGCCAGTCCACACCTTCGACATCCAGACGTTGCTCCGGCTCGTCCAAAACCAACACCTGCCGCGGCCTGACGAAGG
This sequence comes from Propionibacteriaceae bacterium, assembly GCA_031285845.1. GTDB lineage: Bacteria > Actinomycetota > Actinomycetes > Propionibacteriales > Propionibacteriaceae > WQYJ01. Next base: position 70,385 of record JAITVK010000007.1, read on the forward strand.
CCGTGGCCAAAGCCAAGCGTCGGCGCTGGCCGGATGACAAGGTCCCGGGCAGCTGCCCGGACTGCGGGACGAGCAGAACCTCGCCCAAAATCGAGTCGACCGCAGTTTGTGGGTCGGGCAGACCGTACGCCCGAGCGAGCAGGTCCAAATGTTCGACCACCGACAAGTCGGGGAAGAAGTCCAAGTCATCGATGACGGTCGCCATGGCGGCGCGTACCTTCGGATCAGACTCACGCAACGGGTTGCCATCGATCTCGATCGAACCCTCGTCGACTTTCTCCGCTCCGACCAGACACCGCAGAATGGTCGACTTTCCAGCCCCGTTGCGACCAGTCAGGGCGATGGCCTCCCCCGGCCACACGTTCAAAGAGAAATCGGAAATGATGACGTGATCCCCATAGGCCTTCTTCATGTGAGAGACCTTCAGAATCGGGGTGCGAGCTTTAGCCATAGGGTTCATTCTCTCGCATCCATGGGATCAGCGCACACCGGGCGCGAGCAACGGACACTGTCCGCTAGACTCGCGCCCGGTGTGCGCTGTCGCTGGTCAGGCCGTGATCGGGCCTGAGTCGTCGGTGGATTTGGCGCCACGACGAGACTTCCTCGCCCTGACCGGAGCCGCCTGCAGCTCGTACACCCGATCGACCGATTCGACCACGTCAGGCGAATGGGTGACGATGATGACACATTTGCCCTCGTCGGCCAATTCCGCGAGCATGTCGACAATGTCGGTCTGCGTGTTCAGATCCAGATTGCCGGTCGGCTCGTCGGCCACGATGATCGATGGATCGTACGACAGCGCCCGGGCGATCGCGACCCGCTGCTGCTCGCCGCCGGACAACTTCAACACTCGCCTGGCGGCCAACTCGGCGTTCAGACCCACTCTGTTGAGCAAGGCCAACGCCTTGTCACGCTTGTGATCGATCTTCTTGCCGCTGGCCCGCATCGACAGTTCGACATTCTCGACCGCGGTCAGATGGGGCAACAGGTTGAAGCTTTGGAAGATGACACCGACGTCGCGACTGCGATAGCGGTAACGGTTGATCGCCGACAGGTCTTTCCCGTCGAAACGGACCGCGCCGACGGTCGGATTGGTCAGCCCGGCCAACAGGGACAGCAGGGTGGTCTTCCCCGCGCCCGAGCGACCAGTGATGCCATAGAGCTTGTTCTGGTCGAAGCTCCAATCCAATCCGGTGAACACCGGTTCGGCTCCTGCGTACGAATAGCTGACATTGGTCAGTTCTAGAATCGCCATGATGTTTCTCCTTGATGCTTGATGGTTGTTGACTCACGAACGGTTGGACAAGATGGTCAGCGGCTCGTACCTCAAGACGAACACCACGCCGACGATCGAGGCGACCACTGCCAGACCGAGGCCGATCCCGGCCAACTGCCCCATGACGGTCCAGTCCAAGGTCGCGTTGATCTGGTTGATGTACTCCACGGCTTGGCCGAATCCGCTCGATTGCGACCCTGGCCCGGCCATCGGACCAGCCCCCGGGACCATGCGTCCGAAATTCTGATCGACTGTGCTGGTCTGAGCCTCCTGCTGGGCGACCTGCGCGCTCAACAAGGTCTCGGCGATCGGTGGGGACACCGCCGCTCCGATCCCCAGTCCGACCACTAGGCCAACCAGAGCGACCAAGAACATCTCGACCACAAACTGCAGCGCGACCTTCGGCTTGGACACTCCGATCGCAGTCAGAACGCCGACCTCATACTTGCGCTCACGGATCGAGAACACCGCGATCGTGACCAAGACAGCGGCCCCAACCCCTAACACGATCCACAGCAGGGTCGACGCGAACGACGACAGGTTCTGCAGGGGGACCAGCGACGCCTCATAACTGTCCAGATCCGCCGAGGACAGGACGTAGGTCGAATCCAGCCCCTTGCTGACGAGCTCCGTCTCGAAGCTGTGGTAGGCATCCGGATTGGCGAAGACGTACGACCCACTGGTGGAGCCGGTCAGCGCGGTGGAGACGGTTTGCCCACGCGAGTCGGTGGTGTCAGTGGCGACCGCCGCCGACTGCTCTTCGATCGCGGCCACCGTCGGGTAAGAAGCGATGATCTGGTTGGCCGAGTCCTGGGCGGTCGAGAAGATCGGCCCGCCGGCCGAACTCGTCTGGCTCGACGCGTCGGCATGGTAGAGCCCGACGATGGTCAAGGTGTAGGTCTGCGTCTCCTCAGCCGGATTGGACACGGTGATCGTGTCGCCCACGGCCAGCGAGTTGTACGTGGCGAACTCGTCGGAGACCACGCAGGTGTTGTCTGCCTCCGCAGTGTCGACCATGGCGCCGTCGGTGATCTGCTTAGTCCCGTCGACGAAATCGGTCATCGCCGACTGTGAACCGTAACCAGTGATCGTCAAATCCCCCATCGAGCGACCACCGAACATGGTCGGCCCGCCCGCGAAACCACCACTGGCGTCAGGCGGGGCTCCACCCTGGCTCGGATCACTCGACTGGTCCTGGCCGCTGGTGGAATCCTGATCGGACTCATCGGCGGTGGACTCAGTGGAGACGGCCTCGACATCGCCGGTGGTGTTCACCGAGATCGCGGACGAATACAAGAACTCCTGCACGTACGACGAGTCGGCGTAGGTGCGAAGCTGATCAACAGTCAGGTCAGGATACTGTTGCATCGCCTCGCGCCATGAATCCATCGCTTGAGTCCGATCAGTCGAGGTGTCATCAGAACCGTCGGCCGAACCGGTCGCAGGCACGGACTCCATCAGCTTTTGTCGGTCCACACCGATGGTTCCAGTGACACTCAGGTTGGCCGCCCCGCTGGTCTCAGCCTCCCAAGCCGCGTGACGAATCGACAGTGCGACCGCCGAGGCGGCAGCGATCACAGCCACAATGAGCATGATCAACAGGTTGCGTCCCACAGAACGCGTGATCGCCTTGAAGGCGTTGACAAGAACTAGCATGATCACACACTGTCAACCCCTCACCCAGAGTTCTCCAAGAAATCCTGAGCATCTCCCATTGCGACAATGTTCATATTCGCCACACGGGCGCGCCCCGGTCTACTCGGTGTCGACGTACTGCGGGTATTTCGCGTCCATCCACGTCAGAGCGGACACCATCGTGTCGATCGCACAGCGCACATGCAAATCGAGTTGCTCATCGGTCAGGCCGTAACTGTAGTCGACACAAAAGTCCGCCAGCACAGCCAAGGTCCCCTCTCGATCACGCACCGACAGCATCGGCCACAAATGGTCGCTGTTCCACTCGTTGGCGAACAACACGGCATTGGTGAACTCTGACGAGGGCACACCGCGATTCCATACCGCGTGGGTGAAGAAGATCTCCTTGTCTTTACCGCGGAAGGAGAAGATGAACCAGTAGCCATCCCACCAGCCACCGATGTCGCCTTCTTCAGACACGTCGTAGTGCCAATTGTGAGAATCCAGACAGGCTGTCACCCGGCTGGTGGTCAACGGCGCCAATGGGGTCAATGCCCCGCCGTTCGGCTTCGTGAAATAGCCCATCGTCACACCTCCGGTTCGTTCCACTCGAGCTGCAGCTCATCAGCCTTGTCGTCCTGGCCTTCAGCCCGAAGATAGGCCGCGAAATCCCGGGCCGTCGCTCGCGCGTACGACCGGTTGCGCTCGCCGGTGGACCTGAAGCTTTGCAGAGCCATCGCATAATCGGCTCCGGCGGTGTGCCGACCCAAGTCAGCGGCGATCTTTCCAGCCAACCACCAGGCGTGGGCGGCGTCGTCGGTTCGGCCCAGCAGACTGAAACGCGAGGCCGACTCCTGAGCCATGGCCATCGCCGACTCTTTGTCCTCGGTGTCGCCCCACGTCGCCAAGACTCTGGCGACAGCGTCGCGCACCCCAGCCCGAGCCACCACATAGCGCTTGACCAGCGGTGAACCGAGCAGACGGGCCATCAACGTGCTGGAGACCAACTCCTCGATCTTGTCAGTCGCCTCCGGGCCTGCTGCCGACGGATAGTCTCGCAGCGCCAAATCGACGTATGTTCGATAATCGGACGGGCTGACCATCGCCGCCCAGGCGATGAACACCGGCGCGATGTCTTCCAAACTGGTCCCGGCCGCGCTCAGACGCGCGTGAGCCTGAGCATAGTCGTACGTCGCCTGGGTCCACTGACCGGCCTCCTGCAGATTGCGGGCCGCCTCCGCCCAGCACCAGCCCGACTGGGCCAAGTGCCCCACGGCTTGGGCCTCATCGCCGGCCTGGCGATACAGCTGCGCCGCCAACTCGGATTGACCATCCGAGAAGGCCTTCTCGGCGCGCTGCCAGGTGGTGGTCACCGCCGGTTCAGTCTTGGGCGCCGCAGTCGGCTCGCCCGAGTCGGACGCTGCCTGAGATTGATCCGCCTCGGGCGTGTCGTCCTTGGTTGTCTCAGCGTCGTCAGCCACTGCGACGAGGGCTCGAAGCGCCCGTGTGGTCGCAGCAGTGGCCCACGCGTCAGCCAGACGCTTGGCCTGAGCGTCGTTGCCGTGGCGTTGATCGAAGGCTGTCGTCAACGCGGCGGCCTTGCCCGCCGCTTGACGAGCCAAGCCGTCCACCGTGGTGGCGTCCATCTGTGGCATGATCAGCCTCTGGTCACCCCACCCTCGCGTCGACAACGCGTGACATCCAGCCACGACATGACGCCACGTCTCCAGTTGGGCGTACGGGCTGGCGATCTTCAGCCCCTCGCTCATCTTGGCCATCATCTGCGCCGCCCGAGCCAGATTGCCGCCGCGGGCGAAAACTTCGAACAGTCGAGAGTACGCGCCAAGAATGCTCAACGACGTGGCCGACCGCATCTGGGTCAACGTCTGAGGAAGAACCCGATCAGCCTCGTCGAGTTGTCCCTGTTCGACAAAACACCAGGTCAACCAGGACAGCATCGACGCGGGCTCGCGGGAGCAGCCCAGATCAGCCGCCAACGCCGCCTCGATCACCGCCTGGGCCCCCGTCAGCTCGCCGATGGAGATCAGGTACTCGGCGTGATGGGCCTCGTGGCACGCCGCGCAGGAATCCTCGGCGTCCACCGGCAAAGTCAACCAGGTGGTGAACGTCTGTTCCAGCTGCGGGCCCTGGCGCAGCATCTCCCACTCCAGCCGTGCGGCCCAAACCCGCTCCATTCCCCGGTTGGCCAACTGGAACCGGCGTTCCATGTCATCGAGAGTACGATCGACCACCGACATCGGGATCGCGGGATTGCGGGCCAAATCAGACACGATCCACCCGAATTCCCAAAACAGGATGTTCTGATCCCCGACATCGAACATCTCCGGATGAGTGTCCCACCAGCGCAACAGTTTGATGAACGGCGCGGCCGCTTTGGCGTAGTCGCTGGTCCATGTCAGCGCCTCGACCAGCGACTCCAGCGCGTACGCCCTGACCTCGTCCGGCCCTTCAGCCTCGGTGATGCGCACCTGGCGCGCGGCGGCCTCCGTCCGAGAACGCCCGAACGGCATCGCTCGTACCCGACCGACCGCGACCGTCGCCTCAGGAATCGACCGGGCCATGGTCTGACTTCCCTGTTTGGTCAGGCAACCCCCACTTCAAAAAGGTTTCCAACGAGTCGTTCATCATCTCAGCCTCGAAGCTGCGCAACGGTTCGCCCGACAACAACATGGCTGACACGTACATCGACTGGAGCCCGGCTTTGAAGAAGGCTGTGGCTGGATCCAACGCCAACCAGCGGCGCACAGTCGGGTTAGTGTCGTTGAAGATGATCTGCCGTGACCGCTCGTCGCCACCGTCGAACTCCTCCAAGACGTCCTTCCAGACATCCTCATCGTCAACCTCGTCGGAGTTGGCGTCGGCCGTGACCACGGAGGGGTCATCCAGAATCATCGCCGGAAGCGCCTCCGGTTCGTAGCGCCTGACCACCGGCTGGATGTCCAACGGCTCCAAAATCTGAGTGGCGGCCGCCACCTGGTCGAAGATCTCCAGTTCTCGAACCGGCTCGACTTCGGTCAACACTTGGGCGATGTCTGAGGCCGACAGCGGTCGGATCTTCCATTGCGGCCTGGAGGCCAGTTTGACCAACAGATCCGAATCGTAGACATAGCCGGCGTTCACCAGAAGGATGCCTTGAGCGCGGGCGACCGGGCCGACACGGCGGTACTCCTCCAGCGACTCGGTGTAGACAACCTCCTGCTTGGCGTCGAACACTTCGCGCAGCGTGTGGATGCCTTCGGTCGTCTCGAACGGCAACACCTCGGCCGACAGATCCAACACCACGTCGTCGGTCAACGCCAACGACCGCAGCGCCAAATGATGGGTGTGGACGAACTCCTTGGCCAGGGGGGACTCCGACTCCAATGTCGCCACCACCCAAGCCCTGACCTGTGCGGCCAGCGCCTCCTGGGTGGCCAACAGCGCGTCGTCGCTATACAACTGCTCGCGTGATGCCGTCGGCGCCAAGCCGGTGGCGTTGACCGCGCAGCGGACGAAGAAGGCCCATTCGGGGACCAACCCGGCCACCCGGTTGCCTAACAGCATCTGCTTCAGATAAACCCGGTGGAAACCGCCCGAGCCGGGCGGAACCGCGTCGGGAATCACGAACGCCACTCCGGTCAACCCCGTGACAGGCACAGCCAGATCGATGACAGCCATTGGTGTGAAACCCATCGTCTTCTCACAGAAACGCGACAACGCCTCGCGCCGGGCCAGCTCATGAGGGTACGACGCGGCCCAGGGCAGTTGCTCTTCAGAGATCCGACGCCACACGTGTTGAGCGTCGTAGGTTCGGGCGAGGTCGGTCGATTCGACCGAGTCGGACCCTGCTGGCCCAACCGGGTTCAGTGGAACCTCGACCTTGACCTCGACTGGGAGCAGTGCGCCGAATTCTGAGGCCAGCGAGGAGACCGTGGCGGTGGTCAACCAGTGTTCCATGCCACGCCTGGGCAGAATGCGTACCACCGACCCCACCGGATCCGATTCGACTCGACCCGACTCGCTCAGGTCGTAATGCCCGTCGTCATGACCGGTCCACTTCACCGTCGGCGCGGTCAAATCCCTGGCCGAGCGTGAAGTCAGCTCAATGGTGTCGGCCACCATGAACGCGCTCAACAGACCGATGCCGAACTGCCCGAGGAACTCTTCGCGCCCGACCCCCAGATCCAGATCGCGTTTCGACGACCGCCCGACGGTGGCCAACAGTTCGCGCGCCTCATCAGTGGTCAATCCAATGCCGGTGTCGGTGACTTCCAATCCGCCGTCCGACCAGGGGCGGATCGAGATCGTCCCAGGCGCGTCCGGGTCGAGAACCCGGCGGGCGGTGATCGCGTCGACCCCGTTTTGGAGCAGCTCGCGCAGATAAACGTTGGGTCCGGAATACAAGTGTTTGGCCAGCAGATCGACGACGCCGCGCAGATCGACTTGGAAAGCAGAGCCAGTCTCTTCCATCACATCCCCTCCTTGTGTGTGGAATCCTCTAATGGTACGTTGCCGTGCAATTCCTGCAACCAGGTGTGAGCCGAGGCGTCACTGGGCATTCGCCAGTCTCCTCGCGGGCTCAACGTGCCGCCGGCGGCGACCTTGGGACCGTTGGGAATGGCCGAGCGCTTGAACTGATTGGCGAAAAACCTGCTGAGGAAGAACTCCAGCCATGCCCTGATGGTATGAAGGTCATAGCTTACCTTGCGATCTTCAGCCCAATCCAGTGGCCACGACCCCTGCTCGACATCACGCCAAGCCATCCACGCCAGGTAGGCGATCCGACTGGGCTTGGCCCCGCGCCGAAGGAAGTGGTAGAGGAAGAAGTCGTGCAAGGCGTACGGCCCAATGATCGACTCGGTCGACTGCATCGACTTGCCGTCGGCGACAGGGACCAACTCGGGCGAGATCTCTTGAGCCAAGATCGTCTCCAACACCTCGTTGGCCTCAGACCCGACCAGATCAGCGGAGATGACCCAGCGGATGAGGTATTGGATCAGAGTCTTCGGAACCCCGGTGTTGACCGCGTAGTGGCTCATCTGATCGCCGACCCCATAGGTGCACCATCCCAGCGCCAGCTCTGACAGGTCGCCGGTTCCGACCACGATCCCGCCGCGTTGATTGGCGATGCGGAACAAGTAGTCGGTCCGCAATCCCGCCTGGACGTTCTCAAAGGTGACGTCGTACTGTGGCTGACCGTCGGCGAACGGATGCCCCAGGTCGGTCAGCATCTGTGTGGCGGCCGGACGGATGTCGAGGGTGTGCGCGGTCACACCCAAGGCGTCCATCAAGTGAAGCGCGCTGGCCTTTGTCGCCTGTGACGTGGCGAAACCGGGCATAGTGAACGCCAGAATCTCGCTGCGATCACGCCCGAGCAGGTCCATCGCCTTGGCGCAGACGATCAACGCGTGAGTTGAGTCCAGACCGCCCGACACCCCGATGACCAGCTTCGGGGAACCGATGGCCTGCATCCGACGGACCAAGCCGTAGACCTGGATGTTGTAGGCCTCATAACAGTCTTGGGCCAGCCGAGCCGGGTCGTTGGGCACGAACGGGAACCGAGCCACCTCGCGCAACAGGTCGCTGTGCGCGGCTGGCGCGTCGAGCGCCGCAAGACCGGGACGGGTCATGCTGGGCCGAACCGGATCGGTTGGGCCCAACCCTGCCGAATGGCGATGGTTGCGCTCGAAAGTGGTCATCCGGGTGCGCTCGGCCTGGATTCGAGCCAGATCGATGTCGACCATCACCCCACTGGCGGTAGTCGGAAAGCGCTGCGACTGGGCCAAGACCTCGCCGCATTCGCAGACGAAGGCCTGACCGTCCCAGCTCAGGTCAGTCGAGGACTCCCCCGGTCCAGCGGCAGTGAAGACGTACGCCGACTGTCCTCTCAAACTGGCCGACCGGGCCAGAAGCAACCGGTCCTCAGCCTTGCCGATGGTGATCGGCGAGCCGGAGATGTTGACCACCACGGTGGCCCCGTCGAGCACTCCGGAGGCGCTGGGCGGGATCGGAACCCACATGTCCTCGCAGACCTCGACCCACACTTTCAACCCGTCGAGACCGGCCAATCCGTACGACCGATCGGTGCGCAGCCAGGTCTGGTGGCCAGCGATGGTGACTGGGATCGACTCTCCAGCCGACGGCGACGGGGCGAACCATCGATTCTCATAAAACTCCCGGTAATTCGGCAGGTAGGCCTTAGGGACGACCCCCAGGATCTCTCCTTGGGCGATGACCACCGCGCAGTTGTACACGCTGGCCGGATCGACGCGGATCGGCGCGCCCACCACCACCATGCACCCCCACTGCCTCGACGCCTCCACGATCATGGCCAATCCGGCTTCGGTGGCGTCCAGCAGCGTCTCCTGAGCGAACAGGTCGTCACAGGAGTATCCGGTCTCACTCAATTCTGGGTATGCCGCCAGGACCACTCCGTGACCCCACAGATCACGAACATCGTCGATGATGGCTCGCGCGTTCTCCAGTGGCATCGCCAAGTGGACCGGCAACACCCGGGCCGCGACGCGGGCGAAACCCTGGGCGTACAGATTGGTGAAATCCATACTCCCAGTCTCTCACGCGCCCTGAGCGAATGCTTCGCCATCCCGGCAGATCCCGATCATCGATGAACATTGAGTGGAGGGGACTCAACTTTTACACTTGAGTGTGCTAGACTCAACTTTGTGAACGGGGACAGGCCGCTCACAGTCATCGAAACCCGATGGCACCGGGAGCTTGAGCTCCCACCCTTGAACACAAAGGAGAGCACATATGGCAAATTACACTTCTGTCAACCCCTTCCGTGACATGGATCGGCTCTTCAACCAGGTTTCACGCGCCTCGGCCAGCGACTCCTTGGTGATGCCGATGGATCTGTATCGAAAAGGTGACGCGTTCACCGTCAAAATCGATCTGCCCGGAGTCGATCCGGCCAGCATCGACATCGATGTGGATGACCGTACCCTGACCGTCAGGGCGGAGAGGGCGGCCGAGACCGTCGACACCTCTGACGACAAGAACGGCTGGGTCTCCCGCGAACGCAGCTACGGGACGTACGCCCGGCAGATCTCGCTCGGGCGTGGATTGGACACCTCACGCATCGAGGCCAACTACTCCGACGGAGTCTTGACCCTGACCGTGCCGATCGCCGAAGAGGCCAAACCGCGCAAGATCACGGTGAACACCACACCGTCAACCACCGTGATCGACCAGCCGCACGACAAGACTGAGTGACGACGGATCCGACGATGATGGGACGGGGCCCAGCCGCGTGGCTGGGCCCCTTGACCTTCTCCGGCCCTCTCACACCACCAACTCTGGACTGCAGATCTATCACGACGCTGTGATGACTACACTGCCCAGATGCCTGTTTTCACTACTGCGGTCCACAAGCCTGGGCCAGGCAGCCCCATCGCCCATCTGGCTGGCCACCCACGGTTGGTCGTAGGCGCGACCTTCGCCTTGGCCGCGATGGTGACTGTCGCTTTGGTGTGCGTCAGCGCCGAGGTGGCCGTACTGGACATTGTCGCCATGTTGGCCACGGTGTGGGGTCTCGATCTGGCGTTGGTGATCTACCTGATCACGGCTCGTGACACTGACAAGCTGCTGGCCAGGATCGACATTCTTCAAGACCAACTATCAGCGGCGTTGGAGGCGCCTGGCCCCGACTCGGAAGTCGTCGACCCGGCCGAGGAGTCGACCGCCGATGAGCTCGGTGGATCGAGACGGACCGAGGATCTGACCCCGACCAGCGGGTTGACGGGTAGCGGCAGCGCGGCGCGTATTGGCACGACCCCGAACGGCATGCCGACGGATAGCGAACCCGCGGCGCAGACCGGCCCGGTCGTGTGCGCCGACGCTCACACCGGTCAGTCGCCCAACACCGCCGGGTCGCGGCGAGCCGACGTGGTGGCCAGCGCGGTTCTCACTCCAGCCGAGAACGTCGTCGAATCACCACCGGTCACCATCGACCAGCGCCGGGATCCGCGCCGTTGGCCCAACCCCAACAGCCCGACCCGATTGGGGCCGCCTCCACAATGGTTCGCCACTCGAATCCCGCCGGAGCACCTGGCGGCTTTGAACAGCCAAGCCGGGGTCGGAACCGATCAGATCCTGCGCGCCTGGACCCCACATCCGAGAGGCAATGGTCCGTGGGTGATCGAGACCCGCGACGGGCAGCGTTGGTCAGTCTTTCAGCGAGGGAACCGTCCCGTCACCGTGGTGTCCCTGGACGACCTGCGCGCCGACCTGTCGGGGATCCGGCGCGGACGAGCACAACGGGGTCGACTGACCAGACCGACTCCACCCGAACAGTGACGCTGACGGTCACGACTTCCCGCATGAGCACACAGCGCTCACCCACCACGCGGCCACCGCTCCGAATGCGATACAGTCAATCTTGTTATGACTGACCAAACCGGCGATCACGCCAAAGCGAAGAAAAGCGCTCGCAAGAAGCTCGGGCCGCGCGAAGGCACCGCGACCCGACGTCGAGAGATCCTCGAAGCGGCGATGAAAGTGTTCGCGACCAAGGGCTTTCACGCGGGCACGCTCAACGATGTGGCCGAGCTGGTCGGAATGACCCACGCTGGGGTGCTTCACCACTTCGGCAGCAAAGGCAACCTGCTCCAAGCCGTCATCGGTTACCGCGACTCGGCCGACAGCTCGCAGGCCCACGCGGCGTACGGCATGAGTTTCTTCCGCCACCTGATCGACACGGCCAAGCTCAACTCCACCCGCCCTGGAATCGTTCAAACCTATGTCGTCTTGTCGGCTGAGGCGGTGACCGAGGGCAACCCCGGGACCGAGTACTTTCTGGGCCGTTTCGACGGACTCCGCGAGCTGGTGGTCTCCCAACTGCGCGAGATCAGCCCAGCCGAGAACGGTTTAGAACCGGCCGAGTTGGAAGCCGCGGCCTCCAACATCATCGCCTTGATGGATGGCCTCCAAGTTCAGTGGCTGCTCAACCCCGACTCGGTCGATCTGGTCGACGCCACCGTCTTCGGCATCGAGGCGATCGTCAACACCGTCATGGCTGGTTCGACTCGACCGGCTCCTTTACGGGCCACGCCGTAGCCAGCGCAGGCGGCACGCTCAAACCCGAGTCGTGAAGATGACAGGCCACACGGCGACTGTCATCGTCACCGGGCACACCGGATCGAGTCAACACCGGATCAGTCAGGGCGCACCGATCAGTCACGAAAGCACAGCGGGGAGCGTACGGGCAGCCGGTGATCGTACGAGCCAAATCGGGTGGAGCCCCTGGGATCCCAGTCAACTCCTTCTTCACCCCATGCAGGGGCGGGAAGGACGCCAGCAGGGCTCGCGTGTACGGGTGACGCGCCGCGTGATAGAGCGCCTGGGCTGGACCTTCCTCGACGATCTCACCGGCGTACATGATGGCGATGCGATCAGCGATCTCGATCAGCAACGACACGTCATGAGTGATGAAGATGACCGAGAAATCCAGCCTGGAGCGCAGTTCGGCGATCTGCTCGACGATCTGGCGCTGCATCACGACATCCAACGCGGTCGTCGGCTCGTCCATGATCAACACCTGAGGCTCCAGCGCCAAGGCCATCGCGATCATCACCCGCTGGCGCATCCCGCCCGACAGTTGATGCGGATACGAACTCAGCCGGTCGGGCGCGATGCCCACCATCTCCAGCAGTTCCCCTGCCCGAGTCCGGCACTGTTTGGCCGTGGTGCGCGGACGATGCGCGCTGATCGCGTCCGTGATCTGCACCCCGATCGGATACACCGGGTTGAGCGAGTTCATCGCCCCTTGGAACACCACAGCGGTGTCGACCCAACGGCTGGCGCGCAATTGCCGGTCCGTCATGGTCAACACATCGCGGCGCTGACCTTCGCGGTCGGTCAGCCACACTTGGCCGCCCGTGACCAAGCCCGGCGGTGGCAACAGTCTCAGCGCGGCGTACGCCAAGGTCGACTTGCCGCAGCCGGACTCGCCGGCCAAGCCGAGGACCTCTCCGCGACCCAAATCCAGGTCGATCCCGCGCAAAACATGGGTCGGATCGCTGGTGTAGCCGTAATCGACCCGAAGGCCACGGATCTGCAGCACTGGTTGCGACTGCGAAACTGACGTGCTCATTTGCTCGCCCTGCCTTTCGTGACGACCACAGGAGTGAACCCGACGCGCGGACGGATGCCGAGTTTGCGCAGACGCCCAGCGTTCATCCCCGTGTTGCGCAGACGCGGATTGACGAACTCGTCGATGCCGAAATTGACCAAGGCCAACGACATGCCCAGCAGCGCCACGCACAGCCCCGCGGGCACGAACCACCACCAGGCTCCCTGTTGGAACGCCCCTGATGATTGAGCCCAATACAAGATCGTGCCCCAGTTCCAATCGGACAGGGAGGCCACCCCGATGAACGCCAGCATGACCTCACTCAACACTGCCGCGACCACGGTGTTGATGAAGGTCGAGGCGATGATCGCGGTCAGGTTCGGCATGATCTCGAAAAAGATGATCCTCCAACTGCGTTCCCCGTTGGCGCGCGCCGCCTCGACGAAGTCGCGGTGAGCCAGCGACAGCGTCTGGCTGCGCAACACTCGAGCGCCCCAAGCCCAGCCGGTCAACGCGATCACCAGGATCACCGTCCACGAGGTCGGATGTTCCATCATGGAGGTGACGATGATGATCAGCGGCAGCGCCGGGATCACCAAAAAGATGTTGGACAGCATCGACAGGATCTCGTCGCCCCAGCCGCCGAAGTAGCCGGCGCTGACACCGATGATCACCGCCAAACAGGTGGCGATGATCCCAGCGGTGAAACCGACGACCATCACTCCACGGGTGCCAACCACCAACTGGGAGAAGATGTCTTGACCCAATTGGGTCGCCCCCAGCCAATGGGTCGGCGACGGCGCTGACATCGAGGCCGCCGGATCGATGTCGTCGGGCGAATACGGCGCGACCCAGGGCCCGATGATGGCCACCAGGGTGAAGAACAGCAGAATCGCGATCCCGACCAACGACTTGGCGTTGCGCAGGAACACCAGACGTACCCGCTTGGGCATGACGTCCTCGCTTGTGCTGCGTGGGGACGACGATCCAGTGGTCGTGGCGCCCTGAGCACCGATCGGGGGCGTGGTCGCCCGGGCCGTAGGCTCCAACACCGAGCCAGAGGTTTCGACAGTGTCAGACATCGGATCAGTCCTTCCTGGTACGAGGGTCGAGTAGGGCGTAGACGATGTCAGCCAAAATGTTGGCCACAAGCACCGACAAGGTGATGATCAGGAAAATCCCCTGCATCAAGGGGTAGTCCTTCGCCCCGACCGCTTTGAGCAGTTGGAAGCCGATGCCCTGGTAGGTGAACACCTGCTCCATGACCAAGGTTCCCGACACCACAAACCCCAAGGACAAGGCGAAACCGGAGACCTGAGGCAGAATGGCGTTGCGGGCGGCGTACCCGAACATGACCCGCGACTCCGACAACCCTTTGGCCTGCGCCACCGTGACGTAATCCTCACTGGAGACGGTGATCATCATGTTGCGCATGCCTAGAATCCACCCGGCGATCGACGAGATCACGATCGTCGCGGCCGGCAGGAAGGCGTGCGACACCACCGAGGCGATGAAGTCCCAGTTCCAGCCGGGGATCAAACCGGCGGTGTACGAGCCGTAGAACGGGAAAATCGGGTAGGCCACGCCGAAGACCGCGATGAACACCAGCGCCAGCCAGAAGTACGGCACCGCTGAGAAGAACGTGGTCGCTGGAATCAAAGCTTCCGCCCAACTGCCGCGCCGCCACCCGAGGATGACGCCGAGCAAGGTGCCGAGCACGAAGGCGATGATCGTGGCCACCCCGACCAACCCGATCGTCCACGGCAGCGACTGACCGATGATCGTGGCCACCGGTGTGGGGAAGTCTTTGAAAGAGATTCCCAAATCCCCGTGGAACAGCTGCACCCAGTAGCGGCCGTACTGCGTCAACAGACTGGCATTGGAGTCCAAGCCGAACATGACGTACAGCGAATCCATGGCGCTGGCGCTGATCTGGCCCTGATAACGGGCGAGCAGCGACTGAACCGGGTCGCCAGGCATCAGGCGAGGGATGAAGAAGTTGACGGTGACCGCCGCCCAGATCGTCACCAGGTAGAAGATGATTTTGCGCACCAGGGCTTTCATCGCGCGCCCCTTTCGTCCAGCGCCACCCGCGTGGCAGCGTCCGAGGCGGTGGCCTGCGAGTCGCCGCTGTCAGCAGTGGCCATAGTCGGCGCGCCAGGCTGGGTCGAATAGGCCCAGCAAGCCGCTTGGTGACCGTCACCGACATCCATCAGTGGCGGCGACTGGGTTTGGCACAACACCGTCGCCAGCGGACACCGTGGGTGGAATCGACACCCCGGCGGCGGATCGATCAGGCTCGGCGGCTCACCACGCGCCCCGATCGCCTCACCCGACAGGTGATCGGGATCGGGGGCCGAAGCGACCAACAGTTGGGTGTACGGATGGGCCGGGTGTTGCGTCAGCGTCTCCGAGTCACCGGCTTCGACGATCCGCCCGGCGTACATCACCATCGTCCGGTCGGCGAAGTAACGCGCCGAGGCGACGTCGTGGGTGATGTAGAGCACAGCCAACCCCATGTCGTCGCGCAAGTCGGCCAATAGATTGAGGATGCCGAGCCGCATCGAGACGTCCAGCATCGAGATCGGCTCGTCAGCCAACAACACTTTCGGGGAGGCGGCCAAGGTCCGAGCGATCGCGATGCGCTGGCGCTGGCCACCGGACAACTCGTGGGGGTATTTGTCGATGAACCGTCCAGCCGGGGTCAGCTTGACCTTCTCCAACAGCGCCTCGATCTGAGCGGTCTTCTCACCCGAAGACAAGCCGCGGTGATGGATCGCCACCGACCGGCCCAGAGTGTAGCGCACCGTGTGGATCGAGTTCAGCGAGGCGAACGGATCCTGAAAGATCATTTGGACGTCGTGACAGTACGACCGCAGACCCCGGGCCGTGCGCACCGCCACCGCAGCCCCGTCCAGCTCGATTCTGCCCGCAGTCGCCGGCAGGGTCTGGGCCAGCAGACGCGCCACCGTCGATTTGCCTGAGCCGGACTCTCCAACCAGCGCCACCACTTGACGACGCCACAGATCGACCGAGAAGTCTTCGACCGCGTGAACCGTACGGCCACGGGAAAACATCCCCACCGAGAAGAGTTTGGTCAAGCCCCGGGCTCGCAGCGCTGGAACCTCGCCGCTGGGTTCGACCACGGCGTCGTCGGCGACGCCCACGTTGGGACCACTCATCATTCTCCTTCACCCCCGGACGCGCTCCACTGACGCGCGCCCTTGACATCACACCTGGTTCATCCCACATCGCCTGAACGGCCAGGCGAGGGGAGGTTGGCCGAAGGTTCGGCCAACCTCCCGCAGTCGTCACGCGACTGGCTTCAGCTTCGTCAGCACCAGGGTCGCGGTCGCCATCGTCATGTTGATGTCGGCGTACGGATCCTTGGCGGTCGGCCAACCGGTGTAGTACTTCTCAGAGTACTGACCCCAGCTCGGGCGTTCCAGCAACGGCACAGCCGGAACCTGGTCGATGAAGATCTTCTCGACCGTGGCGAGCGCCGCGTCCTTGTCCGCCTGACTCGGAGCGGCCGCGTAGGTCGCGAGCGCGTCGGTGGCCTCCTTGGAGTCAAAACGACCGAAGTTGTAGGTGGCCTTCTCGCCGATCGGAACCAGGTAGGTCCCGTTCATGATGTTGGAGTAGAGGTCGTACGGCGTTGATCCGTTGTCAGTCCAGTGCAAACTGGCGTCGAAGTTGCCCTTGTTGAGGTTGTCGGTCCACGTGTCAGCCGTGGGCGCCTCGACGGTCACCTGCATGCCCAGGTTCTTCTGCATCGCGTCAGCGATCAGCTGCAGCTCGGCCTGATAGTCGTTCCAGCCCGACGGCACAGCCACGGTCACGGCGACCGGGTTGCCCGACGGATCCTTCAGGGCCTCGCCCACGCCAGTGTACCCAGCATCGGTCAGGACTTTCTTCGCCCCATCGATGTCGACCTTGTAGGTCTTGCCCTTGTATTCGGAGGCGATGAACGAGTCGCCGACACCCGACGGCAGACCGGTCACCGAGGTCAGCGGCGCGGCGGCGCCGGTCGAACCGGTGTCAGACAGCACCTGACGGTCAATGATCATCGAGACGGCCTTGCGCAGGTTCACGTCGGAGAACGGAGCCTTGGCCGTGTTGAACCACAAGGCGTCGAAGGCCAGGCCCGACGGGAACCACGACACGTACTTCGGATCCTTGTCGGTGAAGACGCTCTTGTAGTTGGCGATGTAGCCCCAGCCCCACTGGACCTGGCCGGCGACCAGCGCGTTGGTCAGCGTCGTGTTGTCATTGAACGACTGATACTGGATCGTCTCGACGGCGGGCTTGCCACCCCAGTAATCGGGGTTGGCCTTCAGAATAACGGCCTGAGCGGTCCAGGAGTCGAGCAGGTACGGCCCAGAGCCGACCGGGGTCTGGTTGAGCTCCTTGCTGACGTCGGACACTTTCTCCCAGATGTGCTTCGGGACGACGAACAGTCCGTAAACCTTGTTGACGTTGACGAACTGCGGGGCGGTGAAGGTCACTGTCACGTCTTTGCCCGACACCGACACCGAGTCGTACGGCAGGTTCTCGCCGTTGATCTCCGGGGTGTCTTTGCGCAGCTGGATCGAGTACGCCACGTCTTCTGGCGTCAGATCCTGTCCATCGCTCCACTTGACACCGTCGCGGATCGTGAACGTGATCGACGTGTAGTCGTCGCTCCACTTCCACGCCGACGCCAGCCACGGCGTGGGCTCGGCCGTTGGGTCGAGCAGGTTCGGCTGAACCAAGGACTCGTAGATCGCGAACGCGTAGCCCTCGCCGCGAGCGGCGGACGTGCTGACGAACGGGTTGGAGTTGTTCGACAACGGGCCGTCGGGTTTGGCGAAAGACAGCACTGGAGCGGAATTCGCCGCCCCGCTGCTGTTGCCATTGTTCGGATTGGCGCCAGTGGCGCATCCGCTCAGGACCATCGCTGCGGCTGCTGCGACGGCCACGATTGAAGCTAATCGCTTCGACTTCATCATGATCTCCTTCGATTGTTTGATAGTGATGATGTGGATTTCCTGGGCAAGATCGACATAGCTCATCCAGAAACTTGTGGGGTGGCGTTCGGGGCTCCAAAGCGGTCGACCGGCGTGAACTTTTCGACCGGGCCCCAGGTGATGGGCAGAGTCAGGGCCATCCGGCCCGCATCGGGTCCCACACCGATGGTGTACGTCCCCGCGGGCAACACCCAACCCGCCAGACGGTGATCACCGCCGAGACGCCAGACTTCGAACACCCGGCGCGGCAACTGAATCGTGGCACTGACTGTCTGCCCAGGCTCAGCGTCAAGGCGGGCGTACCCGCCCAGCCAGATCACTGGACGGTCGGGATCGGTGGCGCCGGGATCGCCCGCCTCGTCCCGAATCGGGGCACTCACGTACGCCTGCGCGACCGTGCTGGCCCGACGAGCCCCGGTGTTGGTCGCACGAACGATGATCCTCACCCCGGACTCGGTGTGGTCCGCCACGTCGACGGAGTCGAAAGTCCACGAGCTCCAGCCGAGTCCGAAACCGAAGGGACGGGCCGGTTTGCGTCCAGCACGAGCCCATCCGCGATAACCGACGTGGACCCCTTCGTCGTAGTGCACCACCGAGTCGGCGTCAGGCAGCCCGGTGGGCACTGGAGCGTGCTCTTGAGCGTCGGGAAGAGTCCATGGCAGGCGTCCTTGAGGCTCGGTCACCCCGGTGAGGATGTCAGCCAGCGCCAGTCCGGCGTCTTGGCCGGGGAACCAGAACCACACCACCGTACGGGCGCGATCCAGCCACGGCATCACCACCGGAGCGCCAGCGTTGACCACGATGATGGCGTCGCGACGACGATCCAATACCGCGTTCACCAGGTCGTCTTGACGCCCGGGCAACGCCAAATCGACGCGATCCCACCCCTCGGACTCGGTCTCCTCGTTGGTCCCCACCACGATGATCGCCAGATCGGCGGCGCAGGCGATCTCGACCGCCTCGGCGATCGTCTGATCCTCGCTCGGCCCGGGCACGCGATGGTAGAGACCGGCTCTCGCGCGCGGTCCCCACTGCGTCGGAATGCACTGGACCTCAGCCTCGACCCGAACCACACGGGGCGTCTGAACAGTCACCGCGCCGCCAACAGCCGGTGGCACGTTGAAGGACGAGTTGATCATCACCTCGCCGCCGACCTCGTGACTGGATTGGCTGACGACCCGCTGGTCGATCATCACCTGGTGACGCCCGACAGTCCCCACGCCCAGCCAATGCTCGCCAGGCTCATTCAGCCAGACGTCGGCCACCAGGTGGACGCTGGCGCATTGAGCAGGCAACTCATCACCGAACGCTCCGTTCCATTGATCGAACCATTGCCCATTCAGAACCTGCTCGTTCTCATCCAGAAACTCGACCCACACACCCTGGCTCGGCCGCTGGTCGTCTGGGGACGTCTGCGCGCAGGAACTGGCGAAGCGATCGACGCCAACCCCATCGGCGGCGGGCTGACCTTCGTCACCGGTGGAGTCTGGATCGACGAGACGCCGAGTTCGTGCCAAGTCGAGTTCCGGCGGATTCAGTCTGGTCGACACCGCCTCGGCCACCGTGACCGTCGCCTGTGGGAAGCCAAGACGCAGGCCCTCTTCCAGACTGACCGGATGATCGATCGTGACGGAGGCCGAACCTCCGCCCAACAAGCGAGTCTGCGTCGCATTGGGCCCGATCAGCGCCACTGAGGTGACCGCTGCGGGATTGGCCACCGGCAAGGCGTCATCCTGATTGGTCAGAACGACGGCCGCCCTCGCGGCCAACTCGCGTGGCAGACCTGGGTCCACTGGGCGATCGGCGGCATGTCGGCGCGAGGTCGCCCCCACGTGATCCAGCGAGGTCGGCTGACCCACCGCCATCAGCGGGTCGCCCTGGCGTGGACGATCGACCTTGCCGACCATCTGCGCCAACCAAGCCAGGCGGGCGACCTTGTCATTGATCACCACCTCGGGCACATCTCCGTCGCGGACCACCTGAGTCAAGCGCCCGTCCGACCATGGGCTGACCGGCCCGGGCATCACGAGATCCAGGCCCCCCAACGCCGGAGGAATCGTGTCGCGCACCGCCGTCCAGTCGGAGATGACCGGGCCGGGGAATCCCCACTCCCGCTTCAGAATGTCCACCAGCAGGTAGTGATGGGCGACCATCGACTCAGCCAGCCCGCCAGCCTCAGTTCGGTTGTACGACGCCATCACGGCCCACACCCCGGCTCGTACGGCCTGCTCGAACGGAGCCAGATAGACTTCGCGCAGCGTGGCCTCGTCGATCTTCGACAGGTACCACGTTCGATCCGTCTCGACCTCGTTGCCGACGAAGTGCTTGACGCACATG
The DNA here is from genome assembly GCA_031285845.1 of Propionibacteriaceae bacterium. Lineage (GTDB taxonomy): Bacteria > Actinomycetota > Actinomycetes > Propionibacteriales > Propionibacteriaceae > WQYJ01. The sequence goes on from JAITVK010000007.1 coordinate 90,732, forward strand.
CCGACACCATGAGCCTGACAGGCCTTGATGAGCGCGGCGGCGAGGTTGCCGCTCAACAGCGGATCCTCCGACAGGCATTCGAAGTGACGCCCGCCGATCGGGGTTCGCTGCAGGTTGACCACTGGCGCCAAGACGACGTCGACGCCGTGAACCTTGGCCTGATCGGCGAACCAGACCCCGACCCTGGCCGCCAGTTCGTCGTCCCAGCAGGCGGCCAACGCGGTCGGAGACGGCAAACATTGCGACGTCGACTCAGGATCCTCGCCGGTTCCCCTGACACCGACCGGCCCGTCACTGAACACAATCTCCCCAACTCCAAGCGCAGGCAGCGGCCAGGTCTGCCATGCCGTACGTCCGGTGAGGATCTGTGTCTTCTCGTCAAGACCGACTCGACCCACCATCAGTCGTTCAGGACCATGTGCGATCATTCGTGTCCCTGTCATTCGCTAGTTTTTCACGCGAGGCTGATCGAGGCCGGTGTCCTGTGAGACAGACACTGTCTCCGCCCGATTCAACGTTCGACGTGCCTTCATCATAGGACACTTACTGACTCATCGGTAAGTAAATCGAGTCACGGTTTGATAACAATCATTGGCCAGACCGATCCGGGCGTGCGACCAGACCTGCCGACCGGCCTCGTCTAGCACTCGGCTTGTGTGAGTGCTAACCGTAGGTGTAGATTCGTGTTTAGCACTCTCCCCATGAGTGTGCTAACCCGATGGCCCCGCGACGACATCGGGAGATCAGACGAAACATAGTGGCCACGGCCACACGTAAAGGAAAGGGGTCTTGACGTGGCAACCACGATCAAGCCGCTCGAGGACAGGGTCCTCGTTCTGCCATTGGAGGCCGAGCAGACGACTGCTTCTGGCCTGGTCATCCCAGACACCGCCAAGGAGAAGCCTCAGGAGGGCAAGGTCGTCGCAACCGGTCCCGGTCGGACCGACGACAACGGCAAGCGCATCCCGATGGATGTGGCCGAAGGTGACATCGTCATCTTCTCCAAGTACGGCGGCACGGAAGTCAAGTACGACGGCAACGAGTACCTGCTGCTCAACGCGCGCGACATCCTCGCCAAAGTCACAAAGTAAGGACCGGTAGACCATGCCAAAGATCCTTGCTTTTGACGAGGAAGCTCGCCGCGCGCTCGAGCGCGGCGTCGACACCCTCGCCAACACCGTCAAGGTGACGTTGGGCCCCAAGGGCCGCTACGTCGTCCTTGACAAGAAATGGGGCGCTCCGACGATCACCAACGACGGTGTGACCGTCGCCAAAGAGATCGACCTGACCGACCCGTACGAAAACCTTGGCGCCCAACTGGCCAAAGAGGTCGCGACCAAAACCAACGACGTGGCCGGTGACGGCACCACCACGGCGACGGTGCTGGCCCAGGCCATGGTCCACGAGGGACTGCGCGCGGTGGCCTCCGAGGCCAACCCGGTCGGTCTCAAGCGCGGCATCGAGAAGGCCGTCGAGGCCGTCAACGCCGAGTTGAAGAAGATCGCCCGGCCGGTGGAGACCACCACTGACATGGCGTCGGTGGCGACCATCTCGTCGCGCGACTCCGAGATCGGCGACCTGATCGCTCAAGCGTTCGACAAGGTCGGCAAAGACGGTGTCATCACGGTGGACGAGTCCCAGACTTTCGGCACCGAGTTGGAGTTCACCGAGGGAATGCAGTTCGACAAGGGCTACATCTCTCAGTACTTCGTGACTGACGCCGATCGCATGGAGGCGGTGTTCGACAACCCGTACATCCTGATCCATTCCGGCAAGATCTCCAGCATGAACGACTTGCTGCCGATGCTGGAGAAGGTCATCGGCGTGGGCGGGCAACTGTTCATCATCGCCGAGGATGTCGACGGCGAGGCGCTGTCCACCCTGGTGGTGAACAAGATCAAGGGGACGTTCACGTCCTGCGCGGTCAAGGCCCCGGCTTTCGGTGATCGCCGCAAGGCAATGCTGGAAGACATCGCCATCCTGACCGGTGGCCAGGTCGTCGCCCCTGAGGTCGGCTTGAAGCTCGACCAGGTGGGGTTGGAAGTCCTGGGGCGGGCGCGTCGTGTGGTCGCCACCAAGGACACCACCACCATCGTCGATGGAGCCGGCGAAGCCAGCGAGGTTCAGGCCCGTGTGGCTCAGCTTCGGGCCGAGATCGATCGGACCGACTCCGACTGGGATCGTGAGAAGCTCCAAGAGCGCGTCGCGAAACTGGCCGGTGGCGTCTGCGTCATCAAGGTTGGCGCCGCCACTGAGGTGGAGTTGAAGGAGAAGAAGCACCGTATCGAGGACGCCGTCTCGGCCACTCGTGCGGCCATCGAGGAGGGTATCGTCGCCGGTGGCGGTTCGGCTCTCGTCCATGCCGCGGCCGTGCTGAAAGACTCCCTGGGGCTGACCGGTGATGAGAAGGCTGGCGTCAACATCGTCGCCAACGCCGTGGCCGAGCCGCTGCGTTGGATCGCCGAGAATGGCGGCGAGCCGGGCTACGTCATCGTGTCCAAGGTCAAGGAGCTCAAGGTCGGTCACGGTTACAACGCCGCGACCGGTGAGTACGAGGACCTGATCAAAGCCGGCGTCATCGACCCGGTCAAGGTCACCCGTTCCGCCTTGGCGAACGCGGCCTCCATCGCCGCTCTGCTGCTGACGACAGAGACCCTGATCGTCGAGAAGCCGGCCGATGACGAGGACGACGACAAGAAGTGATCGACTGATCACCAGACATCACAGGGGTCGGGCGGAAACGCCTGGCCCCTGTTGTCGTTCTGGCGCGATCCCGTCAGTGTCCCAGGGAAGGGTTCCGGCAAACGGCCGACCTCTGCTGTCAACCCCCTAGAATCCGGCTGGTTCGGAGTCGGGCTGTCTTCTTGAGGCGTCCGGTTGAGGCGCGACAGCGCCTGGCCCGTTGTCGTCAGTTCCCCGCTGGCCTTCCATCGGTGGATCCACACGAGCCTGGTCCGTGAGACTCGCACACGAAACAGATCAGGCAGCCAGCACGGTGTCTGTGCTGCGAGCCAGCGCTCGGCGAGAGAAGACCGCGCTGGCCACGATGGCGACCACCAGCGCGACGACGAACACCCCGACCAGCCACAGCCAGGGGATCATGATCGGTCCCATGCCCCATTGAACGAGGCTGGCTTGGACCCAGACCACCACACCAACACCAATCGCGATGCCGAGCACTGAGCCGACGGCGGCGGTGATCGCCGCCTCCAGGACCAAGACCCGACGAGTCTGAGACGGTGTGACACCCATGACAGACACCAAGCCGAGCAGGCGGCGTCGGCTGGGCGTCGAGGCGCTGACCGCGTGCGCGGTGGCCAATGCCGTGAGCAGGGCAGTGAGCACGATCATCAGATAGGCCGCCATCCACCCCGCGCTCGCCTGTGACGTCGTCGACGAGATCAGCTGGTCTCTCGTCAAAACCTCAATCGAGCCGTACGGAGCCACCGTGTCGACCAGCGCGTCATGCACCACCTGCTTGTCCACACCCGTGGCAGCGGTGACGAACACCATCGTGGCAGGCATCATCTGAGACCGCGCACTGTTCGGCACCTGGTCGGTCAGCCATGTGGCGGGCACCATGACGTCGCGGAAGATCGCGGTCCGTACGATCAAACCAACCGGAAGGTTGGTCGTCATGCTGAACGGAGTCCCCGGGGCCACCACGAAGCCAAGTTGGTCGCCGATCTTCAGCCCATGAGCTTTGGCGAACGACTCCGACACCGCAGCGCCAGTCGCGAAAGCTTCAGGCGTGCCCTCGGTGATCGCGGAGTCCGTCAGGGAGACGAAAGTCTCAGCTGGTCCGAACATCACCGTCGCGGGCGTGGGATGACTGGCGTCCGCTCCGTCCAACAGCACTTGAGCCGGAGCTTGACCGTACGTCGAATAGGTGATGTCCGTGACACGCGAGTTCACGACGCCGACCACCGAATCTGAGATGACCCCTGACGACGTCGTCGGGCGCAGAACATAGTCGGCGACCATACCCTTCTCAACTGTGTTCGCTCCCCCGGCCCCCGCTGACGACGCGAACACCAAACAGGCGCTGGTCACCGCTGCGCACACCAGGAACACCCCGGCCAGATTGGCAGTCTTGCGCCGGTGAGTCACGATCTCGGCTTTGGCCAGTCGTGGCGCGACAGGGCTGAACGGCCGCAGTCCCGCGGCGACCGCCGAAGCCAGCGGTGCCACCAGCACAGGAGCGAGCCCGACAATTCCTGCCAGGATCAGGATGACACCCGCGCCGACGTACCACCCGACGAAAGCTTTCAAGCCCCAAATCACACCGGCCACCCCGACCACGAGGAACACCACACCGCAGACCAGTCGAGCCGCGCCGAAGCCGGTCGAGCGTTCTTGGGGGCGCACATCAGTCGGGGCAGTCTTCGCGATGACCCGCCAGCCGGCGAGCCATGTGGCCACCACAGCCAGGCAGACACCCACGACCAGGCTGACCACGATGCCGATCCAGGGCAGTCCCCAGCCCAGGCTCAACCCAGAACGAGCCAAAATCGCTCGAACGCCGGTGGCCAGACCGAATCCGACAATCAGCCCGATCACTGAACCGATCAAGCCGACCACGACAGAGTTCTTCACCATGGATGACAACATCTGACCGTTCGAGGCTCCGAGCGCCTTGACCATGCCCAGTTGACGAGATTGACCGCGCAAGGTGGTGGACACCATGTTGATCAGGGCGAAACCGGCGACGACCACACTAGCCAGAGCCAGCACCGCCAAGACCAGGTTGACCGGTGACAACGACTGTTCGACCCGTTCTTCAGCCTGCGAGCCGACCACGGAGCCGAGCACCGCCTCTGCATTCGGATCCGAACCCTGATTGGCCGCGACTTCAAGCTCAGGAGCGATGACGTCGCGCAACTGGGTCGGACTGGTCCCGGCCTGGGCTTTCACCGCGAGGAAAGACACCGTGTTCGGCGGCACAAACAGCGCACGAGCGGCGGTCGGATTCAAGATGACGACGACCGCACCACCCATCGAGGATCCATACGACACGATTCCCACGACCTTGGCGTCGTCGAGAGTCGTCCCGTTGAAAATCACCTTCGTCGAATCGCCGACTGACAAGCCGGCGGCCTTGGCCGTCGACTCTTCGAGGGCCACATCGGAGATGTTCTCGGTCGGCAGCGCGCCGTCGATGACAGTCCCTGCGCCGGTCTGATCGACATCGGCTCCCAGAGCCACCGACGGAGCCAGCCCGGTCGAGACCGGCTCGCCATCGTGGCCGATCAACACCGTCGGCCCGACATAGACTGGCATGACTGAGGCGACTTCAGGCAGGGCTTTGACTGTTCCGGTCACCGAGGACGCCAGATAGGTCTGCTGGGCGCTGCTCTTCAGCAACAGGTCCGCCACCGAACCGCCCTTGGACTGAATATAGACGTCGGCGTTGACCATGCCGCTGATCACCGACTGCAAAGTCGCAGAGGCCGACGCGCGCAGAAAAAACATTCCCGACACGAAGGCCACGGACAGCGCGACAGCCAGGACACAGGCGATGAAGCCGCTGCCCCGCCCGCGCGGTCCTATCCCTTTCATGCGCCCGCCCTCGCGCCAACCAGCGAGCGAACGACACTCAAGACCTTGTCGACGCTCGGGTCTATGATCTGATCGACGGCCACCCCGTCAGACAGGAAGATCGTACGATCACCGCGCGCGGCCAGCGACGGATCGGCGGTGGCCATGACCACGGTCTGGTTGAGCATCCGAGTGGCTTTGAGGAGCAACTGGGTGAACTGGAATGCCTGAGCCGAATCCAACTGCGCGCACGGCTCGTCGGCGAAGACGGCGACGGGCTTGGTGATGATCGCTCGGGCGCACGCCACGGCCTGCTGTTGGAGCGGCGACAATTGCGCTGGGCGCTGGCTCAAAACATCGGCCAGACCCAAGGCGTCCACGACTTGGTCGAACCAGGCCTCGTCCGCCTTCTCCTTCTTGATATCCGAAGCCAACTGGATGTTTTGTGCGACTGTCAGACCATCGAGCAGGGTCGGAGCACTGAAAATGAACCCGACCTGCGAGCGTCTGAACTCCGCCAGTTCTTTGGCGTTCATCGACGACACGGTGTGACCAGCCACGGTGACCACTCCGGAGGTGGGGGTCTCCAGTCCTGCCATGCAATGCAGCAGCGTCGACTTTCCGGCGCCAGCCGGACCAAGGATCACCGTCAATCCGCCCTGCGTGAAACCCAGGTCGACACCGCGTAGCGCCTCCACCTGGGTGGCGCCGTCGCCGTACACCTTCGTCACCTGGCGCAGGGCGACCACCTCGGAGCCGCTGGGTGTGTGAGCCATCGCGGGCGCGACCGGTCGGGGCCGGGTCGGCGCCGGCTTGGTCGCTGGCGGCTCCATCTCCGGTCGAGACGTCGGCCGGGGCTTCGCCAAGGCCGGTTGGGTCACCGGGGCCGCGCTGGCCTCGGGCTCTCGGCGTCGAGTCGTCTGAGTCGGCAGGGCCTGCTCGGCGACGGCCTCGACCACTTCAGCGGCGATGCCTTGCTCGGGAATGAACAGAGACTCGTCGATCAGATCGACCTGTTCGACCGGGGCAGGCGTGGGCGCGGCGGGTTGAATCGTCGGACGCGACGGCCTCGCAGTGGGTTGAGGTGTGACGACCCGGCTGGGCTCACGACCGGGCTCGGCTGCGGATCGCGGTCGTGACGGCGCCGGACGCGCTGTGGCCGATGCGGGCCGAGACGGCGTGGTCGTATGCTCGGCCGGCACGCGGGTCGCCACCGTCAGATCGGGTTGAGGCTCAGCGGCGGGGCGAGTCGACGCCACTCGCGGTGTCCTGGTCGCACCAGTCGCCGGACGTTGGACAGGTTCAGTGGCAGCACTTGAGGCGGCCTCGCCGCCACCGGCGCGACGGCTGGCCAGATCACGACGCAAAGCCGCGATCCGATCATCGGCGCTGGTTGGACGAGACACCGATGCAGGACGCGACGAGGACTCACTCGTACGAGGCGCTCCACCGGCGTCACCGGAAGCAGGCTGGGAGGGCGTACGACCAGGTGATGAGGTCGAGGTCGACGGGCCTTCGCGGAAGAAACGTGATGGAGCGGCGGGTTGGGCGCCACTGGACTGTTCGGCGTTGCGAGCGGCCGCTCGGGCTGCCAAATCGCGGCGCAACTGAGCGATGCGACTTTGGGCGTCCAACGGAGCGTCGTCGGCCGGCGGGGGTGTGGCGGCCTCTGGTTGCAGTCGGCTGGTCAACCTCGATCGAGATGTCGACGCCGGTTCGGCCGGCGTCGGGGCGGGTTCGGCCGGATCCGACTCAGCCGCCAATTGATCGCGTAGATCGGAGAAGCTGTTGCGGCCAGTGAGGATCTTCTCTTCGAACGGATCCGGCGGACGACGCAGGATCTCGTCCTCACCGAAGATGGCGGCCAGCTCGGCTTCCAGCTGTCCGGAGGGCTCGGAAGCCCCACTTCGGGTCGCGCCAGGACGCCTCACACCAGAGGTCCCGTCTCTTCCGTCACTGCCTCGACTGCCACGAGGGCTCGAAGGAAATCTTTGAGGTTGCTCACTCACACGCCCATTCTGTCACGGGAAACCAGGTTCCCAAAACAGAAACGCTTTACCGAGGTGCTGCCTCGATGGTTGATGCCACACGCCTGGGGTGAAAACTATCCTTTCCATCGAAGGAGGTGGATCGAGTCAGCGACAGTCACGAATCGGCGCGGCCGGGGCACAGCACGATCTCAACTCGGAATCGGCACTTCGACGTCGAAGTCATTGTATGCGCGCGGATCCTCCTTGGGCTCGACATGGATCTGCATGCTGATCCCCGGATAGCTTCGATCCACCGTCTGCTCGACATCTTCCATCAGGTCGTGGCTGCGCCGTACGGTCCAATCGCCAGGGACGAGCATGTCGACCACGGCGAACCGCCCGCTGCCCGCTAGCCGGGTTCGCAACCCGTGGAAGGTCACATCTGCGTTGGTGAAACCGGCCAGAATCGAGGCGATCGCCGTGTTCTCCTCAGCAGGCAAGGTGGAATCCATCAGGCCCTGAGTCGAGTCCTTGATCAGTTTGACCCCAGTCACGATGATGTTCACTCCCACCAGCAAGGCGATGATCGGATCAAGTGGCTCCCACTTCGTGGCCCAGACCAGCAGAACACCGACCACCACCCCGACACTGGTGACAACGTCGGTCCACAGATGTTTGCCATCAGCCACCAGAGTCGGCGAACGGTACTTCTTCCCGGCTCGAATCAGGATCACACCGACCACACCGTTGACCACAGCCGCGCCGGTGGAGATGACCGCACCAATCGACACCGACTCCAACGGCTGAGGATGAAGTAGCCGTTCGACCGCGGAGATGATGATCAGAACGGCGGCGACGAAGATCAGGAATCCCTCCACAGCGGCAGAGAAGTACTCCGCCTTGTCATGACCAAAGTGATGGCTCCGATCCGGCGGACGTGCCGCCACGGCCAACATGGCGAGGGCAAGAATGGCCGCCGCGAGATTGACGACCGATTCGGCGGCGTCAGACAACAGGCCAACAGATCCGGTGATCCGCCACGCCACGGTCTTCATCGCGATGGTCACCACAGCGGCGCCGATGGATAGCCACGCGAACTTCGTCAAGTTCGGTCGATTCTGAGGCATTGGTCTAGTATGACCTCCTTTTCAGACCCGTACGACGACCGTCCACGACTTCGCCGTTGTTAGATCACACGTCGCGACGATACGTCACGATGAACGCGATCACCAGGGCGACGGCCGCCCAAACGCCGAGAACTCCGATGCCTTCCCACGGTCCCAAGATGGCGCCGGGCTGCGGCTGAGACTGTGTCACCATACTTCCGGCGGTTGTCGGCAGGAAGGACTGGGCGTCGACCAGAGTCTTGCGCCAGCCGGTGGTTTCTCCGCCTCCAAGCGCGGCGGAAGAGATGAAGGACATGATCATCGGCAGCACCACGACGCATCCCACCGACACCCCGATGCCCGCGGCCGAGGAACGAAGAATCGCTCCTAATCCGAAGCACAGCCAGGCGATGAGAATCATCTCGATGATGAATCCGCCGAGGATGCGCCAACTGGTCGGCGAGTTCAGTGTCAGATCCACTCCGATCGACTGTCTCAGGATCAGATAGCTCAGCGCCCATGACGCGGCCAGTGATACCGCGAACACGACCGCGCCGGTGACAGCCAGGACGATCATTTTCGTGACCAACATCATGGCCCGTCTGGGGACGACGACCAAGGTCGACCGGATCATGCCGGATGAGTACTCATTGGCGATGATCAACACCGCCAACACGATGAAGATCAGCTCACCCAAGAAACTGGTGGCCGAGGTGACCAGCTCGGACAGCATCCCGAACACGCCCGGCTTCAACTCGACGTCCATCATGGGACCGGTCTGGCCCACGCCAGCGTTACGCATCTGAGTCTCGGCCAGTCGTATCATGGATGTCGCGAAGACACAGATCCCCACGTTGACCACGACCAAGCAGGCGAGAATCCACCAGGTGGATCGAATGGAGAACAGCTTGATCCACTCGGAGCGGAGGACCCCAAAGAAGGACAAGTGGGGCGTACGGCGGGTCTTCGTGGCCACAGGAGTCGACTGGTCAGCAGCGGGCTGGTCGGAGTCAGACGCCGGTACGGAGTCAGCCGCCGTCGGCTCATCAGCCGCGGCGACAGCGCCGGATGGTGTGACCGCTGAGGCATCCACGGCCGCTGACGTCGCCGTTTCAGTCAGTGAAACCTCTGGCGTCACCGAGGTGGGGCTGGGCGACGCGGTGTCGGAACCAGTCGGCGCGGTCTGTGGATGAGTCGGCGCGCCGCCCGGGTCGGTCGTGGCCACCGAGGGCTCCGGTTGGTTTGGCGCGCCCGCTTGAGCCTCAGCGTTCGCCACGGGATCGGACTTCGACATCGACATCACTCCTCCACCCAGGCCCGACGTGGTTTCGCCGCGGGCTCGTCATCGGGCGGACCGGCCTCGTCGCGACCGTCGCTCGGCAGCTCGGCGTCGCCCCTAGCGGCATTGGCCGGGTTGTGTTCGGCAATCGCCGCGAGCTGATCTGCCGGCACGAACTCGCGCGGCGCGGACTGTTGGCCCACAACACCGGGCGAACTGGTGACAGCCTTCGGCTCCGCACCTGAAGGACGGTCGCTGACCTGGAACTCGACTGACGAGTCGGTCAACTCCATGTAGACGTCCTCCAGCGCTCGCTGAACGCTGGTCAGTTCATGCAGAACCCATCCCTGATAAGCGGCTTCCTCGCCGACAGATGCGGCCGACCAGCCTTTGATCGTGACCACCCCTGGCTCGGTCGACTCGACCGCGTACCCACGACTGGTGGCAGCTTCAGCGATTTGGGTGACGTTGTTGGGAGAACGCACCTTCGTCACGACACCTGAAGCGCGCTGAATCAGGTCGCTCATGGCCGTGTCGGCGAGCAGGTGACCTCGACCGATGATCACCACTCGATCAGCGCTCAGCGCCATCTCGCTCATCAAGTGACTCGACACCAACACCGTACGACCTTGTCCAGCCAGGTATCTCATCAGGTTGCGGACCCAGAGGACTCCTTCGGGATCCAAGCCGTTGACCGGCTCGTCCAGCACGAGAACCTCAGGATCGCCCAGCAGAGCGCCAGCCAAACCGAGCCGCTGTTGCATGCCCAAAGAGAAGCCACCCGCCCGCTTGCCCGCCACCGATTCAAGCCCGACCAACCCGATGACCTCGTCGACCCGCTTGGTGGAGATTCCATGGGTGGCGGCCAGGGCGCGCAGATGACTGCGGGCCGTACGCCCCGGATGGACTGAGCGCCCATCCAACAGCGCTCCGACTAGCGTCATCGGAGCCTTCGATGACACAAAAGCCTCGCCGTTGACAAGGGCTCGGCCCGAGTTCGGACGATCCAAGCCAAGGATCAGACGCATCGTCGTGGACTTGCCGGCGCCGTTGGGCCCCAAAAACCCCGTGACCATCCCCGGAAGCACGCGAAAACTCAGATTGTCGACAGCCGTCTTGTCGCCGAATCTCTTCGTCAGTCCTTCAGCGTCAATCATTCCCAACACCTCCCCTGGCGGGCTCTTCTCTATCGTACGCCTGTCTTGCGCTTTCGCGGCAATGTCACCATATTAACGAACACTGAAGGGTTATTGTTTTCATGAGATCAGGTGGGGGAACCACCGATTCAACTCCGAAACGACACCACCATCGTCGAACCCGGCGGTCACCACGTCGGCGGCGGCACGAACCTCCTTCGGCGCGTCGCCCAAAGCCACACCGCGTCCAGACCACTCCAACAAGGCCATGTCATTGTACGAGTCGCCGAAGGCGAGCACATCACCCGGATCGACCCCGATCCTCTTCGCGACGATCGCCAAACCCTGGGCCTTGTCCGCCCCATTGGCGACGATGTCGATCCACGTGTCACCCGAGCGGAAACTGGTCAGCCCACGAAGATCCAGACCGGCGACCAGGACGTCGAAATCAGCCCGCGAAGCGCCAGGATCGCTCAAGATCACTCGTGGCACCGGGCGGGAGGCGACCTCACCCAAGCCGACGACGCTGGTGCGACCATGCAGCTCGTACGCGCCGGGAGGAAAAGGCCGCGACACACAGTAGCCTTGACCGAAGTCTTCGACCGCCATGACCACGCTCGGATGATCGGCGATGGCCGCCGCGATCGGCCCCGGGTCGAAACTGACGGTGTGCAACACTTCCAGCGGCGGGTAAGTGACCACCATCGCGCCGTTGCTGCAGACACAATACTGATGCTCCAGCCCCAACTGATCCAAGATGAGTCGAGCTGACAACCAGGCCCGCCCGGTGTCGAGCACCACCGGGATCCCGGCCGAGTCGATCGACTTCAACGCCTCGACGACCGCGAGAGGAACGATCCCGTGCTCGTCGGCGATCGTGCCATCGGCGTCGACGACGACAAGACGCGGTCGCCAGCCCGGCTGATCCGATGGCCCTCCCGTCACGTCTCAGGCCGATGCAACGTCACGTACAAGTAGGCATAACCACTGGAGCCAGAATCGGGAGAGACGCTGACCACCGACCACCCACGCTCCTCCATGGTCGATAAGAAGTCGTCCAGAGCGCCGTAAGCCTCGGCCTTGAAATCCGTGTCCGTCTCGGCCTTCTTAAAACGGTCGACGAAGGCCGACGCCAACACTCGAATCACCTTATACGCCATAGCGTTTCCTCCTTGTCAATACCTCTGTTCACGCAAGCCTCAGGTCAGGCCTGAGCCGCCTCGAGCGGTTCGAGCCGTTCCACACCGCCCATGTACGGCCGCAGCACTTCGGGGACGATGACCGAACCGTCGGGCTGTTGATTGTTCTCCAAAATCATGATGATCATCCGAGGCATCGCGCACAGAGTCCCATTGAGTGTGGCGACCGGGCCGACCCCATCGGCTCCACGGGCACGGATGTTCAAACGACGCGACTGGAACTGAGTGCAGTTCGACGTCGACGTGATCTCACGGTATTTCTGCTGACTGGGCACCCAGCCGTAGCAGTCGTATTTCCTGGCCGCCGACAAGCCGAGATCGCCGGCGGCGACATCGAGGACTTGGAAGGGGATGCCCAGCGAAGCGATGAAATCCTTCTCATGGCCCAACAGCCGTTGATGCTCGGCCACCGAGTCTTCCACTCGGCAATAGGTGAACATCTCCACCTTGTCGAACCAGTGGACCCGGAAGATCCCCCGGGTGTCCTTGCCGTACGACCCGGCCTCACGCCGAAAACAAGGCGAATAGCCCATGTAACGCAACGGAAGGTGATCGGCGTCAAGGATCTCGTTCATGTGGTACGCCGCCAAGGCGACCTCTGACGTGCCGACGAGATACTGGTCGTCGGCGGGAAGATAATACACATCTTGGGCCGCCTGGCCGAGAAAACCGGTGCCCTCCATCGCCTCAGGCTTGACCAGCGCCGGGACCAACATCGGTGTCAACCCCCACTGAACCGCCTTCGACACGGCGTACTGAGTCAAGGCGAGTTCGAGCAACGCCCCCGGGCCCCGCAAAACATAGAAGCGCGAACCCGAGATCTTCGTTCCGCGTTCCATGTCGATCCCGCCGATCAACTCACCCAGCTCCAGATGATCGCGGGGGGTGAAGCCCTCGGCGGCGAAGTCGCGCGGCGTGCCGTGAGTCTCAACAACGACGAAATCGTCCTCACCACCGCGAGGGACATCGGGGAACACCGGATTCGGAAGCAGCATCATCAGCTCCGTGAAACGCGCCTCGGCCACTCCAGAGCCAGCCTCGGCCTGTTTGACCTCCTCGGCCAGCGAACGGGCTTTGGCGAGCAGTTCCGGACGGGTCTGGTCGGTGGCCTGAGCGACCTCACGCCCCAACTGCTTTTGCTCAGCGCGCAAGTTCTCGAACGTCGCGATGGCTGCTCGACGATCCTCGTCGGCTTCGATCAACTGGTCGATCAGCTCCGGCGACTCCCCCCGGGCCTCCTGAGAGCGTTTCAAGCCATCCGGGTCAGTACGAAGCAGTCGTGGGTCAATCATGGGGTGAAGTTTACTAGCAACCACTGACAACCTGGAGGGCCATCCATGAATCCCTCGTTGACATGGCGTTTCATCCGGCGTATCGAACGAGACTTCGACACCCACACACGTCAGTGGCCCCGGTTCTCAATGAACCGGGGCCACTGACAAGCAGGTCACTTCACATTCGCGAGCAACTTCTCATCCACCCCACAAAGTGTCCTCGCCTACGGCTGCGGTACTTTGCGGGGACCCCGAAGTGGGGCCCGATGGAAGAGGTCACTTCAGATTCGCGAGCAACTTCTCCATCAACTCGGCGGCTGACTCGGGGATGATCGTGCCTGGCGGGTAGATTGCCACAGCCCCATCGGCGTAGAGCTCGTCGAAGTCGGCTGGCGGAATGACGCCACCAACCGTGATGAGGATGTCCTGACCGCCCAGCTTGTCCAACTCGTGGCGCAGCGCCGGGACCAAGACCAGGTGACCGGCCGCCAGAGAACTGACACCGACCACGTGGACATCGGAGTCGACCGCTTGACGAGCGACCTCCTCCGGGGTCTGGAACAACGGACCCACATCGACGTCCATGCCCAGATCGGCGTACGCCGTCGACACCACTTTCTGGCCACGATCGTGACCGTCCTGGCCCATCTTGGCGATCAGCACACGCGGACGACGACCCGTCTTCTCGGTGAACTCTTCCACCAACTTGCGCGCCTTCTCGACTGCGGGGGTCGACCCCGTCTCAGCACTGTACACACCAGAAATTGTACGGATCTGAGCGGTGTAGCGTCCGAAAACGGTCTCCAACGCATCAGAGATCTCACCGATCGACGCCTTGGCGCGAGCCGCGTCGACGGTCAACTTCAACAGGTTGCGCTCCGGATCGGTCGGATCCTGGTTCCCGGCGGCCCAAGTCAGCTTCGCCAGCGCGGCCTGAGTCTGCTCCTCGTCACGCTCTGAGCGCAGTTGACGCAGTTTGGCGATCTGCTCTTCGCGTACCGCCTTGTTGTCGACCTTCAGCACCTCGGGAGGAACATCGTCATCCACCAGGTACTTGTTGACGCCGATGACCGTCTGCTGGCCGGAATCGATCCGGGCCTGGGTCCTCGCCGCCGCCTCTTCGATGCGCATCTTCGGAATACCGGCTTCGATCGCCTTGGCCATGCCACCAGCGCGCTCGACCTCTTGGATGTGCTCCCAGGCTTTGACCGCCAGTTCGTACGTCAACTTCTCGACGTACGCCGAACCGGCCCAAGGGTCGACCGACTTGGTGGTGCCCGACTCCTGCTGGATGAACAACTGCGTGTTGCGTGCGATCCGGGCCGAGAAGTCGGTCGGCAACGCGATCGCCTCGTCGAGGGAGTTCGTGTGCAGCGATTGGGTGTGGCCCTGCGTGGCGGCCATGGCCTCCAAACAGGTGCGCCCGACGTTGTTGTAGACGTCCTGAGCCGTCAGCGACCAGCCCGAGGTCTGGGTGTGAGTCCGCAAACTCATCGACTTTGGGTTCGACGGGTTGAACTGACGAACCAGCCGGGCCCACAACAGGCGAGCCGCCCGCATCTTGGCGATCTCCATGAACACGTTCATACCGGCCGCCCAGAAGAAGGACAGTCGCGGAGCGAACTGGTCGACCTTCAACCCGACCGACTCGCCAGCGCGGATGTACTCCACGCCGTCGGCCAAGGTGTAGGCCATCTCGATGTCAGCGGTCGCGCCGGCCTCCTGCATGTGATATCCGGAGATCGAGATCGGGTTGAACTTCGGCATGTTGGCCGACGTGTAGGCGAAGATCTCCGAGATGATCCGCATCGACGGGGTCGGCGGATAGATGTAGGTGTTACGGACCATGAACTCTTTGAGGATGTCGTTCTGGATGGTCCCGTTCAACTGCTCGGGCTTCACCCCCTGCTCCTCGGCCGCGACGATGTAGAAGGCCATGATCGGCAAAACCGCGCCATTCATCGTCATCGACACGCTCATCTGATCCAGCGGGATGCCCGCGAACAGTTGGCGCATGTCCAGAATCGAGTCGACCGCCACGCCAGCCATGCCGACGTCGCCGGTCACGCGCGGGTTGTCCGAATCGTAGCCGCGATGAGTCGCCAGGTCGAACGCGATTGACAGACCCTTCTGACCAGCGGCCAGGTTACGACGGTAGAAGGCGTTGGACTCCTCGGCGGTGGAGAACCCGGCATACTGACGGATCGTCCACGGCTGGTTGACGTACATCGTGGGATAGGGGCCACGCAGGTACGGCGGCAGGCCTGGGTAGGTGTGCAAGAAGTCCAGGCCGGCCAGATCAGAGTCGGTGAACAAAGGCGGCACCGGAATGTGCTCCGGAGTCTCCCAGTCACCGGTCAGAATCGGCGCGACCTGTCCTTTTGGTGGCACAGCTGTGCCGAGATCAATGGAATCAAAACGTGGAATGCTCACTTGGCAACCCCCAAACGGTTCAGAGTGTCGGTCAGGAAGGCAACGACATCCATGCCGTCGAAGATCTCGCCATCGATCAGGGCGTCGGCGCGCTCGTCACCGATCTCCTGCTTGCGTCCGGCGATCCACACCGTCAACCCGGCGTCCTTGGCCGCTTGGGCGGCGTCGATCGCTTGAGCGGCGTAAACCTTGCCCGACGACGCCAAGATGACCATCCCGGCGCCCTGCTTGGCCGCTTCGGCCACGATCTGGTCGGGTGCGGGCCCCTCGATCTCGGGGAAATCCACCCCGCCGACCAGCAGCAGGTTGGTGGTGAATTGCTCACGCGGCCCGAAGTCGCGCCGCGACCCCAAGCACGCCAACAACACGGTCGGTTTGCGACCCGTGCTGGCTTCCCACGCCCTGGAACGATCCCGCAAACCTTCGAAGACTTCCGAGTCACGATGGATCGTCAAACCGGCACGCTTGACGCCAGCCGGGCGGGCGATGAAGTCAGTCAGCGGCTCCTCGTTCTGCTTGGGGAACATCGACACCCCAGTCAGCGGCAACTTGCGGGTGGCCAGTCGCTTGGCCCGCTCGGTCGCGGTCTGGTCGATCCACTGGGCGACCAGGGATCCGGTCAACGCCTGGGACATGCCACCGCCGGCCTCGATCTGCTGGACGCGCTCCCACGCCTTGGTCGCGATCTGTTCAGTCAACGCTTCGAAGACCCAGGCCCCACCGGCCGGATCCTTGACCGCGCCGACATGAGACTCTTCAGCGGTCAGCAACTGAATGTTGCGAGCGATCCGACGAGAGAACGTGGTCGGCAGGCCGTACGCCGTGTCATGCGGCAACACCGTCATGACCTCTGCGCCGCCGACACCGGCCGAGAAGGTCCCGATCGTGGCGCGCAACAAGTTGACCCACGGATCGTCCTTGGTCAAGACACGTCCGCTGGTCACCGCGTGCTGAATCGCGCCGCGATGATCTTCGTCCACCTCCAAGACCTCGCCGACTCGGGCCCACAAGCGCCGCAGCGCCCGCAGCCGAGCGATGGTGAGGAACTCGTCGGCGGTCGCGGAGACCCGGAACAGGATCTGATCGAACGCGGCGGTCGGGGACACGCCAGCGTCGACGAGCACGCGTACGTATTCGATGCCCGTGGCGATGGCGAAAGCCAATTGGTCGACGTCGCCAGCCCCAGCGTTGTCGTAGACCGTGGCGTCCACGCTGAGCGCGCGCAGCCGCGGATAGACCTCAGCTTTGGCGACCCACTCGGCCAGATGATCGGTCATCCACCCGGTGATCTCACTGGCGTCGGTCACACCGATCACGGCGGCCGCCCCGATCGGATCCAGTCCAAGACCGCCAACCGGATCGGTGGCGTCCTTGGACGTCAACCAGTCCAGCAGCGCCTGAGCCGCTTTGGACTGCTCGTCGACCGATGACACATAGACCGCGGCGGCGTCGGGGTCGACCCGATCCAACACAGCGGCCACATCTTTGGCGGCGACGGCGTCAGAATCGACCCGCAACCACACACCGGTTCCCCCGGCGCTCAGATCGTCGCCGATCGCCTTGGTCGTACGCGCGACGTCCCCATCCTCATGCAATTGGGCGACGATCCAGGCCGACTCACCAGGCAGCTCGGAACCACGCGTGAACGGGGTCTGGGCCGGATAACCGACGACCTGGTCGGCGGGCTTGAGGTAAAGCGGGTCGATCTCGATGCCATCCACAGTCCGGGTGGTCAACCGTTTCATCGCTTGCTCGATGGTCAACTCCGACCCCGGCGGGCGCTTCCGATTCAGTGCTTTGAGAACTTCACGCTCCCATTGCTCACGTGTGGGGGTGGGAAAATCACCCGCCAGCACCATCCGTTCGTCTGTCATAGAACTCCCTTCCAGGGTTGTGCGGCCTGCGGTTGTCGCTTCGGACCAGGGCGCGCGTTTTCGGTGTCAAAGCGACGCGTCTGGTCTTACCCTATCGCGTTTGACGAAACCGACGACGCGGTGGGTCCCGCCCTGACACGTGGCCAACCCCGGTGACCACCGGTCCAGACGCAGTGCGCCCCAAGGATCAGTGGAAGTACGGAATGATCAGGTACAAACCGCCGAGCACGATGACACCCATCACACCCATCAACACCCAGCCCACGGCTTTGCGCGAACGAGTCGGTTGCTCGGAGTCGGTTGCCGGAGTCCAAAACCAGTTGGCCAAACTCATCAGTCCGGCGATCGCGGCCGAAGCCACGATCGTCACCACCGTGACTTGCAGCAGCGCCCACCAATCGACGCCGATCATCAGGTTGGTCATGTCACTGCTCTCCTCGGCGTGGGCGACGCGGATGAAGGCTCTTCGGCGGAGCTTTCTTCTTCTTCGGCTTCTTCAGCTTGGTCAGACGCAGTGGCGTGGTCGCCATCGGGTGATTGGCCAACTTCTGCGGCAGCGGCGGAACGAATGGGTTCGGGATCGGACTGGTCTGGGTCGTCAAGGCCGCCTTGGCCAACACCTTGACCTCGCTGGAATCGTTGACGTTCTCCGAGGAGACATGGTTGCGTGAGGCCACGATCTTGATCGTCAGCGCGCAAACCACCAGAACCACCAACACCGCCACGAAACCCCACGCGCCCTGATGGGCCAACCAGGCGGCGCCAGCCCCGACAAGCGCGGCCGCAGGCAGAGTCAACAGCCAAGCCACCAGCATCCGACCGGCGGTGTGCCAACGAACCTCACCAGGGGTGCGCGCCAGACCGGTTCCCATGACCGCCCCGGACACCACGTGGGTGGTCGACAAGCCGAACCCCAGATGTGAGGACGCCAGAATGGCGGACATCGAAGCGGTCTCGGCCGCGAAGCCTTGCGGCGACTCGATATCGGCCATGCCCTTGCCCATCGTCCGCATGATGCGCCAGCCTCCGGAGTACGTGCCTGCGGCGATCGCCAGACCAGCCAACAGGATGACCCACCAATGCGGCGAGGTGCCCGGTTCCTGGCTCCACCAGGTGATCTGACCGGGATGGGTCTCCCGCATCGACAGCGTCGCGGCGACCAGAACCAACGTGATGATGCCCATAGTCTTCTGACCGTCGGAGGTCCCATGGGCCAACGCGACCAGCAGAGAGGACACCCGCTGAGCCATCCGATAGCGTCGCTTGGCGCCCTTGGGCGCGTTGTGCTCGCCATGGTAGGCGATCTTCGTGCCGATATACGACGCCACACCCGCGACGAAAGGTGCGACCAGCGCGGGCAGCAGGATCTTCGAGGTCACGACGGAGAAATGGACGCCGGCCATTCCGGCTTGGATGAGCACAGCGCCGATCAACGCCCCAAAGATCGCGTGAGATGAGGATGAGGGCAGGCCGAACAGCCAGGTCAAAAGATTCCACAGAATCGCGCCGACTAGAGCGGCGAACACCGTCTCGGGAGACACCAGCGAGTCGTCGACGATGCCCGAAGAGATGGTCTTGGCAACCTCGGTGGACAAGAACGCGCCCACCAAGTTCATGATCGCGGCCAGAGCCACCGCGATCTTCGGTTTGAAGGCGCCCGTCGCGACGGAAGTGGCCATGGCGTTGGCTGAGTCATGGAATCCGTTGGTGAAATCGAAGATCAAAGCGACGAGAATGACGATGGGAACGATGATCTCAGGAGACATACCGCACTCCGAGACGTTGGGTTTCGGTCACCTGGTGATCATATCAACCGGCCACAACGGTGTCATCCGACCCAGTCAGAGCCAGTTTTCATCGCCTCGAACCCGTGATGAGAGGGCTGCGCGGACCGTACGGCCCCCTGTTCTGTCGATCAACCGATCAGTTGTTCCATGACAAGACCGCAGACCAGCCCTGGTCGTCACCCAGAACAGAAACACTGGCTGTGTCTAGGACAAATGATCCTCCGTAGCGGATATCCAACCCGATCCAGCACAAGGCCAACACCCGCAGAGCATGACCATGCGAAAAACACATGACCCTTTCAGCGCCTGAGTCGCGCACTCGCTGGGCCACACCCGACAAGCGCTCCACCACCTGCTCCGGTGTCTCGCCACCAGGCACGGCGTGATCCCAAATTCGCCAGCCTGGCACGATCTGGTGGATCTGGTCGGCGGTCAGCCCTTCGAAATCGCCGTAAAACCACTCTGCCAATCGCTCGTCGACTTCAGCGTCGCCGAATCCTGCCAACTCAGCGGTGTGGCGAGCCCTCAGGCGCGGCGAGGTCAGAACCAGATCGAAGTCACCCGGATTGAGCCGAGTCTTCAAAGCCGCGGCTTGTTCGCGACCGACCGCAGTCAGGTCGACGTCGGTCACCGAGGTGTATTGGCCAGTACGGCTCCAGGCCGTCTCACCATGACGCACGAGGTAGAGCTCAGTCATGGGCCAACCCTATCGTCACCACCGTCGTCGGCGTCGCCGACCGGTCGCTCAGGAGGTCCACCCGACGTTGGGCCACCAGATCGTCCCCAGGCGATTGGGACCGAAATTGGCCAACCCAGGACGGGTCAACAGGATCTCGGGCGTCTCGTACAACGGCAGGACCGGAGCGTTGTGCCACACGATCTGCGCGGCGCGGGTGAGGATCTTCGCGCGCTCGACCTCGTCGAGTTCGCGCTCGGCCCGATCAGTCATCAGCCCCAGAATCGATTCCGGCCAACCCCACTGCCCCGACGGGGCGAAGCGGGCGGCTGCTTGGATCGGCGTGCGATAGCGCGTGGTCGAGGCCCACATCCCGTGCTCGCCGGTGGCGACGACCTGCTCGACCTGCGACGATTCGATGTAGGTCAAATCCAGTCGAACCCCGAGTCGGGCCAGTTGCGCGCGTACGCCGAAGGCTTCGTTCTCGCTCAACCAGTCATCACGCGGCACAACGAAATCCCACGCCAGCGGTTGGCCGTCCTTGGCCCGGATCCCGTCGTCGCCGAGGACCCAACCGGCTTCGTCCAACAACTGCCCGGCGGCAGTCAGGTCCGCTGGTTCGACCCCCGACTGGAGGACCAGATCCTCGTACTGCGTCTGACTGGTCAGCCACACCGGGCTGTTCAGCAACTGGCCGTCCCAATTCAATCCCGCCAAATCGGACGCGCCCAGATCGGCCCGATCCAGCGCTGTCACGACGGCGGCGCGCACCGCCGGATCGCTCAACGGGCCGTCGACCCGGTTGAACACCAAGAACCTGGCCCCCACGCCCGTGCTGACGCGGGTCTGGATGCCCGGCAACTGCTTGGCTTGGGAATACACGTTGGCGTCTGTCGTCATGAAGGCGTCGATCTGACCGCGCAAATAGGCCCACGACATCAGCTTCGGATCCATAGCGATCACTCGGATGACCTCGAGTTTGACCGGATCGCCCCACCAGAACTGGTTAGGCGTCAGCGTCAACGTCGTTCCATCGAAGCTGGCTGGAACGAACGGGCCAGCCAATCCGCTCTCATGCCCGATCGGCGTCGACCAGACCTGGTCACGGCCCACCGGATCGCCCGCCAGTTGAGCCCGAATCGGCCCGCGCGCGAAGGTGTACGGCCAGTCGGCCCAGACCTGATCGTACGACACCTGGACATGGTGAGGATCGACCCCGGCCACCACTGCGGTGACATGGTCGAAGCCGCGATCACGGCAGACCGGAGTGTCAAGCGCTCGACAAGCCTCGTAGGTGGCGATGAAATCCGCTGCGGTCACCGGCTCACCATCGGACCATCGTGCCGACGGGTTCAGCGCGTAGTCGACGGTCATCGTCGGCTCCCCCGCGCCGACCCCGTCAGTCGACGTCGGGTCGGGTGAGGGTTCGGCGTCCGCTTCGGTGTGGTCCCCCTGGGAGGACGAACCGGAGACTCCGGAGTCCGAGACGGTGACCTGCGGATCGGAGACCAACCAGGCCGGATCCCAATGCAGTTGACCGTCGGCCGCGCTGGCGAACAGCCGCGGACTGAGCAAGTCAGTCACGGCGTCCAGATCGAAGGGCGACCAGCCCCAGGGGTTCCAGGTTTTCGGCAGTTCGGCTGTGGCCAACGACAAAGTTCCACCCTGGCGTACCCCGTCACGAGGCACCGGGTTGGACAGCGGTCCAGGCGACGGCTCGATCGGCGAGGCCGACACCAGGGGCGCGCCGGACGAGGCCGGAGACGTTGTCGTGCCCCCGGGGTTGGCGAATCCCGGTGTGCAACCGCTCAGGGCCATGCCCATGGCCACGACTGCGATCAAAAAGCGACCACCTGCTCCTGACCGCGAAGCGTTCCGACCCACCACCGAGAGCGACGGACGCCGCGAAGCCACTTGACTTGTGCGCCGCCGCTCGTCTGAGGCGAATCTCGACGCACGCGACGCCGAGTCGCGAGATCGTGCGACTGGTCGAAACACGGGGCGCCACACTAGATCCACCCAGGAAGCCACATCCGCCACAGCCACTGCTGCCTGGTCATCAGCTCCCCGGTCAACACCGGATAGATGAACGCGAAATCCATCACGATCAGGGCGACCACGGCGCCGACGACGATAGCGCCGGATTGTCGTCGTGGCCCGGGTTTGGCCGGTCCGAGAATCACCCCCAACGCCATCGCCAGAGCGATCACCATGAACGGGATCATCGTGATCCCGTAGAACGAGAACAGCGCGCCACGCCCCGTGAACATCCATGGCACCCAGGTCGAGGCCATGCCCAACACGACCACACCGAAGCGCCAATCCGTGCCCGCCAGCCACCACACCAGAGCGGCGATGATCGCCAAGCAGGCCGCCCACCACAGCAACGGGGTGCCCAGGCCTGTGATGACACGCAGACAGGTGTCGCCTTCCGGGGCGGTGCATCCCTGGTCGCCGGGCTGGATGCCGTTTTGGGCATAAATCCCGATCGTGCGGGCCACGACCGGCCATCCCCATGGGTTCGCCGAGTAGCTGTGTGTGGCGTTGGCCATCTGATCGCCGGTGTGGAAGTTATAGGTGTCGACGTGCCACTGCCACAGCGAGGCCAGCGCTTCCCCGAAATGACGGGTCACCCAGGCGTCAGGATGCTGCGCACCCCAACCGCGATCGTACCCCCCGGTGGCTCTCAGCCACGGGATCCAACTGGCGAGATAGACACCGGCCGCGACCACAACCAGGCTGACGAACGCGGGAACGCCGTCTTTCAGCAGCGCCCACCACCGACGTCGCCCGGCTCCGGCCAGGCGACGCGCGCCAATCGTCCACACCACGATCATCAGACCGAACACGGCCATCGGATAGAGCGTGTTCCACTTCGTGGCGCACCCCAGTCCGAACATCAATCCTGCGACCAGCAGCCACGGTCGGAAGACGTACGGTCCGGCGCGACCGGCGAGGGTTTGTCCGGGCAGGGCGGCGATGTGCTCAGCCAAACGGTTGCGGAAATAGTCGCGGTCGGCCACGACTGCCGAGACACCGGCCAGAATGAAGACGGCTTGGAAGACGTCCAGCAGGGCGATGCGCGACATGACGAAAGCCAATCCGTCCACGCACAACAACAGTCCGGCCAATCCGCCGATCAAGGTCGAGCGCGACAATCGGCGGGCCAGGCGGATGACCAGGAAGACCAGAGCCGTGCCGAAGACCAGTGCCATGAAGCGCCAGCCGAAAGCGTTCAGCCCGAACATCTTCTCCCCGATCGCGATCAGCCATTTGCCGACCTCAGGATGCACCGCCCAACTGGCGGCGGTGTTCAACGCCTCACCATTGCCGGTCGCCACCTGATGGTTGACCACGTCGCCTTCGCCGGGCCACGACCCTTCGTACCCCATCTGCAGCAGGCTCCAGGCGTCTTTGGCGTAGTAGGTCTCGTCGAACATGATCTCGGCCGGTTCCCCCAGATGGAACCAGCGCAGGAAGAACGCGATCGCGGTGATGACCAGGGTCACGATCCACCCCACCGCCTTGTCGGTCGGGCCGGTTTGGCTCAACTGCTCGACCGCGCTGCCTGGGGCGCCACCCCGAGGCGCGTCGACGAAGCGAGCGAACCGAGTCAGCAGGGGAACCCGCGTGGCTCGACGGCCTCGGGTGGGCGCGGCGAGGGACGCTGAAGCAGAGGTGACAGCGGCGGTGTCACCGGAGTCGGTGGAGAGACTGTCCTGCGAACCATCCGGCTCGGCGACGGTCACTTCGGTGGCTTGAGGAGCCACCGGGGCTTCTGGGGCCACCGGCGAGTCGTCGGCTGTGAGAAGCACGGCGGGTTCGGGAACCCCTGCGGTGTGGTCGCGGTCCGGCGAAGCGGTGCGACCGGCCACAGCCGACGCGGTCAACTGGGCCTGGACAGACGCGCCGGGTTCGGTTGGTGAGTCCGGTCGCACCGATTCCGTACGACGCCTGGTCGCCGGACGCGACGGCCACGACGAGCGACGGGGCGGATCTTGGGGCGCGGGCACCCAAGCGCGAGGCGTGGCAGGGTCGTGCGAAGCCGAGGGTGTGGCGGCGGACAGACCACGATCTGTTGGGTCGCCGGGCTGCTGCGCGGCGCCGGTCCGCACGGAGTCACTCATTCGAACTAGTGTAGTGCTGTGACCAATGCCACATCCGCCGACGCTCGAACCGAGGCCGAGAACCACGATCCACTGTCCGCCTCAACCCGGGGGCCAGACCGCCCGACCACGGCAGACACGCCTCCGCGTGGTTCAACCTGGTCACCGAACGACCCGGTCGCTGACGGGTCAGGGCGGCTGGTCCTGGCCGGCACCCCGATCGGTGACGTCGACTCGGTCAGCCCAGCGCTGCGGGAAGGGTTGGCTCACGCCGACATCATCGCCGCTGAGGACACTCGCCGATTCGCGGATCTGGCCCGACGCGCCAGCATGGAGTATCACGGGCGTGTCGTGTCGTACTTCGAAGCCAACGAGTCGGCCAAGACACCCGACCTGGTGAACCAGATGCTAGCCGGATCGACCATCGTCTTGGTGACCGACGCCGGAATGCCGTCCGTGTCCGACCCAGGGTTTCGCTTGGTCACGGCCGCGATCGACGCCGGAATCATCGTCAGCGCCATCCCGGGGCCCTCGGCTGTTCTGACCGCGCTGGCCGTGTCAGGCATCGAATCCGACCGCTTCTGCTTCGAAGGGTTCCTACCACGCAAACCTGGGCCCAGAGCCTCCCGCTTGGCGCAGTTGGCCGCAGAGCCGCGCACCATGATCTTCTTCGAGGCCCCCCACCGACTGGCCGACTTCCTCCAGGCCGCGACCGGCGCCTTCGGTCCGCATCGGCGTGGCGCGATCTGCCGTGAGCTGACCAAGACGTACGAACAGGTGGTTCGCGGCCCGCTGAGCGAGCTGGCCGACTGGGCCGAAGACCACGCCCGCGGCGAGATCACGGTCGTGATCGCTGGCGCGCCGCCGCGCGAACCAGACATTGATGAACTTGTCGGTGAGGTCCAGTCGAGAATGAAAGCCGGTGAGAAGCGCTCGGCCGCCGTCGCGGCCGTCGCGTTGGCTGCCCACGCCGATCGGAGGGCCCTCTACGACGCGACGTTGAAGGCCGCCGGCCGCGCCAGTTGAGCCGCCACCAAGGCGTGGCCGACACGGCCGTCAAAACACGTCTGCGGCGACCAAACCTCGTTGACCACCGCAGACGCGCCTTGGATCTATCGTCAGATCACAGCAGTTCGCCGTACCTCCCGATGAAAATCTTCTTCAACAGCGTCGCCAAGCTCATGTAGGCCAAGATGGTGGCGGCCAACCACGCGAAGTACGCCACCGGCGGCGGGGCCAGCCCCAAAGTCACCCCGAGCGGGGTGAACGGCAGCGCCGTGATGACCGCGATTCCCGCGAACGACGCCAGCGTGACCTGGACCGAAGCGCGCGACTCGATGAACGGCAGCTTCGGGGTACGGATCATGTGGATGACCAACGACTGGCTCCACATCGACTCGATGAACCAACCAGCTTGGAACAAGGCGGTGAACCCGGCCTGCTGGATCGGATCGGTCAACTCGTCGAAGCGCGCGCCGAACACCTCCGGGCAGATCACATTGAACATCAACAGGTAGGTTGTGATGTCGAACACCGAGCTGGTCGGGCCGATCCACAGCATGAATTTGCCGACCGAGCCCGCGTCCCAGCGCCGGGGAACCCGCAGGTACTCCTTGTCGACGTTGTCCCACGGAATCGCCGTGCAGCTGATGTCGTAGATCAGGTTGAGCAGGATCAGATGGATCGGCAGCATCGGCACGAACGGCAGGAAGGCGCTGGCCACCAGGACCGAGAACATGTTGCCGAAGTTGGAGCTGGCCGTCATCTTGATGTATTTGATCATGTTGGCGTACGTCCGACGCCCTTCGATGATGCCCTTCTCCAAGACCATCAGGTCTTTCTGTAGCAAGATGACGTCGGCGGACTCTTTCGCGATGTCCACCGCCGTGTCAACCGAGATCCCCACATCAGCGGCTTTCATGGCTGACGCGTCGTTGATCCCGTCGCCCAAGAACCCGACCACGTGGCCATTGGCACGCAGGCTGGTGATGACGCGGGCCTTCTGCTGGGGGCTGAGTTTGGCGAAGATGTCGACTTCCTCGACTACCTTGGCCAGCTCGGCGTCGCCCAACTGATCCAGTTCGCCACCGAGCACGATCCGGCTCGACTGGATTCCCACTTGGCTGCACACCGTTCGGGTGACCAGGTCGTTGTCTCCCGTGAGGACCTTCGTCCTGACGCCGTACTCAGCCAGACTGGCGATGGCCTTGGCGGTCGACGGCTTCGGCGGATCGAGGAATCCGAGGTAACCCATCAGGACCATGTCAGACTCGTCGGCCACGCTGAAGGCTCCGACCGGTGACGGGTTGGTCTTCTGCGCCACCGCGATCACCCGCAGTCCTCGACGGTTCAACCGCTCGACCTGACCGAGGATGTACATCCGAATCTCATCGGTCATCGGACGTACCACGCCTTCGAACTCCGCGAAGCTCGAGATGGCCAGCATCTCTTCGACCGCGCCTTTGGTGATCATCTGAGTCTTGGCTCCCGCCGCCTGCCCATCCACAGTGCTCACCACCACCGACATCCGGCGACGTTCGAAGTCGAACGGAATCTCGTCGACTTTGGCGAATCGAGCGTCCAAGCCGGACAGCTCGTCGAGGGTCTGGTCAGCGTTCAGCGTGGCGGTGATGATGGCTTTGTCCATCAGATTCTTCAACCCGGTCTGGTAGTACGAGTTCAAGAACGCGTGGCGCAGCACTCGGGAGTCTTCAGCGCCATTGATGTTGAGATGACACTGCAGAACCACCTGGTCCTGAGTCAACGTGCCCGTCTTGTCGGTGCACAAGACGTCCATCGAGCCGAGGTTCTGAATCGAGTTCAGGCTTTTGACGATGGTGTCTTGGCGCGACATCGCCATAGCGCCTTTGGCCAAGCTGCTGGTCACGATCATCGGCAGCATCTCGGGGGTCAGACCGACCGCCACAGAGATGGCGAACAGCAGGGCCGCGGTCCAGTCACCCTTGGTGAAACCGTTGATGAACAACACCACCGGGACCATCACCAGCATGAACCGGATCAACAGCCACGACACCGAGTTCACGCCTTTGTCGAAGGCCGTCGGCATCGGGGTGTCGGTCAACGATTCGGCGATCCCGCCGAACACAGTTTGAGGCCCGACTGCGATCACCACCCCGGTGGCGACGCCAGAGACGACAGTCGACCCCATGAAAGCCAGGTTGGGGCTGTCGAGGTAGTCCCGATGTGAATCGAGCTCTGCCATTTTCTCGACCGCCCCGGATTCGCCGGTCAAAGCGGACTGGGCGACGAACAGATCCTTGGCGGCGAGAATACGAAGGTCAGCGGGAACCAAGTCACCGGCTCCCAGCTGGACGAGGTCGCCGACCACCACCTGATCCAGCGGGATCTCCTCGGGCGGGTTGTCATCGCGGCGCACCGCGCAGGTGGTGGTGATCATCGACGACAGCCGAGCAGCCGCATTGCCTGAGCGCGTCTCTTGGACGAAGCGCAACAGACCCGAGATCATGACCATAGTCGTGATGATGATCACGGTGATCGGATTGGCCTCACCCGGCTCGGCGAGGACAATGTCGGTGATGGCCGACACCCCCGTCAGGACGAACAAGATGGCGGTGAACGGGTTGACGAAGGCTGAAGCCAGTCGCCGATAGAGGCGGTGGCGTCCGCCATGATGGATGAGGTTCTCGCCGCGCTCGCGACGGGACTCTTCCACCTGGGCCGAAGTCAGCCCGCCTTTGCCGGTTCCCAGGTCGTGCAGCAGGGTGTCCACGGGCGTGGCGAGAATCTCCACGGCACGGTTTGGTGTGGTGATGTTGGGGATCCCAGTCGGGGTCGCAGTGGTCTGATTGGTCGATAGGGTCAAGGTCTTCATGATTTCCTCCATGCGCATCGCATGTCAGGCCGCTGTCCGTCGCGAGAGTCCACCGGTCGCAGCAGGGCACACCGAAGCGCGCTCAGCCGATGGCCGCATCGACGTTAGGGCGAACCAGAGCAGGGGTCGATGCCAAGGATTCATCGAAGGACAGAGGCGTACGAGACTTCACGCTCGTACGAGGCTCGACGTCATCACTGCGGCGATGACGTCAGGATGAGATCACCGGCGATCGAACAGGGTCGAGCGCGAGGCGATCATGGGACCGCCCAATGCCCCCTCACGGGCGGTCTTGGTACTACCTATGTCGTCTGAACTGCGTTGATGACTACTTCCTGGTTCCATGTCCTCACCTCCTCGACTTGTTGGCGATCCACCGACCACTCGCGAGCTGAACCATGATGATCCGTGGCGCGAGCCGAGCACGGCTTCTCAAACCTCAAGTATGCTATGCCACTCAAATATGCTTGTCAACTCGATTTTTTGCTGCCATGAAGCTGCTGATCGCTCTGAGTGAACAAGTCCGTGGGACGGTCGGTGGAGACGGTCAGGCGCGGGTCAACTCGTACAACCCGATGCTGGTGGCGACCGACGCGTTGAGCGACTCGACCTCGCCGGCGATCGGAATGCGAATCAGGGTGTCGCAGTGCTCACGCACCAGACGGGACAATCCTTCGCCCTCCGAGCCCACGACCAACACCACCGGCTGGTCCGGGTGGACCTGGTCGATCAGCTCACCGGCCTCACCAGCCAAGCCGAGGATGGTGAACCCGTCACGCGAGAACTGTTCCAAGGCTTGGTTCAAGTTCACCACTTGAACCACGGGCAGACGCGCCGCCGCTCCCGCCGAGGCTTTCCACGCCGCCGCAGTCATCTTGGCGCTACGACGGTTCGGGATGACGACGCCAGCGGCGCCGAAGGCGGCGGCCGATCGGATGATCGCGCCCAAGTTATGCGGATCAGTGATGTGATCACAGGCCACGACGATGCCGCCATCCTGGGCGGCCTCGATCACGTCGGTCAGTTCGGCGTACTCATAGCCGGGCAGCAGCAACGCCACCGACTGATGGACCGCCCCACCGGTCAGACGATCCAACTCCGAGCGAGTGGCTTGGAGCATCGGAATCGAATGGGTCGCGGCGAAGCGTAGGATCTCGCGCAGTCGATCGTCACGATCGGCGCCCTCGCCGATGTAGGCGGTCTTGACAGGCACGCCGGCGAGCAGGGCTTCTAAAACCGGGTTGCGCCCGACCACCCACTCGCCGACCGCCTTGGCCCGCTGCGGCTGATGAGCCGCTCGGCGCTCAGTGGCCTGCTTGACCTGATGGGCCTTGTGATAGATCCGATCCTCAGCCTTCGGCGTCGGTCCACGACCGGCCAGACTCTTGCGGATCCGCCCACCCGATCCGGCGGTGTTTCGTCCTTTGCTCATCGCACGATTCTAGCCGCACCGATCCAACCGACCGGCCAAGCCCGCCTGAAGCGTCAGTCACGATGAGGACCGCGCAGGCCAGACCAACGGGCTTTCGCGCCGAAGCAGGCAGAACTCGGCGAACCCGCGCGGGCGAGACCGACCAAGCGAAGTCAACGCGTCCAGCGCGGGCCCTGGGCAGTGTCTTCGATCGTCAGCCCGAGTTGACCCAATTGGTCTCGGATCGCGTCGGCGGCGGCGTAATCCTTGCGCGCTCGGGCCGCTTGGCGCTGATCGAGCAAGGCTTGGACCAAGCCGTCGACCACCGATTCGAGACCTGAGGTCTGCGCCACCCAAGTCGACCCGTCCAGCCGCAGACCGAAGACATCCAACATCGCTTCGACCTTGGTCAGGATCGTGGCCACACCATCGTCGTCCCCCGACTCCAAGCCACGATTTCCTTCACGTACGGTCTCGTAGAGCACGCCTATCGCCGCCGGAGTGCCCAGATCGTCGTTCATCGCCGCGACGAAACGCTCAGGAACCGAAGTCAAGACCTGATGAGGGGTGGCATCAGTCAGTCCGGCCTGCTCGCCGAGACGATCGTGAGCCCTAGCCACGAAGGAGTCCACCCGAGCCAACGCGGTGGCCGCCTCATCCAAGGAGGTGTGGGAGAACTCGATCATCGACCGATAGTGCGGCCCGGCCAAGTATGCCCTCACCGCGCGGGCCGGCCACTTCTTGACGACTTCGGTCACCAGCAGACCATTGCCGAGCGACTTGCTCATCTTCTCCCCGGCGGCGGTCACCCAGGCGTTATGAAGCCAATAGCGGGCGAACGGGCGGCCAGCGGCCTTCGATTGAGCCAACTCGTTCTCATGGTGGGGAAACTTCAGATCCATCCCACCGCCGTGGATGTCGAATTGATCGCCGAGATACTTCCCCGCCATGGCCGAACACTCGATATGCCAGCCGGGTCGGCCTCGACCCCACGGCGACTCCCACGACGCCGTCATCGGCTCGGTCGGCTTATGCCCCTTCCATAATGCGAAGTCGCGCGGGTCACGCTTACCCCTCGGATCGGCGTCGGCGGCCGGTTCCATCTCATCGAGCCGCTGGCCCGACAGTTCGCCGTAGCCCGGCCACGATCGTACGTCGAAGTAGACGTCGCCGCAACCGTCGACGCCCCGATAGGCATGGCCGCGATCAATGATCTGTTGAATCAGGTCGATGATCTCCGGAATGTGTCCGGTCGCCCTGGGCTCGTAGGTCGGCGGCTGAAGCCGCAGCGCGGCGTACGCCCGATGCAGTTCGCGCTCATTGGCGTAGGCCAAGGCGTACCACGGCAGACCGGCCTGCTCAGATTTGGTCAAGATCTTGTCGTCGATGTCGGTGACATTGCTGATCAGAGTCACCTCATAGCCGAGGACAGTCAGCCAGCGTCGCAGGGTGTCGAACACGACCTCTTTGCGAATATGGCCCAGATGCGGGGCGGATTGCACGGTCAAACCGCAGCAGTAGATCGACACTTTCGACTCCACCAAGGGGACGAAATCGACCTTCGAGCCACGGGCTGTGTCATGCAACGTCAATGCCATGGCACGCAAGTCTATCTCGTGGCCCCTGACCCTTCGCCCGTGTCAGCGGCCTTGGCCCGCAGGGCGGCGATATCCAAGAATCCGCTTGGGACCGGGGAGTCGTCGACCTCGTCCTCCCACGGGTCGTGGGGCGGCTGCTCGCCCTCCTCGACGTAGCCCTGTGACGGATCGTACGGATTGACCAGGCGCTCGGTGGGCCCCACGGGCAGGAGGGCCTCCCGGCTCATCGCCTCGTCGGGCAGCGCCTCCAGGACATCGCGCACGTAGCCTTGAGCAGCCTCGATCATCGGCATCTCGCGATGTTCGCGCTGGGAGCCGTACCACCGATAATCCAACACCTCGTGGAACAACTGAGCCGGCTCACGTTTGGCACGCAACTGCTGCGGGACCTGCTGCATCACCGGCTCGAAGACCTCGGTCAACCACCGATGGGCCACCACTGCCTCGTCGACATGGCTGAGCCCCATCCGGAAGCGGTAGGTGTCCAAGTCGTTGAGCAGACGACGAGCCTGATTCTCCTCAGTGTCCAACCCGGTCAGACGCATCAGACGGCGCTGATGGTGCCCAGCGTCGACCACCTTCGGCTGGATCCTGATCTTGGACGATCCAGCGTCGGTTTGAATGTCCATCTCGGCCACGTCGAAACCGAGCGCGTTGAGACGACGGACCCGGCCCTCGATCCGATCCATCTCGGAGCCGGAGAACTCCTCCACTCCGGTCAACTCCTGCCACAGCTCGTGATAGCGCGTGGTGACCGTGTCGACCAAGGTGATCGGATCCAGCGGGGGCAACAACAGCCCGCCGGCTTGAAGATCGAGAAAATCGCCATAGAGGTTCGTCCGCGCGATCTCCAGATCCTGTTCGCGCTGACCATCAGACAATCCGGTGTGCAACTCCCCAGTCTCAGCGTCGACCAGATAAGCGGCGAAGTCACCGGCGTCGCGGCGGAACAAGATGTTCGACAACGACACGTCACCCCATTTGAAACCGATCAGATGCAGCCGCGCGATCAGGACCACCATAGCGTCCAGCAGCCGCGACACCGTCTCTTGACGAACCCCAGGAGTGAACAGGGAACGGTACGGCAATGAGAATTCCAGGTGACGGGTCAGAAGAATCGGATCCAGCAGGTTGCCCGCTCGATCCCGCCGTTCGGTGATGATGCCGACCGGTTCGACCGACGGGGTGTCCAACCGATACAGGTCGGTCAGCAGACGATATTCGTGGACGGCCAGGTGTTCGACGACTTCTTTGGCTGCGTAGACACTGTGTCCCACCTGAATGAAACGGACGACGTGGCGCGACAATCCGCGCGGCAAGGCGACAAGAAGCTCGACCGGCCAGTCAGCCAAAGGGGTGTCCCAGGGGAAGGGGAGCAGCCGCGAGTCGGGGGTGGTGGAGACGAACCTGGGCATGGCTCAATCTTGCCATGAAACAGCATCGGAGACCGGGTGGCCTCCCGACGACGACGTGATCAGCGCGGTGCGACAGGCAGGCGGATGATGGTCTTCAGTTTGTCTTGGGCCACTCGGCGCGGATCGGACAGATAGATCTCGTGGTGACGCCGACCGTGCCCCAGATCGATCGTACGACCTTGCGCCTCGATGAACTGCTCCAGGACCGCGATCGTGGCCGGTTCGGAGTCGTAGGGGCCGATATGCAGGATCTGGGCGCAGGACCCCTCGGTCAGCTGATCCAACCGGATCCGGGTCACATCGACTTCAGGTTTCTTGGCGGCCACCACCTCCACGGTTTGGTCGAACACCGGCTGGGTCACGAAGCTTGGCATCTGAACCATCGAGGTCCAGGTCAGATCGTCCTTGTTTGTCACACCGGTCTGAAACGGCTTGTCGTCCACGGTGGACCACAGGCCCTCCAAAGGTGGCACCACGAAATCCTCATAGCCGTCGATGCGCCAACTGCTCATCTTCGACATCTTGATGGCGTAGGCCACGGTGTAGAGCGACTCGATCGCGGCGAAGTACGAAGCGGCCGTGTTCGGATCGCCTCGGCCGTCGACCATCAGAAAGGTCAACTCGGGCAAGTCGACCAGGGTCGGGGTCGTCGCCGAGTTGTAGAAGGCTTTCTGGGTCTTCTTGACATCCATCGCCATGATGTGGTCCTTTCTGTGGCGCTGATGAGTCACCGAACCTTGGCCAAGGCGGCTTCGGCGGCACACCGATCAGCATTCCACGGTGGCGCGGCCCGATTCAAATCGGTGCCCACAAGCAAGAAAAGACTGTGGGGTCCCTGGTTTCCCAGGGACCCCACAGCTCAGGTTCGATCAACTTCAGGAGATGCGCAGCTGCGACTCGTTGGAGAAGACATGGATCGACGCCGGGTCCACACCCAGACGCACCCGGTTCTGACCAGCCGGATGACGGGTGGACAGACGAGCGACGATCTGTTGAGCGGTGATCTTGGCCTCATCGGAGGTCCCAGCCAACGTGGCGTAGAGGTAGATGTCAGCGCCCAGATCCTCGACCACCGACACGTCGACGGCGATACCCGCCTCGTCGACATGGAAGGCCTCAGGACGGATGCCCAAGGTGAGGTTCTGCTCGCCTTCGGCCTTGGCGAGGACTTCGCGGGGCACCGGAACGACGTAGTCGCCGATCTGCACGCCACCGTCGACCACCTTGCCGGAGATCAGGTTCATGGCCGGCGAGCCGATGAAGCCCGCGACGAACAGGTTGGCTGGCTTGTCGTACAACGTCAACGGGGAGTCGACCTGCTGCAGGATGCCATCCTTCATCACGGCGACGCGGTGACCCATGGTCATGGCCTCGACCTGGTCGTGGGTCACGTAGACGGTCGTGACGCCAAGCCGGGCCTGCAAGGCGGCGATCTGAGTACGGGTGGACACACGCAGCTTGGCG
The DNA here is from genome assembly GCA_031285845.1 of Propionibacteriaceae bacterium. Taxonomy (GTDB): domain Bacteria; phylum Actinomycetota; class Actinomycetes; order Propionibacteriales; family Propionibacteriaceae; genus WQYJ01. The sequence continues at coordinate 124,851 of JAITVK010000007.1, forward strand.
TCCAAGTTCGACAGCGGCTCGTCCATCAAGAAGACGTGCGGCTGGCGCACGATGGCGCGACCCATGGCGACGCGCTGACGCTGACCACCGGACAGGGCCTTCGGGCGACGGTTGAGGAAGTCTTCCAACCCGAGCAGCTTGGCGGCTTCGAGCACGCGCTGCTGACGCTCGGCCTTGGGCACGTTCTGCATCTTCAAAGCGAAGCCCATGTTGTCGGCCACGGTCATGTGCGGATACAAAGCGTAGTTCTGGAAGACCATCGCGATGTCGCGGTCTTTCGGTGGCAGGTCGGTGACGTCGCGGTCGCCGATGAAAATGTTGCCCTCGTTGACCTCTTCGAGTCCGGCCAGCATACGCAAGGATGTGGATTTTCCACAGCCTGACGGGCCGACCAAGACCATGAACTCGCCATCACCGATCTCCAAGTTGAGACGGTCGACAGCGGGATGGTCCGAGCCTGGGTAGATTCGGGTGGCGTCCTTGTACGAAACAGTAGCCATGTTTGGTTCACCTTTCCACGGGCGGTACGTGCCCGACGATCCTTAGTGGAGGGTCTTTCCCTTCGCATGCCAGTGTTCCAGATTTTTCCGTCACGTCAAGCCCGAACGCGGCGTCGTCCAAGTCTTGCCATGGGGGTGGCCTATGACGATATCGTACGAGGCTGGACCCAACCGGCGACAGGCGGCGTCCGCTTCGCCCATGACCATTATGCGGAACTTGGTTGGCCGACCAGATCCCGGACGAAGACACCTAAGAACATGCTGAGAGACACGCCTGAGCGGTCGACTGTTCGACTGGGATCTAGCCAGAATGCGAGCTTGTGACGAAAAACCGTCGATGATCCGACGCGGTCGTCCTATGCTCGAAACAGGTAGTCAGTTCAGAGGAACCGACTACAAGGCACAGACTGGGGCGCCTCGAGTCTTCGTACGCGGGGCGCCCCACCACCACAATGGAAAGGAACGAAGATGACTCTTGTCTTGCGACGCCTCCTTGCGGCGGCGGCAGCAGCAATCGCGATCAGCGCCGTGAGCGCCTCCCCTTCCTCAGGATCACCCATGGACCCCACAGATCCTGGGTCGGTCATGGAAGAGGCACAGCTGGGGGATGCGACTCAACTGGGGGCAGCTCACTGCTCCGGGAAAGCCTGGTACGACGGAAAAGAGGCGGGGATCGAACGCGTTATCTGCTATGAGAATCACACAGTCCGGTCCTGGATCAGTTGGTATCCCTCCGACAACACCACCCGCGTCCTGCACGGCTACGGCCCCTGGGTGGGAACTTCATGGGATGGTTCCATCGCTTACATGCCTGCTGGTGGATTCCCGGCGTCCGGAGGCCAAGAGTACAGATGACCGGAGGGTCCGCGTCAGAACGGCTCCGCCCTTGGAGCCACAGTAAGGGTGCACCGCGAAAGACACGGTGCACCCCGCGCCTAGACGAAGGAGGTGACCATGAAGAAGCGTGAAGTCACCGCACTAGTCGTTGCGACCACGTTGATCAGCGCCATTCTCGCCGGGTGCGCTGGCGCGCCTGAGCCGGTGAATCCTTGGGCGGCCGAGTTCGAGCAGGCCATGGAACAAGCCGAATCCGACTACACCCGGTCGATCCTGGCCGACGGTGTCATCGACCCGTCGGAGATTCGAGACGCGCTGTCTTCGACGCAAGCCTGTTTGGACCAAGCCCAGGTTCCCGCCACTGTCAACATGGATGAGCACTTCCATGTGAGTTTTCGCACCGAGGCCTCTACCACCGTCGTCCAAGATCAGACGATGGCCACCTGCCAGAGCCAGTGGATGGACCCCGTGTTCGCGCTATACGCCAGGATTCAGATCAACCCTGACAACCAGGACATGAATGGGCTGGTCGCCGCCTGCCTTGTCCGCCATGACCTGGCTCCTGACGGGTTCACCGCCCACGATTGGGAAGAGCTGTGGGATTCGTACACGATCCCCACCGACTCCGAGACGATCATCCCAGACGAGTCGGGCCGTAGCCGATCCACCCTCACCACGCACAATCCTGAGGCTTTTCTGCCCGGCGGAGTCTCAATCACGGATCCCCGGGTGTCTCGTTGTCGTACCACGCCCCTGCGCTGACCTCGAAAGTGTCGACGGGACTGACCGAGGCGAGTCAAAACGGGGCAAGATCGACTCGTTTTCGGAAGCAGCGTCGATTTTGCGCAGTTGTGACCTGATCATCGGCCCAGATCGGGTCACATCCCATACCGGATCGACTTCGGAACCCCGAAAATGTCGATTTTGCGCAGTTATTGATGGATTGGCGGCTATAGATGGTCTGGCGGGACTTGACCGGGCTGACGTCTCGCAGTTCGCAGCAGGTCCCGGTCGTAGACCCAGACTGATCGGGCGAGCGCGCTCTCGGGATCAAAACCCGTCGCAACCGGACTGGTGAAACCGGCGGTGATCGGTGTGCGACGGGTTCGTCGGTCACAATCAGCCAGTACGCGGGACAAACCCGTACCGAACCGCCAGCGGGAACTCCCGCCGTACCTTTGGCGACCGGTTGTGAAACCGCGCCCAACCCAACCTGGCATCACCGGCCTGTGCCAGTGCGAGCACGATGGAGTGTCAAGGTACGATGTCGTCTGAAACAGTGAGGATCCATATGGGCGAAATGAGACAATCCGGCATGGTCGACGAACCAGACAAGCCGTGGTGGGACGACCCGTCGCTGCCATGGCGTCACAAGCCCACCAAATCGGATCTGATCTGCTGGGGCCTGATCGCGATGGTCGGAATCTACGGCCTGGCCACGATCCCGTTGCGGGCGATCCTGATCGGCTGGAACCCCCCGATAGCGGCGATGATCACTGGCGGACGGACTTCGGTGGTCGCGACCGGCGCATGGACGTACGTCCACCAGGGCCCACTGATCGTCTATTGGCTGGTGGCGTCGGTGTCGCTGGTCAAATTCTCGTGGGTCTACTGGTGGGCCGGAAAACTGTGGGGAACTGCGATCATCGAACTGCTCGCCGGGCAATCCCCGCGCGCGAAACGGCGAGCCGACCGCGCCGTCAGACTGACCCACCGCTGGTGGCTGTTGGCGATCTTTCTGACCTTCTTGCCGATCCCCTTCCCCATGCCGATCGTTTTCGCCGCGCTCGGGGCGGCCCAAACTCCCCTCAAACGTTTCCTGCCCCCGGTCATCGCCTGTTCGGCGCTGTTTCAGGCCGCGTACCTCGGATTGGGCTGGTGGATCGGCGAACCCGCCGTGACGCTCGTCAACCTTTACGCGCAATACATGTGGTACGTCACGATCGGAATCCTGGTGGTGATGCTGGCGGGGTGGTGGTGGCGCAATCGTACGACCACGAAAACTGCGAACGACCCAGGCCAGCAGGCCACTGTCGTCAACCCCAGTGCCGACGGTCGCACCGACGACTCCCCCACGACCGCCACCGACCGCGCAACCACGACCGGCGACCCCTGCCGCACCAATCCCGCGGCAGAAGGCGCAGACCGACAGGTTGGCCCCCGCGACGCCGATCAGCCGGCGGAGGCGGCGTCGACCGAGCCGACGTCGGACTGACCGTGGACCCAATCGTCGGTGACCGGCAACGCGGCCGGGGTCACCGCCAGATCGATCGTACGAACTGTTCGGGCGGCTGTCGGGGCTGAGATGTACGTCGCGGGCACCACGGTGATCGGGTCCCACAGCGACGTCTGCACATCGCCGTTCGGGCCGACGATCGACGCGGGCTCATCAACCACGGCCTCCGCGAGGGGCACGGGGTTCAACTCGACCGCCACCGTCTTTTCGTCGTCACCCAGTTCGGTGTCGGCCACGATCGCGTCGAGCTGTTTTTGGGTCCGACGGGCTTCCAGCCGGGAATACACCACCCAGGCGACGACCACCGCGAACGCGGCCACGGGAACCCACCAGCGCAACATCCACCCGAGTACGGCGAAAGGAATCGTCGCCACGCAGATCGTCAGCAAGATGGCGAACACGACTCGACGTCGTTTCTCCGCCTGGCGGGCCAGCCGCATCGCGGCCCGACGACCGGCACGACGCATGAGCAGGGTGGACACGGTGGCGTCACAGGTCGTCTGCTCGACCGGAACCCCGGTGTGTATCCGCTTCATCGACAAGTGCAGCGGATCCTGCTGATCGACCTCACCCTGGGTGGGGATCTTCCAACTCAGCCGACTAGGAACCACGTAGAACAGACACGCCACCACCAGAATCGCAAAAAGGGGACCAGACGCATCCATGTCAGACACGCTAGAGCATCGCGGCGCTGTTGGGTTCCAATACGCGCCGAGGCGGGCAGGGTTCGCTACCAGAAACAGTGCTCGGCACTGTCGCGTCCACCCTGCCGAGAAGCAAGTCAGGCGGCCGCCGATTCACCGACGACCGCCTGACGAGGCTTTGAGCATGCAGGTCACGCCTGAGCGGCGAACTCGTCGGGACTGTAGGCGCCTGACGACGAACTCGGCGAGGCGGGCTCATCCAGGTCGGTTCCTCGCCACTTGGCGATCAGGCGCATCAGGTGGTAGACGACGATCGCACCAATCGACCCGATCGCGATGCCACCGAAGGTCATCTCCCCCGCGCTGAACGTGAAGTCGCCGATGCCCGCGATCAGCGCGACCGCGGCAGTCAACAGGTTCACCGGCGACGAGAAGTTGACGTGGTTCTCCACCCAAATACGCGCACCGAGCATCCCGATCATGCCGTACAAGACGGTTCCAGCCCCACCGAGGACACCGATCGGGATGGTGTTGATCAGAGCGCCGAACTTCGGAATCAGCGACAACAACAGCGCGCAGCCGGCCGCGACCCAGTAGACCGCTGTGGAGTAGATCCGCGTGGCCGCCATCACACCGATGTTCTCGGCGTACGTCGTCGTGCCTGAACCACCGCCGGCGCCAGCCAAGATCGTGGCGACACCATCAGCCAACAAGGCCCGACCCATGACCGGGTTCAAATCCGTGTCGGTCATCAGAGCCACCGACTTGACGTGACCGACGTTCTCCGCGATCAAGACCAGGATGACGGGCAAGAACAGGCCCAAGATCGACCAGTCGACTTGGGGGGTGTGGAACTGCGGCAGACCGATCCAAGCGGCCTCCTGAACCGGGACGAAATCGACTTGGCCCTGGATCAGGGCGGCGATGTAGCCGACGATGACCCCGATCAGAATCGACAGCCGTCCGATCATGCCGCGGAACAGAACAGTGATGAGCAGGATCGCGGCGATCGTGATCAGGGCGGTCAACCCGGCGGATTTGACGTTGTTCCAGGCCGCCGGAGCCAGGTTGAAACCGATCAGCATCACAATCGTGCCCACGACCACCGAAGGCATGACCTTTTCGATCCAACCGGCGCCGACCACGTGGACCAGCAACCCGACCAAAGCCAGCAGAACACCGGCGCAGATGACACCGAACAGGGCTGTGCCCATCGAGCCACCGTCTGAAGCTTTCGCCGCAGCGATCGGAGCGATGAAGGCGAAGGACGACCCCAGATAGCTCGGCAGGCGGTTGCCGGTGATGAGCAGGAACAGGACTGTTCCCACCGCCGAGAAGAACAACGTGGTGGCCGGGGGGAACCCGGTCAGCAGCGGAACAAGGAAGGTTGACCCGAACATGGCGACCACGTGTTGGGCTCCCAACCCCACGGTTTTAGGCCAACTCAGCCGTTCGTTAGGTTTGACGACGTCTCCGGTGTTGAGAGATCCGTCGCCGTGCAAGGTCCACAAGGCCATGGCGATTCCTGACTTTCAGTCGATGGGGCGAATAGGTGAGCGTCGGACCGCTTTGACAGCGAGGAAGGTGTCTCCTGGGAGAAACCGCACCCCCCACCAGGCGCTGTCATCGTGGCACGCGTCGACAAGACTCTAGACGACCGACCCTAGATCGTGCGCTCGCCTGAGACCGCCCCTGACGCCCGACGCGCCTGGACTAGGATGGTGTTCTGATTTTCCCCGTACGCTCGGGGGCAGCTGACCGCAGTCTCAGTCGGCCAGGGTCGCCACCATGACGGCTTTGATGGTGTGCATCCGATTCTCGGCCTGGTCGAACACGATCGACGCGGGTGACTCGAAGACCTCATCGGTGACTTCCAGACCATCCTCGATCCCCGCCAGGCGCAGGATCTCCCCGCCCATGGTGGTGTTCTGGTCATGGAAAGCCGGCAGGCAATGCATGAACTTGGTGTTCGGATTGCCCGTGCTGGCCATCATCGACGCGGTCACCCGATAATCCATCAGCATCGGGATACGCTCCAACCACACTTCCTTGGGCTCCCCCATCGACACCCAGACGTCGGTGTAAAGGAAATCCGCCCCGGCCACGCCCTCCTGAACATCGTCGGTGATCGTGATACGGGCCCCCGACTGTTCGGCGATCGCGAAGGCCTGCTGCTGAATATGAGGCCAGTTCTGCAACTCACGCGGCGCGACGACGCGCACGTCCATGCCCATGATGGCTCCGACGATCAGCAAAGAGTTGCCGATGTTGTAGCGCGAATCGCCGACATAGGCGAATGACACCTGATCCAACGGCTTGTCAGCGTGCTCGCTCATCGTCAGCAGATCGCACAACGACTGAGTCGGGTGCCACTCGTTGGTCAGCCCGTTCCACACTGGAACCCCGGCATGCTCGGCCAACTCTTCGACGATGCGCTGACCATGGCCGCGATACTCGATCGCGTCGTACATCCGCCCCAACACCCGCGCCGTGTCGGCGATCGACTCCTTGTGACCGATCTGGCTCGACACCGGATCCAGATAAGTCACGTGAGCGCCCTGATCGTAGGCCGCCACTTCGAAGGCGCAACGGGTCCGAGTGGAGGTTTTCTCAAAGATCAAAGCGACATTCTTGCCGGTCAGCCGCTGCGCCTCGTGACCGGATCGCTTGGCAGCTTTGAGCTCGCCAGCCAGCCTGAGCAGGTCTTCGAACTCAGAGCGAGAGAAGTCCAGTTCCTTCAGATAGTGGCGTCCCCGCAATTGCATGATCATCCTTTCGGGAAAACATCCATCCTAGCGAGGCTTCGCCGCGATGATGGGAGATTCCACCTGGGGCGGCGGGCGTACGAGCAGGGTGGCAGGACGGCCATTGCCCTCGGACGCGAAGCTCAAACCGTCGACCGCACAGGCGGGGTCGTCTGGAGATCGCTCCGAGGGCCGACAGATCATCCGCGGGCTTGGTCGTACGCCCGCCAACCGCAGCGATATCACCGCCGACCAGCCGTGGTTGCGTAGACTGTGGACGACGAAAGGAGCCCTGTGACCACTGGTCTGGCCCACCACCCCCATGCCCACGACGGATCCGACTTGGCTGGGGAGGCCCATGCGATCGTTCGTACGGGCAAGGCGCTGCTCTCCAGCGGCGCGGAAACCTATCGGGTGCGCCTGTCGATGGAACAGGTCGCGGCCGCCATCGGGATCCAGTGGCTGCAATCCCACGTCACATTGTCCGAAGTCACAGTCACCTTGTTCAAAGGGGCCACCTTCCGTACCCAAGTGGGCAACGTCCACTCGGTCGGCGTCAACGGCGACAAACTGTCGCAGTTGGAACTGATGACCGCCGAGTTGCCGCCCGACTCCACACCAGCCCAAGTTGAGGAGCGCCTTGACGCGATCGACGCCCGGCAGAAGCTCTATCCGGCGTGGCTTCAGGCCCTGGTCGCGGCTGTCGCGTGTACGGCGGTGGCCTTCCTGACCAACGCCTGGGCAGTCGAGATCCTCGGGGTGTTCACTGGCGCCTTCCTTGGACAATTCCTCAAAGCCCAGTGCTCGAAACTTCGACTCAACGTCTACGCCACCACACTGACGGCCGCGCTGGTGGCCGCCTTCGTCTACCTCGGGATGACCGACCTGCTGAGTTGGCTGGTGTCGGACACCTCGGCCCATGGAGCCGGATTCGTCCCAGCCCTGATCTTCCTGGTTCCGGGATTTCCCCTGGTCACCGCCCTGTTGGACTTGGTGAAGACCGACATGACCGCGGGGCTGTCACGCTTGGCGTACGCCTTCATGATCTTGGGGTCGGCCTCGGCCGCGCTGCTGGTGACCTCGTGGTTCGGCGGGGTCTCGGCCGAACCGCTGCCTCCACCGCCGATCCCGGAGGCCTTGTGGTGGGTGTTGGCGTTGGTCGCCTCCGGGGTCGGGGTGGCGGGATGGTCGATCATGTTCAACGTCAGCCGCCGCGGAGCCGTCTTGGCCGGGATTGTCGGATTGGCCGGCAACGCCGCGCGACTGATCCTGCTCGACGTGGTCCACGTCCCGGCGTGGGCGGCGGCGGCCACCGGCTGCTTTGTCATCGGGCTCTTGGCCACCGTTCTCGCCGATCGGCACCGCTTGGCCGCTGTCACGCTCTGCGTCCCGGCCGCACTGATCATGGTGCCCGGCGCGGTGGCGTACCGAGCGCTGGTCCATTTCTCACGCGGGAACGTCTCGGCGATGATGTCCAGTTCAGCGCTGGCCATCTTCACGATTATCGGCATGGCCATCGGGCTCAGCCTGGCCCGCATCCTGTCCGACAAGTCCTGGATCCTCGACCAACGTCGCACCTTGGGGACCTGAGAAGCCCGAGGGCGCGGCCGCCAGCCCGCATGTGGCACACTGTGACGATGCCCGTTCCGCCGCCCACGTCACACCGCGACCAGGTTCACATTGTCTTCGTCTGTTGGGGAAACATCTGCCGCTCCATCATGGCCGAGCGGATCGCCCGCGCGATGGCGCACGACGCCGATATGGACGCCATCACCTTCACTTCAGCCGCGATCTCGACCGAGGAGACCGGGCATGACATCGACCTACGAGCGGCGAAGGTGCTGCGCGCGCACGGCTACGACGCGGGGCGTCATCGGGCCCATCAGATCACCACCGCGGAGATCGCCAAAGCCGACCTGGTGGTGGTGATGGAGCCGTTCCATCGCCAGATTCTCGCCGGGCGATTCCCGGCGGCGAAGAACATCGTCCTCATGACCGACTTCGATCCGAGCCTCGCCCCGGGCACTGCGATCGACGACCCATGGTCCGGACCGGACTCCGGTTTCGACGGCACCCGCGCCCTGCTCGAACAGGCGATGCCCGGGCTGCTCGAATGGTGCGCTGAAGCCCTGGCGTGAGCCTCAGCCGGCGAGCTCGACGCCGTACGACGCCGCGGTCTGCGGCCCGGGTTGTTCATTTGTGCCCCGGCCGTACGCCATGCCTCTGGTCTTACCCGCGCCCCTCACCCGGTCACTCCCCGCACCCCCGGTCACTCCCCTCACCCCCGCGAAACCCATCGTCTAGACTGATCTTGACAACCATCGCTGACTCAAAGGAGCATCCCCTTGCTCACCACCATCCTGTTCGACGTCGATGGCACACTGATCGACACGGAATACGCTGTTGTGACCTCCTTCCGGCAGGCGCTCCATGAGGTGATCGGCGTCGATCCGCCGGCCGGTGAGCTCGACTTCATCCTGGGCATCCCGGGGTCGGCGGCGGTCGACCGCTACGCCGACTCGGCGGCGGCGGCGGAGCGACTCGACGCCAGTTGGGCCGCGCATTCGGCGCGACTGCAGAGAACTCAGCGCCTGTTCGACCAGATCTCGACCACGTTGACCGCGTTGCGGCGTGATGGGTTCGCTCTGGGGATCGTGACATCGCGGACCGACGCGGAGATGACCGGCGATCTGCGTCACTTCGGCCTGGACGACACCTTCGATGTCGTGGTGACGTCGTCGGACACCATTCGCCACAAACCCGATCCCGACCCGGTCCTTCATGCCTTGCACGTTGTGGACGTACGCCCCGATCAGGCTCTCTATGTCGGGGATTCGGTCTATGACATGCAGTGCGCCAACGCCGCTGGGGTCGAGTTCGTGGTCGCCGGCTGGGGCGCCAGAGATCTGACCGTTTTCACTCGCGCCGCCGCTGTGATCGCGAGCCCACCGGATCTGATTGGCTTCGTCGAGCGGCACACTTCAGACGCCGGTTCCTGACCCCATCGGTCGTGTCGTACCCGCGTCGTACAATGACTGACATGGTTGATCTGACAGCCCGAGGCTTGCCGCCGATGCCGCGCCCACTGGCGGTGGCGACGGTGGACGCGCATACCCATCTCGACTCTGTCGCCGAACGTACGGGCTTGTCACCCGAAGAATCACTCGAGTTGGCGGCTGCTGTGGGCATCACATGGGTCATCCAGGCCGGCGACACCGTCGCCGACTCGACCTGGGGGGAATCCTTCGCCAGGCAACATCCCCACGTCATCGCCTGCGTGGCGTTGCATCCCAACGAGGTCGCCCGTCATCCCGACCGGTTCGAGACCGACTTCGCCGCGATCAGCGCTTTGGCTCGTGCCGGAGATCACGTCCGCGCGATCGGGGAGACCGGCCTCGACTATTACCGGACAACCGACCCAGCCGGGCGGGCCACCCAAGCGCAGTCTTTCCTCCGCCACATCGAGTTGGCCCGTCAGACCGGGTTGACCTTGATGATCCACGACCGAGACGCCCATGACGACGTCCTGGCGATCCTCGACCGGGTTCCGTCGCCGCCACGGGTTGTGATGCATTCTTTTTCGGGCGACTCCGACTTCGCCCGCGCCTGCGGCGAACGCGGACACTGGCTGAGTTTCCCTGGCGTGACGACGTACAACGCCAATCATCATCTGCGCCGGGCGCTGGCGGTCACCCCACCAGACAAGATCCTGGTCGAGACCGACGCCCCATTCCTGACCCCGGTGCCCGAACGCGGCAAGCCCAACGGGCCATACCTCATCCCTCACACGATCCGCTTCGTCGCTGATCAGCTCGGCTGGAGCGAAGATGAAGCGGCTCTGCGACTGCGCGAGAACGCTTTCGCCGCCTACGGCGGTCCGTGGGGTGACGCCGCTGAGGACGCGACCCCGTCTGGATCTGGTCACGCCGATGTCTGACTACCTCGACGCGACGCGCATCCGGTCCCTGGCCGCACAGTTGAATCTGAGGCCATCCAAAGGCCGCGGTCAAAACTTCCTGTTCGACGCCAACACGATCCGGCGCATCGTCGGGCTGGCCGAGTTGGGCGACGACGACGTGGTTCTCGAAATCGGTCCTGGCTTGGGATCCTTGACTGCCGGCCTGCTTCACACCCCAGTTCGCGTCGTCGCGGTCGAAATCGAACCAGCGTTGGCTGATCGTCTGCCGGTGACAATGGCCGAGCTGATTCCTGAGGCTCAGGATCGTCTGAGCGTGATCACGGCCGACGCCCTGAAAATCGACCAGGTCAGCCCTGCTCCGACCGCGCTTGTGGCCAACCTGCCCTACAACATCTCCGTGCCGGTCATCCTTCACCTGCTGGCGAGCTTCCCGACGATCACACATGGCCTGGTCCTGGTTCAATCCGAGGTGGCCGACCGGTTGGCCGCGGGGCCGGGCTCGCGGGTGTACGGAGTGCCGTCCGCCAAACTGGCGTGGTGGGCCGCCGCCCGTCGGGTCGGAACCGTCCCACCGACGGTGTTCTGGCCCGCGCCGAACGTCGACTCCGGCCTGGTCAGTTTCACTCGGCGCGACCCGCCACCCGACGCCGATCGTGCGGCCACCTTCGCTCTGATCGACGCAGCCTTCTCATCTCGCCGGAAAATGCTGCGATCAGTCCTCGCGAAAAAGTACGGTCCTGTGATCTTTCAGGCGCTGTCCGACGCGGGGGTGACCCCGCAGGCCCGCGGCGAGACGTTGTCGATCGACGATTTCGCCAAGGTGTCACGCGCGCTGGACCGTCTGTCGCGGGCCTCGCCGACCGAATAGCGGCGCACCCATGCCAGGACACATTGTGCTGTACTTATGACATGAGTGGGTTAGGCATGGGGGGCGGTCGCGGGCGGGCGTCCCGGATTTCATCGGGAGATATCGACGCACAGAAGGCGATCAACGCGGCCGCGCCGAAGGTGGCCAATCTAGGCAAACGAGTGGCAGCATTGTTCCTCCCGTACCGTAAAACGATCGCCCTGATGATTGTGTTGGTCCTTATCGGAGCGTTACTGTCGGTTTTCCCGCCGCTGATCACCCAGCGCATCTTCGACGACGGGCTGTTCTCACCCACCGGGGTGCACCTTCCCGTGTTGATCCGCCTGCTGGCGATCATGGTCGGGTTGCTCATCGCGTCGAACGTGTTGGGCATCTGGCAGACATGGCTGACGTCGAAGACCGGCAACCGCGTCATGGGCGACATGCGCGTCCGCCTGTTCGATCACCTGCAGGAGATGGAGCTGGCGTTCTTCACCAAAACGAAGACCGGAGTGATCCAATCGCGGTTAGCCAACGACGTCGGCGGAGTGTCCACAGTGTTGACAAACACCGTCACGTCAGTGGTCGGAAACACGGTCACAGTCATCGCCTCGGCGGCGACGATGTTCGTCCTCAGCTGGCAGCTGACGCTGATCGCCTTCGTCCTCATGCCCGTGATGGTCATCGTGCAACGCCGCGTCGGCACGATTCGCGCCCGTGTGGCCGGGCAAACCCAAGAGTCACTGTCGACCATGACCGCGATCACCCAGGAGGCCCTGTCCGTCTCGGGCATCCTGCTGGCCAAGTCCTTCGGCCGAACCACCGACGAGTCGACGCGCTACGCGCAAGAGAATGACCACCAGATCGGCCTCCAAGTCAAACAGATGATGACTGGGCAGTGGTTCTTCGCCATGGTCCAAGTCTTCGTGTCAGTCCTTCCCGCCCTGATCTATCTGCTCGCCGGGATCCTGCTCAACGGTGGGTACGACAAGGTCACGGCCGGAACTCTGGTGGCATTCACCGCCGTCCAAGCTCGCCTGCTCGTGCCGATGATGGGGTTGCTGCGCGTCGGATTGGACCTGCAAACCTCTGCGGCCCTGTTCGCCCGCATCTTCGAATATCTCGACCTGACTCCGTCGATCACCGACGCCCCCGACGCCCACCCTGTCGACCAATCCCACATCGGACAGATCGAATTCGACCATGTCAGCTTCCGCTACCCCGACGCCCGCCCGGAGGAGCCACCGACCCTGAACGATGTCAGTTTCACGATCACGCCGGGTCAGTTCGTCGCCTTCGTCGGGCCATCTGGCGCGGGCAAGACCACGATCGGCTATCTGATCGCCCGCCTGCATGAAGTCTCGGCCGGGCGGGTCCTTTTCGCTGGCGACGACGTGCGTCAACTGAGCCATGAGTCCCTGATCGACCACATCGGGATCGTGTCACAGCAGTCGTACTTGTTCCACGACACGATCGCCGCCAATCTGAGGTACGCCAAGCCGGACGCCTCCGATGAGGAATTGCGGGACGCCTGCGCCCAATCGAACATCCTGGCGACGATCGACGCCATGCCCGAAGGGATGGACACGGTCGTCGGCGAGCAGGGATACCGCTTGTCAGGCGGTGAACGCCAACGGATCGCCATCGCTCGGGTGATCCTGAAAGACTCTCCGGTCCTCATCCTCGACGAGGCGACCTCTGCTTTGGACACGGTCTCCGAGCGCATCGTCCAAGAGGCCTTGGACGAAGCCAGCAAGAATCGTACGACCGTGGCCATCGCCCACCGACTGACCACCATCCAACACGCCGACCGCATCATCGTCCTCCAAGCCGGCCGCATCGTCGAATCGGGAACCCACGAGGAGCTCTTGGCCCACCCTGGCCTCTACGCCCAGCTCTACACGGAGCAAGACGACACCGTCGGCTTGCGTAGTGTCGACAAGCCTCGCGCGGAACACACGGAGCAAGACGACACCGTCAGTTGAGACCGCGCCGGTGAAGAGAAGATCCAGGCCAGCCAGTAGGGTTTCCACACTCAAGTCAACTCCGCCTCATCCCACCCGTCTTGCCCCCACCACCGACGATCTCCACCTGGGCAGAAGTCAGTAAGCTACTCGTATGGCCAGACAAAACCTTCATGCCGCAATCAACCTCCGTCTCGAATTGCTGAACCTGCCTCGGGTCCACGATGAGGAATCCCAAGCCGTGGCTGATTTGGTCGCGCCCATTCTGGCTCGTCAGCGCGAGCAGGCCCGTCGATTGGCCGAACGGCTGTCGCCGGTCGACCAGCGCATCGAGAACTTCCTGGTCGACTATCTCGGCCTGCCCGAGGGCACGGCGATCCTGCCCAGGCGTACCCTCGTCCTCGACCAGGCTGGTCTGGCGCGCGACATGAGCCTGCCCGCCCATTCGGATTCGTTCACCTCGCCGACGCTGACCAGCTACCGGCTCCACAATGGGGTCTTACATAACCCGGTCCACGACAAGCGGACCACCGCTGGCGTCTTCCACATCGCCGAGGGCGGACTGCCGATCCCCGACGACAAGATGGCGGTGCCGACCGAGGTCTACGCCACGTTGTTGCGGGCCGCCTTCGACGCTCCCGAAGATCTGACCACCGTTCCGTACACCGCCGACGAAGAGAAACCGGCTCACTGCTGGATCTCGATTCTGTTGCGCCCCCTGGTCTGCCCGGCCGTGCGCGGTTTCACCAACGAGAAGTCTTTGGAGGTACGTTTCTTCGCCCCGGGCACTTTGGTGTCGAACCTGGACTTCGTCGAGACGGTTTTCGGCAACGGCGGGGATCCGTACCTGCCGGAGAACGACTCATCGTTGGACCCGGTGAGCTGGACCGGCCACACCGGCTGTGTCATCCTCGCCCCGCATTTGACCCAACTGACGAAGAAAGCCGTCGGGCTGCCCCATGTCTCCCAGGCCACACCGCGCCAAGTCCGCGACGGCATGTGCTGGTCGGAGCCCGACGAGCTCTACAACAACGGTCGAGCATTCAAACTGTGCGCCCGCGACGAGCGTGGGGTCATCGTGACGATCATCGCCGACAACTACTACGGCTACTGCAAGAAGGAAGTCAAGACCCACATCTCATACTCGGCCAACCTGCTCGGTTCGACCGAGGAGGAGCACTCCGGTGGAGCCCTGACTTTCGCCAGCTACCGACTGTCTCCGGTGTTCACCGACACCTCAGCCGATGAGACGTACTCTCTCAACGACATCGCCCAAGCCAACCCGGAGCGGTTCAGTCTGCAGCCCGAGGGCCACGCGATCGATCGAGCGTTCCCCCATATCGTGCTCGTCCCGGCCCATTCGACCTATTCTCTGCCAGACGAGTCGGTCACGTGGACCAATCCGAATGGGACGACCGGCCGCCTCAAACTCAAAGCCAATCAGACCTACATCGGGCCGAACGGCTACCGCGTCGAGCTCAAACAACTTGAGGCTGATCCGCAGCAGTGGAACCTGATCGGCACCAACCCGGCCGGCACGGTCTGCCACAAGCCGGCCACCGTTTCCGGCGGCGGCAAATCCGAGATCTCGAAAGACATCACCGCAGCCTTCATCGCCGGCAACGTCTATGTCTTGGATTTCGAGGCCGACATGAAGTCGGTGCGGGCCGTGTTGGAGCATGACTTCTCCGACCGCTTCGCCGACAAGGCCCGTCGCGGCAAGGACCATCGCTCGATCCTGTCGCGCGAACGCTCCGACGGCTCGGTCATCAAACTGCTCACCGCCTCGGACGAATTCACCGACCGTCACAACAAGTGGGTCAACGCGATCGCGCCCCACATCAAGCAACTGGTCTACGTCATCAAGCGCTTCTATGACCCGGCGTGGGGCGACGACTGGCAGTCCCACTTCTCGGTCGGCATGATCAACGGTCGCCCGGGCAACTCGTTGCGCTTGGACGGCATCAAGATCGCCGTCAACACCCTGCGCGTCGGTTTCGAACCCGACGGCTCGTGGCGCATCTTCGGTCTGAGGTACGACTACTCGCCATCGGTGAAGGTGCAGACCGAAGACGACATCACCGCCTCTGTGGTGGCTCCGGGCCATCTGATGAAGCGCGACGACGGGTTGTCGCGCAAGTACGTCGACAACTGCGAGTTGCTGCTGTTCCAACGTCCCGACGACGCGGTGATCCGCGGCTATGACCATCAGGCCGAGGCCGACATCGCCACCGCTGACACCTTCTTGTCGAACTTCGAGCCCCTGACCAGAGCCGACGCCCAGAACATGCTCGACGACGCCATCGGTTTCAACCAGTTCACCGCCCCGATGCGCGAGCTGATCCGTCAAGCCGCCAGCAGCGACACCCCGACGTACTTCGTGTCCTCGGCCAACGCCCGACTGGTCGACGGCCACCCGTCGAAGAACCCGCGTTATCTACAACCGCGCCCCGACCTCGCCAACCCGACGGCGACCGCCTCAGCCAAGGTGGCCTCGCACCTGTATCATCGCGCGCCGATGAGCGAACCGCTACCGCTGCCGATCGACGTGGTCGCGGCTGGGCGACGCAACAACATCGCCGAGGGCACAGTGCCCGCGCTGTGCTGCTACAACCCGCTGCATTTCATGGATCTGCCCGAGTTGTTCATGGAGTTCATCTCCTCGATGACCGGAAAATCCCCGTCGACCACCGGCGCCGGTTCGGAGGGCGCGCTGACGAAGGGACCGTTCAACGCCATGCCGGCCACCTTGGATCTGAACGCCGCTTTCATCGGTTTCGCCTTGTGCGGGTACGACGGCTGGCTGTCGTCGGCTGGGATGATCGGCCCGACGATCCGCGTCGACCATGACATCTCGCTGTTGATCCCCGAGCTGTTCTCCCGCATGAGCCCGACTGAGCGTCAAGCCCGCCACCTGATCGAGGAGGGCGCACTGGAACCCGTGGCCGACTTCGACCACAACGGTTCGACGGTTTTGGCCTCCCGGCTGGGATATCGCATGACTGCCGGATTCGCGTCGAAGTACTTCGGACGAATTTTCATGCGCCCGACGATGGTGTTCACTGAGCCGATGCTTCGCCCGGAGACCCAAGACATGGACCAGTTCGTCGACTCGGTCAACACCATCGTGGCGACCCATCAGCGCGTCGCTCAGGCCTACATCGACGACGGCACAATCTCGTACGCCTGCCCGCCGTTGCGGGCCCTGCTCCAGGTCATGGCCACCGGTCGCAGCGACGAAGGCTGGAGCTTGAGTTCACCGGAATTCCGGTCCCAGTTCACCGCCGAGTCGGTGTTGGCCGCTGATTGGTACGCCGCCCGCCTCGACGCCAAGCAGAGTCTGGATGTGGCTCGGGCCGAATTCTCGCTGGCCTCGCTGGATCACTTCATCACTCAGCCGAACAACGCTGAAGTGGTGGCCCGGTTGAACATGGAGCAGCGTCGGACCACGGTCGGCAAATGGCATGATCGCTGGGCCTCCCAGACCTATCGGGACTATTTGGTCGGCACCTTGGGTGTCCAACCCTTGTGAGCTTCGCGCCTAGTCGGGCCGCATCTCGCCCACGAGCCTAGGCTCAGCTTCGCCACCTAGCGCCGATCGAACGTCGCCGGCTCTTGGATCACTATGCTCGCCCGTGCGAGGTGATCGTGAACTGACCGACTCGTCGCGCCCCGCCATGGCAGAATAGGGTCATTCCCTCTAGCCGAGGATCATCCAACCTGACAAAGGAGTTTTGATGTCCACAGTTCACGCCTACGGTTTCGTCTCATCGACCAGCCCCTGCCGCCCGTTGGAGATCGAACGGCGAGCCCCAGGACCGTACGACGTCCTGTTCAACATCGCCTACTGTGGGATCTGCCACTCCGACATTCACACCGCTCGCAGCGAGTGGGGACCGGCCCGCTACCCGCTGGTCGTCGGACACGAGATCACCGGCATCGTCCGCGAGATCGGCTCCAAAGTGACCAAGGTCAAAGTCGGCGACCGCGTTGGCGTCGGCTGCATGGTCGACTCCTGCGGCCAGTGCGATTACTGTCGCCAAGGCATGGAGCAATTCTGCTCCAAAGGCGTGTGGACGTACGGCTCGATGGGCTATGACGGCAAGGTCACCCAGGGCGGTTACTCCCAAGCCATCACTGTCCAGGAACACTTCGTCTTCCAGATTCCTGAGGCCATCAGTCTTGAGGACGCCGCTCCGCTGCTCTGCGCCGGGATCACGACCTACTCCCCGCTCAAGCGTTGGGTCAGCCCCGGCATGAAAGTCGCAGTGGTCGGCCTGGGCGGATTGGGGCACATCGGAGTCCAGATCGCGGCCGCGATGGGCGCTGAGGTCTCCGTCATCTCGCACACGCGCTCGAAGGAAGCCGACGGCATCGCTTTTGGCGCGCAGCACTACTACGCGACCACCGAAGAAGGCACCTTCTCCAAACTGGCCGGTCAGTTCGACGTGATTTTGACCACAGTGTCGTCCACTGACGACTACACCGACTACATCAACTCGCTGAACAAGACCGGGGTGATCGTCAACGTCGGCATGCCCGCCGCGCCGCTCGAAATCTACATGCGGGCGCTCACGCCGCGTCGTACCCTCCAAGGTTCTCTCATCGGTGGGGCGGCCGAGACCCAGGACATGCTCCAGTTCTGCGCCGAACACGGCGTTCGTCCGCGCATCGAGATGATCTCAGCCGACCAGATCACGGCAGCGTACGACTCGGTGATCGGTTCCAAGGTTCGCTATCGCTACGTCATCGACGCGCAGACGATCCATGATCGTTGACCGATCCTGATGACATTGGCCGCCACCGGGTAGGATCGCCCCAAGATTGTGGGTTTTCCGCCCACGTCGGGAAAGGGTCGGATGTCCAACCGTGGTCGTGTCGTGACCAGCCTGCTCGGCGTGGTCGTCATCGCGACGGCGTTCGCCTGCCTGGTGGCGTGGAGCGTTCAGGTTCAGCGCTCTCAATGGCAAGCCAGCCCGTTCGGCTATGAGATCACACGGGTGGCCACCGTTCCCGCCGATGAGCCGTGGACTTTCGCCGTGTCCAACGCCATGGGGTCGATCACTGCGAATGACCAGACCGCGCCGCTGCGCGACTATCTGGGGGTGTACGCCGACCCGCAGCTCACCGACGAGGTCGTCACTGTCACAGCCGAGACTCGCCGAGGACTGTTCACCACGGCGGTGACGCTGCGACCCGCCAAGACCGATGTCGGCGACTGGTGGGGTGGCCAGGGGTTTCTCGGCGACGATCAGGCTTGGCCCGCGGGAACCTACTACATCGTGACCCGGCGAACCATCTTCGATCAACCGTTGGAGCGACCCCAGGTCATGGTCCACACCGTGGAGCCTGACGGACGCGTCAGCAGTCCGAGTTTCACCATGGCCGTGACCGACGGCAGCCCGGTGTTCACCTGGGAGGCCACACCCGGCGCGCAGGCGTACCGAATCCTGCGCTTCGACTCCCACGGCTCCCCCAGCGCCAGCCGTGTCGCCGTGATCGGGAACACGACCTCCACGTCGTTCACAGTCGCCGACGCCGATATGGCCTACCAGGACGCGCGCCAGAATTCCGAGCCCATCGACGCCGTCAACGACACCTTCCGAGCCCGTACGCCGCTGGGAGATCCTTGTCTGCCTGAAGACGAATCCGTGGTCGACTCCCCCGATGCGCGCGGCCCGCTGACTCACACGTCGTACGCCGTGGTCGCAGTCGGATCTGACGAATCGACCTCGGCGCCCGCTCCGCAAGACGGCAAGGACGTGATGGCGGCCACCCCGGTGGCGGTCGACGCCGAAGCCCTGAATCTGGCCAGACAGGGCCACCCGGTGGCGCAGCTGCCCGACCAATTCCCGGTGATCATGGGTGACTGCCAGACCCGGGCCCAGCCAGTCGAGCCGCGAACCCTGGTGGCTGACGCCGACCATTCCAGCGCCAGCCTGACCTATGGTGCAGCCGACACCTTGTTGACTCAGGTCCTCGTTTCTCCTCGCGGCCAGGCCGACCAGTACGACGCGATGATCCAATTGGGTGACGATTTGGGTCTGCGCGAACTGGTTCAGGCTGGGGTGATGGAGGATCTGGCGTCGATGCCAACCTCAGACGCCGAGATCTGGGCCCGAGGCAAGGACCCGTCACGCGAGGCCCCACCATCGCCGTACACCTGGAATGGATCATCGGCCATGGTCACCTACATCGCGGCGAATCTGTTCGCCGGCAAAGAAGTCATCGATCTGAGTCAATTCACTGCCGACCCGGCAGCGCCGCTGATCTATGACGCCGCCAACGAAGCAGTCCTCCAAAACCCCTACATCACCGACATGAGTCCCTACATCGGTGTGTGGCACAACCAGTTGGTCGTCAACTACGAGCAGACGCCAGCCGAGCGAGCCGAGGCGGCAGAGCGTATCAAGGCTCGGGTCGACCAGGTGTTGCCCACGCTGATCGACGAGGGCATGGACGACCGGGCGAAAGCCCGCGCGATCAACACCTGGGTCGCCACCCACGCCGTCTACGACCAGGCCGCGCTCGACTTC
Source organism: Propionibacteriaceae bacterium (assembly GCA_031285845.1). GTDB lineage: Bacteria > Actinomycetota > Actinomycetes > Propionibacteriales > Propionibacteriaceae > WQYJ01. The sequence continues at coordinate 145,078 of JAITVK010000007.1, forward strand.
TCCACCTCCGGCTCCCGCACTCGCGACGAGTTCGTCGAACAATTCCCGAACGCCTGGGACGCCGAAGGGGTCCTGATCGACGGACGCGGGGTCTGCACCTCGTACGCCACCGCGTTCAAAGCTCTGGCCGATCAAGCAGGCCTCAACACCGTGACCGTGACCGGCTTCACCGACGATCGCAGTGTCGGCCACCAGTGGATCAAGGCCTATCTCGACGGCCGATGGCAGATCATCGACCCGACCTGGAACTCGAACGTCTACGAGCAGACCGGGGGCGGAACCGACATGTTTTTCGGCTTGTCGGACGCCGAGGCCGACCGTCTCCAATTCGACGGTTTCTCCGTCGACTCGAGAATCGCCAGCTTCGACGCACTCTGAGTCTCAGGTGTCGATCATTCGGCGGCAGCACGGCGGTACGACACCACGGCACGATCTGCCTTGTCAGCCGGATTCTTAGTGAATTGTCATAGACACGAGTCATAATGGTAACGGCATTCGATTCGACGCCGAAGGGAGACACTCAGTGGCACAACGTGGATGGTATCCAGATCCGGCCGGGGAACCGGGCATGTTCCGCTACTGGGATGGCGCGTCGTGGTCGGCGACCGTGTCACCGACCCCATTGCCTGGACCACCCTCACCCATCGGAGCCCCACCACCACCGCCTGCCGCCGGGTCGGCGGGTTCGACGTGGTTCACAACGCCGACCTCAGGCCAGTCGGCGAACACGACAGCGCAGAACGGCAATCCCCAAGGCGTCCCGCCCGCTAGCGGCGGGTCCCAAGGCGCTCAACCAGTCGGCGGGGCGGTGCCAAGCTTCGGACCAGGTTCGTCCGCGCCGAGCGTCGGCGGTTACGACCCGACCCGGCCGATCGTGATGGGTTCCGCCCCGGGGGCCATCGACCAGTCGACCTCGACCGCGTACCACCAATTCCAGGCGATGGACGCCGCCAAGGCGAAGAAGCCCGTGGGAATGTGGGTCACGATCGGGGTCGGCGTGGTCATTCTCGCGCTGATCGTGTGGGCCGCGACCCGAATCTTCGGCGGAACGTCAGGCGGTGGCCAGACTGATCAACCGATCCCCAACCCCACCGTTCAAACCTGTCCCAATCCCCCCGCCTCCGTCGAGCGGGCCGATCATCCCAGCGATGGTCGCGTCTATGGTGGTCAGTTGTCTTTCCCGAAGCTGGGCCAACCGTGGTCCGACGTGCGCGTCGGCGAAGACCGCATCCCCTTCGGTCGCGACACCGCTGAACAAGACATTGTCATTCATGCCAACTACGACGGTTTGTCCAGTTGGGTCGCCTCCGTGGTGGTGGGCGAGTTGAACGCCGGTGACGGCTTCTACGCTCCCAAACAAGCCTCTGAGATCGTCAACCGCTGCATCTTCGGCGCTTTCTACGGTGACACGGCCGTTCAGGCCGAGACCCTGAAGTCGGAAGCGTACTCCGTGGACGGCTTCGACGGTTGGATCACCGAGACCAACCTGTCCTTCTCGATCCCCAACTTGGCGACGACGTCCGAGAAAGCCATCGTCATCATCGTCCAAACCTCGGCCATGTCCAGTTCGATCTTCTACGCGTCAATCCCCAATGACGCTGAACAGTACCTACCCGATGTCGAGCAAGCGATCGCAGGACTTCACGTCACCCGATGACCTGGGCGCAGTTCCGACTCCGACTCTCAGGCAGTCCGTCCACCGCCACTCGGTCGGCGACTGCCACCACTCAGTCGTGGACGACGACCATCGTGCCGTATTCGATCCAGTCGTACATGACTTTGGCCTGCGCCACCGGGATGCCGACGCAGCCATGCGAAGCCGCCTGGCCCATCTGCGTGACCCAGTAGTTGCCATGCAGTCCGATGTCGCCGTTGAAGTACGCGATCCACGGCACATCCTCTTGCTCATAGCCTTCGCCGCGCATCGTCTGCTTCTCGAGCTTCCAATACACCTTGAAGATTCCGGTGTAAGTCGGGGTGGCCGGACGCCCAATGACCACCGACCAGGTGCCCAAGTTCGTGGTTCCTTCCCACCGAGTGACCGTGAAGTTGGAGCGATTGACTTCGACCCATTTGGCTCCGCCAGCCGTCAAATACTCCGGGTCCATCGGCACGTTCTCACTGGTGTGAGGTTGTGTGGCGACATCCACGGTGACCGTGCCAGACTGGTCGGTCATCATGGCGCTGGCGATCCCCGCCTTGACTTTGGCCGGATCGACCACGGTCGTCCCATCATGGCCCTCGCGCTTGACGCCGAGCGTGGCGCCCGACGGCGACATCATGACTTGGCGTGACTCAGTCTGTTTGGTGAAGTGCTCGGTCAAGATGGCGTCCACATCGGTCGACAGTTTGGCCTGGTCGACGTCACGGTTGATCGTGCCCGCTTCGAGGTCCTGACTGAAAACCGTCCATGAGGCGACCTGGGACGGTTCGACGGTAATGTCTTCACCGGCCCCGGTCAACACCACGGGCTTGGCCAACTGCTGATTGGCGGTGTCCACCGTTTTCTGAGCAGTCGCGTCCGTGATGGCGGGTTCTTCGGGCACCGTCGGGATCTCCAAGGTCTGACCGAACCCCTGCCCTTCCGCCAGCGCCTGTGTGGCCGCGGCGACATCGGCTTGAGCGCCTGGCTTGGCTGCCACGACGACGAACTTCTGCTGGTCAGCGTCGTAGGCCGCCCCGGCCGGAACCGACCGCTGGTCGTCGGCCACGAACGTCTCATTGAGGTAGTTTTGCAGCCGCTCCTGGTCGATCGCCATCGCCAAAGGCACGTTCTTCGGCTTGAACGGGCTGTAACGTTCCATGACCGCCTCGCCGCCGCCCGCTGCCATGACATTGGTGACCGTCTGCGCCACATCGAACGTCAACCCAAGCTCGTCGGCCGAACCCGTGGCCGTACGCTCCCCTAGTCGAAGATCAACTGAATAGTTGTCGGCTAACGTCACAGCCACGTCATGGACCTGCGCGGCGCTGAAACCGCTGACGTCACGACCGGCCAACTGAGTGCCCGGTTTGGCGTGACTCTCGAAGTAGGCCGCGCCGACCGCGCCAGTGCCGCCTACCAGCACCACAGCGGTGACGACGCCGACCACCGTGGTCATGACCGCCGAAGCCCAACGATTCTTTCCCGCCGGCTGCTTGGGCGCGACTGGGGCGATGACTGAGGCTTGGCCAGGTTGAGTCCGCGAACTGTTGGGCGCTCCGCCAGGTTGAGTTGACTGGTCGGGGGCGGCTGGGACGAAGCCGACGACGTTCTCCCATGGTGGGTTGGCGTCATCAATGGTCGGCGTCACCGGATCGGTTGGGGTCGAAGACTCGGGGGTAGTCATCGCTTCCTTTGTTTGAGATATCATACTAACATCGTCGGCGGGAACACCGACCACCGGTGAAACTGACTCGACCTCAGATTCGTCAGCCGAATCCGTCCCAGCGACGACGACAGCTTCCCGCACGGTCTGATCTGAGGCGCCTGAAGCGCCCTGGCTCTCGACCTGTGGGGTCTCTGGTTGCTGGATCGTGGCTTGCGGGTCGTCGGGTCGCACAATTCCGGGCTGCGGGATCGTGGTGTCTTTCTGGGTTGCCGCCACCGACATCGACTGGTCGGCTCCGACCAGTTCGGATGGCGTCGCGGGTTCTTCGGCCACGGCGATGTGCTCTGGGTTTCCCAAGGGTTCATTCGGTGACTGGGTGTCGACCACGTAGGCCTCCAGGGGCGCGCCATTCGACTCCACGGAGTCATTCCCGGTTGAACCGGGATTCGACGCCACGTCATCGGGAGTCGCAGGTGTCGCCTCTCCGAGCGATTCGGCCCCGACCAACGGTCGTACGCCCTGGGATTCGCCTGTCAGATCTGCGGCGCCAGGAGAATCGATCTGACCGTCGGCGCCCAGACTCGGGCGTGTCGCCCCGCCCACGTTCTCGGCGTCCACCGGCTCGAGGCCGTCAGTTCCCCTTGCGACATCGTGGTTTGACTCGGGGACGACCGCCGGCGCCTCGATCGAAGACACATCGCTGGTCGACTCCCCGTCGACGCCTGATTCGGGCATCACTTCATCATGGTTCGCACTCGTATCCACTTTGCGCCAGCGAAACACCATCGCTCCTTTCCCAGGACAGCCTCAATCCCACTGGCAGCACGCAGTCGGGGAAGGTGCCACTGACAGCGATCACAGCGACGTCTGTGTCAGTATACCCTGTGAGGTTAGCCCGATGGTGTCTGAACCTCCGGTCAGCCCTCGCCGACTCACACTGACCACCCCAGACGTGCCGCCCGCTCGGAGCAGATTCCCCCGCTACTCGCCCCGCTTGTGTCCGCGAACCCCAAGCCACTTGAGGATTGAGCCGACGCGGGTCAGCCATGTGGTGAACCCGCGCCGTACTTCTCATGTCATCAGGATCGACCCGACCACATGCAATTAACAATACCGGTTAGCCTGAGCATCATCGTGCGTGCCCGTGCCTGACTTCGGCCCCGGCCCAGTATGCTCGTATCTGTGATTTTCAAAGAAGTCGGCGAGGGCAGGCCATACCCGAGCACCAATCTCAGTCTGCGCCAATGGGCCACCATTGAACCACGAGAGGTTCGCCTCGACGAACTCATCACAACCAAAGCCACATTAGACCTGCACACGTTGCTGGCCGACGATTCCACCCTATACGGCGACCTTTTCCCTCACGTCGTGGCGTGGAGAGGCGACCTCTACCTCGAAGACGGGTTGCAGCGCACGCTGCGCGCCGCGCTCCAGGGCCGGTACGTCATCCATGCCCGGGTGCTCGACGAAGCCACCATCACAAGAATCGGACAAGGTGAGTAGTGTGAATCCTCCAAAGCTGATGCGGACGCTGTCCACCCCCATCACGTTGATCGTCCTGCTCGGATTGCTGGCCGCCGGGGCGATCTGGGGCTACAAAGCCGTCACAGCCAAAGTCCCGGTCACCCCACCGCCGCCGTGCGTCACTCTGCCCATGACCGATCTGCTGACCTCCTCGGTCACGGTGAACGTTTACAACGGGGGCACGACCCGCGGTTTGGCGTCCAGTGTGTCCGAGGCGCTGAAACAGGGCGGCTTCCTCATCGGCAAGGTCGACAACACTGACGAGCGGACGTACGGCGCCACCATCGTCGGAGCGGCCGCTGACAACCCCGAGGTTCAATTGGCGGCGGCCTGGTTCGTCAATCCGCAGATTCGCGCCGACGATCGTCCAGATCACTCGGTCGACGTGCTGCTCGGCGCCGACTTCGTTCAAGCGACGGGGATGATCATCCCTGGTCCGGCGAGCGTGGCCCTGCCCTCGGGCGAGGTCTGTCTGCCTGCGTCAGCGACTCCGACACCGGTGGCCGACGCCGCGCAGCCCACCGACGCGGCCGCTCAACCCACCGACACTCCCACCTGAGGACGACCACCGAATCAGTGCTTGGGCAAGCCCACCCGGCGAATCACCATCGAACTAGCCAACGTGACCGCGACCATCCCGGCGCTGATGCTGACGGTCGCACCCGAAGACGACACGGTGTCGATCCATGTCGACTCCGCCGCGCCTGAGTCGTCGGTGCTCGTGTCGGTGGCCGTGGGCGGACGTGTGCTGGTGGCACTCGGCGCGCTCGGCGCCACCGATGTCACAGGCGCTGCAGGTGTCTCGGATGGCGGCTGGGCCGACTCCGCGTTGGCCACCTCGATCGGTTGCTCAGCGGACTGCTCTTCCGGCTGATCATCTCCACCACCGGGTGGCACCGGCTCAACCAGCGGCTCGTCGGTGGTTGGAGCCGAGTCAATCGCAGACGGGTCCACGATTGAGGTGTCTCCCCCGGCGTCAGACGTACTCGCTGAGGTCGTCGGCGGCTGCAGATCCGTGCTGAGGCTCGACTGCGGAGTCCGCGACACCGACGGTCGGACGAGACCACCTGAACCACCCGCCGTGGGACGACTCGACGGGGAATCCGATCGACTGACCGTGGGAGACGAAGGCAGTCCGCCAGTCGGCGACCCGCTGAGGGTGGGACGAGACGGCGTCAGACTCGACGTCGGGGAACCAGTGGGCGTCAATGTCGGCCCCGTCGGGTGAACGGTCGGCGTCGGCCCGGTGGGACTGTGGGTTGCAGTCGGCCCAGTCGGCGTCACGGTCGGAGTCGGGTCAGTCGGCGTCACGGTCGAAGTCGGCCCAGTCGGCGTCGGGCCGGTCGGACTGGCCGTCGGCGTGGGTGTGACGCTCACCGAGGGTGTCGGGGTCGCGGTGACACTCGGAGTGTCACTTGCGCTTGGAGTGGCGCTGGGGCTCGGAGTGAGGCTCGGGGTGGAAGTGGTTCCGCTCGGAGTCGGCGTGACGCTCACCCCCACTGATGGGGTCACTGAGCTGCTGGGAGTCGGGGTAGTCGGCGTTCGGGTCGGCCAGGTCGGATCCCACGTCGGCCACGTGGGATCCCAGGTGGGCCACGTCGGATCCCACGTCGGGGTTGGCGATGTTGGGCGCGGCCCCGCCGTACTCGGTGTGAGGCTCTCCCCCGGCGTCGGGGAAGCGCTGGTCGTGGGGTCCGACGGCGACTCCGTACCCGAGCTGGACGGGGTCGCCGAACTGTCAGACGGCGACGGCGAGACCCCACCAGACGGCGAACCCGTCGGCTCGACGGTGGGTGTGGGATCCACCGACTCGGAGGGACTGGGCGAGACCGACACACTGCCAGGCCCGGTTGGCGTCGATGACACGGTCGGGCTGGTCGACCAGGTCGGCGTGTCTGACGGCTCGACAGTGGGTGTGGGCTCATCGGTCGGTTCCGGTGACACCCCCGACGTGTCCGAATCGGTCGGGGTGGGAGAGGTCGACTGGCCTGGTGTGGACGTCGGATCCTGGGTCGGCGGGTCGTCGGGACAGTGCCAGAAATGCCCCGGCCACCAGTTCTCATCCGGCCAGCACCACGGCCACCGGGGACCAATGAATTCATCGATCGATGGAAGCCCCGCCGCCCGTATGATCGGAGAGGGGGTCGCCGCCGACGAGCCGGCCGATGGAGAAGAGCCGGTCGCCGAATCAGTACGGACGCCAGCCGACGGGCACGGACCGACAGTGGCCCAACCATGCTCGGGGACGATCAACGGATTGTCGAAAGCCCGGTCATCCGAGGACTCGCCTCCAATCGAGAATCCCCGGATTTGACTGCACTCAATGCTGCTTTGTCTCGGAATGGTGGTGGCGTCATCTCGGGGTGGAGTCGCCGCCGCGACGGCTGCGGAACCCAGAGCCAGCAGGCCGACAAGCGCGCCGATAAACAGTGATCGCCCAATCGCCATTTACCCCTCCCCAAGTTCTCCCATAGTCTAAACGAAAACCGGGATGCGAGCACGACGAAATAACCAGAAATCTTCACCGATCTTGCGTGATGTCCACCGGAGTTCCTCAACCGGGTCGTACGGCGAATGCTCAGCGCCGCTCGGCGACAAGCGCTCAGACCCAGCCCAGGACGAAATACCTCAGCCACACGTACAACCAGGCGACGGCGACGGTGACCGCAGTGACAATCAGTCCGTACTTGGTGAACCTCCAGAAGCTGATGGGACGTCCCCACTTGGCCGCCACACCAAGAACGACGACATTCGCTCCAGCCGCAACTGCTGTTGTGTTTCCACCGAGGTCCGCGCCGAAGATGAACGCCCACCACAGCGGCGACTCGGCGCCCGCGTGGCCAGTGGAGGCCACCATCTGCGCCACGACCGGAGTCATGGCCGTGGTGTACGGAATGTTGTCCACGATGGCGCCCACGACAGCGGAGAACACCAACAAACCACTGGCGCCGGCCAACTCGTTGCCCGCCATGATGTCGGCTGCCACACGACCGATCGAACTGATGACGCCAACCTCGACCAGTGCGCCGACTAGGACGAACAGCGCCATGAAGAACGCCAACGTCATCCACTCGACCTCACCGAGGAATTCTTTCGGCGTCGTCCGACTCGTCAAAACCATCGCGCCCGCGCCCAGCAGCGCGATGATCGACGGGTCGACATGGATCACAGTGTGCAGACCGAACGCGACCATCGTCAACCCCAGGACGACCAGACAGCGGATCAACAGGGCACGATCTTCGATCGCGTCACCCGGATGCAAACCCTCCAGCATCTCGTCGACATCGACGTGGACTCGCAACTTCCGACGGAACAGCACACGCAACAGCAGCACCAAGATGACCAACAGTGCCAAGCACAGCGGCAGCGACTGGATCAGGAAGTCATTGAAGGTCAACTCAGCCCGAGAAGCGATGATGATATTCGGCGGATCCGCGATCAGGGTCGACAGGCCGCCGATGTTCGCCGTCAAAATCAGAGCGATCAGGTGCGGCATCGGATCGATCCGCAGCCGCTGACACACCGACAGCGTCACCGGGGTCACCAGCAGGACAGTGGTGACATTGTCCAGAATCGGCGAGAAGGCGGCCGTGACCAAGATGAGCAGCAGCATCAAGCGCGCAGGGTTGCCACCAGACGTACGAGCGGCCCACAACGCGATGAACTCGAACAAGCCGGTGTGCCGCAGAATCGACACGATGACCATCATGCCGAACAGCAGAAACAGCACGTTCCAGTCGACGCCGGTGTGGTGATTGAAGAAGGCGGTGTCGGCCCTGACAAGGCCAAGCAAAGTCATCGCGGCGACACCGCCCAGTGCAGCGGCGACCCGATGGACTTTCTCGGTCGCGATCAAAATGTAGCTGACCACGAACACGACAATGGCGGCGTAATACGCGAACATGGTCGGTTCCTATCGTTCAGTTCTGAGGTCGTCGACCCCAGGATCGGAAGAAAGGCCGCCACCAAGATCGACACCGAGCAGTGAGGCCGACGAGCACGCCATGATGCGCCACAAGGATTCGGAACACCCACTGCCTGTGCTCCGCCCCGGGTACTTGTCGCGATCTGGCCAGGACGGGGTTTCGATCATCGACCCTCGGTAGGCCAAACTCTAGCAAAGACCCTCAAGAATTGCGAAATCAGGTATAGCGACGCTCTACCATGCTGCATGCGGACACCATCGTACGACCGAACACACCAGGACAGCCTCGAACCCGCTTGTCATCGGGTTCACAGGACTTGGCGGAGGCGGTGTTTAGGGCAAACGCCCCGTCAACCGCACTCCTTCGCGCAGGTCACAAGAATCCTTCGGACTCTTGCACCTGCTTGGCGGAGGCGGTGGGATTTGAACCCACGAGAGGATTGAAGTCCTCAACCCGCTTAGCAGGCGGGCGCCATAGACCGTACTAGGCGACGCCTCCACTGGCCTGACCAACTCTAGCGGGAACCAGGCGAACAAGGAAAACTGGGACGCTGGTGCGCGCGATCGCCCGACTGAGCCGATTCGTTGGTCGCACGCCAATCCTCAGGCGTCCAGCGCTTCCAGATGAGCGCGGATGCCTTCGCGAACACGCATGAACTCATCATCCATACGTCCTGCGGGGTGCGCGATGACCGTACGCCGATCTTCACCATGCCACAACGCGATTTTCGCCGTCTTACGGGAGACTGCCACGTCGGTGACGTCGACCCAGGAGCCGGAGTATTCGCCGCGCGGACCTTCGATGGTGTATCCCTCGTCGTCGAAGGTCACCCAGACCCGCTGTTGGCGCATCCGTACGACTGTCATGATCAGCAGCGCCAACCCGCCCAGCGCCAGAATCGATCCGACCACCCGCAATCCGATGGACATGACGGCGGCGAAGGACACCGCCGTGACAACGGTTCCGATGACGAGCAGGAGAATCGAGAGCCAAGTGCCGCCCGGAATTCGCGGCTTCAGAAGGTACGTTGTCATGGCTACTCTCATTCGTTGGTCACTGCTCAGACTAGCTCACCGTCAGAACCTGTTCAGCCGAACACGCCTGACGATGACTGAATCCGAGCGGGCCCCGTTCGGCCGACCATGCCCCGGGCAAGGCGTTGAGGGCGGGAGGGCCAAGGTTCAGTAGCCGGGGTGTCACGGTCTTCCCGGCCACTTGGTCGTACTGCCTCGGCTGCGAGTCTCCGGTCGCGCCGGGCGGATAGGCTGGAGGAACACACCGACGGAAGGCTGGACGTGACCATCTGGGACCAGGCGATGGATCAAGCACTAGATCACGCCCGTCGGGCGGGTCGATGGGGCGACGTCCCGATCGGAGCGGTGGTGGTGAACCCGTCAGGGATCGTGGTGGCAGGGGCCGGCAACGAGCGGGAGTTGACGGGGGATCCGACAGCCCATGCCGAAGTGCTGGCCTTGCGCCGAGCCGCTGAAGTCGCAGGAACCTGGCGTTTGATCGGACACACCCTGGTGGTGACGCTCGAACCCTGCGCGATGTGCGGAGGTGCGGCGGTGGCCGCGAGGGTCGACCGGATCGTCTATGGCGCGCTGGATCCGAAGGCGGGAGCGGTCGCATCGCTGTTCGATGTCGTACGCGACCCGCGGCTCAACCACCGCCCGAAAGTCACTGGCGGAATCCGCGCGGAACAGTGTGCGCGACTGCTGAGCGAATTCTTTGGTAGTATTTCCGACGGTGACGTGTCCGAGTGGCCGATGGAGCTCGCCTCGAAAGCGAGTGTGGGGCAACCCACCGAGGGTTCAAATCCCTCCGTCACCGCCACGAAGACCGAGAGTCGTGGAAGCTTGCTTCCATGACCGAGGTCGAGGCAGCGGTTGGTACGGCCCTGCCGTGAACACCGCCATCCAAGCAACCGGTGGGTCACACCCCTCAGTCCCTGCAATTGGTCGAGACTCACGGTGCTTTAGCTGACCGTCAGCCAGATCAAGGCCAGGTTGAGGGCCACGATGACCGCGACAGCCAACCAGGCGATGATTTGAAGTGCCAAGGTGTTGCGATAGCGGCGCATGATCGCGTCTCGGCCCAGCCACACCAGAGGGATCAGGGCGAAGGGGATACCCACGGACAACACGACCTGGCTCATCACCAGGGCCCAGGTCGCGTCGACGCCGACTGCCAGGATGACCAAGGCGGGAACCAGCGTGATCAGGCGCATCACGATGATCGGCACTCGAACGTTGAGCAGTCCGTCGATGATAGTGGCTCCGGCGTACGCTCCGACCGATGTCGAAGCCAGGCCCGACGCGAGCAGCCCGACGGCAAAGAGAACCCCGACCACGGGTCCGAGTTGCTGCTGGAGCGCGTCGTGGGCGCCGATGATGGTGTCCGTGCCACTGACTCCGGGCAGTGCGGCCGCCGCCAAGATCAGCATCGCGATGTTGACTGCGCCGGCGAACACCATCGCCACGGCAGTCTCCACCCGTGTTCCTTTCAACAGTTGTGGCAACCGGTCGTCGTCGACCTGCCCATGGCGATCGACTTCCAGCGAGGAATGCGCGTAGATGGCATGTGGCATGACGGTCGCGCCGAGCATCGAGGCCGCCAGCAGCACAGAATGCGATCCTTCGAACCCGGGCACCAGCCCGGCGACCGCCTGATCCCAGCGTACGTCGACGAACCACAGACCAGCCACGAAACCGACCGCGATCACCACCAGTAAACCGATGATGACATGCTCGAACGTCTTCTCACCGCGCAACGACTGCACCGACAACAAGCCGATCGACACCGCCCCGACGACCAATCCCCCGACCAGCAACGGCAACCCGAACAGGATGTTGAGCGCCAGCGCGCCGCCAATGACTTCGGCCAGATCGGTGGCGATCGCGACGACCTCGGCTTGCAGCAGGAACGCCCAGCGCGGGACTGTGCGCATGCGTTGACCCAACAACTGCGGCAGACTGGCGCCGGTCACCAATCCCAGTTTGGCCGACAGATACTGCACGAGCATCGCGATGAGGTTGGCCACGACAAGCACCCACACCAAGCGGTAGCCGTACTGCGCCCCTGAAGTCAGATTGGCCGCGACATTGCCCGGATCGACGTACGCCACCGACGCCACGAACGCCGGACCCCACAACCACGTCAGCGCGCGTGTACGGCGGCCGGAGGTTGACATGACTCCAGGCTATCGCGCCAGCCGTCGAAGCGACTAGTGACCAACCACACGCTCATTTCCGACGGAGGCACTTCATCGACGCTCGAGCTGTTTCGATCACAATAGACCCCGCAAAACTCCGCTTGCTCCCCTCTTCGGCCGCAGGTACGCGGGTCGCCGGACAAAGTAGTACGGACCGCTGACGGTCGCCACCTCACAAATTCGCCGGTTCAGGGGCCTTCTTTTTCATCCCGGCGAAGGAGGACACCATGAAGACACTCACCCCCATGAGCGACGCCCCGACCGCGAGCACCGCGTCGCCAACCCCTGCCGCAACGACCACCGGCCAGCCGAATCTGGTCCTGGCCGCCCCGTTCCGCGCCCATGTCACACATCTGATGCAGACCGCCCAAGTTCCATGGCCAGCGGTGGCCTATCAGGCCGGGGTTCCCGCAGCGACGGTACGCACGCTGGTCTTGGGCCGCAACGGTCGGTTGCGCTCCAAGATCGATTATCAGTGGGCCGTACGCCTGCTCGAGCTGCGGACCGAGGATCTGAGTTGGATGAGGCGCTGCCACATCAGCGCCGAGCGTAGTGGAGCTCGCATCCGACTGCTGCGCGGCGACGGCGCGTCGTGGGAGGTCATCGGCGAAGCCCTGTCGCTGCCCGTGGAAGACTGTCAGGCACTGGCGCGTGGGGAACGGACGTCATGCTCGACCCTGGTCGACATTCTCGCTCAATCGGCTTGCCAGTCCCACAATCTGCGATTGGACTGGGAATGGGAGCTGCCCGGATTCGTCACCGAACGACGCGAGTAGGCGAGCGACGGAGCCTCAACGAGCCCGGAGTATGCTCCGCCGAACGTGAGCCCGACCAGACCAGACGGGCGTCATCAACAATCCGACGAGCGTGAGGACACCCCGACGACATGCGTCAGCAGCGCCTCGACAATCCTCAGGCGGCTTCGGCCACCTCGTCGACCTCGACGAAGACCAAGTCCTCCACCACCTTGGGGAAGGTGAGCGGATCGACCGGGAAGCTCTGCACTGCCTCGGCCAACGACCACGCCGCCAGCCAGGAGTCAGCCGCCCGAGCGATCAACAGCACGACCGGCGGACAAGCCTCGTACTCATCGTGGATCTGCTTGCACAAACCCATGCCCCCGGCCGGAGTAGCCTCAGCGTCGAAGACACAACAGTCGATGTCGCCGCCGTCCAGCTCCATCAGAACTGCGGCCTGGGTGGCGGCCTCGCGAATGACCAGGTTTTCCCCGCCCAGTGTCGTCCCGAGGGCGTCTCGGACATCGGACCGTACGCTGCGATCATCCGAATACACCAGGACGACGGTTTCCATGCTCACTCCTTGTCGAAGGTACCCGACCATCTTAGCGGTCGCGCGTCAGGCCACGGTATAACGGCGGACCACGGTATAGTGAGACCAAACACGGGAGCCCGCCACGGGCTGAGAGGAAGGCCCAAGCCTTCGACCGCATGAACCTGATCTGGCTCGTACCAGCGTAAGGGATGTTCTCTGACAATTCGTCACCCGTGCCCCAAGGAACACGGAAGGGCACACTCTTGTCATCATCAACACCTACGACGCACCGCTTCCGCTGGCGCGTCGTCGACATCGTCGTGGCGGCCGTTCTCGGCATCGCCTGTGGCCTGGTCTTCTTCGCCTGGAACTTCGTCGGCGACGCCATCGGCGACGCCCTAAAACTCATATTCCCGCCACTGAAAGGGTTGCTCGGCGGGATGTGGCTGCTGGGCGGGGTGCTCGGTGGGCTGGTCATCCGCAAACCTGGCGCGGCGGTGTTCGTCGAAGTGATCGCGGCCACCGTGCCCGCACTGATCGGAAACCAATGGGGATTGTCCACCATCGTGTCCGGTCTGCTCCAAGGCCTTGGCGCGGAGATCGTCTTCGCGTTGTTCCTCTACCGTGTCTGGAAACTGCCCGTGGCGATCTTGGCCGGGGCGGGAGCCGCAGTGCTCGAATGGGTCCACGAGATCATCGTTTGGTACGCACCGTGGACCGCGTTGAACAAAGGACTCTTCTTGCCCATCTTGGCCGTGTCCGGGGCTATTCTCGCCGGGGTGCTCGGGTGGTTGCTGCAGCGGGGACTGGCTCGTGCCGGAGCCTTGGACCGCTTCGCTTCGGGCCGTGATGGACACCGACTGGCATGAGTCCAGTCATCTCGGCTCGCCAGTGGGGTTGGCGTCACGCTGGACGACGCGACTGGGCGCTACGCGACCTGAGCTTCGAGGTCCCCGCCGGGCAACGCATCCTGCTGCTGGGCCCCTCCGGCGCGGGCAAATCCACCCTACTGACGGGCCTGGCAGGGGTCCTCGGCGGCGCCGATGAGGGGGAATCCGAAGGCTCGCTGACCTTGGCCGAGGGCACACGCCCGGCCTGGATGATGCAAGATCCGTCGTCCCAGCTGGTGATGAGCCGGGTCGGCGACGATGTCGCGTTCGGTTGCGAGAACCTGGCCATGACTCCGACAAAGATCTGGCCGCGGGTCAGATCCAGTCTGGACGCCGTCGGATTGGGCTGGATCGATCTGAAGCATTCGACCACCGAGCTGTCTGGCGGTGAGCAGCAGCGTCTCGTCTTGGCTGGGGCCCTGGCGATGGGCGCTGATCTGCTGCTGCTCGACGAACCGACCGCCAATCTCGACCCTGACGGCGTGGTTCAGATCCGCGACGCTGTGGCCGACGCGGTCGCCGACCATGATCGTACAGTGGTTGTGGTCGAACATCACTGCGAGATCTGGGCCGAAATGATGGATCGGGTGATCGTCATCACCAACCAAGGCGTGGTCGCCGACGGCACGCCCGATGACATTTTCAGCCGCATGTCCAGCGAACTGGCCCAGATGGGGGTGTGGACTCCGGCCGACGCGATCAGCCTGGCCGCTCCCCGAACATCGGCCGTACAACGTGGAACAACGGACTCGATCCACGCCAGACACACCCTCGCCCAGCCATCGCTCTACCCGACGCCAGGGGAGTCCGCCCCATCCAACGCGACAGCGCCACTGCCCGCTGGGTCGCCGTCACAAGACCCCGAGGCGACCACGGGCACGAACGCCATCGTCGCCGAAAACCTGAGCATTGGAATCGGCCACACTGTGGTCGCGGCCGAACTCGACCTGGTGATCCCCCGTGGCGCGTCGACTGTCATCACTGGACCCAACGGCGTCGGGAAAACCACGTTGGCGCTGACGTTGGGCGGCTTGCGCGCCCCATTGAACGGACGGGTGGCGACCGACGAGGCGCTAGCCGCCAAATCACGACGTCAGCCCCACACGTGGAGTTCACGTGATCTGTTGACCCGAATCGGCTCGGTCTTCCAATCCCCTGATCACCAGTTCGTCGCCAGCACAGTCTTCGACGAGATCGCGGTCGGTCTGCGGGCCCTCAAACGCGACGCCGACCAGATTCGTACAACCGTCGAAGAAACCCTCGATCGAACCCACCTGTCGCATTTGAGTCGCGCCAACCCATTCACGTTGTCTGGCGGGGAGAAGCGCCGACTGTCGGTGGCCACCGTGCTGGCGTGTCAACCTCAAGTGATCATCCTGGACGAGCCGACGTTCGGGCAGGACCGTCTGACCTGGCAGTCCCTGGTCGACCTCATCACGCAGCTACGCGACCACGGCACGACGATCATCTCCGTCACCCACGATCAGGCGTACGTCGCCGCGCTCGGCGATCACCGCATCGAGTTGAAAGCCCGATCATGACCGGCACTGTGCTGGATCGAGTCAACCCGGTCACCCGACTGGGAGCCGCAATGATTTTGACCTTCCCCTTGCTGACGACCGTCGACTGGCTGAGCGCGACTGTGACCGTCATCGTCGAACTGGGCATCGCGGCCTGGATCAACCGCGCCCAGCTGCCGCGCCCGCGCGCCATGATTCGGCGCGGACTACCGTTTCTGATCGCCGCGCCACTAGCCGGGCTCTCGCTGCTCCTCTACGGCGATCCAGGCGGACGAATTCATTGGACGTGGGGACTGATCGTCATCTCTGACCAGTCGATCGGCTACGGTTTGGCGGTGACTGCCCGGGTCGTCGCGTTAGGCATGGCCTGCCTGGTCACCTTGTCCGGGGTCGATCCGACCGACATGGCCGACGGTTTGGCCCAGGTGTGGCACTGGCCGGCCCGCTTCGTCATCGGCGCTCTAGCGGGTGTGCGCATGATCAGTCAGCTCAGCGCCGACTGGCAGGCGATGAAGCTGGCACGCAGAGCCCGCGGATTGGGAGACTCTGGCGCCGTCCGGCGCTTCTTCACCGCGGCCTTCGCGTTGCTGGTGTCCGCGATCCGGCGGGGATCCGTGCTGGCCACTGCGATGGAGGCGCGTGGTTTCGGCCGGGGCGAAAGAACATGGGCCCGCCGGTCGACGGTGGGACGGGCCGACGTCGTCTGCCTGCTCGTCGCCACAGCCGTCGTCGGGCTCGGGCTGGGCTGCTCAGCGGTGACGGGGCACTTCCACTGGATCGGCGACATCGTGTGAGTCGACCTGGTCACCAGTCAGCCGGGAAACCTCTCGGCGAGGAAAAAGAACATCCCCATCAAGAAGACCAATCCGATGGCCGCGATCATCAGCGAGGTCCCGATGATTCCGAGGATTCGTCCGACCCGGACGGCGTCGGTCAACCGATAGCGCCCTTCACGGCATTCCCGCCTCGCCTTGTTGCCGAGGTGCCACGCGAACGGGGCGAGAACTCCTGACATCAGACCGACCGCTCCCAACACCAGGATCAACACCGCCTGCGGATGCTCGGGCAGCCCGAAGGGCACGCCGAAAGGTTCCATGGCGTACGACGGGGCGTACTGCTGTGCTCGGTCGACATCGTAGGGTGACCGCGCCGGTGATGTGGTGGCCACCGGATCGTACGGAACATAACTAGTCAAGAGCACTTCCTTCCTGACGGGGGGGTGACGATCGGCCGAGTCAGTGTCTCAGACCGATCGACATCAATGAGGATGAGAAGACCGGGTGTCTTGGACCGGGGGTCATCCAGCCCAAGACACCCGGTCGACGATTCAGCCGAGCGAAGCCAACTCCTCCATCGGGGAGTCAGGGATCGTCGATTTTGGTGTTCCCTTGAAGGTGAACGGCGATTCGGCGCCCTCGGGTGCGACGTCGACCAGGACGACCTGACCGGCTTGCAGTTCGCCGAAGAGGATCTTCTCCGCCACCGGATCTTCGATGTCACGCTGCAGCGCCCGGCGCAGCGGCCTGGCCCCGAGCGTGGGATCGTACCCTCGATCAGCGATCAGGGACTTTGCGGCCGGGGTCAACTCGATGCCCATGTCACGATCAGCCAACCTGGTCTCCAACTGGGCCACCATCAAGTCGACGATCAGTTCGATCTCGGCGTGACTCAACTGGTGGAAGACGACGATCTCGTCGACACGGTTGAGGAACTCCGGACGGAAGTGTTGTTTCAGCTCGTCGGTCACCTTGGCGCGCATCGCGTCGTACGACTCCTCGCCATCGCCGGCCCGGGAGAAGCCCAGTCCGACCGCTTTCGAGATGTCGCGCGTTCCGAGGTTGGTCGTCATGACGATGATCGTGTTCTTGAAATCGACCACCCGGCCCTGAGCGTCCGTCAAACGACCTTCGTCAAGGATCTGCAACAGCGAGTTGAAGATGTCGGGATGGGCCTTCTCGACCTCGTCAAACAACACCACCGAGAATGGACGCCGACGCACCTTCTCGGTCAACTGGCCGCCCTCTTCGTAGCCGACGAAGCCTGGAGGCGAACCGAACAGTCGCGACGCCGTGTGCTTCTCGGAGTACTCGGACATGTCCAGCGTGATCAGGGCGTCCTCGTCGCCGAACAGGAATTCGGTCAGCGCCTTGGTCAGCTCCGTCTTGCCGACGCCGGAGGGTCCAGCGAAGATGAAGGAGCCCGACGGACGCTTGGGATCTTTCAGACCGGCACGAGTACGCCGAATCGAACGGGCCAGCGCGTGAACCGCGTCGGTCTGGCCGATGATCCGCTTGCCGATTTCGGCTTCCATGTGAAGCAGACGAGTCGACTCCTCCTCGGTCAGTTTGAACACCGGGATGCCGGTCGACGAACTCAACACTTCGGCGATCTGTTCCTCGTCCACGACCGCCGGAACGGCTTCGCCGGATTGCTTCCACTGGGTGTCCAAACGCTCGCGTTCCTCAAGCAACGCGACCTCTTGACTGCGCAGATTGGCCGCCGACGGGTAATCCATCGACTCAGCGGCCGCCTCACGCTCAGTACGCACCTGAGCGATCTTCTCATCGATCTCGCGCAGATTGGCTGGGGCCGTCATCAGTTTGATCCTCAGTCGCGCTCCGGCCTCATCGATCAGATCGATCGCCTTGTCAGGCAGGAAACGATCAGCGACGTAGCGGTCGGCCAACTGGGCGGCGGCCGTCAGCGCCTGATCGGTGATCGTGATCCGATGGTGAGTCTCGTACCGGTCGCGCAGACCCTTCAGAATGTCGATCGTCAACGCGATCGACGGTTCCTTGACCTGGATCGGCTGGAAACGTCGCTCCAGAGCCGCGTCCTTCTCGATGTATTTGCGATACTCATCCAAGGTCGTCGCCCCGATGGTCTGCAACTCGCCACGAGCCAGCATGGGTTTCAGAATCGATGAGGCGTCGATCGCGCCCTCGGCCGCCCCGGCGCCCACCAGTGTGTGAATCTCGTCGATGAAGATCATGATGTCGCCGCGCTGTTTGATCTCGGCCAACACCTTCTTCAAACGCTCTTCGAAGTCGCCACGGTAGCGTGAGCCCGCCACCAACGCGCCCATGTCGAGCGAATAGATTTGCTTGTCTTTGAGGGTCTCGGGCACGTCACCGCGGACGATCGACTCGGCCAACCCTTCGACCACCGCCGTCTTACCCACACCGGGTTCGCCCACCAGAACAGGGTTGTTCTTGGTGCGTCGAGACAGGACAGTCATGACCCGCTCGATCTCCTTGCCGCGCCCGACCACCGGATCCAGCTTGCCTTCGCGAGCGGCCTGGGTCAGATTGCGTCCGAACTGATCGAGAATCTTCGACCCCGTGGTGTTAGTCGACCGCTCCGGCGCGCCCGCCATCGCGGCCTGCTTGTTCTGCTGGAAGCCCGACAGCAAAGACAACACGGTCTCGCGCACCTGCCCCAGATCGACACCCATCTTGATCATGACCTGCGACGCCACACCCTCGCCTTCGCGGAGCACGCCGAGCAGAATGTGTTCAGTGCCGATGTACGGATGGTTGAGTTGCAGGGCCTCCCGCAAAGACAACTCCAGCACCCGCTTCGCCCGAGCGGTGAACGGGATATGACCGGCTGGCGCCTGAGCGCCGCGACCGATGATCTCCTCCACCTGGACACGGGTCGCCTCCAATGTCATGCCCAGTTGCCCGAGCGCCTTGGCGGCGATCCCCTCCCCCTCATGAATCAAACCTAAAAGAATATGCTCTGTTCCAACGTAGTTGTGGTTCATCGCGCGGGCCTCGTCCTGAGCCAAGATGACGACTCGTCGCGCTCGGTCCGTGAATCTTTCGAACATTCCATCTCCTCATCGGCGAGCCAAAACTCGCCACTTTTCCGAGTAACTATTCTACCAACGCCGCTGCGACCCGAATGATTCCCTATTCCCGGAAAAAACCCGGATTCTTTTCCACGAGACGCTCCGACGCGACAACGAGGTCGGGCGAATCAGACGGTACGGCGGGCCCGAGCAGGAGCACACCGCCACGATCGGACCGGGCGGCATCGCGCGCCCGCGGAGTGATCGTAATCGAATGACCCGGTCCGCGTCGCATCGGCGCGGCATCGCGCGCCCGCGGAGTGATCTGGATGCCGGACTCGAATCGATCCAGCGCGTCGACACCGCCCGGGCGACCGCATGGTCCCAGGCCGGATCGCAGGTGGGTTCACAACCCCAGGTCGTTCAATCCGATAGCGAAGCGATATTCCAATCCCATCGCTTCGACGCGCTCCTTCGCGCCGGTGGCCCGGTCGACGACCACCGCCACCCCGACCGGCAGGCCGCCGGCCGCTCGTACAGCCTCGACCGCTTCCAACACCGAACCACCGGTGGTCGAGGTGTCCTCCACCACCAAGACCGGCCGACCGGCGATGTCAGGGCCTTCGATTTGACGCTGCATCCCATGAGTCTTGGCCTGCTTGCGTACGACGAACGCGTCCAAGACCTGACCGGCCCCGGCAGCCGAATGCAGCATCGCGGTCGCCACCGGATCGGCCCCCAGCGTCAGTCCGCCCACAGCGTCGTAGCGCCAATCGCTGGTCAACTCCCGCATCACCGACCCCACCAACGGTGCGGAGCGTCCATCCAGGGTGACTCGGCGCATGTCGACGTAGTAGTCGGCCTCGCGGCCAGAAGCCAACGTGACGCGACCGCGTACGACAGCCAAAGCAGTGACAGCATCAATCAGTGCGCGACGATCAGACATGGCCACCAGTGTAGCGAGCAGCCCGGGCCAGAAGTCGCATCGACAAATCCATCGACCGGACGCTCAGGCCACCAACTCACCCACCACCACCACACGGGCCGGGGACCACAGCAGATCGGCAGCGGTGACCAAGGTGATCAGCGAATGAGTCGGCGCTTGACCGATCGCGCCAGGGACTTGAGCCAACACCGAGGCGTCGTCGTACTTCACGCGCGTGGGTTCTGACACGACCTGATAGGTGTACGTCTGGAGTCCAACCTGGACGCTGATCTGGTCGCCGAGTTTCAACTCGCCCAGACGCGCGAACGGTTCGCCCCAGCCCAGACGGTGCCCGGTGACGGTGAAATTGCCGACCGCGCCCGGCCCGGCAGTGGTCTCGTACCACCCGACGCCGTGGCGCAGAGTCTCCAAACTCGTCCCGGGCAGGACGGGGACCGGTTCGTCCAGTCCGATCGCCGCGATAGTGATCGTGGCGACCTGATCACCGGCTTGAACACGCTCCGTGTACGACGTGGTGGCGACCGCGTTGGAGATGACGTACGTCAGCGCCAGCCCGCCGACCCCGACGACCAGAACGATCAACGCGACCAACCATCCCCACGACATCGAGCGCTTGGCCCTGGCCGGGCGTGTTGGCCCGCTGGGCGGCAGCGGCGCTGGGATCGGTGAAGTGTTCGTCACACCCCCATTGTGTCTCACCGTTCGCCCCAGGTCGAGCCCACAGCGGCCGCCGATCTGTTCCAGGTCAGCCTTTGACTGCCCCGGACATGCCCGCTCCTGACAAGAAGAACTTCTGGAACACCAGGAAGAACACCACCGGGACTGCGGTGGAGATCGCCAGGGCGGCCAGGAACACACCCAGATCGGTCTGAGCCTGGATGGCGGGCAGCCGAACAGACAGCGGCTGGACCTCCGGGTTCTTCAGAACCAACATCGGCCACAGGAAATCCTTCCAACTGGCGATGAACGCGAAAACCGACACGACTCCCAGAATCGGTTTCGACATCGGCAGCACGACACGCCAGAACAGTGAGAACGGACCAGCGCCGTCGACCTTCGCCGCCTCGAACACCTCTCTCGGCAAAGAGTCGAAAAAACGGGTCACCAGCACCACGTTGAACGCGGACGCCCCGGCGGGCAGCCAGATCGCCCACACCGAATTCAACAACGATGTTCCCAGCAGCGGCGGATTGAGCACCGTCAAATACAACGGCACGAGCAGGACGACCGAAGGCACGAACAGAGTGCACACCACCAGCGCGTTGAGCACCCCGGCGTACTTCGGACGCAACACCGACAGGACGTACCCACCGGTGGTGGCGACCAGCAGTTGGAAGAACCACGAGCCGACGGCCAAGACGATCGTGTTGAGGAAGTAGCGGCTGACCTGGACATGGTTCCACGCCTGATCCAGGTTGTCCCAGGCCGCGCCGTTCGGGAAGAACGACAGCGGCGCGCGCAGCGTGTCTTGGGTCGGGGTGACCGCCGATTTCACCAGCAGATACATCGGCCCCAGGCAGGCGAGCATCAAGAACAGGAACAGCAAGACGTTGACCCCGGCCACGCTGACCCGGATCCCCGGCTTGCGACGCTCGAAATCAGAGATCAATCCACGGCTGCTGGTGACCGCTTTGCGGGTTTTGTGGATGGTGAGAGTGCTCATGACTTGCTCCATGATTTAGTCAAGCGGAAGTAGATCAGCGAGAAGATGGCCAAGACGATGGCCAACATGACCGACAAGGCGGTGGCTGATCCGTAATCGGAACCGAGTGAGGCCCCGAAAGCGTAGTTGTAGATCATCAGCAAGATGGTCAGTGTCGCCTTGTTCGGGCCACCGCCGGTGAACAGGTACGGTTCGAGGAAGACTTGCGCGGTGGAGATGATCTGCAAGATGAAAGTGATGAACAAAACACCGCGCAGTTGCGGCAACGTGACATGCCAGATCTTCTTCCAAATCCCCGCGCCGTCAAGCTCAGCGGCTTCGTACAACTCGGCGGGGACGGAGATGAGCGCGGCCAGGTAGATGATCACCGTCGCCCCAGCGCCAGCCCAGGTGGCTTCGAGGACCAGCGAGGGCATGGCCCAGTGTTTGTCGTTCAGCCAGGGGAAGGGGCCCAACCCGATGTAGCCGAGCAACGTGTTGAACACCCCCTCGGGGCGTCCGTCGTAGAAGAACTTCCACAGCAAGACCGACACGACCGGCGGGATGACCACCGGAAGGTAGGCCAGAATAGTGAACAGCCCCTTCATCTTCTTGACTTCGCTCATCAACACCGCGCCGATCAGAGGGATCGGGAAACCGATCAGCAACGCCAACAGCAGGAAGTATCCGGTGTTCATCAGGGCTTTGGGCAGATCGGGATCGGTCAGCACCCAGGCGAAGTTCTCCCATCCGACCCACTTGGTCGTCACCAGGTTGGTCTTCTGGAACGCCATCACGAACGACCGGACGATCGGATACCACGAGAAGACACCGAAGATGATGATCAACGGCAGGGCGAACACCACCGTGGTCAATCCACCACGCTGGACCCATCGAGTCAAGCCCGATCCGCCGCGCGACGACGTCGCCTTGCTGCGAGAGCCCGCCGCGAGTTTCGCGCCCCGCCGGGTCGAACGGGCTCGGACCCGTCCACGCTCAGCCGAACCGGAACGGACCCCCCCGTGGTCGGCGCCTGCCCTGGTCGAGCCCCGAGGAGTCGGGCCGCCCGATTGCGCGCCGGTGGATCGATCCGGGGAACCTTCTGCCGCGGAACGAGGTTCGCTCGTGTCAGATGCTGTTGCGATCATGTCACTCCTGAGCTGGGATTTCACTGTTGATCTGTGGTGAGTCGAAGGTGGTGGGGGCCGCACGGACACGACCCCCACCGAGTGTGTGGCAGGCTACTCTTCTTCGCCAGCCGCAGCCTTGTCGATCGCACGCTGAGCCACGGCGTTGGCGTCGTTCAGCAGGCTGTCGATCGAGGCGTTCTGGTCGGTCAGAACAGCCTGGACCACCGGGTCGAGGGAGGCGTAAACGTCCTGAGTGGCCACTGGCGGTTCATTGATCAGCGTCGCGTCGCCGATCTTCGAGGTGAAGTTGGTCATCTGGTCGAGCGGGACGTTGACGTACGGCTTGATCCACTCCTGGTAGTTGGCGTAATCGGCGTCGGAGAAGATTGGCAACTCCGGCACACCGACCGGCTGATCGTTGGCCAACGTCAACTTGGCCTGAGCCACTGCGGCAGCCTCATTCGAATAGCGATCCAGATAGTAGTAGGTGATCCACTTCACAGCGGCTTCTTTCTGCGCGTCAGTCGCTTTGACGTTGACAGCGGCCAAGGTTCCACCACCGAGGACCCCAGCCTTCGGGCCGTCTTGTGGAATCATCGTCAGGCCGTAGATCTTGGGATCCATGTCATTGGACTGCACCAAGGAGACGTAGACATCCTGACCGGAGGTGTACATCCCGCATTGACCGGCCGCGAACGCCTGGTTGATCGAACCCCAGTCGTACGTGAAATTGGACCCCATCGAATTGTCGGTCCAGCGTAGATCCTTCAGATACTGCAACGCGGCCTTCGTGGCGTCATTGGTCACCGTGGCGGTCGCTTTGCCATCCGAGCCGACCGTCTCAACCGAACCGCCGCGCGAATAGGTGTCGACAGTCAACTGCCACCCACCAGTCCCGCTGGACGTCATCTGACAGAAGCCCGCCTGGCCCGTCTTGTCGGCGATGGCCTTCGCCGCTGTACGCACCTGATCCCACGTGGTCGGTGGCTTGTCAGGATCAAGTCCCGCCTTGGTGAACAGGTCGCGGTTGTAGTGCATGCCGATGCCGTAGATCGACTTGGCCGGGATTGCGTAGACATGGCCATCGGTGCCCTTGCCGTACTGCAACACCGCGTCGTTGAATCCACCCTTGTAGGGGAACTGGTCGAGATAGGAGTTGAGGTCGGCGATCTGGTTGTTGGCCGCCAGTGTCTTGGAATCGGTGAACGGGATCTCATAGACGTCCGGCAGAGTTCCACCGGCCAGGTCGGCCGCGAACGTGGTGGCCTTCCATTCGTAGTCCATGGTCACGATCTTGATCCCTGGGTTCTTCGCCTCAAAGTCAGACACTTGCTGCGCCAGGCCCTGATAGGCCTCGGGAGTCGAACCGGCTTTCAGACCGACGACGGTCAGCGTCACCTGACCGGAGTCGCCACCGGTCGAATCGGGGGTCGTGGTGTTGGCGGGGGTGTTGTTGGAGCAGCCGGACACGAGCAGGGCCAGCCCCATGGCTGAACCCAGAACCGCCAGGCTCTTCTTCGTACTGTTCATGATCACTCCTTTGTGTGATTCTTGTTGTTGTGTTTGTTGGTTGAGTGTGATGGTCACCGGTGGGTGACCGTGGCTTGGATTCCACGTCGGCGGTGAGGCAGGTCCGCTGTCAGGCAGCCCGCCCCTTGAGACAGTCAGACAGGCGTGTCCCCCTTCCTTGGCGAGATCGTACGATCAGCGGTCAAGCGGATCCAGGCGGCTTGGTCGGTTCCCAAGACGCCGGAGTCGAGGCGGGCACTGGACATCAGCAGGTCGCCGTCGGGCAACGGATAGGACTCAGCGCCGAAGTTCACCAGACAGCAGATGTCGTCCCGAGTGAAGCCGAGCACCGTGTCAGGAAGGCCATCCATCCACGTCAGCGGGCTGTTCGCCAACTGCGGCGATTCGCGGCGCAAGGCCAACACGCGCCGATAGAGCGTCAGCATAGAGTTGGGATCGTCCTGCTCGACGTCGACCGCGTAGCGACCCCACCATCGGGGTTGAGGCAGCCAGGAGGGCGCGGGGTTCGGGGAGTCAGTGACCGTCCGAGGCTGGTTCGGGGACGCGGTCGCCACGCTCGGTTGGCTCGAGGGGTCGGATGACCCGGTCGAGAAGCCGAAGTTGTTCGAAGCGCTCTGAGTCCACGGCAGTGGAACCCGACAGCCATCACGACCCGGATCGACCCCGCCAGAGCGGAAGTGCATCGGGTCTTCGATCGCTTCGAGGGGCAACTCCTCATCCTCGGGCAGTCCCAACTCTTCACCCTGATAAACGTACAAACTGCCCGGCAGACTGGCCACCAAGACAATGGCCGCTCGCGCGCGACGCGTGCCCAACTCCAGCTCGGTGGGCGTGCCGAACCGCTTGGCCTCGAAGGAGAAGGAGCTGTCGGCTCGACCGTAACGGGTCACCGGTCGGGTGACGTCATGGTTGGACAGAACCCAGGTCGCCGGGGCCATGACTTCGCGATGAGCGGCCAACGTGGTGACGATCGAGGCCCGCAACTGGGTCGCGCTCCAGGCCCGGGTCATGAAATCGAAGTTGAAGGCGGTGTGCATCTGGCCCGGCACGAGGTACGCCGCGAAGCGGGCCGCGTCAGCCAGCCAGACCTCGCCCACCAGAATCCGCGGCGGGTCGTACGCGTCGGCGATCCTGCGCCAGGCCCCGTAGACGTCATGGATCTCGTCTCGATCCAAAAATGGGTGTTGACCAGCGGGAATCTCGCCCTCGGGGACATCCGGCAAGGTCGGATCTTTGATGATCAGCGCCGCGGAGTCCACTCGTACGCCCGCTGCTCCACGATCGAACCAAAACTTCAGAATCGCCTCATGCTCGGCCCTCACGTCAGGGTTGTTCCAATTGACGTCGGGCTGCTCGGGGGTGAACAGATGAAGATACCACTGGCCGGGCGTGCCGTCAGGGTTGGTCGTCCGAGTCCAGGTCTGACCTCGGAAACTCGACTGCCATGTCGTCGGAATCTGCTCGCCATGGTCACCCTTGCCGTCACGGAACCAGAAGCGAGCACGCTCGGGGGAGCCGGGGTCCGCCGCCAACGCGGCTTGGAACCACGGGTGCTGGTCGGAGACATGGTTGGGCACGATGTCGATGATGGTACGAATCCCTCGCGCGTTGGCTTGAGCGATCAGTTCGGTGGCGTCGTCGAGGTTGCCGAAACGCGGGTCGATCTGACGGTAGTCGGCCACATCGTAGCCACCGTCGGCCTGCGGTGAGACGTACCACGGTGTGAACCACACCGCGTCGACACCAAGGGCGCACAGATAGTCCAGTCGCGAGATCACTCCGGCCAGATCGCCGACACCGTCACCGTTGGCGTCGGCGAAACTGCGCGGGTAGATCTGATAGACCGCCGCGTGACGCCACCAAGCCGCGTCATCCTTGCCCACCATCGGACTCCTTCGTCTACTCAGTCCCACCGAAGTGGAGCGTCTGATCCTCGGTTCGTACGCCACCCCGACGTATCTACCGATGCATTCATCGTAATTTACCGACAGAAACATCGCAAGAACTAGACGAAACTGTTACGGATCCGTGACCTTCAACCACACTTGTTGTCGCAAATCGACTGAAACCTCTACCTTCGGTCGCTGCTTGTCGGGTGCGGCGACGCGGGTGACGTCGCGCGGAGCGCAGCCCGGCGGGCGGCGGAACGCGGCGGGCGGCGCGCGATGACGGGCGGCGGCGGGCGGAGGGCGGAACGCGGCGGGCGGCGGCGGGATGGCGGGCACGTCGCCGGCACAGCCCGGTGGAGTGCGGCGGAGTGCAGTGGCGCGGTGGAGTACGACGAAAGTGTGCGCCGCGCGGGCTCGCGGCGCACACTGAGCGAGGTGGCAGGTCGGGCACGTCGCGCGGGGAGCGCGGTGGCGGAATCCTCCCCCGGCACGAATCAGCGCAAAATCGACTCATTCGCAGGCCGACCGACGATTTTGCCCCGAAACCACTGCCCACAGCCCCCGAATCAGTCCATATCCCATACCCAATCGACAAACTCGACTCCCAACGATCGATATTGCCCCAATTCATACGCCGAACAAGACCGAGACCCCCTGAACTCCGCTCCTGACCATTCGCGGAC
>JAITVK010000026.1 GCA_031285845.1 Propionibacteriaceae bacterium
ATGAATATTCGCCATCACACACACTCCTTGTCAAAACTGGAATGAACACCATGCCATCCCGACAACACCAAAGCATCCCACCCACCACACCACACCACAATGGGGAGAACTCCCCACACCAGGGCACAGAGCGATGCAGTGCGGAGCGAACGCTACGCGAGGGAGCGCGGCGACCCGACTCCCGATGCGCTCAACGATGCGCGCCTCCGATCGCAGCGCGCTGTCTCAAATGGCCAGTAAACATAGCCAAGCCAGGCGCAGCGAAGGTAGCATCAACCATGTCGGGGTCTAACGAGATCGGAGCACGTCAGGAAGACAGAACGCGGAATACAGCGGCAGTGACACCAGCCCGTCCTCTTGTCCGACGTTCTTCATGCTGAGCCGGATGGCGCGAGGTGGGTGATAATGCTGGCGGTAACTGTCCAGGCTGCGTGAGCGAATGGTGTCGGCGGACTTCACCTCCATCGGTACGACAACCATTGTGTCGTCCACCGTGAGGAAATCAATCTCAGCGGCATTCCCACTGCTCCAGTACATCGAGTTCAGTCCTGCGCAAGTGAGAGCCTGCTTGACGTAATTCTCCGCAATCCCGCCACAAAAGGAACTCGCGATGCGCGTATAGCCCTGGTCACTACAAAACACCTGCGCTGACATGCCAAGTTGAGTCGCGAGGATACCCGTGTCAAAGAGGTAGACCTTGAAGAAGGTGCCGTCGTCCCGGGCTCGCAACGGCGCGAAGGGCACTTCGGCCTGATAGTGCCGCTGGACGAGCCCGGCGGCCTCAAGCCAGGCGAAGCCCGCGTCGTACTGGTGGAAACGCGCGCCAGATTTCATGTCGGCCAGCTTAAACTTGCGGCTCGTGTCGCGGGCCAACTGGCGCGGGGCCGACTCCCAGATCGCGCGAGTCCTCACGGAATCGACCGGATCTGCGTACAGCGCCATATCGGCGGCGTACAACAACGCCAGATCACGCTGCACTCGTCGCGTCTCGGACCAATCCTTTGTCTCGATGTACGTGGTCACGACTCTGGGTAGTCCACCGGTCATCATGTAACGCCGTACTTGACGCACCATGTCATCGTGGGCGGCGAAGCGCTCACAGCGCTCAACAGCGCGGCGAATTCCCTCGGCGTGGAGTTCCATGCCCTGCGCCCAGAGGTACTCCTCAAAATCCAGCGGGTGCATCTGGAGCGTGTCAACCTTGCCGACCGGGAAGGTGTAATGCTCTTCACGGTGGATCGAGACGCCAAACAAGCTTCCGGTGGCGATGATGGCGTACTGCGGAGCGCGTTCCGCGAAGTACTTCAAGGCAGTCAACGCTGGTGGACAGAGTTGGATCTCATCAAAGATGATCAACGTGTCCTGCGCCGTGATCGCAGTTTCAGTGAGATAACCGAGATCTTCGATGATGCGGTCTGGTTCGAGGGAGGCGTCGAACAGAGGGCGAAGCCGCGCCAAATCGGCTTGAAAGTTGGCCGTGACGAGCTTGGCGAAGTGTTGGCGTCCGAAGTGATGAGCAGTGAAGGTCTTCCCCACTTGGCGGGCACCGAGCAAGAGAAGGGGCTGGCGCGACGGGCGCTTCTTCCAAGCGAGAAGCTCGTCTTCTACCTTGCGCCGGATTTCCATAACGAGAGTCTACCCCGTTATCTGCCATTTTGTGTATGATTGATGCACTTTTATCTATGTTTTTGTGTCACATGTGACACAAAAACATAGATAACTCTGGCTCAGTCATCCAAGCACACCGCGCCCCAACAGGTGAGGACGCTGATTGGCCCCCTTGATTTGCTGGCCTGCGAAGAACCTCATCGCAAGCAGGCCAGGCGCTCGCCCCAGCTCACTTTCCGAGAAGACCGAGTGGGACCACGACCACTCCATCCTGGCGACGATAGGCGTACTCACCACTGGTGATGACCATCCCGTCGAGACAATCGTCGCCGAGCCGTTCGCGCAGCCACAGGATGTGGCGAACATCGACGTCCACGACGATCCGGGCAAGCTTCACTTCGATCAGCAGCACGGGCCCGTCGTCGGCCTGAACGATCATGTCGACCTCGTGGTTGCCACCGTAGGTCCGAATGTGGAAGATCTCGGCTCCGGCGGCCTGCGCCGCGACCCGAACGCACAACGTGGCTAGATGCTCGAACAACGCGCCAAGGAGGGTACCCGGCCGAAGATCACTCTTGTCCCCTTGACTGCCCGCGAGGAGTTGACTGGCGCTGACATGCAGAAGTCGGCAAGCCCGCGCCGGGTCGTCCAGAAAAAGCTTGGGCCCCTGCACGAGCCGTTCGAGACGATTGTGGGTGGGCAGCCAGGCCAGAAGCGGGTCGAGCATCCACAGCCCCCACAAGGCATCACGGTACGAGGTTGTGGGGAGCCCGGCCCATTTCGCAGGTTCCTACCAGCCCATCCCGCAGCACTCCATCGACCCATTTCGCAGCGACTACCGGCCGAGCCATCCCCCGTCAGCACAAAGAACAGTGCCATGGACATAGCTGGCGGCCGGTGAGCACAGGTACATCACCGCGTCGGCGATCTGGGACGGTGTGGCCCAGACCCCACTGGGAATGCGTTCGCTGATCTGGCGCAGGCGGGTGGGGTCGTTCTTCAGCGCGGTGTTCATGTCGGAGTCGACGTAGCCTGGAGCGACCGCGTTGACGTTGACGCCCAAGCGCGCCCACTCATTAGCGAAAGACTTCGTGACTTGGGCGATCCCACCCTTGCTCGCCGCGTACGCCGGAATGGTCAAACCGCCCTGGAACGACAGCATCGAGGCCAGGAAGACGACCTTCCCGCTGCCCCGAGCCACCATCCCGCGCCCCAGCTCACGGGTCAAAATGAACGGCGCGGTCAGATTGACCGCCAAGACCTCATCCCAATCGTCGTCGGGGAATTCACCGACCGGCGATCTCCGGTTGATGCCAGCGGCGTGGACGAGCGCGTCCGGGACATGGTCGCAAAGGTCAGCCAAGACGCGATACACCTCACACCGTACGCCCAAATGAGCGGCCAATCCGGTGAATCGGCGACCCAACCCTTCGACCACAGCCCGAGTCTGAGCCAAGGACTCCGTCGACGTCGCCAGTCCGATGATGTCGGCCCCAGCTTCGGCGAAACGTCGGGCGCAGGCCGCTCCGATGCCGCGGCTGGCCCCGGTGACCATCACCGAGGCGCCGCGAAAATCGAACGGGTTGACCGGTGACACCCCACGCGCGGACATCAGCGTGCCTTCTCCGCAGTGGTCAACCGGGCAGCCAAACCGGCCCGGTTGACCACCGACGGAGCGTCGACCCCGACCAGCATTCCGGCACAGCGCGACGCCAGGAGAGAGCGCAGACGCGGTTCGGAACGGGCTGAGTACCAGGCCAGATGGTTGGTGACCGTCAGACGCGGCGCGCTCAACAGCGGATCATCTGGGCTCGGGGGCTCGCACTCCAACACATCGACGGCAGCCCCGCCCAAGGCGTTGGCGCGCAGAGCGGCGGCCAGGGCGACCGAATCGACCAAGCCGCCCCGCGAGACGTTGACCAGGTGGGCGTGGGGTTTCATCATCGCCAAGCGGTCGGCGTTGATGATGTGGTGAGTGTCCGGGGTCAGCGGGCAATGCAGACTGATGACATCGCCCACTTTCACTGCGGTGTCGAGGTCGACCATTTCGACGCCGTCGATCGGCTGGGCGTATGGATCGTAGGCCACGACGCGCCCGAAGAACGCCCGCAGCAGATTGATCGTCTTGCGCCCGATGCGGCCGACGCCGATCAGCGACAATGTCGCCTCAGACAGCGCTGGCACGGGCAGCAGGTCATGCCAATTCGGCCAACCCCCCGCCCGTGTCAGAGTGTCGGCTTCGCGGATCCGGCGTACCGAGGCCAGAACCAGCGCGGCCGCATGCGTGGCCACCTCTTCCTCGCAGTAATCCGGAACGTTGACCACCGCCACCCCGCGTTCGGTCGCCGCGGCGACGTCGATCGTGTCGTAGCCGACGCCATAGCGGCCGACCACTGCCCACGTCGGATGAGCGTCCAGAGTCTCGCCGGTGATCTGGGCGTACTGCACCAAGACGCCGTCGGCCTGAACGCTGGTGTCGTCGCGATCGACCACGTCGACGCCGTGGGCCTTGGCGGCTTCCAGTTCGACGGTGATGTCGCCGTACGAAGTGTCGAGCACCTGCAAGATGGGGTGTGTCATGATCCGGTCTCCTTTGTGACTAGGCCTGAAAGTTCTCGAAGCGCTGGAAGGCGAAGAACTTGCGGACCTTGGCGTGGATGTCCCAGGAGCCGCGCCAGCCTTCAGGCAGGACGAGAACATCGCCTGGCCCGATCTTTTCGACCGCGCCGCCTTCGGTGGTGATGGTGGCCGAGCCTTCGATGATGTAGCAGATCTCCGCCCACCCGACTCGACGCCCGTTGAGATGACCGGGGCAGGCTTCCCACACTCCGGCCATCATCATGCCTTTGAGGCCGCGCGGCCACATCAGCAGCGACGACTCGTAGACGTCGGCGTCAGGCGCGCTGGCCGACAGCGTGGCCTGGGGCATCTCGATGGTCGCGACACCGTGGTAGACGATCGCCGGAGTCGCCGACGCGGTGGATTCGGTGGCGCTCATGCTTGAATCTCCTTGCCAGCCTCAGGAGCCTGGAAGGCGATGCCGAGACCGTGTTCTTCCATGGCGTCGACCTGCTGGGAGAAGGCTTTGCGGCGCGGATCGGCTTTCAACGCGGCCATTCCGGCGTCGTCGCGAACCCGGATGTAGATGACGTGGGTGTAGCCACGAGCCCACGGGGAAGTGTTCTCAGCGGTGGTGACGTCGAGAACACCCTCGATGTCGTTCAGTTGAGAATATTGCGCCAGGGTCTGGTCGATCTGTTCGGCCGTCAGTTCTGGCTTCCATTTGAGTAGTGCGATCTGTACGTACATTGTGATTCCTCATTCTGTTTGTCGCCTCGTTCGCCTTCATGGCGATCGAAGTTCATGTCGTCGAGGTCTTGCCCTCGGGTCTATAGTATAATGATCGAGTGTGTTAAATAAAAAGTCAAAAGCGGATCAACACCCCGCTTCGACAAGGTAGAAAGGTCACCGATGAATACTCACACCGGCGGCAAGCCCGTCGTCCTCAGCGTGGGGATATATATCCTGGACATTCTGGGTCGTCCCATCACCCAAGTCACGCCCGGCGGAGCGCTGATCGACCAGATCACCATCACCGCCGCAGGAACCGCCGGCGGCACAGCCCACGACTTGGCGGCTCTCGGGATGACCACACTGGCTGTCGGCACCATCGGTGACGACCCCGCCGGAGCCTTCCTCACGCAGCTGCTCAACGACGGCGGAGTCGACACCACCAGTTTGACCGTGATGGCAGGTCTACCCACCTCGGCCTCCATTCTGCCGATCCACCCCGACGGTTCGCGCCCCGCCTGGCACTGCCCCGGCGCCAGCCACCGTTTCACCAGCGCCCACATGCCACGCCACCTGCTCGACACCGCCGATGGCATGCATCTGGGCGGGCTGGCCTCACTGCCCGGGCTCGACGGACCCGACATGACCGCGCTGCTGCGTGACGCTCGTACAGCTGGTTTGGTCGTCACCGCAGACTGCTTGGGAGTACGCCGTCCCGACGTCATGAGCCTCATGGCCGACTACTTGCCCCATGTCGACGCGTTCATGCCCAATGACTCCGAAGCGCTAGCCATGACCGGTCAGCCCAGCGTCATCGAAGCGGCGCGCGCCCTCCACGCGCTCGGCGCTCAAGCCGTCCTCGTGACCTGCGGGGCCGACGGCATGGTCGGTGTGGATGCCGACGGCGAATTCAGCCTGCCCGCCCACCACGTCCCCGTCGTCGACTCCACCGGCTGCGGCGACGCGTTCTCCGCTGGAGTGCTCACCAGCCTGGTCACGGGACACCAGATCCGTGAAGCGGCCGCGTACGGCATCGCCGCGGCGGCGTTGACTTTGGGCGGACTCGGCTCCAACGGTGGTGGACTGAGCGCAGAAGCGGTGGTGGCGCGACTGAGTGAAGAGAGTGAGCACATGGGTGAAACTTCGCGTTCCACAAGCCAAGCAGCGGCCTGAAAGGGACAGGAGAACCCTGTTATTGTGTTGACATATCAACCCACCGAAACGAAGGTGACCTATAATGCCGAAAATCGTTGACCACGACAAACGTCGCGAAGAACTGCTCGAAGCCGTCATCCGTGTCATTTCCCGTAATGGCGTCGAAGGGACGACCATGCGTGTCATCGCCGAGGAGTCCGGATGGTCCACGGGTTCCCTGGCCCACTATTTCTCCGACCGTGACGATATCGTGGCTTCAGCCTTGCGCTATTCCCACACCACGATCCGCAAACGCTGGACCCGCAAGCTGAAAAACAAGACCGGGCTGGCCGCGGTGCGTGAGCTCATGGTCGACAACCTGCCTTTAGACAAGACTCGTGCGACCGAGACCCGCCTCGAAGTGGTGTTCTGGGGCCAAGCCGCCAATCAGCCGCGCCTGCTGGCCGTTCAACGAAACAACGACGGCACCCTGTTCGAAGCCATGAAACGGTACGTCGACCAGGCCCATGAGGCGGGCGAGCTGACCGCAGACACCAACACCGAACTCGTCACTCAGCGTCTGTTGGCGCTCATTGACGGGCTCAGCGTGCGACACATGCTGAGCGAAACACAAATCACCCAAGCCGACATGCTTCAGATTGTCGACGAAGAAATCGAAAGGTTGTCCCACACATGACCCCATCCCCAACGCCGGGGGCTATCGTCACCGGCGGAAACCGTGGCATCGGAGCCGGCATCGTCGCCCGGCTCGTCGCCGACGGATACGACGTCGTCTTCTCCCACCTAGGTCAGCAGGACTTGGCCGACGAAGTCGTCGCGTCCTGCCCCAGTGGCAAAGTCACCGCCGTCGACATCGACTTCCGCAGCCCCACCGCCGCCGCTGAGCTGGTTGAGCGGGCTTGGCAGGTGTTGGATCGCGTCGACGCGCTCGTCTGCAACGCCGGAAGAGGCTATTCCGAACGTATTCAAGACCTCGAAGTCGCCGACATCGACTCGGTCTACGCGATCAACTTCCGCGGTCCGCTGCTGATGGCCAAAGAGGTCGCCAACCGTTGGATCAGCCAAGGCCAATCGGGAGCGATCGTCAACATCGGATCGGTTCGTGGGCTTCGCCCCGACCCGGTCGACGCGATCTACGGCGGCCTGAAAGCCGGATTGCATCGCGCCACTCAGTCGCTGGCGCTCGAATTCTCCCAGTACGGCATCCGCGTCAACGCCGTCTCACCTGGGACGATCGAAGTCTTCGACCGCCCCGACGTCTACCGTCGGTTGGCGGTCGACATCCCGCTTGGACGAACCGGAACCCCGGCCGACATCGCGGCCGCGGTCGCTTTCCTACTGTCAAATCAGGCGTCTTACATCACAGGCGTCACT
Source organism: Propionibacteriaceae bacterium (assembly GCA_031285845.1). GTDB lineage: Bacteria > Actinomycetota > Actinomycetes > Propionibacteriales > Propionibacteriaceae > WQYJ01. The sequence continues at coordinate 7,429 of JAITVK010000026.1, forward strand.
CTGCCGGTCGACGGCGGGATGCCGCTGCCGATCACCTATGGCGGGGAAGACATCGGCCAAGGCAATCGTTGGGGTCAGATCCAGGCCACGCGTCGTACACCCGAATTCCAGCGCGAACCCGGTGGATACCAGGGCGCGCCGCGGGTCTGACATGGCGACGACCGTGAACTCGGCGTCCGAGCACGACGCCGAGTCGGGCGTGGCACGGCGGTGCGACGATGGGTCGTTCGGCTGGGCCAAACCCTCAGTCTGCGGTGTCACCGCCGAATCGACATCGCCGGTCGGGCAGCTCAATCCGCCCGACGACGAATACTGGATGGTCGTCGCGGGAACGACCTCCGACGGCCGCCACCGACTGAGCGTTCACCGCGTGACAGCGCTCGGCGACGGTTTCGCCGAGCAGGAGGTCGCAGGGCTCGACCTGGAGTCAGCGCCCCAATGCCTGATGCCCGATCGACACCGCGGCGTCCTGCTCGGACGAGCCTCCCGCAATCCCGACGGACACGCGCTGGACAGTTTCGCCCTGCGGTCGAACACGAATGGGGGCGTCGACCTCGTGCGTACACACACTGTCGCGACGTTCCCCATCCCAGTGCATCTGGCGCGCAGTGCGAGGCGACCCGCGTCCACCGACTCGACTGCCCAGATCGCCGATCCGGCTCAGAGCACGGCCACAGATCCCTTGATCGCGGTGTCGCACTTCTGGGAAGGCCAGGTCGGACTTCATCGGTGGCAGGTCGACGGGTCGCTATGCCCGGTCGGCGTCATCGAAGGTTTCGGTTCGAGCGTTCACGAGCGCCAGAAGACCAGCCACGCCCATTCGAGCCTGATCATCGGCGACGACCTTTACGTGGCCGACTTCGGCGCGGACGTCGTACGCCGCTATCGCCACGGGTCATTGGCGGCGACCTGGGTCGCTCCGCCGGGATCTGGACCGCGGCACTTGGCCGACGTCACAGGTGGGGTGATCGCCGTCAACACCGAGCTGACCAACCGGCTTCACCTGCTCGACGCTCACAGTCTGGTCGAATTCGGCGGGGCCGACGCGCACGGTTGGAGTTCGCTGCCACCCTGGCACGTAGGCCACAATCAGGCCTCCGATCTGACCTACATCGCCGATGGTTCGATCGCGCTGGTCGGCCATCGCGGATTGAACGGCCTCGCCGTCCACCAGATCCGCGACGGTGAGGCCCGGGCGACCGACTGGATCCCGCTGCGCGGAGCCCCGCGCGTCATCGCGCCTGGACCCGCCGGAATGTTGGCCGTCGCCGCCGAAGGCAACGGTTGGGTGCAGATCCTAAGACCCGACACCAGCCGGTACGTCGAAGCGTTCGCGTTTCAGCCGTACGCCACCACGACGTCGGTCAGCTTTTGGTGACAGGTGGGTCGCTTCACTCATCCAGAGCGGCCCGAAGGGGACACAGCCGCAGGCCGCGGCTCCTCATCGTCGGTCAGCCGTACAGCTGTGAACGACTGCCGACGAACTGATAGACGATGACCTGACCGTCGACGATCTCGTAGAGGGCACGAACGTCGCCGGTGATGTCAATGCTCCACAGATGACGTAGCGCACCTTTCAATCGGCGCCGACGAAGGATCGGATCATCTGGATTCACCATCATCAACTCGATACGGGCGTACGTGCTCGCCTGGACGCTGCGGGGAAGCTTGGCGAGCTGTTTGACGAACCGACGAAAGAAACGGACGTTCACGCGTCGGCCTCGGACTCCACGGCGGCTTTCAGCCAATCCGCGGCCTCGGCAGCGGTGGTGAAACTGGGTGAGAAACCCTCCCACCGCCCTGCTCCGGCGTCGGCTGACAAGCGGAGCAACTCGGCTTCGACCGTCGGATTGAGGTGCTCGTCTTCACAGAACGTGACCTCGCGCGCGGCCACAAACGCTTTGAGCGCGCTCGACACCACAGCGCTCAGCGGGATCCCGAGACTCTTCGCCAGCGCTTGGGCGTCACGCTTGAGGCCGTCATCCACTTTGACGTTCATCACTGTCGTTGTCACAACCACAGTGTATACCTGGGTTAGCGGAGAGGTTCAAGGCACCCACTGCTCCGTCGCCTGAGAACACTCCGACAGGACTCATTGCACGATGGGGTCTGACACACTATTGTGACCTTCGTGAATTCACCAAGACTGTCATTGGGATCAGCCAGACGCGTCACCACGTCGGCCTGCCGCAGGACAGCGCGACGTCCACGCGGCAAGGGTGGCCAGCGATGAAAGACCGCGACTTCCTCGACATGCTCGAGCCGATGCTTGATGACGATGACTACGTGGTTTATGGGTTGCGTGTGCGCCACCACGAGCCGAGCGCCGCCCGCCGTGTGTTGGAGGATCTCACCCCGCACATTCCGACGGTCGCGCAGATGGCGCACCCGATGATCCAGTGGTATCTTCTCGCATTCCGCGACCACGGCACGATCATCCAAACCGACCTCGCCGACGGCACCGTTCATCAGGTCATCCGCGTGCCTGGTTGGCACTCCGATTGGCATCGCCACTTCGCCTGCGTCACCATCGACACCACCGACTACATCAAGTTCTCACGCGAACGCATTTGATCGCGCGGTGACAGGTGCGTTCACTGTCCCGGTTTCACGGCGCCGCGACTGCGATTCCACGCCGCCCACAGCCCCGCGTACAATCCCGGAGCCTCAAGCAAACTGGTGTGCGTGCCCTCCTGGGTGATTCGGCCGCCGTCGACGACGAGGATCCGATCGGCCGCCTGGACGGTGTGGAGCCGGTGGGCGATCGCCACCACGACAGCTCGGGAAAGCCGGCGGCGTACGGCCTGCTCGACACGAATCGCCTGATCAACTGGCAGAGCAGCCGTCGCCTCGTCCATCACCACAATGTCGGGGCGCGCCAACCAGACCCGCGCCAGGGCCAACTGCTGCGACTGTGCCAAGGTCAGCGGCTCGCCGCCCATCCCGACCGTCGTCGCGGTCGTGTCGTCGAGATCGGCGACCCACCCGTCAGCCTCCACGGCCGTCAAAGCCTCCTGAATGTCGTCGTCGGTGGCGCTCGGATCAGCCAAACGGAGATTGTCCGAGATCGACCCGGCGAAAACGTACCCCTCCTGTGACACGTAGAGAACCCGTGCCTGCCCCGACTCTTCGCCGACGATCTCGACACGGCCCTCCACCGGCGGAACCAGGTTGGCGACCAGCAGGCCCAGACTGGATTTGCCAGCGCCCGACGGCCCTACCACCCCGACCCAAGTCCCTGGTTCGAACCGCTCCGTGACATCGCGGATTCCATGATGTCCGCCTGGATACTCCAGGCTCGCGTCGTCGATGATCACTTGCGCGGCCACCCGCTTCGGTTCGCCCGGCCCGTCGGCCGCCCTCGACCGAGCGAAACCGCGACTGCGCCGGAAAGCGCGCGACGCCATCTGGAACTGGTCAGTCCAGTAGAGCAGGTCATCCAGCGGGTTGACGATCATCTGGCTGTACAGCGCCAACGCCACCACATCGGCGACGCTGGCCAGATCCCGCGCCACCAGAAACCCGCCCCAACCGAGCACCAGCGCCGAGGGCAGATAGTACGCCGCCTGTGCGGCTGGGAACCACCGTCGCTGAAGGAACAGCGTGTGATATTCCGCCGCCCGAACCGCGTCGGCTCGACGAGAGATTCTGGTCGCCAGCCACGAACCCAGGTTGAGTTGTCGCACGGTTCGTGCGCCTCGCACCGCCGACAACACCGCGCCATTGTGATCGGCATGAGCCCGAAGCTCGGCGTCGTACGCCGGGGTCGAACGTTTGACGTACCACACGGTCGCGGCGACCAACCAGACATAGCCGAGAACGAACGCCGGAGCCAAGCGCCAGTTGATGACGAAGGCCGCGCTGGTGGCGAACACGAGCGTGACGGTGGCGACCAGTGCCTCTGGAAACCCCACTTTGACAGCGTCGGACACGTCGTCGACGTCGTCGGCCACCCGACTGGTCAACTCGCCAACCGTGGCCGATTCCATATCCAGCAGCGGTTGCTCCAACAAGCCGGTGACCGATTCGTCCCGCAGTTGATGGAACAGGCCCTCGCCAAGGCGGAACCCCGCCGATTCGGCAGCGACCGTGAACAAGGCCTGCCCGAGCACGCAGACGGCGACCACGATCACCGATCGCCAAGCGGCGTCCCAGGCCGCGCGAGTCGACTCGTCCACCACGATCCCGAACAACGTCACCGCGACGACTCCCATCGCCACGGCCAGACCGTGCCATATCAGCAGAGGAACGAGGTGACGCCAGTGCTGGCGAACCAAACCGCGCACATCAGCGCGGAAGGCGGGCCCGGATTGAATGGGCAGAGCGTACGTCATGGCATCACCTGCTCGGCGGTGTCTTGGTCAGGGCGCGAGCGGTCGGGGTCATCGCGGCGCGAGTTGGGCCCCGAGCCGTCATCCCCGCTTGGCTTCGGTCTCGGGTCAGCGGCGGCCTGCTCCGGTGACAGGGACGACGGCGAGCGCGACTCCCTCTCCGGTTCGCGCGGAGTGTGTCCGGCGACTTGCTCAGGTGACGCCGCCCGCGGCCGTACGATCGCGTCCGCCACTACCGCGAAGGCTGGAGAGTCGCTGATGACGATCGTCGTCTTCCCGCGACGGGCATGGGACACTGCGGCGGCGATGGCGGCTTCGGTGGCCACATCCACGGCGGTCGTCGGCCGAACCAACGCTAGGTAGGAGGGGCTTCCCGCCAATGCGCGAGCCAAACCCAAGCGTTGCCGCTGACCGCCGGACAGGTTCTTCCCGCCATCGAGGACGACCCGGTTCTCGCCCTCGGTCGACGAGTCGACGATGTCAGTGGCGCAGGCTGCGCCCAGCGCGGCCGCCACGTCCACCCCAGGGCGGTCGAGCCCGACCACGCTGGCCACAGTGCCGTCGAACAGATCGTCGTCACCCATCGCGACCACCACATCAGCGCGCCACTGCTGACTCCCCAACGGACTGAGTCGCGTCGCGCCAATGCTCGACGTCGGCCCCAGCAGGGATCCCAGATCGAGCGCGATCTGGTCGTCACGCCCCTCGGCGCCACAGACCACCGTGAACTGGCCCGGCGTAGCACTCAACCCCCAGGCTTCACACACCCACGGGCCGGACAACCGTTCTGCGGTGGGGGTGTCAGCGGACGCCGACGAGGGCCTACCACCGCGTTCGCCGCCAGGTCGCGACCTCGCCAACGCTGGGTCGGGCGTAGCACTGTCCTTCTCAGACGACCGGCTGCCGTGGACGACCTCGGCCACGCGGGTGGCGGCGACGCGCAATTCGGCCACTTCAGCCAGTGAGGCGACGAGGGTGTCCATCGGTTCGACCAGGTAGAGCGACAGCCCATAGAACGCCACCAGGGCCGCCACGTCGATGACGCCGGCCTGCAGCTGCGCCACACCGATGAGGACGATCACCAGCGTGGTCGTCGCGGGGAGCAGCACGCGTGCTCCTTCAACCAGCGCGTGCATCCGCCCGAGAGCCAGACCCGAATCCCGCAGCCGATCCGACGCGTCATAGTAGCGCCGCCGGAACACTCCGATCGCGTTCAAACCGCGCAGGGTACGAAGGCCCATCGCGATGTCGACGGCGTACGAATCTACCGCGTCCGCGTCCTCACGATGCGGGGTCAACCGCTCGGTCAACGCGTCGGTCAGCTTCGGCACGCCGATCGACAGGACTGCGGCCGAAGCCAAACAGACCAGACCGAGCACCCACGACATGGTCAACACGTAAACGCCGACAATGAGATAGACGATCGAGGCGACGATGATCGAGACCACGATGCGCGGCACGTTGGCCACCGTCGACGCGTCATCGTCCATCGTTTCCAGCCACCGACCGGCTGCGGTCGACATCACACCGAGATCCTTCGACAGCGCGACCGAGGCGATCGAGGCCTGCAACTCCAACTGAGTTTCGACCTCGATCCGTTTCGACAACGTGTGCGACCCCAAACTGACGAGAATGCGCAGTGCGACCAGGCCCACCATCGCGGCCACAGCCGAAGCGCACCGCGTCCAATCCCCAACAGTGATCGCGGCGACACCCCAGCCGAGCGCGATTGACACCGCCGCCTCAGCCAACCCTAAGATCGTACGCGACATCGCCAGCAGAACCATGCCCGCACGTCGTCGCCGCAAAATCGGGGCCAAGGTTTTCAGCAGGCGAGGGCGAACCACGACGGTGTTGCCAGTATCGTCCATGCTGTTCCCCAAAGAGTCGGCCCCCACGATGACACTATGCGGAAAGCCTAGTCGCTCCGGTATTCGTACGCCAATGAAGGGGCGGGGTGGACGCGCGGGAGCGCCCGAGGTGGGGGTGCGCGGTGGAGGTACGGGACCCACCCCGGGGTCGCCGGAGCGCAGCGCAGGGAGCGCGGAGGCGCGAGCGCGGTGTCAGTCCCCGGCATCAAAACAGCGCAAAATCGAACTCCGACAGCCCGTCTCAACGGTTTTGCCCCGATTTCGACGCGAATCGGCCTCAGAATGCTCCATAGCAGGGCAAAACCGCTCTGTCACCCGCGAATCCTCCGATTTTGCCCCGTTTCGACTCGCCCGTACGGCACCAGCACCCAACTCCACTTGGAGCGTACGACCGTGACGAATTCTGAAGGTTCCGGCAAAACCGAGACATCGCCCATGATGCGCCGGGGGTGCCCGACGCGCTCGAGCCGAGACCGACCACAGACATGCCAAAGCGACGTCGCAGGGACAAGAAACCCGCGGCGCCGCTTCGCATGACCGTCCATCGCACACCGGCCTCGAACGGGCGACCCACTGCGCGCCGAACGTACGACCCGCTGGCCGTACGCCCTACTCAGCGCAGGTTTGTGGTGTCCACGACCTGCATGTCGGAGAACTCCTGGTTCTCACCGGCCATCGCCCAGATGAAGGCGTAGTTCTTGGTGCCGACACCGGTGTGGATCGACCACGCCGGCGAGATGACGACCTGGTTCTCGGCCATGATGAGGTCGCGCGTCTGATCGGGCCGACCCATCAGATGGACGACACGGTCCGCGTCGCCGAGCCCAAAGTAGAGATAGATCTCGGTACGCCGAATGTGAGTGTGACATGGCATGGTGTTCCACACGCTGCCCGGTTCCAGGCTGGTGATCCCCAACACGATCTGGTCGCTGCGCGCGCCATCCATGTGGACGTATTTGCGGATCATGCGGTGATTGGCGGACACGTCCGCCCCAGCCTCTGTCGTCATCGCGTCCTCGCGGCGTACGACGGTGGTCGGATGGACCGAATGCGCTGTCGCCGAGAAAACATAGAGCAGTGCGGGGTTGCTCGGGTCGACCGACGCCAACTGGATTTCGCGCGAACCCATCGCGATGTAGATGACGTCTTCGCGGCCCAAGTCGTGCGCCACGCCGTCGACTGTGATGACGGCGGCCCCGCCCAAATTGGTCAGAGTCAACTCGCGGCGCTGGCAGAAATAGTCGGCGTAGAGGCCAGCCGGCGCGGTCAGTTCCAGCGGCTGATCGAGCGGAACGGCTCCACCCAGGACGATGCGATCCTCCAAGGTGTACGACAGCGTGATTTCGCCGGGAATGAAGATGTTCTCCAACAGGAAACGCTGACGCAGCGCCTCGGTGTCGAAACCGGTGTAATCGACCGATGCGGTCGCGTCCCGGAATTCCATGATTGTCCTTTCGTGATCCGATGCGGATCGATTGAGGGAGCCACGCTCCCGATGTGGTCGAAGGGGCCGCCCCCTCACGCGTCGCGCGAGCAGGTCCACGGCCCCGGTGGGTGGGGGCGAGGAACTCCCACCCTGATGTGGTCGAAGAGTGGGGTCGACGCCAGTAGGCACGACGTCGACCCCACCGGGGCCTGATCAGCGGGTTCGTCCGCCAGAGACGGAGGTCGAACCGCCGAACCCGCTGATCAGGATCGTCCTAACTGGCGACAAACCGGTTGAACCGGTCAGTGATCTCGTCGCGATGCTCCAGCCACCAAGCCGAACCGCGCTTGGTGCAGTCTTTGATGTTGTCCGAATACGGCAGGTAGTGCAGAACAGACTGGTCCTTGATCGAAGAGTAGTCAAAGTTCTTCAAACCGGTCGGAATCGGGGACGCCACAGCCTCGGTGTAGAGGTTCTGACCAGCAGTGTCGGTCAGAATGGCTTTCAGCAAGTACTGGGCCGCCTCAGGGTTCGGCGCGCCGAGCGGGATGCCCCACGCGGAGCTGGCATAGCCACCCTGGTTCCAGTTGATGGCGGCTTCGAAGCCGTCCTGTTCGATCATGCCCAAGGCAGCGCCAGTGGACATGATGCCCATCGCGCAGGAACCGTTCTCGAAGTTCTGAACCAACACGGCCGGGGAAGACGCCCACACCGTCTGATCTTTGATCGTGGCGAGCTTGTTGAACGCCCGATCCAGGTCGATCGGGTAGATGTCTTTGCCAGCCACGCCGTCAGCCTGAACAGCGGCTTCCAGCACCCAGCCGACGCGGATGTCTTCCATGAAGCAGCGCTTGCCAGGGAACTTGGCGGTGTCGAACAGATCAGACATCTTCGACGGTTGTGGACCACCGTTGGGGAAGTCATGCAACGAATAGGTCAGAGCCAGGCCGAAGGCCCCGTACTCGATCGTGTACTCGTCATAGCTTCCTTCTTGGAGCAAATCCAACGGAACGATCGACGGATCGAGCTTCTCCAACAGTACGGACTTGTCCTGAGTCGGCAGGAAGCCGACCTGGGCCAGCGACCACGGAACCTGCTTGGCTTCGACGGCGGCACGCAGCTTGGCTTGCTGCTGGCCGAAGTCGGGCTTGACAGGAACGCCGGTCTCTTTCGTGAAGTTGGCGAAGATGCCTTTGGACAACGCCTCGATGGCTGTGCCGCCACTGAGGTCGAAATAGACGAGCTCGCCGCTCGGACCGGCGGCCGCTGAGGACGCCCCGGCATTGGCTGCTGGAGTGGTCTTGTCGGCTGCAGGCGTGGGGGTCGAGCCGCACGCGGCCAGACTCACCGCCATTCCGACTGCGACGAACCCAAGCAGCGTCGCCCGGCTCGCCTTACGAATGATACCCATGGAATACCTCCTGGTTTTTATCTGGTTATTGTTGGTGTGCCAGCCATTCAGCTGCGCACGAGTGACGCGACGCCCTGATGGACGCCGACTTTCACCATCTCGCCGACAGAAGGCAGGTAGCCTTCCGTGTCAATGTCGGCGGTGATGTCTTTTTGGGACCAGCTCAATTGGACCCGATAGGACTGACCGAGGAAGTAGGCGTCCTCGATCTTGGCAGAGGTCAGGTACGACGCATTCTCCGGCAGCGGACCGCTGGCCGGGCGCAGAATCAAATGTTCTGGCCTGACGATGACCGCGATCGACTCTCCGGCCGACAAGTCTTCGCGTCTGACACAGGTCAGCGCCGACCCTTCGACTTCGACCACCCCGGGGGTGGTCGAGACCACGCCCTGCAGAATGTTGACGTCGCCGAGGAAGGAGGCGACGAACAGGTTCGCCGGATGGCGATACAACTCCAGCGGGGAATCCAACTGGGCGAGCACGCCATCGGACATGATGCCGACCCGATCAGACAAGACGAAAGCTTCCTCCTGATCATGGGTGACATAGATTGCGGTCGTCAACGTCTCGCGTTGGATCCGGCGCAGTTCACGGCCGAGTTGCTGGCGCAGCCGACGGTCCAAAGCGCCCAGCGGCTCATCCAACAGCAGCACCTGGGGATTGTGGACCAATGCCCGGGCCAGCGCGACCCGCTGCTGCTGACCACCGGACATCTGCGCCGGATACCGCGACCCGAAACCGGTCAACTCGACCAGTTCGAGGATCTCTTGGACTCGGGCGCGACGCTTGTCGGCGGCGATCTTGCGGATCTTCAGCGGATAGGCCAAGTTCTGTTCGACGGTCATATGCGGAAACAGGGCGTAGTTTTGGAACACGAATCCGAGGTCGCGATCCTGAGCTGGCAATTTGGTGATGTCGCGCCCGTCGACGTAGACGTGTCCGCGCTCTGGGTCGATCAGACCGGCGATGACGCGCAACAGCGTGGTCTTGCCGGAGCCCGATGGGCCCAGCAGGGTCAGAAACTCCCCCGGGTTGATGCTCAGATCCAAGTCCTTCAACACGGTGTTGCCATCGAATCCGCAAGCCACAGACTCAATCTGGACTTGGGCCGACGTACGTTCGGTGGTGGAAGACGCCTTCGAGGTGGAAGTCTTTGTCATGATTCAGTTCCTTTCTTGTGCCGGGGTGGACGTCGACGCGGCCACTGGCTTGGCGCGGCGCTCGGCCCGACGGGTGAAGATGAGCCAGATGGCCATGCCCGCCAACACCATGAGGACGAGCAGGCTGGAAATAGCTGGGACCTGAGGAACGACCCCAGTTTCCAGGTAGCGGTAGATGGTGACCGGCAGGGTTTTCTGCAGTCCGGTTTGGAACAACGCGATGATGACGTCATCCCATGAGCACATGAAGGCGATCACGCCCGCCCCGATGATCGACCCCATCTTGGAGCGGACCACGATGTCCCAGAAGGTACGGACACGTGAGGCGCCCAACGTCCAGGCGGCGTGTTCGAGGTTGACGTCTGAACCGGCCAATGCCGAGTTGATGACGGCGAAGCACAGCGGCAGAGCGATCACGGTGTGGGCCAAGATCAGGCCGATGCCATGGCCGAGCAGCCCCAGCTGGGCCTGCACGTCGTACAACCCGATAGCCAGCAGGATCCCTGGGGTCACCATCGGAGCGAACACCAACCCGAGGACGAGGGAACGGATGGCCGGTTTGGTGATGCGTTGCAGGAAACGGGCGACTGACAAGGCGATGCCGACCGCCAGCAGGGCGACCGCGAAGCCGGTGCCGAGGCTTTTCAGCAGCGGAGGAATCCAGTCGTTGGTCGTCAGAACAGAGGCGAACCAATCCCAGGTGAAGCCTCGAGGAGGGAAGATGACTCGGGGGGATTTGCCGAAGGCCAGCGGGAAGACGAGCAGGACAGGAACCAGCAGCAGGATCAAGCCGATGATCGACATGAACGCGCAGAGCCAGGTGGCCGGCGTGCCGTGCAGTTTCTCGCGGTCGGTGATGCCCTTGGTGCTGATCGCGCCAGCCAGAGACACCGACGCGCCACCGCCCAACCGCATCGACAGGATATAGCCGGTCAACGTGGTGAACAGTAGAACGATGCCCATCGTGGCGGCTTGACCCCATTGGAAGTATTCGACCCGTTGTCGGATGAACACCGACATGGTCGCGTTGTCGCCGCCGCCGAGGATCGATGGGACGAGGAAGAAGCTCAGCGACAAGACGAAGATCAGCAGCATCGACGACAGCATCACCGGCCAGGCCAGCGGCAGATAGATCGTGAAGAACGCTTTCGACGGACGGGCTCCGAGCGTACGCGCGGCCACCATCAGGTTGGTGTCGATGCGCGACAAGCCGGAATAGAGCAGCAAGGTCATCATCGGCAACTGGTAGACCACCATGCCGAGCAGAGTGGCTTGGGTGTTGAACAGCAGATCGAACTTGCCCCAGCCCAACGCTTGGGTGATCGAGTTGATCAGACCGAACGGACTGAGAGTGACCGTGAGGGAGAATAGCCTCACGACTGTGGGGACGAAATACGGGATGAGGACCAGCAGGAGGAGCATGACCGCGATCTTCGGCTTCATCCGCGACAGGAGGTACGCCATGGGGAAACCGATCGCCATCGTCAACACGGTGGTGAACAAGGCCAGACGCAGAGTCCGCAACTCGATTTTGAGCAGCAGGTCGTCGGTCAAGATTTGGGCATAGTTCTGTAAGGTGAAGTTGTCGAAACTGGCCAAGCCGTCGGCGTTCAGACTGCGCATCAGCATGGACGCGATCGGCCAGAACAAAAAGATGGCGAACAAGGCCAAGAAGGGCAGGATCACCAAGACGGACGGACCGACTCGTCGCAAGTGCGACTCGTGGAAGCGCTGAATCCAACTGGTGGTGGCCGGTTCAGCGCCTGGCCGGTCGATCGTCGACTCGGGAGCGCGCGCCGCCGGGGATGCTACGGCTGTCATGATCATTCTTTCGGTGAGTAGTCGGGGGTGATCCGCTGAAGCGGAGAAGATTGGCCCGCCGGTGAGGATTGGGCCGAGGTGGGCGTGGGGGCGGCCATCGGAACGCTCGGGTCTGCGACCGCCCGGGCGCCGTACTTCAACCGCGCGCTCTGGTCGCGGACCTGACCGAGTTGGCTCGCAGTCAAGATGGCCGGCGCGCCGACCAATGTCGAGCGCCACCACACTTCGCACAGCCACTCCAACACTAAAGTCCGCTCAACCGCCGTGGCCAGATCGTCGGCCCACACGACCGCGCCGTGGTTGCGCAGCAGAACCGCCGATCGGCCGCCTGTGGCTTCACGACCGACCGCGTCGGCCAGATCCCGCGAGCCGAACAGGTGATAGTCGACCACCGGAACCGATCCGCCGAGCGCGCAGATGTAATAGTGGATGGCGGGAAGATGGTCGGTCACCGCAGCGACCGCGTTCGAGTAGATCCCGTGATAGTGGACGATCGCGCCAGCGTCCGTACGACCGTAGAGACCGCGATGCAATTCCGTCTCCGAGGAGGGGCGAGGCCCCGAATGGGCCCCGCTGGCCAGGTCAACCTCGGTGATGTCTGCCCGCGTGGCCTCGGCGAAGCGTACCCCTGACCGGGTGATCAGGATCGTAGGCCCGTCGACCACGCTCACATTGCCCGCACCGGCGACCACCAGACGATGGGCATCCAACGTACGAGCGCCCTCGACCAGTGCGTCGATCAGGTCGTCGCGGCTTGTCATCGGTCAGCCCAGCTTGCTCGTCTTGGCATTGTCGGCATCCTGGCTGGTCGCGACCGGGGTCCAGCCTTCAGCCTGGGGACTCATGGCCAAGTCCTCGAAAGCGACCGCTGTGCGCTGCAGGATCTGATCGATGATCTGAGGGGTGTGGGCTTTGCCGATGAAACAGTTGTGGGTGTGGTGGAGGAAGACACCACGGCGCACAGCGCAGGTGGCGAAGGCCGCTCCCAAAGCCCGATCTGGGTCGTTGGCGAAAGTCAGCATGGGAAGTGCGGGCGGACCGGACACGTCGAGGGCGAATCCTTGGGCGGCGGCCTGTTGGGTCAGCCCTGCGGCCAGCCGGGCCCCGGCGGCGTTGAGGTTCTGAATGAACGACGGTTGAGCGACCTGCTCGATCGTCGCCAGGGAGGCTGCCATCGAGTTGGCGGAGAACCAGAACGAGCCGGTGGTGTAGATCGATCCTGCGGCTTTTTTCAGGAAGTCAGCGCCCAACACGGCAGCCAGAGCGTACCCGTTGGCGATCGCTTTCGACATCGCCGTCAGGTCGGGGCGGACCCCGTACTGCTCCCACGCGCCGTGTGGGTCGATCCTGAAGCCGGTACGAACCTCATCGATCGCCAAAACGGCCCCGATCTCGTCGCAGAGTTGACGTACGCCGCGGGCGAACTCGGGGGTGGCGGTCTCTTCGGCGCGGTGGCTGTCGTGACGGATCGGGCAGACGAGGATCGCGGCCACCCGAGACTCATTGCCACGGATCGCGTCCCGGACACTGTCGAGGTCGTTGTATTCGAAGTGACCGAGGTTGACACGGTCGGCGGCGGTCACGCCAGCCGGATGAGGGGTGCACCACGGAGCGGCCCCGTGATAAGCCCCACGCGCGACATAGATCATGTCGCGCCCCGTGTGGGCCCGAGCGATGGTGCAGAGCAGAGTGGTCACGTCGGTGCCGTTCTTGGCGAACATCGCCCAATCGGCGTGAGGGACCAGGTCGGTGAACCGCTCGGCCAACTCCACCATGCGCGGAGAGTAACCGCTCATGCAGTCACCCCGCTGGTTCTGTTCAGCGACCGCTGCTTCGACCGCCGGGTTGTGATGACCGAGCAGGATCGGCCCCCAGCTGCACATCAGGTCGAGATACTCGTTGCCGTCGACGTCCCAGATTCGCGCCCCTTCGGCGTGATCCATGAATTGCGGGAACTGCGGAGCCTGAAAACGAGCCGCCATGTGGCCGTACATTCCGCCAGGCAGCACCTGGCGCGCGCGGTCGCGCAATGCCTGGTCGAGTGTGTGGGTGGGGTCAGTGGTGCTGGTGAACATTGATCTGCCTTTCTCTGCCAAATGACAGCGTGGGTACGGCCTGAGGAGGTGGATTCGAAGCGTCGAACGAGGCGACTCTGCGACATCCATGGGTGGACATCCCGTGGTTCATGGACTCCCAACACCGGGTCATCCATGGCTCACGAACTGCGCCATCCATGGATAATAATAAACACACGTCCGAAATACATGCAACTCGATCCTGGGGGATCATTCAAGGATGATCGCCGTGTGCCAACGATGTGATGGCGGTGTGGTTCCTGGTGCGGATCCTGTACGTTCCTACGCACTCCTGGCGCGCGCTCGCCAGGGAGTGCTGCCGTAGGTGCCGCCCTGGGCGTCACCGTGAGCGCCGACGGGGAGTGCCGCCCTGGGCATCGCTGTAAGTGCCGACGATTTATTTCGTACGCCTGTTTATAATAACCCTGCCGACGGTTGTACGGAAGTGCTGTGGCGCCACTCACCCTCGCTCAATCCCCACCGAGGCGCTTCGCCTACGCGCCAACGTCCCTCACGTGCTCGGTCATCACTGACGCACTTCGCGGGGTGGGAGCGTGGGGTGAATTCGACCGAGCGTCCAGCCGAGCGTCCAGCGCGGGGCGTGATGTTCGGGGATGCCACCGCCGAGGCGGGCCGCACGAATGACACAACCCTCCCCAAGATGGCCTCCGCTTACCCCACTCATCATCTTAGGGAGGGTTCTGTCGCGATTTCGGCCCAAATTCGCCCTTTTCGGCGACACAACCCTCCCTAAGCTCACACCAGGGCCCTCCGTACCCCCAATCGGGGAGGGTTATGTCATCAAGGGGCGGCCCTCTGACTCAGGGGTCGTGAGCCCGCACCGTACCCCCGTGTCGCCGACCAACTCGAACCGCTGCGGACAAGGGCCGGCGAGAACGGGGGTCGGCTATCGCCGATACCACCGCCAACTCGGGCTGCGGACAGGGGCCGGTCGGCACCAGGCCGTACGAACATGGGACCAAGAACCCAGGTCGCAAGATCGAGGACTGACGTAGGCTCCAAACCACCACTCAAAACAGCGCAATATCGTCGATTTCCCAGTCGGCGTGACGATCTGGGATGGGTTATGGGCCCGAAACAGCCCCGCCGGGCCTCATAACAGGGCAAAACCGCTCATCACCTCTCACAAGTGACGATATTGCGCTGTTGTGCGCCGCGCCGAGCCGTACGATGCGAGCCGAGGCACGGGAGCATGAATCGTGCATGGTTCGTGGCCGTTGGCTGAGGCGCGGGCCCGATGGGAACCGTGCACGACGCAGCCAAGGCATCGGCGGTACGGTCCACGGGCGCGGTCAGCCATCATCCCAACCAGGAGCCCGGGCTCGGGAAAGCCACTGTCCGCCGGGCAGTACCCGCGATCCCTCTAACCCAGGGAGGGTCGAGGGCAGCTCGAACGGGTTTCTCTGCCATATTGCCGCGATCCCTCTAACCCAGGGAGGGTCGGCCTGTCGAACAGCCTCCGACACACCATTCGGGGCCCGATCCCTCTAACCCGGGGGGGGTCGGGACCGTCAGAAGCCATCGATCAGTTTAGTCAGGCCCGATCCCTCCGACCCGAGGGCCGGTGCTCGGCCACCCCATCACAGGGGACCATGCCGACCCCATCGCCGTACCCCAAAACATTCTGCTCAGCGGTGCGCCTGCAATGCCTCTCTGGTCGTGGCCAATGCCGCCTGAGCGTCGTCGAATCGAGCTTGAACCAGGCGTACGAACAGGAAGTCCACCACCGCCAACTGTGCGATTCGGCTAGCCAGAGCACCAGCGCGGAACCGCGACTCGCTGGCGGCAGTCGCCAACACGATGTCCGCCAGGCCTGCCAGCGGGGAGTTCGGAACATTCGTGATGACGATGACGGTCGCGCCCTTGCCTTTGGCCAGCGTCGCGACTTCGATCGCTTCGGCGGTCGCACCACCGTAGGAGACGACCACCGCCACCGTCCGCGAACTAGCCAGACTGGCTGAAACCAGTTGCAGGTGGAAGTCGGCCGGGGCGACACAGGGCAGCCCGATTCGTACCAATTTCTGAGCCAAGTCTTGAGCCGTCACCGCACTGGCGCCATAGCCGACCGCCAACACGTGATCGGCGTGATCGACTGCGGCCACGGCGCGCTCCAACTCGGTCAAAGAGACAGTACGGGCGGTGTCCTCGATGCTCCGCGCCTCCTGATAGGCCAGCCGGGCGACCACCTCGGCGACCCCATCGGTCGGGTCGATGTCCCCAGCCGTCAGGCCGGAACGTTCCAATTCGGCTTCCTGCCGCGAAGTCGCCTGCGCCAAGCCGATGCGGAACTCGGCGTAGCCGTCGTACCCCAGATGACGGCAGAACCTGACCACTGAGGCTTGTGAAGCCCCTGATCGCGTCGCCAAAGCAGTGATCGTCTCATTCACCGCCGCGCCCGGATTGTCGACGATCGTACGGGCGACCCGGGCTTCGGCCCGGCTGAGCAGCGGCAGTTCCTGGCGGATGCGGACCAACACGTCGGTGGCGGTGTCTTGAGGTCGTGGATCTTTCATGCTGGGCCTCCTGTCGCGTGGCAGTCCGAGGTCGAGGCGGGACGCGACCCGATAGGTTGGGCCGGTTTTGGGCAGCGCGAGGTCGACGCGACCTCATCGACCGACCCGGTCGGATCGTGACGACGCCAGGTGATCCACGGAGCGTGTTGGGCGCTCCAGCGACCCTCGGCCAACGCGCGGGCGAGGAAGATCGCGCCATCCAGCGGGGATCCGACAGCGGGCACAACCGTCACATCTGGTCGGATTTCACGTACCTGAGCGGTCATCTTCTCCCACAGGCGCTCGTCGAGGTTCAACACGCCGCCAGTGACCGACGCCACCGCGGGAAGCGTGACAGCCTCGGAGTCGCGCTCGGAACCCCCCATGACGCTCGGCGACACCGTCGCACAAACCGCTTCGGCGATGTGCCGGATGGCCTGACGTAGGATGCGACGGGCCGGACCGTCGCCGCTCTTCGCGGCTGCGCCGACCAGCGGAGCGACTTTGGCCAGGAGGCTCGCTCGATCGGGTCGGGTCTGCATCATGGCTGGCCAACCGGTCGGTGGACCGTACAATCGCGTGGCCGCCTCCAAAACCAACGCCGACGCCCCCGGTCGTCCATCGACGGCGGCGAGCGCGGCTTGCAGGCCCTGCCGTCCGATCCATGCGCCCGAGCCGAGGTCGCCGAGGATGTGGCCCCAACCGTCGACGCGATGCCAGATGGTGTCGAAGTCGGTGCCCAATCCGACCAGGCCGGTGCCGACCGCGACCACGCCGCCAGCCCGTCCGCCGAGCGCGCCCAGATGGGCGGTGACAGCGTCTGAGGCGACTGCTGTCACAGGGACGCAAAAGTGAGTCGCCAGCGCGGCGTGGATCGTGTCATGGCGGGGATCCCGCTCAGGCGCAGCTTGACGGGAGTCACGATTGGTCGTGGCGTCGCCTGGCGGTCGCACCACTGCGTCACCCTCGAACTGCGGAGCGCCAGGCTCGACCCGAGGGTCGTACCCCCCGACCACACTCGAACCCACGGCCGGGACCAGACTCATCACCCCGGACGCGCCGACGGCGACTGCGGCGATCTGAGCAGTCGACTGGCCCGCCGCACTCAGGGGGGTCGACGCGCTCAGCGCACCCGACCAGCGCTGGCCCGACCCGCCCAGTCCACCCGCTCGACCGGCGTCCAGTGACGACCCGCGCTCCACCGCGCTCGTACCACATTCACACCCACGCGCCTGGTCGAATCGTCGGGCGACTTCGCCGATCAGGTCGGCGGCGGTCGATCCAGCGGAGTTCACCTGTAGTGGGGTCGAGGACGCGACCTCGATCACGTCAGAACTGGTCAGTGAGCAGGCACGCAACCGCGCGCCACCGCCGCCGATGTCGATTCCTATCACCCAGACCACAGCCCAAGTGTGCCATGATCTTTGGGCTAGTGACTCGGATCGGCGAGGAAAGACTCGCCCGTGGTCAACGATTTGCACGAGCGCGAATTGACGCTAGGATTTCATACCAAGAGCCACATGTGAAAGTTATTTTCACCGTGGGACGGCGAATCGAGCTCAGTGAGGAATCGACCTCAGGCAGACGAGGAACCGTGCTCAAGTCCTCCGTCAGGCTTGAGACCCACAGACTCTGACTCGTCGGTGAAGACGCCGACGAGAACAACGGCGGTCCGACCGCCAGAAAGGACATCATGAAATCCATCCCCTGGATGAAAGGCGTGACACTCGCCGCTGTGGCAAGCCTCGCCCTGACCGGATGCAGCGGCGGTCAGCCCAACGCGGATCCCGCCTCGTCGAATCCCTCAACCCCGGCCAACGCCGCCGGACAGACCTTGACTGTGTGGATCATGCAAGGCACCAATCCGAAGGCCGACGACTTCCTGGCCGACGTCACGAGCGCCTTCAAGCAGAAGACTGGCGCCGACCTGAAGGTCGAGCTTGTCGCCTGGTCGGATGCTCATGACCGTTTCACCACCGCCATGGCCGGTGGTACCACCCCCGATGTGGCCGAGACGGGCAACACCTGGACTCCTGAGTTCGCTGGCGCGGGCGCACTGGTTCCGATCGACGACTACATCAAGGCGTCCAATCTCGGCTCTGACCTCGTCAAAGGCCTGACCGACGCTGGACAGTTGGACGGCAAGCAGTACGGCATGCCGTGGTACGCCGGGGTTCGCGCCCTGATGTACAACACCGAGATGTTCACCGCGCTGAACCTCAAACCCCCGACCACATGGGCTGAGATCGAATCCGCTGCCGCCGCCATCAAGGCCGCCTACCCGGACAAGATCGCCATCGCGGTTCCCGGCTCGGCCGAGATGACCGTCTACCCCTGGGTGTGGGGCGCGGGCGGCCAAGTCGCTTCGGAGTCGGGTGGAAAGTGGAAGTCGGAACTCGACTCCACCGCCTCCCAGGAAGGCCTGTCCTTCTGGACCGGTCTGGCCGCGAAGGGCTATTCCTCCGCCAGCGCGACCACTTGGACTGAGGCCAACGTGTTGGAGTCCTTCGCCGCCGGCAACATCGGCATGGCGCTGATGGGCTCGTGGACACCGAAGACGATCGTGCAAAAGGGCCCGGAGATGGAAGGCAAGTTCGCTGCCACTCCGATCCCGGCCAAGACCGGCGGCATCGCGCCGTCCGTTCTCGGCGGTTCGCACCTGTCGATGTTCTCCACCGCGAAGAACAAGGATCTGGCTTGGGAATTCATGAAGATGATGACCACCGGGACTTTCGCTGAGCAGTGGGGCGCTCAGGCGGGTTACTTCCCCGGCCAGAAGTCTTTGCTGGAGGCGTCCCTGAAGAGCTCCGACCCGCTGGTCGCGCCCTTCGTGAAACAGTTCGTCGACGGTGGCGGCTCGGTTCCGGTGTCCCCCGCCTTCGGCGCCGTTCAGGCCAAGAAGACCACGGTGACGATGATGCAGTCGATCCTGTCAGAGAAACAGGACGTCGCCGCGGCTTCCAAGGCCGCAGCCGACGAGATGACCAGCGTCTTGAACGCCGGCAACTAGTCCCAGATCCATGACTGAGTCGACACTGAAGAACGTGGGGGCGGGCCAATCGCCTGCCCCCACGGGCTCCGCGCCGCGACCCGCTGAAGCGACCAGCGGGTCACCGCGCCGAGGAGCAGCCCAAGCCAGACGCCGCCGTACGTCCAAACTGATCCGACCATGGGCACTGCTCGCCCCCGGCTTGATCGTCATCGGGGCACTGCTCGGGTGGCCGATCATCAAGGTGGTCCTGCTGTCATTCCAAAACTACGGACTGCGCCAGATCGTGTCGGGGACATGGAACTTCAACGGCGGCGCGAACTACGCCGACGTGTTGGGCTCGGCCCAACTGTGGCAGGTGGTTCTGCCCAACACAGTAGTTTTCGCCATCCTGGCCGTGACTGCCACGGTGGTGCTGGGAACCTTGGTGGCTCTGCTGCTCGCCAAGCTGGGCCCGATCCTTCGCGGGATCGTCTCCAGTGTCATCATGATCGCGTGGGCGATGCCGGCTGTGACCGGAACCTATGTCTGGTCGTGGATCTTCGACGCCGACGCGGGCATCGCCAACCAACTGCTGATGTCGATGGGCTGGATGGATCAACCGTTCAACTGGTTCACCAACCGGTTCACGTTCTACGCCATCGTCTTGCTCAATGTCGTCCACCACGGCTTCCCGTTCGTCGCGATCACCGTGTTGGCGGCCTTCCTCGGAGTCCCGCGCGAACACATCGAAGCGGCCGAGATGGACGGCGCCGGACCGTGGCGAGTCTTCTGGCTGATCGTCATACCTCAATTGCGGCAAGTGTTCGCCATCGTGATCATCTTGTCGACGATTTGGGATTTCAAAGTCTTCACCCAGGTCTACCTCATGCCGGGCGGCGATGGCGCCAACCGTGACGTGTTGAACCTCGGCGTGTGGTCGTACACCGAGTCTTTCGGTCAGAACAAATTCGGGTACGGCTCGACGATCGCCGTGCTGTTGACCGTCGTCTTGCTAATCGTCACCGTGATCTACGCCCGAACCATTCTCAGTCAGGAGGACGGATCGTGAGTGCTCTGTCGTCAAAGCGGCCCACCGTGGTCGGGCGGATCGTCACCGCCGTTCTCACTATCGCGTTGTGCCTGTTCGCCTTGTTCCCGTTCTATTGGATGGTCGCCTCCGCGTTCGACAAGTACGTCGGAACGACCGGGGCGCTGTGGCCCAGCCAGGTGACATTGGCTCATTTCGCGTACGTCATGACTGAAGGCAAATTCGGACTCTACCTGCGCAACTCGCTGCTGGTGGCCCTCGTGGTCGTCGTGGCCTCCAGTTTCATCGCTCTGCTCGCCTCGGTGGCGGTGGCCCGCTTCCGGTTCGCCGGGCGACGCGCCATCCTGCTGCTCGTCTTGGTGATTCAGATGGTTCCGATGGAAGCGCTGGTCATCCCACTGTTCCTGCAAGCCAAGCAGTTGGATCTGCTCGGCAAGCTGACCGGTTTGATGGTGGTCTACACCGCGCTGGCGCTGCCGTTCGGGGTGTGGATGCTGCGCGGTTTCGTCGCCGCTGTTCCCATCGACCTGGAAGAGGCGGCCTATCTGGACGGCGCGACCTGGTGGAAGATGTTCTTCCACGTCCTGTTCCCCCTGGTCGTGCCAGGTTTGGTCGCCACATCGGTGTTCAGTTTCATCACGGCCTGGAACGAATTCGTCTTCGCGATGACGATGTTGGGCCCACAGATCGACAAATACACCGTGTCGATCGGGTTGCGCGCCTTCTTCGGCCTGCACGCCAACGATTGGGGTGCGATCATGGCCGGATCGACCATCATCACCATCCCAGTGATGATCTTCTTCATCGCCGTCCAAAAGCGCCTGGCGGGCGGACTGACTTCGGGAGCGGTGAAAGGATGAGCGCCCCAGATCATGAGGCCGTACGACGCGCTGTCCTGTCGGTGATGCTGCCCGGTTTCAGCGGGGTCGGCGTCGTGCCGCCATGGTTGGCCGAGGTGGTCGCCGACGGCCTGGCCGGGGTGGTGCTGTTCGGGCACAACACTCCAGATTTGGCTGAGACCGCCCGGTTGACGTCGGCGCTGCATCACATCCGTGGAAACTGCCTGGTCGCGATCGACGAGGAGGGCGGCGACGTCTCCCGTTTGGAGGCGCGATTGGGCTCGTCTCTGCCTGGCGCCTGGGCGATCGGGCTAGCCGGGAGCCAAGAAGCTGGTTATCAAGCCGGACGAAGCTTGGGACGCCTGCTGCGCGGGGTCGGGATCGATCTGGACTTCGCGCCCGTGCTCGATGTGGCCTCCAATCCGTGGAATCCGGTGATCGGCCCGCGCAGTTTCGGCTCCACGCCTGAAGCGGTGGTCAGCGCAGGCGGCGCTTTCACCCGTGGCCTGCGCGACGGCGGGGTCGCGACCTGTGGGAAGCACTTTCCCGGCCATGGCGACACCACGACCGACTCTCACCTAGGGCTGCCCCGACTCGATGTCAACGCCAAACTACTCGAGCAACGCGATGTGGCCCCGTTCATGGCGCTGGCCGACGAGTTGGATTGTGTCATGATGGCCCATCTGCTCGTGCCCGCGATCGGCCCGGCTCCAACCTCGCTGGAGCCCGCGGCGTACGCTTTGGCACGCGACTGTGGGTTGAACGGTCCGCTGGTGACCGACGCGTTGGACATGGCGGCGATCTCAAACGGGCGTGACATCGGCGAGGTGGCGGTGACCGCGATCGAGGCCGGAGCGGATCTGCTCTGCCTGGGCACGACCATCGGGCGCGACGATCATCGGCTGTTCATGACCGCCCACGACGCGCTGAGCACCGCCGTACGACAAGGGAGAATCTCGCTAGAGCGGTTGGGGTCCAGTCGCAGTCGGATCAACGTGCTGCGGGAGAATCTGGCGGCACGCCGCGCCACACTGACGCCGGTTGGCGTGGTGACCGCTCAGGCTGAGTTGGCTCGGGTCGGACAGCAGGTCTGCCATCGAGCGATGGCGGCGTGGCTGGGCCCGAACCTGCCCGCGGCCGAAGCTCGAGCGGCTCTGAACGCCGCCGGAGTGGATCGAGCGGGCTACCCGCGACTGATCGATTTGCGCACCGTGGTCGACCATGCGGCGGGCAGCGTCTCCCCCGCGATGATCAGGGCGGTACGACGCGTGTGGCGTGACACACCAGTGATCCGCGACGAGGAGGTCGACGCGCCGGGCAGCCTGTTGTTGGCGATCACACGACAGCCTTTCCCCGGCACAATCGAGTTGGACCGCCTGATCACGTTGTGTCGCGTGCGACCCGATGTGGTCGTGCTCCACACCGGACGTCCGGACGCTTTCCCGTTCGACGCCCTGCCCGACGGCGGACCAACAGTCATCATGGCTTGTGGGACCGGTCGCGTCAACGCCGCCTGCGCCATGGCGGCCTTGGGGACGCTGCTCGAAGTCGTCAGCCGTACGCCGACGCCTATCGCACCACACTGGATGGATTTGCGCCACATGAGCGGTCGCGACTGCCCAGCTTTTACGCCGAACGAGGTGGCGTGATGATCGTCCTCGGTCTGAATTCGGGAACAAGCGTCGACTCGATCGACGTCGCGGCCGCGCGCCTGACCACTGACGCCGACGGCGTGGTGAACCTGGAACCACTGGGTTTCCTCAGTCATCCGTGGACCTCCTCGGAGCGTGAAGCGCTGTTGGCCGCCTTGCCCGGGCGGATGGAACAGGACGCGGGCTCGCGGTCGTCGGTCGCCGCGTGTGGCGCGGCTGAGTGCGGCGGTGGCGACGGCACCACCTCTGCGACCGTCGACACAAATCCCGTCGCGCCCTCCGACGCAGAACGCTCGGCCCCGCACCCGGCCACCCCCGCTTTTGGCGCGGCCCAATGGTGTCAGTTGGACACGATGGTCGGCCAGGCCCTCGCCCGCGCTGCGGCCTGCGGAGCCCAGCGCCTCGTACCCCATGACACCGTCGACCTGGTCGCCAGTCACGGTCAGACCATCTACCACTGGGTTGACAACGGTCACGTGCACGGCACACTCCAGATCGGACAACCCGCCTGGGTGGCCGCCGCGGTGGGCTGCCCAGTGGTCTCCGACTTGCGCAGCGCCGACATCGCCGCAGGCGGTCAAGGCGCGCCGCTCATCGGCCTGCTCGACGGCTTGTGGCTCGGGCCGATGGCCTCCCCACAAGCCCCGATGATCGCGCTGAACATCGGCGGAATCTCGAACATCAGCGTCATCACTGGCGTCGACCAGCCTGTCATAGCGTGGGACACCGGCCCGGGCAATTGCCTGATCGACGCCACCGCCCAGCGTCTGACCGGGCAGTCCTGTGACCGTGACGGAGCCCTGGCCGCGCAAGGCGAAGTCGACCAGGTCGCTGTGGAGCGGCTGCTCGCCGACCCCTATTACGCCGCCCCCGCTCCGAAATCGACCGGCCGCGAACTGTTCACCGAGTCGTACGTCGCACGGCTGGTCGGACCAAACCTTGATGGCGTCGATTTGATGGCGACCCTGACCCAGTTGACGGCGACCACGATCGCAGACGCGATCGCGACCGTCGGTCGCCCCCGTAGCGTCGTCGTCTCTGGTGGCGGGGCCCACAACCCGGTGTTGATGGCCCGACTGCGCGCCCTGCTCGACGCACCCGTGGTCACCGCCGATGACTTCGGGTTGCCGGTCGACGCCAAAGAGGCCTACCTGTTCGCCTTGCTCGGATATCTCAGCGTCCACGGAAGCGTCGGCACGGCCTGCGGCGTCAACGGTCGATCGGCGACTGGGGCGGCCCATCGGGTCGTCCTGGGCAGTCTGACCCCGCCGACACCATTGGCGTTGAACCCGTTGCCGCCACTGCGGGCGCTGCGCGTCGTCCAGCGGGAGAGTTCGCCCACACCCATTCCTAGCCCGATGGACGATCTGCGGAGTGTAGGCCCGACCGGCGACCCCAGTGCCGCTGATCGGTCCGACGAGAGCCACGCGTCAGCATTGGGAATCCCAGCTCCACCGACCAGTGCTGGGGTCGCGTCGGGCGGAAACCCGCCTTCGCCTGACGCGACCCCAGCACAATCCCCTGGAAGTTCAGATCCTCCCCACGTGAGCGGCGTACCCCACACTGAGCCACCGACCCCATATCCATACTTCGACCCAAAGGATTCCCGTGACTGACACCAGCGAAGACCGGGTCATCGTCGACGCTCCGACGGAGCGACGCAACCCCCGTACTGCCATGATCGACCAGGTCGACACCAGCGAAGTGGTCGCACTCCTGTTGGCCGAGGAAGCCTTGGTCCCGAACGCCGTCGCCGCTCAGGCCGACGCGATCACCCAGGCCGCGCAACTGATGGTAACCTCGATCGCTCGGGGTGGACGGGTCCACTACGCCGGAGCCGGAACATCCGGGCGACTAGGAGTTTTAGACGCGGTGGAACTGGGACCGACCTATTCGGTCGGCCCGGAGTGGATCGAGGCTCACATCGCCGGCGGCATGGGCGCACTCTACGTCGCCCGTGAGAACTCGGAAGACGACGAGACCGCCGCCCGAACCGATTTGGACTCGGTCCGCCCCGGAGACACCGTCGTTGGCCTAGCCGCCTCTGGCCGTACGCCTTATGTGGCCGGAGCACTCCACGTGGCTCGCGAGCGCGGCGCGTCAACTGTCCTTGTCAGCGCAAATCCGGCGGCGTCACTGGCCCCGCTGGCGGACGTGGCGATCCTGGTCGACACCGGACCGGAGGCGATCACCGGGTCGACCAGGATGAAAGCGGCGACTGCGCAGAAGATCGTCCTCAACACGTTGTCAACCACAGCGATGGTACGACTAGGCCGAACCTACTCCAACCTGATGGTTCGAATGCGCGCCACCAACTCGAAACTGCGCGGCCGGTTGCTGACTATGTTGACCCAAGCCACCGGACTATCTCTGACCGTCTGTGACGAGGCCCTACATCAAGCCGACGGGCAACTACCGGTCGCCTTGGTGATGCTCCTGGCCGATTGCGACGCAGCCGAAGCCCGAGAAGCCCTCAGCGGCGGAGTCAGCGTACGAGAAGCCCTACGCCGGCGAAACTGAAATAAGGGTCAAGGCTTCCTGGCTAAACTGAAGTGGGTCAGGCAGGCTTTGAAGTACCCCACCGCCCAAATGGCCACGGCCTGCGAGCCGTGTTCTGACAGTCGTGGCGCGCACTCGCCAACGTTCATCTGCGCGCCGAAACTACTTAGCGATCCTCTGGAAGGTAACATCCCAACAACGCGTTGGTTAGAGCTACCGAGTGCCACCTTGTCCGCGTCGTATGATCCAGACCCTACCTGGGCCTTGCGAGCGGCTCGCAAGGCCCACCGGAGAGCCGGATCGACGCATGCCCCGAATCAGAGGCCGTAAACCAGAAGACCGGGCCTCCGCCGGTGTGTATCGGTGATGAGAATGACACATTGTTGACTAACTCTCACCACCGATACACACCGGCCAGCTAGCGCTCATCTCGTTCGTCGCGATGACGTTGACCGGATCCATCCGTGGAGGAGGTCTTCAGAACTCTCCCGGCCCGGACCAAGAACCAGACCAGAAGAACACAAAGGGCCACCTGAAACACCAGCGAGACGACACCGATCAGTGCTAGCAAATTCGGACTCATGATGCGACACCTCCCCTAACTACGACAGGCTGTAGGACTGCGCTGCGCTGTTGACGATCTTCACCCCAATAGTCAGAGTGTCAGAGACAGGAATGGGCATGGGAAAAACTGGATGCCCAGTGAGGCGCACGTCAGCCCTATTGACTCGGCTGAACTGCAAACCGCCAATCGTGCAGCCGACGCAGAACTGCCCGGCCGTGCCGTAATTGGTGATCTCTGGAGACGACCCCCGAATACTCTCCCAATCAAAACGGAAGTCGAGCCCGAAAAGCACCCAGTGCTCCGCGACGTGGCAGTCCCTTGCCCAGTATCCGTAGCTTGTCGCGTTAGTCACTATGCATTCGCTCACACCCCTGGGCTCAACGCCACCACCGGACTGCGGCACTGACACAGTGGACGCCTTCACTGAGCCATCTGCATATCGCATCAGTGTGGTCACTCGCCTGGTGTCAGTGACGGTCGTCTCATCAATGGGCGACGCCCCTGGTTTCAGCGAATCCCAAACCTCGCCGACTCGGAGTTTCTCAACCAAAGCCACCTGAACCTCGGGATCAACACCGAAACGGCTGAGCTCCGCGCGGATTTCGACGACATCTGTCTCGGTGGGCCACGACTGGCCAGCTTCAATCACCGGGGTTTCCCCTGGACGCCAACTGCGCTATCCGCCTGAGCGACGGATGCCAAGCTCAGAGTCAAGACACAGCCGAGAGCGACCGCTCCCCCCCCGGATCACTTTTCTCAACATGTTCAACTCCTTATGCCACACCCCAAAGGCGAGTCCTTCAGGGCATTTCCAGACTAGTACGAAATCAACCGTCTAGAGGGAATGCGTACAGGAAATTATGGACTTGACAAGCACTTATATAGATGTGACATCATTATATAGGCTCTTCACTTTGATGGTACTCCTGGCCAACTGCGGACCCAGCCCAAGCCCGAGAGGCCCTACGGCGGCGGAGTCAGCGTACGAGAAGCCCTACGACGGCGAAACCATACGCCCTGCGACGGGTTCTGAAATCCGCCTCAAACTGCGAGAAACTGAGCGGCCACATCCCCGCTCCATCTAGGACAACCCCGCGAACTCCTTTGTCGCACCATCCATCACACCGCTGAACACCTCGATTTCCGAAGCGCTGGCGCCATGACTCCGGGCGACCGTGCGCCATTGGCTGACAGCGTCGACCACATCGACCCGAATCGCCCGAGAAGTCACCGAAGACAGCCCAAGCACACGCGCTGCCGCATCCCACACTCCACTCGCATCGGACCTCGAGACCACGCCGCGGATCGAGGTCGCATGGTTTGCGTACGGATCGGGGTTGGGATTGAGGTCGAAGGCTGGTGACAGACGCCACCCGGAAGCAGTCCGCAGCAGACCGTGATTACGCAAGTGATCGTCGGTGTTGTTGATCGCATAAGAGAAAACAATTCGACGATACAGTTCCTCCAGGTCGGCCCCTGGCTGGGCGCTGATGGCGGCCAACCGTTCACCGATTTCCACATAGTCACGACGGTCACCGTCGGCAGCCGCGCAGAGGGTGAGCGCACTGATATAACCCAGCCGACCACCGCCATCCGTTCGATCGAAGCGCTCCACGAGAAGGACGGGATGCTCCTCAATATCCAACAGCCGACTGACTGGCACACAGACTCCTGCGCATTTGGCTAGATCAAGCGCAGTCTTCTCCCATGCCATAACATTCCAGCGGTCTCGGAAATGACCGAACTTGGCGATCAACAGTCGCCCACTATCGCGGACAGAAGCCTTTGGCCGAGCGCCCCCTAGGGAGGCGCTGCCCAAATCGAGGAGCACCTTGACTGCGTCTTCGCTATGTGAGACGTCACTGACGACGCGCTGGCTTGCCGCGGCCAAAGTTGGCAGCCTGAGGAGGGGTGGAATGTCGTCGACCGGGTGCTGATACGGGCCATCAGGCTCAGTTTGAAAACGAATCGCGCTTTGTCGAGCGATGTCGCTGACACCCAACAGATAGTCGATGTCAGTCAGTGCGCGTGGAGCACGGCCCAGGCGATGACTGTCATGATTGTGGCGGTGATCGATCAGATCACGACCCCACCGATTCGGCGCGGCGTCGAGGAAGCAGCGTGGCAGTGTTCCGTAGACCGGCCACATCCCCGCCATGAGAGGCAAATCCGGTTCAAGAGCGTACGCGTGCGCCCGCTCCAGATAGGTGTCATCGTAGGAAAAAGTGCTGGTCACACGACTGCGGCGCTGCAAACCGTACGCTTGTCCCACTCGTACGGTTGGCCCGCCAAGATCCAGTGCCGTCCAGAGTCTTATCTCGCTCCTCGCCTACGAGCGGACCCGTTGAGGAAGGATCTGGTCGACGCGCGCCCGGCCCAGATCAGTCTCGTACGGGTCTGTGGCATCGACCAAGCGATTCAGTTGCCCCAACGCGTTCACCACCGAGCAGAAAGCGTTGAGGCTGGCCCCACCGTCACCGTGTTCGATTCGAGCCAGAGTCCCTCGGGCGATGCCGGCTCGATCAGCGACCTGCTCAGCGGTCAGGCCAAGCAGCTTGCGCCAAGCAACCAGTTGCTCGCCGATCATGCCGACGGCTTCGGTCACCATGCGGCTGGTCGGACGAGACGACATAACTACCCCTTTACGTTCGCGATTGTAGATCTACTCTAGGTTAATGTCCATGATTATGTCAGTAAAGATGAGTCAGCGAACACGGCTGCCCGCGCGGCGACACCGGGCAGTGCGCACTTGCGGTTGGACCGCCGACCCAGTCCAGCCGGTTCAGACTGAATCACCACCGAAATCCCAGGCGGTCCTCAACCCGGGGACGCCGCAAAAGACCGGGTCTTTACTAACGAGAGTGGCATCTTCCAGCATGGCTTGGGCAGCTAGCATTCGGTCGAAAGGGTCCTTGTGGGTCCAGTCCAGCCGCCCCGCGAGAATCGCATGGCGATCACTGATTGTCAGGCCGGTTGCCGACAGGCGAGCCATGATCGAATCCCACTGAGCGAGGACCGGCGCTGCTTTGGGTAGTTTGCCCATCCAGTGCTTGAGACTGATTTCCCACGGCGTCACAGCCGAAACCAGAATGTCGTGACGCTGCTGAGCCAATGCGTCAAGAATCGGCCCCGGGATCGCGGCAGCTGGGTTCTCGTCGACGAGCCAGAGAAGAACATGCGTGTCGATGAGGTACTTCATCAGGCGTCCATCCAGACGGGAAGATCCGCGCTGTCCAGCGCAGTCATGGCTTCCTCGATGTCTTCCTCAGTCAAGTGAAGGGGCATGAAGCCGAACTCGCGGCGAGGCGCTTCCTCGATTGCGACCAAGCGCGCGACCGGTCTCGAATGACGGGTGATGACAACGTCGACCCCACTCGCACAAGCGTCAAGCAGCTTGGACAGTTGAGTCTTGGCCTCGTAAGTGCTCACGATGATGTCTGCCATGTTGGTTAGTCTAACATGGTTAACCAACAACGGACGAGGCGGCCAATCTGGTGGCGGAAGATAATGAACAGTCATACTTCAACCATGGCGCTGAAGCACGGCGTTTTGTCGCCGAACTTGGCTGAGCGAAACGACCTCGCTGCTTGAGAATGAGGGCTCCCTGTTCCCCAGGTGAACGCGAGACCTCACAAAGCTCGCCATCACCACTCCTGGGCCGCTGCAACCAATCGATCCAACTCAGCCCGATGCTTGGCAATGAACTCGTTATCCAACGCGATCTGAATCTGGGCGTAACGACTCATGTAATCCGTTTCCACACGACAGTCGAAATCCGCCACAGCGACCGTACGCTCCGACTCCGTACCCAGAAGACTCTTCTCCTCCACCGGGATTTCGGCCGTCCAAATGAACTCCTGATGGACTGGCCCGACCACGCCATCGGGATGAGTCCTCTCTGCCTGGAAAAAGGCCAGTTCTGGGCCGTGCATCGAATCCAACCCCTCAAAACCGAACCCCTTCTTCGCCATGCACGCCCCCCACTCGGCGTCCAGCCTGAGGACGCGAGGGTCCTCCACCTCAGCGTGGAAAACCTCCCTTCCATTGAACCTAGCCGCATAAACAAGGTCACCGAACTCGACCTCGAAGCGTCCCTGCCTGTCTGGCTCGGGCCGCTCAGGATACTGGGCCAACGCCCGGCCCGAACAAGAATTCCCCGACGTGCCCGCAGGATCATCAGGGTCACCAAACCGCGCCTTCTGGTACGCAGCGAACTCCTCCGGACTCAACGTCTGAGTGTAGGTGACATTCGGATCTTCAACCTCGCCATTCTCGAAGTCCTGCTCCTCAGGAGTCGGCATCACACCATAGCCGACCCGAACCACCTCATCACGATCATTCGACAGCATTGGAATCGGCAGATACCGTAGAGAAACGCTCAGTTTCGGCAGCACGAAAGCATCTCGCTGGGGCGCCGGAACGTATCGGAAACCCTGACCACTCATACACGCCGCGACCGTCTCCTCAATGGCAGTTTGGCGACGCGTTCTAGCAGCGACGGTGGCAGCATCCTCTCCTGGACCATCAAAATAGACGCCATACTGAGCCAAAGGGGGCGGAGGATCCATCTCCGTGTCCCGACTCGCCCGCGGAAAGCCATCCACTGCGATAGTCCAAGCGGGCGATTCGACATCACCCACCTGACCAGCCTCTTCGGGCGCTGACGTATCCGCCTGATTCGGCACAGAAATCACAGTGCATCCACTCAGAGCCAGACTCAGACACACTACGGCGACGCCAAGGACGCGATCATCCACTTTAGACGGCCCCGTCCTGACCACATATGCCCCTACCAGTGCTGTTGAGATTGAGCCACAACATCGCGTTGTGCGTCGCGGGACCGTACCAAGCATCGGCAACCAAACCGTGACCGTACTGGAAGCTCCGCACCACTGAGGTCGTGGCCGGACCCCAATCTCCGTCAATCCCGTCATACGTGCCCAGATGGTGACAGCTAAACAGAGCGCTCTGCATCGCCTTCACTCCCTCACTGACCGATCCCTGATTCATCAGACAATTCCGGGAACCTCCAACACCGATAGTTGGAACGCGAGCCCGTACGCCTCCCCAAGTCCCGGATGTGGCGGTGTCGCACCATCCATGAGCGGCCGGCATCACCGTGGTCGCCTGCGACGGCTGAGGTGACGCCGCCAATAGGCCGACCATCAACAGCGCGGTCGCCGCGAACACCGCCGCCGTACGACGCAACTTCTTCAACAGCTGCACCTTCATGTGCTTCTCCTGTTCTTCCTTGAAACGGATACTTCACCCCGACATCACCCCAGCGAGTGAACAACCACTCGATGACGCGTCGACCCGGTTGATCTCATGTTCGCACCCCCGAAACAAACCTGAACAGAAAGGAAGAACAAACAGCCAACTGGCGACAGAAAAGAGCCAGTCGGCGCGCAAACCTGCTCCCCGCCTAACCACGACCGCGCATCGTCACTTCTCAACGTGCGTGATTCCCCCTTTCAGTGCTAGTCTGCGAGAAGACATCCTGCTCAAAACACAGGCGTCTGGGATTGTCGAACGGGTCACAGTGGGGTACGCCTCAACGACGATCAGGCAACGATCAATCGGCTGCGTCGCCGGTGGCGCAGTCGGTCGTATTCACGTTCGACAGGAGTCGCGATGGTCACTTCACAGCCCGGGTCACAATCACGCTCGTACGCCATGAGTCGAACCATCACCAGGGCCACACCCGGAGAAGAGCATCCGGCCATCACTACACCCACGCGAAGGGCAGAGAATCCGCCCCCCACCAGACCCACGTCGGGAACAGCGCATCCGTCTGTCGATCGCGACATCGCGCGCCGCGCGCCGTACCACAAGATCTCCGTCATCTCGGTGGACGATGATCCGATGACTCGGCAGGCGATCGGGCAGTCGCTGTCTCGCCATCCAAACATCACACTCGATGGAACCCTGTCCAGCGGAGCGGAGGCGCTGGAGGCCATCGACGACAGGCTGCCCAACGTGATGGTGGTGGATGTCCACATGCCGCGCATGAGCGGAGTCGAACTCGCGCGCCTGGCCAGACAATCGCATCCCGAGTTGCCTGTCATCGCCTACACCGCCCACACTGACCACCGTACGCTGCTCGACTTGCTCGCCGTCGGCGCGCGCGGCGTCGTTCACAAAGACACCGACCACAGTCTTCTGCTCCACGCCATCCATTCCGTCATGCTGGACATCATGGTCCTGTCACCCGAATTCGCCACGGGTTTCGAAGATCCCGCCGAGCTCTCGACTTTGAGCAGTGAGGGCCGCGCCGTCCTCCACCTCATCGCCGAAGGGTTGTCGAATCAAGAGATCGCCGCCGCGACCTATTCCAGCCTCCCCGCCGTCAAGGCCCGCGTCGCTGAACTGATCAAGCTATTCGAGGCACGCAATCGTACCCACCTGGTCTTCGCCGCCCTCCAACGCGGCCTGGTGTGACGATGTCCTGATCTGCCTGGTCGGCCTTTCGAAACCAGGCGCCTTCTCCCCCGGTTCCGCTTGTTTTCGTACGCATGTGTATAATAAAATCATGACAATCGACGTCTCACTCCCCGCCCCGACCGCCGCCGACGACCGCGGACTCGTAGCCCAAACCGTGCCGCCCAACTACGCCAGCGTCACCGTCGACGTCGACCTCACCGGCGTCCAGCGACTCTGCGACCGCGTCCAGGCCGACTTCCGACGGACCCATGATGCGCCGATCGATCACCTGCCGTTCGTGTTTCGCGCAGTCATGGTTGGTTTCGCCGCCTATCCACAGCTGGCCGCCACCATCGACGACGCCGGGATCGCCCAGATCGCCGCTGACCCTCACCTCCAGATCGGCGTGAAATCCCCCGACGGCCCGAAGTTCCCTGTCGTACGCTCCGCCGCCAACCTGAGCGTGACCGACCTGGCACTCGAACTGGCCCGATACGCCAAACTCGCCATCGAATCCCGCCTGGCTAGCGAAGATTTGCGCGGCGGCAGTTTCAGCGTCCTCGACTATGGCGCGCGCGGCATCCTGTTCGGATCGCCCTGCGTCGTGCGCCCCCAAGTCGCCATCCTCGGCGTTGGTCAGCTGCTTCGCCGCCCGAGCGTGATCGGGGATCGCGGCCTCGACACCATCACGATTCGCGACCGAGCCTACCTCAGCCTGGGGTACGACACCCGCCACGTCGACGGCCCCATCGCCACACGCTTCCTCGACGACCTTCGTACCTGGCTAGAGAACACTGGTCCCAACGTCGAATTGCACTACTAGAGTTGTTCTATCGTGGGCGATTTTGGCAGGCGGCTGCTGCTGATCACGCCCGGGTCGTACCGGTCGCCGAGCCTCGGATGTCCGTGCCACTGGCTCTGATCACGGCGCGTATCGGCGCAAAATCGACGCCCACGAGGAATCCCGATCGATCCGGTATGGGAAACAAGCCGACCTGAGCCTCTTCCCGCAGCATAGCCGAGCAAAATCGACTGTGCCGACTCAAATCGATCGATTTTGCGCTGTTTCGACCCTGAGACAATCCCGGCGACGCTATGCGCGCCTCACAACGGTGGTGATCCACCTCGCGAACTCCGCGATGACGGCCCCCAAAACCCGTCGGGATACGACAGGTTTGTGGCGGCCACAAGCACCATTGTGACCGCCACAAACCTACAGCAGACGCATCCGCCGAGCTTGTCGAGGGCGAAGAATCCGAACGACCGCCACTTCACGTACGCCAACCGCACTACGCCGCGACGTACTCCATCTGATGGGCAGCCGCGACGGCGGCGTTCATCAGCTTGCCGCCTTGGGTGTTCAGGCCCTTCGCGAGCGCCGTGTCAGCCGCCAGCGCGGCCGTGGCGCCCTTGTCAGCCAAAGCCAGAGCGTACGGCGCGACAGCGTTGGTCAGCGAGATCGTCGAGGTCCGCGGCACAGCGCCAGGAATGTTAGCCACGCAGTAGTACGTCGACTGGCTGACGGTGAAGGTCGGATCGTCGTGCGTCGTCGGCCGGGAACCTTCGAAGCAACCACCCTGGTCGATCGCGATGTCGACGAGAACAGATCCGCTCCGCATCCCGGCGACCATGTCAAGGGTCACCAGTTTGGGCGCGGCCGCGCCGGGGATCAAAACCGAACCGATGACCAGGTCAGCCCCAGCCAGGGCCTCCGTGATCGTGTGAGGGTTGGACCGCAGCGTCGTGACACGTCCTTCGAACCGCTCGTCAAGAGCGCGCAGACGCGGCAGCGAGATGTCGAGAATCGTCACCTCGGCGCCGAGCCCCAGCGCCATCGTCGCGGCGTGTTCGCCCGCCACACCGCCGCCGATCACGACCACGTGTCCGCGCGGAGCGCCCGGCACTCCACCGAGCAGCAGGCCGCGACCGCCATTGGTGCGCATCAGTTGGTAGGCCCCGACCTGAACGGACACCCGTCCAGCGACTTCCGACATCGGGGTCAGCAGCGGCAACGTGCGATCAGGCAGTTGCACAGTCTCGTACGCGATCCCGGTGCAGCCGGAGTTCAGTAGCGCCTCGGTCAGCGGGCGATCGGCCGCCAAATGCAGGTAGGTGAACAGGGTCAGGTCTTCGCGCAAGAAGCCGTACTCCGACTCGATCGGCTCTTTCACTTTCAGCACCATCGCGGACCGGCCCCAGACGTCACTGGCCTGGTCGACCATCTCGGCCCCGGCGGCGGCGTACTCCTCGTCGGTGAACGCGCTGCCCAAGCCTGCCCCGGCCTGAACGAGGACGGTATGGCCATGGGCGACCATCTCGGCCACGCCAGCCGGTGTCGCGGAGACACGATATTCATTGTTCTTGATTTCTGTGGGGATTCCGATCAGCATCGGTGCTCACCTTTCTGTTGGGGGTTCTTTCATCTGGTTTCGTCCGTCATCCCAAGTGGGAGGACAGTTCGTTTGTGTTCGCCCGGCAGTTCGAGGTACGGCCTGCAGGGGTTGGGTTCCTTGCCTCAGCGTTGGACTCGCGCCCCGGCTCCAGCCACCAGCCGGGAGACTTCGGCTTTCGTCGCCATCGTGGTGTCACCCGGAGTAGTCATCGCCAACGCGCCGTGGGCCGCGCCGTATTCCACAGCCATTGCGAGGTCGCCGAGTTCCATCAGCCCGTAGATCAGCCCGGAGGCGAACGAGTCGCCGCCGCCGACCCGGTCGAAGATCTCCAACCCGTCGCGCTGGGTGGCTCGAACGAAACCGTCGCCGCGACTCCACGCCAACGCGCCCCAGTCGTTGACCGTGGCCGAACGGACCGACCGCAGCGTGGTCGCGATGACCGAGAAGTTAGGGTACGCCTGCGCTGCGGTCTCGATCATCGCCTCAAAGGCGGCGGTGTCCAAGTCGGTCAGCGTCTCATCGACCCCGGCGACATCGAAGCCGAGCGCGGCGGTGAAGTCTTCCTCGTTGCCGATCATGACGTCGACCTGCTCCGCGATCCGTCGGTTGACTTCCTGCGCTTTGGCTTGTCCGCCAATGGAACGCCACAGTGACGGACGATAATTCAGATCGTACGACACGACGGTGCCGTACTTCCGCGCGGCGGTGACCGCCTCAATCGCGACTTGCGAGGTCGACTCGCTGAGCGCGGCGAAAATGCCACCGGTGTGCAGCCACCGTACCCCTTGCTCGCCGAACAGCGAGTCCCAGTCGATGTCACCAGGTTTGAGCTGCGCGATGGCGGTGTTCGCTCGATCGGAGACGCCGACCGCCCCGCGAACGCCGAAACCGCGCTCGGTGAAGTTCAGCCCGTTGCGGACCGTTCGCCCGACCCCGTCGAAGTCGCGCCAGATGACGCGCGAGGTGTCCAGCCCGCCGGTGAGCATGAAGTCTTCCACTAACCGACCGATCTCATTGTCGGCCAGCGCGGTGACGATCCCGCCGCGCAACCCGAAACAGCGCCTCAGCCCACGGGCGACGTTGTATTCGCCGCCGCCTTCCCAGACGTCGAATTGCCGGGCCGTACGGATGCGGCGATCACCCGGGTCGAGGCGCAGCATGACTTCGCCGAGGGCGACGATGTCGTACGCGCAGTCAGCGGCGGGTTTGACAATAACTGGTGCCATTTCTGGTCTCCTTCATCAGGGGCGGATCATTCGACGATCCACGCGAGTGGTGCGGTCACTGTTCGGATAGTACGGCCTGCGGCTGGCTTGATCGGGATGATCGCGCGTGGGGTTGGACCGTGTCGTGCGACGCTCGCGTCAGATTGGTCCGTGCGGACCAGATGGCGCGCGCCGACATGGAGGGGTCGCGGGGCTTCATGGTCGGTCGCGCTCAGGCCGATTGGGCTTCGCTGACGGCCTGCGCGGCCAAGCTGGTGATCTGATCCCAGGCCTTGGCCCGAACCAGAGGCTTGCCGACCATCCAGGTTCCGCCGACAGCGACCACGGATGACAACCCCAGATAGGCGGTGAGGTTGGCCTCGTTCACTCCGCCGGTCGGAATGAACCGTACTTGCGGGAATGGCCCCGACAGCGCTTTGATCGCCTTGACGCCACCGGCGATCTCAGCCGGGAAGAACTTGACGACGTCCAGCCCGAGGTCGAGCGCGGTCATGATCTCGGTCGCGCTGGTCGCGCCTGGGAAGATCGGCAGTTCAGCGGCGGCCGCGGCCTGGACGACACTGGGCAGAATCCCCGGTGACACGAGGAATTGCGCGCCCGCCCGGCGAGCCGCCTCCACTTGGGCGGTGTTGATCACTGTTCCCGCGCCTGGAACCGCGTCAGGGACCTCAGCCGCGATGGCCGCGATGGAGTCCGCTGCGGCAGCCGTACGAAATGTCACCTCGATCAGGGGCAATCCGCCCGCGACCAAAGCGCGAGCCAACGGCACGGCGTCTGCGGCGTCGTCGAGTACGACGACGGGGATGATCCTGGTGCGCTCCATCGTGGAGATGTCCATCACTTAATCCTCTCGTGTTCACCGGCGCTGGTTCACCGCGCTGGTCGGGCCGCGCCCGGTGTGGTCGAACAGTCGGCGGGGCTTCGTCGCCTAGGTGTGCGTCCTAGAGTCCCGCGTCCTTCGAGTTCGCGCTGATCGGCGGATGATCGACGAGTGATCACCCGATGATCGGCGGAACCTTTTATTTCGCACACTCAAGTTATATACGATGTACGGCGTTCTGTCCACACGAGAATTCGAACGCGGCCCGCGGGGCTCGGGCATCCAGACCGTGGTCGCCAACGGAAGGTTCGACCCTCACGCTCGCGGCTCGGGGGAGCTCGACCTCAGCCCAGCGACCCACGAGACCGTTCGACCCTCACGCGCGCGGCTCGGGGCTCCTGCCACCCATCATCGACACGGTCGACGCGGTTCGACCCTCACGCGCGCGGCTCGGGGGGACGACCGCCGCCACACCTTCCTCGCCACCGCCCACCGTCTGACCAGTTCCCGCCGCCTCCTTTCTCCCGCCTGCTTGCCGCGCGCCTCGCAGGCGACAACCGCTGGCCTGATTCTGCCCCAAGGATTCGCTCGACGTGGCAGACTGGATGCTATGAGGATCGTTGTGGCTCCCGACTCGTTCAAAGAATCGATGACATCAGTTCAGGCATGCGCCGCGATGGCGCGCGGAATCGCACGGGTGATCCCCGACGCCGAAATCGACCAGGCTCCGATGGCGGACGGTGGCGAAGGAACGATGTCGGTCTTGAGCGCCGCGCTGGGCGCGGAACCCCGGATCGCTGTCGCCCGTTCACCGTTGGGCGACCCGATCAACGCGCCGTACTCGATCACCAGTGACGGCTGCGCCATCATCGACATCGCCTCAGTCGTCGGCATGGCGCTGGTCCCGCCGACCGAACGCGACGTCATGGCTTCGGCTACGTGGGGCGTGGGCGCTGTCATCCGAGCCGCACTCGACGACGGCGCCGAGCGACTGCTGATCGGTCTAGGTGGATCAGCCACCAACGACGGTGGAGCGGGGATGGTGGTCGCACTCGGCGCGAGGCTGCTCGACGACGAAGGCGAGCCAGTCGAACCCACGCCAGAAGGCTTGAGCCGAGTGTCGACAGTGGACCTCGCCGAGCTCGATCCCCGCTTGTCACAGACCAGAATCGAAGCTGCCTGCGACGTGGCCAACCCTCTGCTCGGATCGGACGGCGCCACGGCGGTGTTCTCACCCCAGAAGGGCGGAACTGCTGAGACCATGCCCGTGATGGAGGCCGCGATCACCCGCTGGGCGGCGGCGCTGAGCGACGCTCTGGGCCGGGATTGTCGTCAAGCTCCGGGAGCCGGAGCCGCCGGCGGTTTGGGTTTCGCACTGCTGATGCTCGGTGGCGTCACCCGTTCCGGCATCGACGTGGTCATCAGCGCCACCGGCCTGGACAAGCGGATCGCCGCCGCCGACCTCGTCCTGACCGGCGAAGGCTCTCTCGACAGTCAAACCGCTTCTGGCAAGGCCCCTTGGGGAATCGCTCGTGTCGCCCGTCGCCATGGCGTCCCCGTCATCGCGTTCGCTGGACGGGTGCTCGGCGGCGAACAGTCGTACGACGCGGTGATGCCGATCGTACCCGGCCCTATCGACCTCGCCACCGCGATGCGTGACGGTCAGACGAATCTTGAACACGCCGTCGTACGAGCCCTGCGCCTGGTGACCCTGGCGCACCGAGATCCACCTGGCGCATGCGATGACCCGTGTCTCGACCCGACCAGTCTGGCCGTCCTTCTGCCCTCGATCGCTGAGGCGGATCACGGTGACTTCGCCGCGACAACCACAATTGATCGACTGGATGAGTCAGAGGCATGAACCTTGCCCTCACGCCTGATGGATGGGTCGACCCATCAGGCGACCGATCGGCAGCGCCCAGATTCCGTCGGCCAGGCGGACCACACGATCACCGAGGTATACCACGTAACCCCTCGTCATCGGGAGACGACGAGCCATGGCTTGAAGACCGACGGCGTCGGCCAGACCCGACAACGGACCACGGGCTAATCTAGCCTTGCGCCGTACGAAGGGCCGCGGCCAAGTCGAGGCCACACCAGATCGCTAGCCGCTTTGACGAATCAGACAGGACTACGTTCACTGACACTTGGTCACCTCGGGTCTCGACGCGCCTGACAGGATCAACCGGGTCTGGTCGCGACGATCCGGGTGCCGTGAACCTCAATCGCGCCCGTGGCTGCGACCACCTCTGCCAGATTCTCCGAGGTCACACCACCGCCGACGACGACGCCGATCCTCCCGCCCGCGTATTCCACAATCCGACGAACATGCTCCATGTTGTCCGCGATCGGTCGCCGGTCAGGCGAACCGTGAGTCAGAACCCGGTCCACTCCCAATTCGATCAGCAGGTCGAGTGCCTCGAATTGTCGCGGCGCGCGAACATGGTCGTACGCCATGTGAAAGGTCACGTCGAGTCGTTGCGGGCCGACCATGGCGTCAGTGCCCGACCGAGTCGCCGTCTGGCAGATCCCCATCAGCCACTTCATGGCCGCCTCGTCGATCCAACCATCGACAGTCAGAGCGCCCAACACGACACCGTCGACCCCGAACTCTGCTGCGGCGAGAATGTCGTTCCCCATGATCTCCAGCTCGACGTCGTCATAGACGAACCCACCACCGCGCGGACGAATCATCACAAGCAGCGGCGTCTGCGCCGACTGCGCGAATCGCGTGGCGACCCGCATCACCCCAAGACTCGGCGTGGTACCGCCAACGGCCAGGTTGTCACACAGCTCGATCCGATTCGCCCCGGCCGCGACAGCCGCCGGAATCTCAGTGAAATTCTCAGCACAAAACTCACGGATGATCATGACGGTCCTCCTCGACCTCCATCGTACGGCGAAACCTGGGGGCGCGGAGTGATTCCGGACGGGCCTGTGGCGACCGTTCCCCCTGTGACTCCCGACGCTCCGGCGGCGACTCCTCCTCGCGCCAGACCAGCATTTTCTCGCCCGACGGTCGCCCGCCGCGAGACGGAACTCCTCGGCTGACTCGAACGAGCGGCAAGTGACGGCGGAACTCCCCACCGACAGATCAGCGCCAGCGGAGTATGCGCCCGTGCGAGACACAGACCGGACCGAACGCGTACCAGAACCCCGCAAAATCGACCGACTCGGGCAGCCGCCTGCGATATTGCGCCGTTATCGACCGAATCTGGGCCACTACGGATCAAGAACGGAGCAAAGTCGACGTTCTCGCCGAAATCCAGCCGGTTTTGCCCCAGTTCGCCCTCCGCTCATCAAAACCCGTCACAAGACGTACCTCACCACAAGCAACAGACGGCCCGTACCGGATTTGTCGCCCGATCCGCGACAAACAGGGCCACAAATCCGTACGCACCCAGCACTCGGCCCCCGGGACGTACGGCAAATGACGGATTCCGAACGGGCCACGGCGGCACGCGCACAAGCTCGACCCCTGAGCCAAACCCCTCACGCGGATCGACGGGGATCCGAAGGTACGAGAGCCCCGGGCCGTGCGAGACCTGAATCGACGGAGATCCGATGGCATCTCGAGCACGTCCGACGACATCACGAGTACGAAGGCCCCAAGCCGAGGGCTCGTCAGCCGTACAACCCAGCCAACTCGACCAACTCGATCGCACGACGACCGTCCATGTCGGACAGACTGCGCGTCAACTCGGGGCTCGACTTGCCCTCATGATAGGCCAGCTCGAATTCGCGGACCTGATCGGCGGCGATCGGACCCAACCCGTCCACGCCCGTTGGGATCGCGATCAGCGTCAGCTGAACCGGCGGATAGTCGGGCGCTGTCGGCGGCTGCCAATGCTCGACCTTCAACGCCCTCGCCCCTGCGCGGGCATAAAACCGGGCC
This sequence comes from Propionibacteriaceae bacterium, assembly GCA_031285845.1. Lineage (GTDB taxonomy): Bacteria > Actinomycetota > Actinomycetes > Propionibacteriales > Propionibacteriaceae > WQYJ01. The sequence continues at coordinate 48,368 of JAITVK010000026.1, forward strand.
CGGCGACGCGGATCCCCATGATCGACATGGAGCGGTTTCGACTGCGGTAATTCGATCTCCGCCAAGACGTACGCGCGGCCACGGTCGCGGCCCCAGGCGCGGACAGCGGCGAGCAGCGCAGAGCCATACCCACCAGAACGCCCATCGGAGCGTACGGCCAAGTAGCTCAGCAAATCGACCTGCTCGGTCACGGCGTCCACGATCGCCACCGCATGAAAAGTGTCAGCACTGCGTGACGCCAGAATCACGCCATCCGGTTGGGCGACGGGGTCGCCACCCACTGCCGCGCCCGATCGCGTCAACCCGATCAGATGATCCAACGGCGCCAACTCCTCAGGCGGGAAGTTCGGCTCCAAAAGTTGCTCATAGAGTGCGCGAACACTGGGTTCGTCAACAATCGTCTCGACGCGGGGAATAGGCACTCATCCACTCTACAGCGAATCATGATGTCATCATCGGCGAGAAACCGGAGCGCCACGCCCGTCGCGAGACACCCTTCGGGCCGCTCCACTATGTCAGAACGGAAGCGGAGCGTTGGCGTCAAGCCCTCGGAAACCTCGGTACTGCACCGCGAGCGACTCCATGAGTTCGTCAACACCAGTTGACGGCCTGTCCTCGGGATAAGCCCGCACGCCGTCATGAGATCGCCGCGCGCTAGCCGCCCGCCGAACCGCCTGCTCATATCCGCCAACGTCGAGCATGCCGACCGGAACAGCCGACTTGGCGTACTCCGGACACTGGGTTTTCCACGCTCTTTGAACTTGTTCCTTCGTACACCCCGGTTTCATGTAATCGCAGACGTGCCAGAGATACCACAGTTCGAAGCAGGGGTTCGACAGGGCGCACCGAAAGCATGTCGGAATCGAAGGGTCTCTTCGCTCTTCGTCAGCCTGCCGCATCATTTCCATCGCCTCACGGACACGATCAGTATGGCCATCCCAGTCAAACACAGCCCAAACTTCGTCGAACTGTTGATCGAGACCGTGCTTGGGGTCAGCGCTCGACAAATTCAGGGCCGTGCGCACCACAGCTCTCGGATCCGAGGACTTGCCTAGCTCAACTCGCAGGACGAGTCGGCGATCGCCTATCTGCTGCTTAACCCAGCCGAAATATGCCCTCTCGGACTCCCCCTCACAGACGATCAAGTAACGCCGAGCGGGCTCACGAGAGGGAGGTCGGCGATGAACTCGGGTGAGTTCGCGCCTCACCCGATGACCTCTTCGATCTCGTCAAGAACCGGCAAGCCCCCAAAACGGCCTTGAAGATACGCTTTCTCGATGTCTTCGGTGTTTCGTGGGTGAAAGTCGCTCAGTGGGTAGAGTTCCGTCACGCCCTCCTGATCCTTCTCGGCAAGCCAGATCTGATCACGATCAAGCAGATATCCACGACCGGCGTGGCTCCCCAGCAGACCCGAGTCGTGGGTGGTGAAAACAAGCTGAGCCCCGTGGGAATTGGTCCGACGAGATTGAAACAACATGATGATCTCTCGCACGAGCAGTGGGTGAAGACCCGACAACTCGTCGATCAGCACAATCTGCCCTTTCTCAAGCGCTCGCAGCGCTCCAACTAACAGGGGGAAAAAAAGCTGAGTACCGCGTGACTCCTGCGACCAGCGTAGCGGATAGGATCGATCGCCCATACCCCTATGCCGGAGAAGCGGCCGCTTGTTCGCTTCTATGAGTCTTCGGCGGGCTCGGTCTAGGGCCTCTTGGGACTCATCATCGGCTAATTCCCGTACCCAATCCTCAGGTGGGTCACCTTCAGGCAGAACGATCGCCAACTCGCAGACCCCAAGATCAGCCACTTGAAGGATCTCGGCGACGTGACCGCGCAATTCGGCGTCTGTCTCCAGAACGCGCGAGGCTTCGGACAACGAGCCCATCGTGGCGTCAGCGAAGGAAAGAAACCATTCGTAAACACCGAGTAGCTGACTGTTGTTGTCTTGGGCCGCGGTAGACAAGAACAGCGAATTGTCTCGCGTGCGCCGGATGATTGAGGCCTTTGCCCCAGTGAGAGTTGGGCCAGTCTTGATCAAACTGCCGTCACGCCAAAACAGGCGGCTGACAGATCGCCTACCGACCAGCGGACTACGATTGAGATGCTCCTCCATGACTCGACCTTGACGGAGCTCAAACCCGTAGTCGTACTCGAACTCATCAAGACGGAAAACGACTCGACACGCGAAGGAACGACTCACGGACTCCTCGTCCAGAAGGAATGGTTCCATCTGAAGTGGCACGCCCGCTTCCCGGCGAGCCGAACTGCGCACGATCCGCTGCACATAATCCATCGCCTCCAGCATCGTGGTCTTGCCGGCCGCGTTGGCGCCATAGATCGCGGCGACCGTCACCGCCGGAAAGGCCGCGACGTCTTCCTCCTTGATTGCCACTCGGGACTGCATCCCAGCGCCGGCGCGCGTCAGATCCAGCGCTTGTCGGCCCCTAATTGAGCGGAAGTTTTCCACCTCGAATCGAATGAGCATAGTCTCCTCCTGGGATGGAGCGTACCATCTTATGGCAATCACTGCATGATTCCTGCTCAAATCTCCGTAACTCTAGAGCATCGGTCAACTGTGTGGCTCTGGCGGCCCGTACGGCCTCTACCCGCGCCCCACCACTTTCGACAGGTCCCACCGAAAACCGCGTGTGAACGCGGCGACGATCACGACCAGAATCACCGCGCAACCGACGACGACAAACAGGTCGATGGGGGTGGCGAGCAGCGGCTCGACTCCGACGAGTCGGGTTCTGAGCGCGTCGACGACGTACGTGACGGGATTGGCACGCGCGACCACCTGAACCCAGGTCGGCAGCAGCGTGATCGGATAGTACGCTCCGCCGAGTGCCACCGCGATGCCGATCGAGAAGGACGCCAACGTGAACGTGCCGACGACCACTGTTCGCGCGCCAGCCAGGATCGCCAGACAGACGGCGACCACCCAGGTGGCGATCAGCAGCACGACCACGTCGAGCAGCCGCGACACGTCGAAGGTGATCGTCCAGCCGAAAATCAGCCAGATCGGAACGGTTTGGGCGACCGCGAAACCGCATTGGACGTACGCCTGACTGCGCAGATACTTCCACAATCCGCCCGGCGCGAGCGCCATCACCTCGAGTTGGCCAGCGGACACATCGTTGCGAACCTCGTACGCGGTCCCGATCACACCGTTCACCAGGATGTTCACAATGATGACCGAGGCGACCAGGAAAGCCAGCGACACCGAGGTGGTGAAGGCGGCGAAGACGACCATCAGCGCGGCCAGAATCACCGGACGCACAAACATCGACACTGTGTCCACTGGGCTTCGGAACAGTGTGCGCCGGTATCGATACCACAATGTACGAGTCATCTACCGGCTCCTTCCCATGTTTCCGAGCCGACGGTAACGGGCCACACAGCGACGCATCCACGCGAACGCCGCCACCAGCGCCACCAGGCACAATCCAAGCGCCACCAGCAGAGTCCAGCCCTGGCCAGTCCACAAGTATTGGTTGACCCACATCAGCGGGGTGAGCACAGCGGCGGGTCGCAGAATCGCCGGCAGCGCCGCGAGCGGATACATCACGCAGGCCAAAACTTGGAGGACGTCGAGCGTGGAATTCACTAGATGCAGGATCCGCGCCCACCGCAGGCACAAGCCGAGCACGACGGCCATGAGGGCCAGCACCGCTGGAACGACCAACCCGATCGCGACCAGGAGCGCGGCAGGACTGACCGGATACCCCAGCCCCAGACCCAGCAGCCCGCAGGAGACCGCGGCCGACGCCATGTAGACCAGACTGGTCATCCCACAGTAGCCGACCACCCACCCCGCCAAGCCGCCATCGGCCGCGATCAGCAGGTCGAGCTTGGCCGACTGCGTGACACTCTGGAAAACATAGAGACATTGCATGATGACTGACGCGACAAAACACCAAGCCAAGTTGGTGAAGAGGAACGCCTGCAGTTGGTCGTACGACAAGAAAGCGCGACCAACCAACAGCAGCGGCAGCACTTCCGCCAATGGCAGCATTAGCAGGACTTTCAGCCACATCGATTTGTCTTTCCAGACTTGCAGGAAAGCGAATCGGCCGTGAGTGAGAATCTGCGCGACCATCAGTCCCCAGCCAAGACGAGAAACGCGTCACGCAGATCGGCGGCCCGCCGCTCGAAGTCGAAACCCAGCGACTCCAGCACCCTCGAATCGGGACAATCCAACGCGGTCAGAAGAACCCCCTGCTCGTCGCGGCGTACGACAGTGCGCTTGACTCCATGATCGAGCAGCTGGGCGCGGGTCTGGTCCAACCGATCTTGCGGCAGCCGGATCGTGTGGACCACTCGACCAACATGGGACAGCAGCTCGGTAGGACTGCCATCGGCCACCACTTTGCCGTGGTTGATGAACAGGACCCGATCGCTCAGGTCAGAGACTTCGGCCATGATATGAGTGCAGGCCACGACCGTGATGCCCGCCCCCCGCAGCGCGAGGATCGTGTCGTAGACCTGCTCAGCGGAGACAGGATCCAACCCGCTCGTCGGCTCATCCAGAAGCAACAGTCGTGGTTTCGTGACCAGTGCTCGGGCGATGTTCGCGCGCTGCTTCAACCCAGTCGACAACGTCCACGCCCGATCATGGGCCCGATCAGTGATGCCGCAAGCCTCAAGCGCAGCCCGTACGCGCTCCGCCCGGTCAGCTTTCGGAACATGGTAGAGCCGAGCCATGTAGTCGACATTCTCCTCCACCGTCAACATGCCGAACAATTGACTCGAATCGACCACGACCCCGACATTCGTGGTCGACCGTCGGCGTACGGACTGGTCGACCGGCTCATCGAACACGGTCAGAACCTTCGCCCGCGTGGGCGCCCAAATGCCCGAAATCAGCTTGACCAGCGTGGTTTTCCCGGCTCCATTAGGGCCGATGAACGCGGTCACCGTCCCTGGCTCAATCGTGAGCGCGTCGATGTCCAAGACCGTCACCGCGCCAAAGTCTTTCCTCAAATTCGAAATCCGAATCGCAGTGTCCACCAAGTGTCTGTTCCCTCTTCATCGATTCACAACAAAACACCGAACGTCACGCCCGCCCGATAACCTGAACACCCGCCGAGCTGGGAGCGCACGGTCGCCTGCCGGGCGCGGCCGGACGGTGACCCGACACCCCCGTGAAATGGGAGCGCTCTTGCGACGCCATCCCAGTCAGGACCGGATTCGCCCTGTCGTCTGAACAGGAGCGCCACTAAACCGGGACGGCATCCTGATTCCTCAAACCTCGCACGCCGCCGCGTCGTTGATCGGCGATCCGAGTCGAACCTCGACACGTCACGCCGTTCTTCACAGCTAAGCACTGACACCAACGCGAAGTCAATCGCCCCCCACACTCATTCCTCACGAGGGCACTTCGTTGATGGCTCGCCCCGCAGCCCCGTATCGACGACTGTGCTTCTGCCACTCTCCCATCCTCGTCACCCCCGGCGATCGCTCGTCTGTGACATGGAGGCACGCCGCGGGCCGATGGTCAGGGCGGCAGGAGTGATCGCCCGCTGCGACTTGGACCCGCCGGGGTTGGCGCGACGGAGCGTACGCCCCAAACCAGACCACCGAACCTACTCCGATATGATCAACCCATGACCAGTGCGCCGCCGGACCACGCCCACGACCACTGTGCCGGGACCACGACCGGGGCCACGCCCACCACCATCCGACCGCACCACCGTCCAACCAGCCACCGATGACCGACACCACTGAAACGTCGCCCGTCTACCGTACTTCCCAGATCGCCGCGGCGGTCGGAGTCCACCCCAACACGGTTCGTTTGTACGAACGCCTCGGCTTCATCAGCCCGCCCGAGCGGCGGTCGAATCGTTATCGCGTCTTCACCAGGCGACATGTCGAACAAATGCTGCTGGCCCGTGCGATCTTGCGAACAGCGGTCCTGCAAGCTGACCTGAGGCGGCAGGCCTTCGCGATCATCGCCGCCGTTGGTGAGGGGGATCTCGATCACGCCGAAGAATTGACGCAGGGTTACCTCCAGACGGTGGGAAGTGAACAGCGGCGGGTCACCGAAGCCTTGGGGATCGTCCGTCAACTGCTGGCCCGCGAACCGATTCCGACTAACCAGATCCTGCTCAAGCGTCAACAAGCCGCCGACCATCTTGGCGTCACCATCGAGACTTTGCGGAACTGGGAGCGCAACAACCTGATCACCGTCGAGCGTGGCCCGAACGGCTACCGTGTCTACACTGACGAGGTGATTCGTCGCGCGAAAATCGTACGGACGTTGCGGTTGGCGCACTTTTCTTTGTCCGCTGTTCTACGCTTGATGAATCAACTCGACCGCGACCCTGACACGAATCTGGCTGCGGTCATCGACCAGCCACGCCCAGACGACGATATCGTGTCAGTTTGCGACCAGTTGCTGACGTCGTTGGACCAAGCGGCGGCGAACGCCGACGAGGTCTTGGCGAGGATCGGGCAGTTACGAGTTCTGCCCTGATCGGCCGCGACCGCCGACCGAGTCGCCGCTGTGGACAGCGATCACTGGTCCGGTCGTGAGCGGCCCTCTCGCCACTCGAGTCGCCGCTGTCGGCAGCGATCTTCGGTCCGGTCACCCCCACCGCTCGTGCGCTCCGTGAAACCCTCCACTTGTACACCAGAGTTCCCACGCTTGGCTAATCTTCTGGGCGATCACAGAAGGAGAAAAGAATGGAACCTGCCATCCACGTCCGTGGGCTCAGCAAATCATTCGGTGACCTCGCAGCTGTTCGCGACGTCAACCTCACGGTTCAGCCCGGGGAAGTCTTCGGGCTGCTCGGTGCGAACGGCGCCGGAAAGACCACCACCATCGAGTGCATTCTTGGTACGACCCAACCCGACACCGGAACTGTCACGATCTTGGGGATGGATCCGCGCGCTGAGCGGAAATCCCTCTTCCGACGGGTCGGAGTCCAATTCCAGGAGGCTCGCTACCCCGACAACATCACGGTGGCCGAACTCTGCCAGGAGACAGCCTGCCTCTACCCCTTCCCAGCGGACTATTCGGCACTGCTGCAGCGTTTCGGTTTGGCAGACACGGCCAGACAGCCGGTCGCCGAAATCTCTGGCGGTCAGCGCCAAAGACTGTTCGTCGTACTGGCTCTTCTGCCGAATCCAGAGGTCGTCTTCCTCGACGAGTTGACCACTGGCTTGGATATTCGAGCCCGCCGCGAGGTCTGGGACTGCCTGACCGAACTCAAAAGCCAAGGCTTGACCGTCTTCCTCAGCTCGCACTACATGGACGAGGTCGAAACGCTCTGCGACCGGATCATGATCTTGCGACAGGGGCAGACAGTCTTCGCGGGAACGGTGTCCGAGGCCATTTCGTCCAGCGGGCTGGATCGTCTCGATGACGCCTACTTGGCGTACGCCGACGGAAAGGTGGCGCCCTATGCGAGCGTTTAGCACGATGCTGCGTATCGAGTCCAAACTCTCCTTGCGTGACATGAACATGCCGATCTTCGCTCTCGCGATGCCCGTTGTCGTGATGGTCGTCATCGGCGCGGTCTTTGGTCAACAACCAGCCTACGACGGTGCGCCCTACAGTTTCGTGGCCCAATCGTTCCCCGCCGTCTCCACCATCGCGATCATCGCTGGCGGAGTGATGGGGCTGCCGATGCTGATCGCGGAATACCGCCACCGGAAAGTGCTGAAACGTTACCAGGTCACACCGGTCACACCGGGTTTGATCCTCGGTGTTCAGTTGGTGGTCTACAGTGTGTACGCGGTGGTCTCGCTTGGGCTGGTCTATGCGGTCGCCGCGCTCGGCTTCGGCTACCGATCACCCGGGTCATGGCTGGGCTTCCTGGGCGGTTTCGCCTTGGTGACGGTGGCGATGTTCAGTATCGGCCTGCTCGTCGGAGGGCTCGCCCCGAATCCGAAGATCGCCGGCGTGATCGCCTCTCTGCTCTATTTCCCGATGCTGTTGTTGTCGGGGTCAACGCTGCCATACGAAGTGATGCCACCGATGATGCGACAGGTGGCCGACTTCCTGCCTGCGACGCAGGGTGTCAAACTGCTGAAGGCGACTTCGCTGGGGCTGCCGGCCGCCGACATGCTGCTGCCTTGCCTGACGATGGCCGGGCTGGCGGTGATATGCACGGTTTTGGCCGTCCGCTTCTTCCGATGGGAATGACAACCGCGTCGAGCTGACCGCTGGGCCCGACGGACCTTCTGTCTGACGGACCGCCTGCCCGACGAGCGCTCCAACCTCGTACCCCCAAAAGCAGTGGACCCCGGGTCACCCCGGGGTCCACATCTCAGTTCGAGGACGAACTACGCGTTCAGCGCAGCGCCGCCTGGGCCGCCGCCAAACGGGCGATCGGCACACGGAACGGCGAGCAGGAGACGTAGTTCAGACCCACGCGGTGGCAGAACTCGACCGACGAAGGATCGCCGCCGTGCTCACCGCAGATGCCGAGCTTGATGTCGGGGCGCGTCTGCTTGCCCAACTCAGCCGCCATCTGGACCAACTTGCCCACGCCAACCTGATCCAGCTTGGCGAAGGGGTCGTTCTCGTAGATCTTCTTCTCGTAGTAGGCGTCGAGGAAGTTGCCGGCGTCGTCACGAGAGAAACCGAAGGTCATCTGCGTCAGGTCGTTGGTTCCGAAGGAGAAGAACTCCGCCTCGGTCGCGATCGCGTCCGCCGTCAGCGCGGCGCGCGGGATCTCGATCATGGTGCCGACCTTGTAGTCCAGCTTGATGCCGGCGTCAGCGATGACCTGATCCGCGGTCGCGGTGATGATGGATTTGACGTACGCCAACTCTTTGACCTCGCCAACCAGCGGAACCATGATCTCGGGGACGACAGTCCACTCGGGGTGACGCTTCTGAACGGCGATCGCGGCCTCAATGATGGCCCGGGTCTGCATCTCGCCGATTTCGGGGTACGTGACGTCCAAACGGCAGCCACGGTGGCCCATCATCGGGTTGAACTCATGCAGGGAGGCGATCTTCGCGGTCAGATCTTCAACCTTGATGCCCATGTCGGCGGCCAGGGCGGCGATGTCGTCCGGGTCGGTCGGCAGGAACTCGTGCAGCGGCGGGTCGAGCAGACGGACGGTGACAGGGAAGCCTTCCATCGCCTCGTAGATGCCTTCGAAGTCGCCACGCTGCATCGGCAGGAGCTTGGCCAGGGCGGCCTTGCGCTGCTCGACGGTGTCGGAGACGATCATCTCGCGGATGGCCGCGATCCGGTCGGTCTCGAAGAACATGTGCTCGGTCCGGGTCAGGCCGATGCCTTCAGCGCCGAATTCGCGGGCCTGACGAGCGTCAGCCGGAGTGTCAGCGTTGGTACGGACCTTCATCGTACGGAACTCGTCAGCCCAGCCCATGATGCGACCGAAGTCGCCGCCGATCTCAGCCGGAACGGTCTTGATCTGGACACCGTACACATTGCCGGTGGAACCATCCAGCGAAATCCAATCGCCCTCTTTGTATTCCTTGCCGCCCAGCGTGAACGACTTCTCGTCGGCGCCGAAGCGGATGTCACCCAGGCCGGACACGCAGCAGGTTCCCATGCCACGGGCGACGACGGCGGCGTGCGAGGTCATGCCGCCGCGCGCGGTCAGAATGCCTTGCGCGTAGTGCATGCCTTCGATGTCTTCCGGAGAGGTCTCCAGACGGACCAGAATGACGGCCTCGCCCTTGTCGCGCACCCAAGCGGTGGCGTCCTCAGCGGTGAACACGACCTTGCCGGTGGCCGCGCCCGGGGAAGCGGGCAGGCCCTTGCCGATGACCGTGGCGGCCTTCAACTCGGCGGGGTCGAACTGCGGGTGCAGCAGGGCGTCGATCTGCTTCGGATCGATGGACAGAACGGCCTGCTTCGAGTCGATCATGCCTTCGTCGACCAGGTCAGAAGCGATCTTGAACGCCGCGGCAGCCGTACGCTTGCCGTTACGGGTCTGCAGCATGTAGAGCTTGCCATCCTCGATGGTGAACTCCATGTCCTGCATGTCCTTGTAGTGGGCTTCGAGCTTCTCGACGATGCTGACGAACTGGTCGTAAACGGCCGCGTTCTGATCCTGCAACTGCGAGATCGGCATCGGGGTGCGCACGCCGGCGACGACGTCTTCGCCTTGAGCGTTCATCAGGAATTCGCCGAACAGGCCCTTCTCGCCAGTGGCGGGGTTACGGGAGAACGCCACGCCCGTGCCGGAGGTGTCACCGAGATTGCCGAAGACCATGGACTGAACGTTGACGGCAGTGCCCCAGTCGCCGGGGATGTCGTTCATCCGACGGTAGTAGATGGCGCGCGGATTGTTCCATGAACGGAACACGGCTTTGATAGCGCCGAACATCTGCTCGATCGGATCGGTCGGGAACTCCTGGCCGATCTTATTCTTGTATTCGGCCTTGAACTGCTCGGCCAATTCGTGGAGATCCTCAGCGGTCAGCTCGACGTCCTGGGTGACACCGCGCTTCTCCTTCATGGCGTCGATCAGCTTCTCGAAGTAGGCCTTGCCCACCTCCATGACGACGTCGGAGTACATCTGGATGAAGCGGCGATACGAGTCCCAGGCCCAGCGGGCGTTGCCCGACTTCTTAATCAGGGTCTCGACGACGGTCTCGTTGATGCCCAGGTTGAGGATGGTGTCCATCATGCCAGGCATGGAGGCGCGGGCGCCGGAACGCACGGAGACGAGCAGCGGGTTCTCGGCGTCGCCGAACTTCTTGCCCTGCTGAGCCTCAAGCGTGGCGACGTGAGCCATGATCTCGGCCCGAATCGCTTCGGAGATCGTCTCGCCGTCGGTGTAGTACTGTGTGCAGGCCTCAGTGGTGATGGTGAAGCCTTGAGGAACGGGCATGCCGAGCTTGGTCATCTCAGCGACGTTCGCGCCCTTGCCGCCGAGGAGGTTCTTCATCGAGGCGTCGCCCTCGCTGAAATCATAGACGTATTTCTTGTCAGTCATCGTGGCTGTGAGTCTCCTTGAGTTAGGCTCCACTGTGGTCGTGTCCGCTTTGGAGAACCCTCCGCGCCCAAGATGCCGCTGGAGCATACCGGCATCAACACATGCGCATCTTACTTTACTCCGTCCAGCCCCACCGCGCCTTCCCACCTGGGTGGGTTCTGCGGCGGTCGCCCGGCGCTTCGAGGCCGCGCGTTCACAGCCACACCGTCGGCTCGTACGATGCCGGCACAGTGTCCAGATCGATCTGCATCAGGTAGTCGCGATGCGCTCGCCCGCCGACCTCGTAGCGACGTGGCCCGATCGTGGAAAAACCACAATTGCCGTAGAAAGCGATGGCGCGCGCGTTGTCGACGTTGACGCCGAGCCAGGCGCCTCGTGCTCCCAGACTCCGAGCCTGGTTGAGTGCGACATTCATCAACTCCGACGCCATCCCCGACCCGTGGGCCTGAGATTCGACGTAGCATTTGGAGACTTCACAGGCTGGGCGCAAGGTCAACAGCGCGGCGACTTCCGGGGTCTCCTCCTCAGGCTCGAGACAGATCATCACGTAGCCCGCGATGTGGTCCGCCACCTCGGCGACGTGGATGATGGTCGCCGGATCAGCCAGCCAGGTCTGAAACCGGGTCGCCGACAGATGGTCGGCGATGTGAGCGGCCATCTCGGCCTGCGTGGCTTCGGTCGGGCAAGCCAGAGGAAAGGTTCGAGCGGCCAGGGCCGCCAGGGCGGGAGCGTCGGCGGATTCAGCTCGACGAATTGTCCAAGCAATCATGCCGGAATTGTAGTGATCGGTCGGCCAAGAATCGACTAAGGGGGCGTTTCACTGTGCGGCTGTCGTACGAGAATTCGCTTGTGAACAGCATGTTTCTTGACTAACCCGGGGGATTGGCCCATCGGCTCGCCCAGATTATGGAAATCGGTTTAATTGTTCTAGGATGACAAGTGCGCGATCATACAATCCAGATTGCGCGTTCACCACGTCGAGGGGGTCGACTACATGACAACCACATCCAACGCCCACACCATCAGGCGCAGTTCCACTGTGTTCCTGGCGATGGTGGCGGCAATCATGCTCACCGTGTTCAGCGGTGTCTTCAACACACCGGCGGACGCCGATGACACAGTGACCACCGCAGCCACGGGATGCACCTTGAGCTTCGCCGTGACGCCGACCGGAGCCACCCCGGTGTTAGCCGATGGCACGGCCTCATGGACCGGAACAGTCACGCCGACGAACTGCTCGAATCTGACCGCGACCCAGGTGTCTTTCACCCCGTCAGATCCCTCGGTGCGCGCCTCCGCGATCACCACGACGTCCACTGGGGCGTACAAAGTGACCTTCACCTCGACCCAAGCAGGCAAGTTCACCGTCGAAGCGAAGTACGCCACCACGTCGTTGGGTGTGCAAGAGATCGTCTTCTTGACCAGCGGCCCTGACGCCGCGCACTCGTCTTTGGCGGTGACCCCGACCAGCGCCACGGTGCCCTGTGACGGAACGGTCCAGCTGACTGCCGCCGCGACAGTGCGTAGCACCCAAGACGAGCCGGTCGCCGGCGTCGAGGTCACCTTCACCCTCGGGGCCTCCCAGACTACGACCGCCAAGACGAATGCCGACGGCGTGGCCACGCTGACCATCAACGCTGGCGCACAAGCCAAACCCCTGCCAGTGGCGGCATCGATCCTCCAATCAGGCACGGCCACCGCCATCACCGGCTCGCCGACCAATGTGACACTGACAGCGCAAGAGAACTGCGACTCGGTGGCCATGACCGTGGCTCCGACTGCCACGGGCACAGTCGCCGCCGACGGAAAGGCATCCTGGACGGCCACGATCACGCTGAAGAATCACGCTGGTGATCCGATCACCGACGCGCCCGCCACCGCCTTCGTCTTCCAGTTCGCCCGCGCTGGCGAGCCCACCGGATTGGTGACCGCGTCGGCAGTCTCACAGACCAGCCCCGGAACGTACACCGCGAAGCTGACGGCGATCTACCCCGGAGACTACGCAGTCACGGCGTACTACTACCAGACCCCATCGCAACCCCAGACGGTGACCTTCACCTCAGCGACCGTCGACACCCAAGGTTCGACGCTGACAGTCAGCCCGACCACGGTGACCATCCCTTGCGACGGCACAGATCCTCAGAAAGTTGAAGCCGTGGTCGCATTGGTCGACTCACAAGGCGCTCCGGCCGCCGGGGTTCAGGCCTCGGTCACGATCAACGACGGCACGCCGACTGTGGTCACGACTGGAACCGACGGCAAGGCGACCGTCACCATCACCACCCCGAAGAACGGGGCCGGTTCGACGATGACCGTCAAAGCGACAGTTCAGGTCGGCGGCCAGACGGTGGAGTTGAAGAACTCGCCGACCAAAGTCACGCTGACTCCCGCACCCGGGTGCACACCCACGATCGGTTCTTGGGGGCTGAAGTTGAGCCGCGCCTCGCAGTCGGTGAACATGCCGATCACAGTCACCGCGTCGTTCAAAGACAGTGACGGCCAACCGATCACCAACCTCGACCCGGCCAAGTTGACCTTCGTCCCGTCGTCGAACAAGGTCAGCGTCGGCGAAGTGACCAACAATGGCGACGGGAACTACACGGCGACCCTCACCTCCGCGACGGTCGGCGAATACACCTTGGCGATGAGCTACGACGGCAAAGACCTCACCGGCAGCAAGACAGTCGCTTTCAGCTACGTCGTCGGTTCGACCTTCGCGGCTGATCCACAACGGGTCTGCGTGGGCGAATCCTCCGATCTGACACTGAAACTCCAAGACAGTGCTGGCAAGCCGTACGCCGCAATCGACGTGACGCTCAGCACATCGGGCTCCGCCACGCTCGGCCAGACGACCGTCACCACCGACAAAGATGGTGTCGCAAAGACGACATTGACCGACACGGTGGCTGAGACGGTCACCATCCACGCCAAAGCGCTGACCACGAGCGGCAACGTCGAAGACCTCGTCACACCGATCGACGTCACCTTCGTCACCGGCTGCGGCACGACCCAACCCCCCGCTCCCGCGTTCACTGTCGCCGGGACGACCTCAGACACGGTCTGGGCCAACGGCCAAGACTCCTGGACCGGAACTGTGACCGTGACCGACGCCCAAGGCGCTCGGGTGTCCACCCTGACCGCGAGCGACTTCGACTTCACCGTGACGCCTTCGGGGGTCACCGTGTCTGAGGTCACCAACGCCGGCAACGGGGTCTACACCGCGAAGTTCACGTCTCGTACGGCGAGCACGTTCACCGTCGCCCCGTCGGTCAAGGGCTTCCCTGATCCGGCCACGCGTACGATCACGTTCACGACGGCCGCGACCACACCGAACTCGATCGAGCGGTTGACCCTGACCCCGGATCAAGTCCAGGTGACCGAACCGGCAGAGGGCTGCTCCACCGGGCCGACCACGATGGATCCGTCCACTGTGGCGGCGGTCGCCCATGTCACCGACGCCACCGGTCAGCCGGCCACAGGTGTGACCGTGACGTTCAGCACGTCCGGTCCGTTGGTCCTGTCGGCCAGCACCGCCGTGAGCGACTCGGCCGGCAACGCGCAGGTCAGACTGACCATGGGCGAGTCGTACGACGGCGCCACCGCGGTCGATGTCAAAGCCACCCTCGGTGACGGCCAGCCGACCCTGACCAGCCAGGTGAAGCTGAACGGGGCCCCGACCCAGCCGGGAACGGGCAGCACATTCACTGTCGCGCCGACCACCGGAACGACAGTGTTGGCCGACGGACGCCAATCCTGGACCGGGACGCTCACGCTGCGCGTTCCCTGCTCCGGAGCGACCTGGAGCCCAGCCGACTTCAGCTTCGCTTCGACTCCGGCTGGCGTCACGGCCTCAGCCGTGACCGCTGTCAGCGATGGGGTCTACGAAGTGAAGTTCACCTCGACGACCGCCGGATCCTTCGACGTGGCCGCCTCGTTGAAGGGTGAGCCAGTCAACACCGCGACAGTCAACTTCCTCCAAGCGAGCAGCCCGCAAGTCACGTTCACCACGCCCGCGAATGGTGCGGTGGTGTCCAGTGGTCTGCCGTTGATCGCTGGTACGAGCACGATCGCTCCCGTCGAAGTTCGCGAAGGCGCCACCACGCTGTGCACCATCGACCAGCTCGACGAGAAGGGCGGTTGGGCTTGCGTGTTGACTTCACCGCTGAGCGAAGGCGCGCACACACTAACCGCCTCGGCGGGCCCCGACGGCGCCACAACCACTGAGGTCACGCTCACTGTGGACACGAAAGCTCCAGCCAAGCCGGTGATCACCAGCCCGACGAACGGCGCCACGCTGGCCGCGCCCGCCACTGACCTCAAAGTCAGCGGCACGGCGGAGCCGAACGCCAACATCGTCGTCAAGACAGCTTCCGTGTCCCGAGCAGCCGCCCCTGGCAGCTGCGAGACCACGGCCAACGCTCAGGGCGATTGGTCCTGCACGCTGGCTCCGCTCGCCGCTGGCGCCCACACCTTGTCGGTGACCGCCACGGACGCGGCCGGACATGTGTCGCCCGCCGCCGAAGTGACCATCACTCAGGCGACGGCATCCACTAGCCCGAGCCCCAGCGGTACCCCGACAGGCCCGACCGAGACACCGACTGGACCGACGGGAACCCCGACCGGTCCGACCAGCACACCGACCGGACCAACTCAAACCCCAACGGGACCCACGGGAACACCCACCGGACCAACCGAAACACCAACCGGACCAACCGAAACACCAACCGGACCCACGGGAACACCCACCGGACCAACCAGCACACCCACGGAAACCCCGACGGAGACACCGACCGGACCCACCAGCACACCAACTGAGACCCCGACCGGAACACCGACGGGACCAACTGGGACGCCGACAGGGCCCACGGGAACGCCAACTGGTCCGACGAGCACCCCGACCGGACCCACGGGAACACCCACCGGACCAACCAGCACACCCACGCAAACCCCGACCGGGACACCGACTGAAACACCCACCGGCCCGACGAGCACGCCGACCGCGACTCAGACCCCGACGGCACAGCCGACGAGCACGACAACGCCGACCGATTCGGCTAGCCCGACGGCCCCGGCCACGTCTGGCACAGGTTCGAGCGGCGGCCCAAGCGCAGCCACGGGCGGCACAGCCCAGGCCTCCCACGGTTGGCAAGCTGTGATCGCGCTGGCCCTCGGCCTGGCGCTGGCGGCAGTCGTCGCCCTGCGTCGACCAGTGAGCACGCGTAGTCGCTGATCAACGAACGCTGAGGCCCGTGGTGGATCCATCAGGATCGACCACGGGCCTCAGCGTTTCTGCGTACTCGTCATTCACGGTCGCCAGCATCCCTCCGAACAGGCCCTCCCAATCGTCGGCCTCACTCCGCGCATGTCCTCTCAGTCGTCGGCGACGACGGTTCGGTGACGGACCTCGAATCTGCGCTCTGACCTGAGCTGAATTACACCTCGCCCGAGGATGGTGGCGATGATCAGCCTCGAACCTGAACTACACCGTGACGACGTGTTCCTTCTTGTGCAGCCCTCGAAAAGCCAGCTGCGCGGCAAGTTGCGTGGCCGCGAACAGCACACCGATGAACAAGGCCAGCATCCACCACGGCGCGCCCAAGACATCGAACACGGTCGGATAGAGCGAGTTGAAAACGCTGATGGTGACGAAGGCCGACAGGACAGCGGCGACGATGACCACGAGCATGGTCACTCCGACGAGGGTACGGAACACGGGCCGAATCCATGTCCTGGCCAGGCCGACGCTCGTCAGCGTGGCGGCCAGCCCGCTCAACGCCCGGACATCGCTGCGAAGCGTCAACGCCAGGAGCGGGGTGAACAGCAACCCGAATCCGGTCAGAGAGATCGCCAACCAGGTCGGCAACGAGAAGCCACTGGACGGTCGATAGGACTCCACTTGAAAGGCGTTGAGGCCAGTGTCGGCGCTCCAACTGCGGGCTTTGGCGTCCTGCTCCGGTGTCAGTCCTTGATACACATCCCAGATTCGTACGACCGTAGCGTCTTTCAGGCTATCGGGCAGCGCTGGTGTGAGGACGAACCCAGCCCCCCATGGCGTATCGGTGAGCCCGATCCGGTCGGATGGACGTCGTGGGAATGTCAATAGTCGCCGCCGCATTATCATCCTCGCCGAAGCTGACGAGTTGGACGGGCATAGTGTCCCCAGCAACGACAGGCTGCCCGATCGTCAGCGCGCCGCCTTGCTCCAGCACGGCGACGGCGGCAGCAGGCAGGTCTCCCAACAGGCGGCGGGCATCGTCGACAGTCGCCACACCTTGCAGCAGACCCTTGCCGTACGGCCCGACGCCCAACTCGGTCAGTGACAGCGGCGGGCTGGTCGAGACAAGATCTGACTCGAACTGAGCCTGGGTCGTGCCAGGCAGACGGTCTCCGCCGAAGTTCTGCACCTCAATGCGGGCACTGCCCGGCGGAACCGGGGAAGCCTCCAATGCGACCTGCCCTGCGATGGAGGACGCGCTGACGGTGAACAAGGAACACACCACTCCCAATACGAGCGACACCGAGACCACGATCATGCCCCACCGCCGCGAGTTCTCGACCAGGAGTCGACCGGCCAGGGTCGCTGACGAGACCGACCGGCGAGACAACACAGCGCCCAGACCACAGATCGCAAGTGGGGTCAATCCTGCGCAAGCACAGACCATCAACAACGCGCCACCAACCAACCACCACAGTCGACCTGGCGCTCCTATAATGAGCGCGAGAGACCCCGCCGCAAACGCGACTGACAACACCACGGCCAATGTTCGCGCCACCCGACCAAGAGGTTTTGCTGTGTGATCGTACTGTCGTAGACGGAGGCCGGCACTTGCGTCGCCAATCCAGAGCCCGAGTGTGACACCGGCCAGGCCGACGACGGCTACCAAGAGCAAGTCGCCCACCGACAGTCGCCATGGCGACAACGGTGACCCCCCGTTGGTCGCCATCAGCAGCGGTCGAACCGCGAAGGCGATCAGCGTACCCACCATTCCACCGGCCAGACTGGAGACAAGAACCCCACCGCATGCGGTCGCCGTCACTGTTCGTCGCATCGGCAAAGCCGGGACCCCAGAGCGGGTCAAGGCCCGACTCACTGCACCGGACCATGTCGCTAATCTGCCCGCCAAAACCAGGCCCAGCACGAAGGGAACCAGCAAGAGCAGGGTTCGGTCACCGAAGAACTCATTCGCCGAGACCCCATTTTTGAGAAGAATCTGTGCCCTCGTCTGAACGGAGAACGAGCGTTGATCACCAAAAGCGCCGACGCCAGCCAGACGACTCAACTCGACGTTCACGGCGTTAGTGCCACCGACAAAGTAGTAGTCCGGGTTGATGGAGAAGTTGCTCGCGGTCTGCTCGCTCTCGGGCAGGTGACCGCTCTGCCACGTCCCCGGAGCGCAGTAAATCCCTCTCACTGCCGGGTAGTACACACTACGAGCATGTCCGACGATGGTCAGCGACCACACCCCGATCGGCATCTGAACCCTGTCGCCCACCCAGGCCGTAGCGACACATTCTCCCGCTGCGCGTGGCCAACCCCTGAGTCAACTCGATTCGGCCTTCCAGCGCCAGCGAAGGCAACAGCAACTCACTGTAACCAACATTGCTCCAGAATGTGTCGCCCCTTCCCAGCGGGATCATAGCGCTCCAGACCGAGAAAACCCCCACCTCATCATTCACCGCAGTGGTCCACGCTGGGGAAGACAGCTCCGAGCCAAGGGGCAACCGCTCTGCAGTGCCAAACGGGGCCACCACCGCTTCCGCCCGCCCCATGACCGAGGTCGCCGTCTGCTGCGGGCTCCAAGACAACGCTCCAATGCATGTGGTGGTCGTCATGACGACAGCTGCCGCGGCTATGACGAGAATCAACAATCCGCGAAAAGGTCGAGATCGAGCCAGCAATGAGCCCACCTGCCGTCTCCATCCCACGGTCATGTCGTCACCAACTCGCCGTCACTGATCTCGAGAACGCGGTCAGCGTACTTCTCCGCGTCACGATCGTGAGTAGCGATCAACACGGCGATTCCTTTTGAGTGGGCCAAATCCCGCAACAAGCCGAACAACACGTCAGAGTTCGTACGATCCAGTGCGCCAGTCGGCTCGTCGCAGAGAATCACAGCCCGATCGCCCGCCAAGGCTCGCGCGATCCCAACCCGCTGGCGCTGACCGCCCGACATGTCGATCGGCAATCGATCCGCCAACTCGGCCACCCCCAAAGATCCCAACAACTCGATCGCAGTTCGCTTGGGCGCTGACGAGCCCTGACATCGAAGAATAAGTTCGACGTTCTCCCCGGCCGTGAACTGCGCCACGAGATTGTTTTCTTGAAATACCATTCCGATCGAGCGCAGCCGCAGCGCCGTTCGCTGTTCTTCGGAGAGCGCGAGCGTGTCCTTGCCACACACCCGCAGGCTCCCAGCATCCGGCGCCTCGAGCCCGGCGAGAACGTTCAACAAGGTGCTCTTGCCCGATCCGCTCGCCCCGAACAGACACACCGCTTCGCCGGCAATCAAGGTGAGATCGACCCCGCGAAGAGCATGAACCGTACCGACCGCGAGCGGATAATCGACCACGATTCCGCGGGCTTCCACCAGGGCGCTCATCTGGTGTCTCCGCCAATGCGCCGGTCCGGCATGACGACGACAAACATGGCCGAACCCCCGCAACGCTCCCTGAACATCACCAATCTCCTTTGCATTGCTCACGTTGTTTGTTGTTCGTACTCTGCCCACGGTCTCCCCTACGCCCAAGGGATCGGTCACCGTCGATCATCCAAGGTGGCGTGAATTCGCACGACCTGTGGAAGCTGATGGATCACGTCATTGATGCCTGGCAGCGAAGTCAACCGGGTGAACCCTGCCCGCTGCGATAGTGTGATGGCGTGCGAGCCGACGTTTTCCGATGCCCTGTCTGCGCCGGGGCGCTGACGGTGGCCGACGGCGGCCACAGTTTGCGTTGTCAGCGGCGGCACACCTTCGACATCGCTCGTCAAGGGTACGTCTCATTGACCGGTGGGGCGGGCGCACGTCCGGACGGGGACACTGCTGCGATGGTCCGGGCCCGGGCCGAGTTTCTGGGGTCTGGAGCGTACGAGCCGATCGCTTCGGCGCTGGCCGACGCCCTGACCTCTGGGCCGTCAGGCATCATGGCATGGCCAGCTTTCACGGTCGGATCGAGGACGGATTCTTCCCCCGGAACAGACCCCCACCCCGAGCCAGACCCCACGCCCGAGTTCGACCTCCCACGAGGGGCAGGCTCCCCATCAGACCACCCCGTGGTGGCCGATCTCGGCGGGGGCACCGGATGGTACGCCGCGTATCTACTCGACCGACTTCCCGGCCTGGATGGGGTCCTGCTGGACGCTTCGACGGCCGCCGCGAAAGTCGCGGCTCGGGCCCATCCACGTCTCAGCGTCGCCACGGCCGATGTCTGGAGTTCGCTGCCACTCGGCACGGGGACTTGTTCGGCTGCCCTGGTCATCTTCGCGCCCCGCAACGCCGCCGAGATCGAACGGGTGCTCGTCCCCGGGGGCCTCTGCTGTGTCGTCACACCGCTGCCTGAGCATCTGGGAGAACTTCGCGCGACCGTACCTCTGCTCGACATCGATCCCGACAAGGATCCTCGCCTCGAACGCCAGTTCAGCGCGTTCAGTTCGTATGGCCAACGAGACGTGGTCTTCACGCTGAGGCTGGACGTGCCCGCGCTGACCAACCTCATCGCGATGGGACCGAACGCCTTCCACCTGTCGATCGAACAAATCCGAGAACTGGCGGCGAGCACAGGGCCGATCGATGTGACCGCGGCGACACGAATACACCTGTTCGTCCGACGAGGCTTGTGACCGACCCGCGCGGAGCGACGTGCATGTATAACATTAACTGTTGTTGCCGACCTCTCGACCGAGCGACTAGGATTATTGCTGAGTGGACTGATACTGGTTCCACGATGAAAGAAGAGGGGATCTATGATGACTTTAGGAAGAGGTGCGCGCCGGTCCATCGTCGCCGGCGTCTCTGCCGCCGCACTGGTCGTGACAGCGCTCGTCGCACCGACCGCCCAGGCCGCGCCTGGTGACCCCATGACCGTGTTACCGGCCGAGTGGGTTGGCGTAGGCAATCAATTCTTGGTGTCCGGAGCCGACTGCATCGCGCCGAACAATGGCTCGGCCGAAGTGGTGGTCATGACCGCCTTCGGGGACAAGGTCGCCACGCCGAACCCTGATGGAACTTGGGCGACAGAAGTGAGGGCCACTGGCTACGGCTATATCGCCATCGACGCGATGTGTGTGATGTACGACGAAGCGGCCGCAACTCCTGCAGCGACGCCACTAGCGAAGACTTTCGCCGACGTGACCACCACTGCTGCCGAGAAGACGACTTTCTACTACGCGACGATCGAGAACTACCCGGTCGTCGGTTTCGGTAGCGACGAAGTCTTCTCTGCTGGCGACACCATCACCATTCGTGGTGGCGGCTATGTGGCGGGCGAGACCGTGACTTTCACGGTCGACGATCAGGTGATCGGCTCCATGGTCGCCGATGAGTACGGCGACATTGAGGGACCGCTCACGATGCCATCCAATGACGTCGCTGAGCAGTACACCATCGTCGCGACCGGTGACCAGAGTGGGCGCAGATCCCACAACACGGTGACGCCAACCGATCCCGGCTCCAACGATGACGGTGGTGACTCGACCGACACCGGAGCCAACGATGACGGTGACAGCACCAGTGGCGACGCCAACACCGGTGGCATGCCCGACTTGGGCTCAGACGTCATCTGAGCGTGGGAACTGCGACGTGGGAGAGAGTCCGCCATGTGGGGTGGATTCTCTCCCACGTGAACATAGAACATGTCACCGTCATCTCTCGGACACACAGCGTGAAGACATCTGTCCTAGTGTCTATTGTCACAAGCCCTTGATTTGACAAACTGAGGCAATGTCGAGTGAAATGATATTAATATTCCATCACGAGAGCAAAGGGAATTCATGATTACTATGACAAAGGGCGCTCGGAGGTCCATCGCCGCTGTGATGTCTGCAGCAGCACTGGTCGTCACGGCGTTCGCCATGCCGACCGCGAACGCGGTCACAGGCCACACGATGACTGTGACGCCAGCCGGTTGGGTCGCCGCAGACAAAGACTTTGTGGTGTCTGGGACTGACTGCGTCGCGCCGAACAAGGGCTCGGCTGAAGTCGTACTCAACGCCGGAGACGACATGGTCGTCCGGCCTGCCGCCGATGGGACCTGGTCGGCCACCTTGCATGCCGACGGCTACGGAAAGGCCGTCATCACCGCGAAGTGCGTGATGTACGACGAAGCCGCACCGGCTGCGAAGGCGTCCGCCGATGTGACTGCGACCGCCGACGGAAAGACCACGTTCGACTATGACGCGCTCGATTACGCGTTCGTCGGCTGGGGCAGCGATGACACGTTCTACCCTGGTGACACCATCACCATCACAGGCGGCGGCTATGCCGCTGGCGAAACAGTGACTTTCACGGTCGATGGCACAGTCATCGGCACCATCGTCGCCGACGCTGAGGGCAACATCAACGGCCCGCTGAAGATGCCAATGAACAGCGTCGCCGACAAGTACACGATCATCGCGACGGGTGACCAGAGCGGGCGTTCGGCCGCCAACACGGTGACCCCGCTGGCCGCTCCCGGAACCAGCACTGGCGGTGGCACGACTAACACTGGTGGCATGCCAGCCTTGGGCACGGACGTCATCTGAGTGTGACATTTGCTGCTGTGGGCGGGAATTCACTGTGTGTGGTGGATTCCCGCCCACAGCCATCTGTGAGTCGAACACACTGGGGCGGGCGCGTTAGCCAGACGAACACGAGGCGTCATCGGGCGGACAAAACAACATTTCAAGAACCGGGACAAGTGGAGGTTAGGCATGAAGCCAACGAACGGACGGACGGGGAAAATCGTCGTCGGAATCATCGGCGGCTTGGCGGTGATCGCGATCGTGGTCGCATTGGTGATGGCGTTGGGAATCCACGGCAAAGAAGCCTCGAACGATGAATCCACTCCAGGGATGGGTTCCTCGACGCCAGGCGCGACATCGTCGAGCCCAAGGCCATCGGCGACTCCATTGCCGGCGACAGTCGCCAAAGCTGACCCACAACACATCACCATCCCCACCATCGCCGTGGACGCTCCGATCGAGCTTTACACCACGGCGATGGCGCAGAGCTCATCCAATCCTTTGACTGGTGCGCCCTGCTACGCCGATGACAGAATCGCTTGCGTCAATCCGCCCGAATTCGACCGGGCGTACTGGCTCAAGGCCGGGGAAGGCGCCATCCCGTTCGGTGATCAAGCCGGGACCAACTCGGCCGGGACGGTCTATTTGGTCGGACACGCGTCGGAGTCCGTGCCCGCGCTGTTCAACGACCTCTACAAGCTGCAGGCCGGAGACGAGATCCGGGTCACAACCGCCAACGGCGTCGTCAAGTACGCTGTCCAAGAAGTCGTCATTCTCGACAAGTCCGATTGGTCCTCCTCGTCGTACGCCAACGATCAGGTGCCTGGCCGTCTGATCATCGGCACCTGCTATCACGCTTCTGACGCCGTGATCGGCGACTCCGGGTCTTCGACACAGAACGTGCTCATCGTGGCACAGACCGACGCGAGTTCCATGGTGGTTGGAGGATAGATGAGCGACCAAGAACGCAATACCGCTGACCAGTCGGTCGGACGAAGCGGTGACGGCCCAGTGACCCCGAACCATTCCGAGGCCGGTGCGACCCCGACCGCGTCCCTTGACGGCGGGGCGACCCCGACCGTGTTCCCCGACCCCGATGCGATCCCGCGCCCTTCGAACGCCGACGCGGCCCCGCCCCAGACCGATGATCGTGACTCGAGACCGAGCCGGGCTCTGGCTCACACCGACGAGGATGACATCGAGGCTGATCGTGAGGCGCATCCGACGCGCGCGAAGCGGGCGACCACTGGCTCCCATTCGAGCCGAAGCCGCATTCTGGTGTTTCTCGCTGCCGCGCTGGCCCTGATCGTCTTGCTCGTCGCGGTCGACGCGGTGGCCCTCATCGGGCGCATCGAGCGGATGGACATCGTCCCAACGAGCCTGAGCGAAGTGGATGACTCCGACCAGACCTGGGTCATCGTCGGCTCCGACAACCGCGACTGGATCGTCGGCGACGAACAGATCTATGGCAGTGGCTCCACCAGGGTGGCCGATCACGCTGACATCGTGATCGTCATCCATAAGACAGCCACCGGCAGTCATACCTTCATGGTGCCCCGGGACCTGTGGGTGAGGCCGACGAGCGGCGAACCGGGTCGCTTGACGATGATGATGGCCCGGAGCCCGAACGACTTCGCCGAAGCCATGTGCGCCAGCCTCGGGATCCCGGTCGACCATCTGCTGATGGTGCGCATGAGCACTTTCGTGAACATCATCGACGCCATCGGCGGCATCGACGTGGATTTCCCGTACGACACCCGTGACGAGGAGGCGAAACTGTCGGTGACCGCCGGAGTTCATCGACTCGACGGCCAGCAGGCTCTGGCGTACGTACGATCACGGCAGGCGGAGCACCTCATCGACGGCGAGTGGGTGCCGGTCAATCGCGTCGAAGGCGCGAACCAGTCGCGACCATCGGCGGCGGCCGAGGTGTTGGCGCTGGTGATGAAGAAGGTCAAATCCGTCCGTGACCCCGTGACTCTGCAACGGCTCGCCTGGGCGGTGAGCGGCGGAACAGTGGTGGACTCCTCGACCTCTCTGCTCGAGGTTCCCGCATTAATCGGAGAGATCACCGGAAAGATCGACGTCTTGCCGGTTTCACCGAACAGCGGCAAGATCGTCGCCCTGATGTCCGATGAGACCCGCGACACGTTGGCCCGGGCCGGATACCCCGAAGGTGGTTGCCGAATCGGCGCGTAGAAACGCCGGCGGCGGCACTCGCCGACCTGAGGGCCCGTCGCCGCTGAGTCCCACAGCGCCAGGCCGACGATTCGACGGAGTCGGGTCTGCGGCTCCGTCGCCGCTGAGTCCGACAGCTGCGCCAGACCTTGGGGGCGAGTCGGCCCCCTCAGACTCGCGCGAAACTTACGTCAGGCGGTTCGAGGCCATCGCGTACGACGATGCTGTCTCGTACCCTGATTGACACCGGCAGATGATGGGAGAGCCGCCGGTCGCCCGCCCGGGAGGCCGTACCCGTCGACACCGCCCGGCGACCGGGTGACAACTGTGACCTTCATCGTTGCGCGACTCCGATAGGCTTCACCACTGTTGTCCAGCCGTTCCGGCTGGACAATCCGGGATGGTCGAGGACACGGGCATCACACCCCTGAGTCGGCTGCTCGACGCCATTCTTCGGGGCGAGGGGAACCCCGAAGAGTTTCACCAACACGTCGCCCCGAGAGAAGGAGACTGCCGTGGACCAAGACTCGGCGACATCCCAGATCCAGGAGCTGCTGGCTCTGATCGACCAGATCTACTGGGGGCCACAGGAACGTGCCCTGATTGACGACGCCCTCCACCTCGCGCAGACCAACGGAAACGACGAGTTGGAGTACAAGGTACGGATGCGGCTGACCGCCTCCGCCGCGCGCACCGGTGACAATGACACCCTGCTCTCCAGTTTCGCCTGGTGTTTGGCCAAACATGACGGTGACCCGGAGCGGTTCCCAACCTCAGTCGGTGAGGGGTTGGTCGACTTGATGTGGCAGTTCACCTGGGTGGCTGAAGCGTTCGACGCCTCGACAACCTTCAGCCTGGCCGACTGCGAGGCTCTCCTGAACCAGATGGAGGAACATTACCGTGGTGAAGGCTTCAGCCTGAGCGCGGTCGCCGCCGCACGGTTCCACCACGCCTGGCAGACCGGGCGACTCGAGGAAGCAGAGGAATGGCTCGAAGTCTTGTCCGCGACGCCTCGCGACGAGCACTCCCGCTGTGAGGCCTGCGGCCGCTCTCAATTGGCCGGATTCGCCGCCGCCACTGGCGACGACGAACTCGCCCTGCGACTGGTGGACGAGATCGTCGAGGGTGGCTTCTCCTGCGGTGAAGAACCAGAGCACGCCTTGTCACGGACCCTGATCGCCAAACTGCGAGCTGGTCGAAGCGCAGACGCCCTCGCCGGCCACCAGCGGTCGTACGATCGGGCGCGAAACAATCCGGACGCGATCACGATCGTGGCGGACAACCTCGTCTTCTGCGCGATCACCGGCAACGAGGCCCGCGGCCTCGCCCTAGTGGAACGCCACCTGCCCTGGCTCACTGTCGACCCGCTCAACCAATCCGGACAACTCGATCTGCTGGTGGCGATCGCGATGGCCTGCGAAGCCACACAGGCGGTCGGTCACGGTGATCAGACGATACGCGGAGTCGACGGCTCGGGGCTGGTCGACCTTCTCGGCGCCCACGACGGGCCATGGACGGTCGAGCGGTTGGCGCCGGCGGCCCGCGCCGCAGCCACCCGTCTGGCGCGACGATTCGACGGGCGCAATCAGAACATGTACGTCTCATCCCAGGTGACACGTACATTTGAGCTTGCCAGAGAACACTACGATGTTCCTATGAACACCGACGTCTTCCTTCCGCCGCTGCCCAGCGCGCCTCAACCGGTCACCGCTCAGGACTGGCTGGAGCTGGCCGAAGTCCACGTTTTCGCCGATCGACCGCTGGAAGCCGTCGCCGCAGCGAGGCATGTCCTGGAATTCGACCAACCCGTGTCGGCCCCGGCCACGACTCCCGCCGCGCCGGACGCCGACCCCGCGACCACCGATCCGGGCGTACGGGCGCGAGCCGCGCAACTGATGATCGGCTGCCTGGTCCAACTCGACCTAACCGATGAAGCCATGGCGCTGCTGCCCGTACGCCGAATCGCACTGCTGGAGAAGGGCCGAGCCGAGCAGGCCGAGGTGGAGCAGCGACTGGGTCTGAGCGCGTTCGGGGCGCTGGGCCGTCAGGATGTGGCTCGTCTCGAAGCCGAGGCTGCCCGGCTGGATGGGCAGGCGGGCCCGGAGTTGGCCGATGTCGAACTCACCTTGGGGCTGGCGCTGTTGCAGCGGGCGCGTCAACACGATGACGAGCCTCAGGCCCAGGCTTCCGACGCCCGGCGCGACGCGACATCCGGGACCACGACGGCCGGTGCGCCGTATGTCGAATCGAGCGGCGACCGAGTGCTCGATTTGTTGACCAGGGCGGTGGCGCACGCCGCCAGTCGCCCGGCGCTCCGAAGCTCCGCGCTGCGCGGGTTGGCGCTGGTTCAAGCCGGGATCGGCGACCTGGTCGGGTCGTTGGCCTCCGCCACCCAGGCGTTGGAAACCACGTCGTCGCCGGGTCTGCGCGCCGCCTTGTTGCGCCACCGCGCTCGTACGCTGGGTGGTTTGGCCAGGTTCGAGGAGGGAGCACGAGACGCTGACGAGGCGACAAAGATCTACGCCGCCTATCGAGTGTCAGATCAGGTGGTCGCCAATGCCATGCTCGCCGCCGCACTGTTCGCCGACGCCGGGCGAATCGACGAGGAGGTCCTGCGGCTACGGTACGCGCTGCGCGAAGCCGCTCTGACCGAGGCTAAAACGACCATGATTCGGTTCCGACTCGGTCACGCGCTACGGCGCGCGGGCCAGATTGAGCAGGCGCTTCCACTGTTGTTGGGCGTACGACAAGAGGAGCGGCGAGCCTGTGCCCCAGCGGCGGAACAGGCCGAGACCGCCAGTGCGCTGGCGGACGCGTTGGAGCAGGCGGGCAGTCTGAGTGAGGCCGCGGCGATGTACGCCGACGCGGCCGAGCAGTGGGTGTCGGCGGACGCACCGATCGACGCGGCCGCCGCGCTGCATCGCCAAGGCACGCTGCTGCGGCAGTTGGGGACGTCCGATCAGGCGATCGACGTGTTGAGTCAGGCGTGGCAGTTGGCCCGTGAACGCGATGAGACGACGCTGCAAGTCATGATCCTGGAAGGCTGTGCGCTGGCGAAAAGCGAAGTGGGCGACGACTCGGCGTTGCACGACATCGACCGCTGCGTCGAACTGACGATGGGTGACCCCGACCCGATGGCGCAATGGAAACTGGCTGATCTGGAGGACACCCGGGCCAGAGTCTTGCTCGAACTGCGTCGGGGCGACGAGGCTGCCCAGGCGTTGGCGAAGGCGGCCCAACTCTTCACTGAGCAGGACGATCTGCTCGCCTCGTTGTCGTCGCGGCATCTGCTGGCCCAAGTCCTCGCCAGGCCGCTGAAGCGTCCGGCCGAGGCGGTCGAAGTATGGAAAGCGGCGTTGAGCGAATTGGACAGTCACAACGCCACGACGCCGAACGACGGCGCCGTGGCGTCCACTCGACTGCGCTCGACCGAGTGGACTCGAACTGACGACGCGGGTGGCAGCGCAGCCTTGGACGACGACACTCAATCCGACTGGGTCGACCTGCGGGCCTCGATGCTGGTTCTGATGGCTGACACTTTGGATCGTCTCGGGCGTTTCAAGGAAGCGGCCGAGGCCCGGGCGGCCAACGCTGCCGCCGGATGAGGGTCCTCCCCACCAAGGAGGACATCCCCGCCCGGCCTACGATCAACCCCGGGCCTCGGTCGCTTGTGAGCGAATCGGTATGGCGGAACCGAATCGCTCACCCTTTGACGGCCGCGCCCGTGACCGAATCGACGATCTGGCGCTGGGCGGCGGCGAAGATGATAAGAACGGGGATCGAAGCGATCGCGGCCCCCGCCATGACGATGCCGAAATGCTCTCGATAAGCCCCTTGCAACATGGACAACCCCGGTTGCAGTGTCATCCGTTCCGGCGACAGCAACACGTAGACGGGCCACAGAAAGTCGTTCCAGTTGTTGAGGAACGACAAGACGGCCAAAGTCGCCAAGGCGGGTTTGACCAGCGGCAACACGATTTGGACGAAGATCCTGACGTCGCCAGCGCCGTCGATCCGGGCGGCTTCTTCGATCTCCTTCGGCAACCCGATGAAGAATTGACGCAGGAAGAAGATGCCGAAGGATCCGGCCGCGCCGGGGATCGTGATCGCCAACATGGTGTCGAGCCAGCCCAGTTCGCGAACGATCAGGTAATTCGGCAGCAGGAAGACCACGGGCGGAACCATCAACATCGCCACGACGAGCCCGAAGATGATCTTCTTGCCCGCGAAGTCCATCCGCGCCAGCGCGTACGCCCCCATCGAAGCGGTGATCAGGATCAGGATGGTCTGGATCGTGGCCGCACCGAAACTGTTGAGCAGCCAGCGCAGAATCGGCTGCTGGCCGCTTGTGAACGACAGGTAGGCGTCGGCCGACACCGGGTTCGGCAAGCTGTACGGATGTTGTACGGCATCACTGTCAGTTTTGAAAGAGGTGATCATCATCCAGATCAGGGGCAACGCGATGATGAGCGACAACAACCCCAACACGGTGTAGAGCACGATCACAGCGGTCAGCCGTCGTACGGGACGGCGTCTGGTGACGATGGAAGTTGTGGCACTCATGCGCCCCGCCCTTCAGTACGATCCTTCTGGACTTGGAAGTTGATGATGGAGATCACGGCGAGAATGAGGAACAGGATGTAACTCATCGCCGTCGCGCCAGCCATGTTGTTCTGTGACAGGCCCTGGTCGGAGATGTACATGATCGCTGTGCGGGTCGCCGTGCCCGGGCCGCCACGTGTCAGCAGGTACGACTGACCGAACATGTTCGCCGACGCCAGAACGGTGGTCGTGGTGATGAACAGCATCACCGGGCGCAGCCCAGGCAGCGTGACGTGACAGAAAGCTTGGAACCGACCCGCGCCGTCGATGGCCGCCGCCTCGTACAAATCGGTGTTGATGCCTTTCAATCCAGCCAGGAAGATGACCGTGTTCAACCCCATCGTCCACCAAATGGTGACCCCGACCAGTGACACCCACACCCAAGGGGTGTTCACCGTCCACGGAATGTCCTGGGCGACCCCGATCGAATGCAGCAGATGGTTCAAGATGCCCGACTGCGTGTCGAAGATGTAGCCCCACACCAGCCCGATGATCGCCACACCGAGGACGTACGGCGCGAAGAAGATCGTCCGAAACACGGTCATCCCGCGCAGCTTCTGATTCAGCAGCAGGGACACGAGCAACGGGATGATCAGCAGCAATGGAACCGACCATAAGACGAACCACCCGGTCGCGCCCATCGACTGCCAGAAGTTCTGCGACGCCAAGGCGCCGGGGGTGAACAAGTCGATGTAATTGGCCAGTCCGACGAAGTCGATGCGCTTGCGGAACGGGCTCCAATTCGTCACCGAGATGTAGAGACCGAAGACGGCCGGGGTCACGATGAAGGTGGCGAACACGACCAGGAAGGGAGCCAAGAACAGGTACGCCCGCAGGTTGCGGCGCCCGTGATGGCGTGAGCGGTGGTGCTCCCCGGCGACGATGCGCCGGGGAGCACGCGACCGTGAAGGGGCCAGACTAGGCACCGTACTTGGCCTTGTTCTTCTCAAGGATCTGATCGGCCTGGCTGGCCGCGTCGTCCAGGGCCTGCTTCGGGCTCTTCTTGCCGGTCAGCGCCTCGGAGATCGCCGTGGTGATCAAGGCGTTGGCCTCGTTGATCCCCGGGGAGACTGTCTCGTAGTGGGCGTACTCCAGTTCGTTGATGAAGGCCTCCAGCTGGGGGTGATCTTTCGCGACCGACGGGGCGGTCCGGATCTTGTTGGCCGCAGGAAGCTCGCCCGATTTGAGCCATCCGGTGGAGTTGTCGTTCATCCACTTGACGAACACGGCGGCCGCGTCGGTCTTGTTCTTGTCTTGGTTCTTGTTTGCCGGGAAGACCCAGTGGGTCGACGACGACCACACGGCCTTCTGTGACCCGATTTGCGGCACAGCCACTGCCGTCCACGGGACGTCAGCCATCGAGGCGTTGGTGGTCTGCCAGATGCCATTCCAGTTGAAAGCGGCCTTTCCGGAGGCTAAAGCGGTCAGATTGCCATCTTGGGCGACATTGGCCGGGCTGTAACCCTTGTCGATCATGTCTTTCATCCAGGTCAGGGCTTGAACCCCGGCGTCGGAGTTGAACGTGGCCTTCGTGACATCCTTGTTGTAGAGGTCGCCGCCGTGTTGCCACACCAAGGACTCGAATTCGAAGGTGCCGGTGAAGATGAAGCTGTCAACCCATTCGCCTTGGATGTCGGCCGCCTTGAGGGCGTCGAGAGCGGCGACATAGCTCGCCTTGTCGGTCGGCATGTCTTTGATGCCCGCCTTGGCGACGACGTCCTTGTTGACGTACATCCCCAGCGGGGTCACGCTCCACGGGATGGCGTACTGGGTGGAGTCGTACATCCCCTTGTCATAGACGCCGGGTGGGAAGTCGCCCGCCTGGTAACCGAGGGTCTTGTTGATCTCGGAGGCGTCGAGCAGCAGGTTCTGCGCCGCGTAGGTCGCGATGTCGTCGCCGTGGAGGACGGCCACGTCGGGTCCATTGCCTGATTGGATCGCCATGGGCGCTTTGGAGGCGATGTCGGCCCACTCCTGGGGGACATCCTTGACGGTGATGTTGTCATGTTCGGCGTTGAACTTGTCGACCAGTTCAGCCACCAACTTGGGGTGGTTGCCGCCGGTCCAACCGTTCCAGAAGGTCACCTCGACCTTCGGACCGGTGTAGTCGCCACCGCCGACCGCGCCTTGGCTGGATTTGTCGGCTGACCCCGAACATGCGGTCATGCCAGCGATCAGCGCCACCGCTGTAGCCAGGCCTAGACCTCGTGCCCATGTTGTTCTCATGTTTTCGCCTTTCCTCATAGAAAGTGGGTTCCGGGCCATCGTGGCCAGAATCCGTGACGGATGGATTGTCATAGTCAATCTTTACAGCGCTATAATTTGCTCGTCAAGTCCGCAGCGTGACCGTGGTGGCATTGCTTCGATCCATAACTGGATAGACTGAACCCGATTCGAAGGTGTGAGGAGCAGCCGTGAAGAGAGTCCGTCTCCAAGACGTGGCCGATCGGGCCGGAGTGTCGATGAAGACCGTCTCGAATGTCATCCACGACTATCTGCATGTCTCCCCCCAGATGCGCGCCAGAGTCCAAGAGGCCATCGACGAGCTTGGCTACAAACCCAATCTGCTCGGTCGGCAACTGGCCACCGGCCGATCCGGCCTGATCCGATTGGCTTTCGTCGACATCTCATTGCCGTACTTCGCAGAACTCGCCCGAGCCGTCTCCATCGCCGCTCGCCCTGCCGGCTACCGCATCCTGCTGGAAGAGACCGGCGCGACCTACGACACCGAGCGCTCCCTGCTGCAAGACACCGAGTCGGGTCTGTTCGACGGTATGTTGTTTCAACCGAGTGTCATGACCTCGGCTCAGATCGCCGCCTGTCGGCCCGATCTGCCCACCGTCCTGCTCGGCGAGGCCGCCGCGCCCTTGACCATGGACCGCGTGATGATCGACAACCCGGCAGCCGCGCGCGAGATCACCAGTCATCTGATCGCTTCCGGGCGACGTCGAATCGGCTTCGTCGGCCACGAGGAGTCCGGCCTGTCCGAGACTTCGCGCCAGCGCCTCGCCGGCTACCAGCAAGCGCTGGACGACGCCGGAATCCAACCCGACCCGTCGCGGTTGATCGCCACCAAGTCGTACGACGCGATGGGCGCGGTCACCGCTGTGACGCAGCGTCTGGAGGCTGGATTGGACGTCGACGCGCTGGTCTGCCGTGACGATCTGGCCGCCATCGGCACCTTGCGGGCTCTCAACCACACCGGGCTCAGCGTTCCCGATGACGTCGCCGTCACCGGTTGGGACGACATCAAGCTGTCAGCCGTGACCTTCCCCAGTCTGACCACGGTCAGCCCTGATGTTCCTGTCCTCGCGACGCGAGCGTTGACGCTGTTGACCGAGCGGATCGCCGGCTACGACGGGATGGGACGCCACGAGGTCGTCCCCCATCAGATCGTCGTGCGAGAAAGCGCCTGAGCGTGGCAGACCCAGGCGGGCAGCGCTGGTTCGAAACGCCCCCTAGGCCGGTTCAAGGCGTCTCGCCGCTGCCGGTTCGACGCGCCCCGGGGCCGGTTCGACGCGCCGCCCAGTCCGTCGCCGCCTAGACCGGGCACGCGGCCACTTCGTCAATCCCGCCCAGTCCCTTCACTCCCATCTCCAGGCCACAGAGTGAGTCAGTTTTACTGCGCTGTAAATGTCGTCCATACTTAGGGTCATGACTTTGACTGACCACAACCTCGACACTGCTGCCGAGTCTTGCCCTGAGACCGAATTCGACACCTACCCGCGCCCGCAACTGCGCCGGTCGGCGTGGACGGATCTGTGCGGACAGTGGCAATTCGCCTTCGGCGACGAGACCAAGACCGGTTTCGCCAACCGTCCGACCACGACCCGACCGATCATCGTGCCGTTCCCGCCAGAGTCGGCCGCCTCCGGGATTGGCGACACCAGCCCCCACCGCGTCTTCTTCTATGAGCGAGACTTCGACGCGACCGACGTTCAACACGCCGGACACCATCGAGGCCGACGCTTGATGCTGCATTTCGGCGCCGTCGATTTCCGCGCCGAGGTGTGGATCGACGGCCAGTTCGTCGGACGCCATGAAGGTGGCCACACCCCATTCAGTTTCGACATCACCGACGCCCTGAGCCCGAATGACGGCCACCGTGTCGTCGTACGTGTCGAAGACGATCCCCGCGACATCAATCAGCCGCGCGGCAAGCAGGATTGGCGCGACCATCCGCATTCGATCTGGTACGACCGGACCAGCGGCATCTGGCAGCCCGTCTGGCTTGAATCCGTTCCCACCACCGCCATCACGTCGCTGCACTGGAGCACCGATCTGCCGATGGCCATGGTCACCGCTGAGATTCGGTTGAGCCAGCCCACTCACACGCCCGCGCGGATCCGTCTGACCGCCGGCAATGGCGAGATTCTCGCCGACGAGCAGGCGAGCGTCGACGGTCAGGCGGCCACGGTCAGGCTCCACGTCTCCGCTCTGGAACATGGTCGTGACATCGGCGATCTGCAATGGTCACCCGAGAACCCGAACCTGATCGACGCCAGCGTCACGATCGGCGAAGACGAGGTCGCGTCGTACCTCGGGTTGCGTCAGACCGCGGTGGCCGGCGGCCGCTTCCTGCTCAACGATCGTCCGTACTACGTACGGTCAGTGTTGAGCCAGGGTTTCTGGCCGCAATCCCACATCGCCGCGCCGTCACCCCAGGGCTTGCGCGACGAGGTTCAGTTGACCAAAGACCTCGGCTTCAACGCCGCCCGAGTCCACCAGAAGATGGAGGATCCACGGTATCTCTACTGGGCTGACCGGCTCGGCCTGCTCATCTGGGGCGAGGCTCCTGCGCCGTACGCCTTCAACACCGTCTCAATGGAACGTACGGCCACCGAATGGTTCGCGGCGGTCGAGCGTGATCGGTCGCATCCCTGCGTGGTGACATGGGTTCCCTTCAACGAGAGTTGGGGGATCCAACAGGTGTCCCATGTTCCCGCGATCCAGCACTACGTTCGCGGAATCATTGAGCTGACCAAGGCAATCGATCCGACCAGGCCGGTCGTCTCCAACGACGGTTGGGAACAGATCGACACCGACATCGTCGCTATCCACGACTATGCGACCGATCCTGAGATCATCCGCCAGCATTACCGCGACCGGGCCAGCGTCCAAGAGCTGGTCGACGGCATCGGGCCTGCCGGACGTCGACTCATTCTCAGCGGCGACATCAGCCGTACGCCCATCATGCTGACCGAATTCGGTGGGATTTCTTGGGAAGACGGCTCCGACCCTGAAGCCTGGGGCTATTCCACCGTCGCAAGCGCTGAAGACTTCCACCAACATTTGGCCGAGTTGCTCGCCGCCGTCCGTTCCAGCGGCGTCCTGGCCGGATTCTGCTACACGCAGTTGACCGACACGATGCAAGAAACCAACGGTCTGCTGCGCGCCGACCGCAGCCCGAAACTGCCGATGGCCGAGCTTCGCCAGATCATCACCGGCCAAACCGAATGATTCGGATCACCATAGCGAGTTAGGTACGGCCTGCGACAGGGCATCTTCGGCGCGAACGAGCACGTCTGATGTGGCTCGGGCCGTACCATATCCGCTATAGTTGATCGCGCTACTCCCCCGGGAGTACGCCGCCTTAGCTCAGTCGGTAGAGCGGCTCACTCGTAATGAGCAGGTCGGCAGTTCGATTCTGCCAGGCGGCTCGCAACTAGGCTAGTCAGAAGCCACACCAATACACATGCTCGTACGTAGATCCACCTGCGTGTGGCTACCGGCCCGGCTCCTGACAACTCTAGAATGGATCCATGGTCAAGCAATCCGGACGGCGAGGGCGCGGCGACGGAAGCCTGTTTCAGGAGGCCTCCGGCCGATGGATCGGCATGATCGATCTCGGTTACCGAGACGGAAAGCGCAAGCGAAAGAAAGTGTCCGCGGCGACGCGCGCGGAATGCCGACGAAAACTTAAGGAACTCATCCGCTCAATGGAGGAGGGCGTCATTGACGCCGACTCGAAACTCTCGGATTGGATCGAGTATTGGCTCACGGAGATCTGCCCGCAACGCGTAGGGGCGAAGACGCTCTACAACTACCGACGGCTCCTCTACCTGCACGTCGTGCCCACGATCGGGTCGCTGAAGATGAAGAGCCTGACCCCCGAGAGCATCAGAAGCGTCCACAAACGCATGCGAGATCAAGGACTCTCGGAGTCGACCATACGAACCACCCACGTGATTCTGAGTCGATGTCTGAAAGTCGCCGAACGAGAAGACCGCATCAGACGAAACGTCGCCGAGCAGACCGATGCTCCGTCGAACACCTCCACCCCGGCCCGCGTCCTCAGCGTCGATCAAGCGGTGAAAGTGCTGGCTTCGGCCACCGATGAACGCGAGCTCGCTCGGCTGACCTGTGCACTGGTCCTTGGCATACGACAGGGCGAGGCGCTCGCTCTGAAGTGGGACGACATCGACTTCGTCAACGAAACACTGCGGATCGACGAATCAGTCGGCCGAGTTCCCGGCCAAGGCCTGGTGACGAAGCCGCCAAAGACTGCGGCTGGCAACCGCACGATCCCACTGCCACGCAGCGTCGCTGCAACTCTGAAAGATTGGGCGACCTGCTCCACCGACGGCTCTGCTTACGTGTTCCCCGGAGTGTCAGGCGGGCCCGAGGCGCCAGAGCGTGATCGGAAAGTCTGGATCACCGCTCTTGCCCGAGCCGAAGTCCCGAGAGTGAAGCTCCATGGAGCGCGAGGAACCTCGGCCTCTTTGCTGCTTGAGATGGGCGTTTCCGAGCGCGTGATCGCAGACATCCTCGGTCACGCCAACGTCCGTGTGACCATGCGGCATTACCTTCACTCATCCGAAGAGCAGAGGGCCAACGCCCTGGACAAGCTCGCCGACAGGCTTGTGGGTCTGTCTGGAGAATTCAGCACCCTGCCGCCGACTGAGGGCAGCGATCAGAGAACCGGGCCGGCCGTGGTTTGATCACCGGAGCCGCTATCAGCCAAACTGTCTGTGCGACGCAACGCTGGGTTTTCTCGATCCGGCGTGAGGTTGGAGAGCCCTTGTCCTGAGGCGAACAGAGCCGAGACCGCCGCCAGAGCCTTCAGGACGTTTGCCCAAACCCCGGTCACGTCAGTGAGGATGACCGGAGTAATCACACCGATGACAAGAGCCAGGACGTAAATCACCGCCCGATCTTTGGCTGGGAGCAGACAAAGTGGGTTCTTCGGCATGGCGGATCCTTTCACCTCTCAGTTGTTCTCAAAGGGGCGAGATCGAGTCGCAGGGGCAGTGAAGACCGCCGCCTCAATCTGCGCGATTCGGCGAGCTGTGTCCTGACGCTCGCCGACAACCCTGGCGTCAAGCTGCCTGAGGTCATGCTGGACGCCACGCAGATCGGATCTCAACACACTGAGGATGCCCAGGATGTCGTGAAGCTTTTCGTACTGACGATCCTGGGAGTCACCGAAGGTGGTGGAACCGTGGTTCGTCTTCAGCTCCCGCTTCAGAGCCTTCCAGGCTCGAGCTCCAGCGACGGCCAGGCCACCCAAACCGCTGATAATGATGACAAGCATGGCGATCCCGGCATTGAAATCGTCTTGCCAGGCAAAAGTGGGGGTCATCACAGACGCCCCTCACGCAACGCGCGCTGGAAAGCCTGAGCGTCAACCGGCCCAGGCACACCGTCGGGTTCAGTGCCTAACAACCGCATCTGAATCGCGCGCCAGGATGGAGAGCCAGAACCATCCGCCCCACGGACCGCGGTCAATCCGGGCCAGTACATCAAGGCAAGTGAGGCGTTCGCTCCATCAACCCAGCCGTCCCGGTATGGCGCGTCGGAGGCCTCCTGAAGACTGGTCACAAACTCGGTGACGCCGAGGCCGTCGGTTTTCAGTCCGTGACGCGCCTGATACAGCCGTACAGACTCCGGACCGATGATCCCGTCGGCGAGCCAATGATCATGGGCTGATTCTGCGACCCCAGGCGGCGGCGAGTCACTCCCCCTGGATGAGTCGACTCGCATCTGTTCCCACCATTGCCGAGCTCGAGCCATATAGGCCCCTCGCTGGGCAGTGGCGATCGCGCCAGGGCATGCGGTGGCCATGTAGCGGCTGTGTGGGAAGACATTGCTTCCCCACGTAGGAATTCCGAGGTCATAGAAGGCGCACAAAGCGGCGACCAGGTGCGCGCCGTTATCCAGGGTCGCCTCGGAGATTGTCCAGGTCGGCGCTCCATGGTCATTCGCGTGCTCAATGGAAACTCCGCGTTGATTCGCCGCTCGGTCGCCGACCCCCCACGCGGTGTCCCAATCATGGACCGTCTGCCCGATCGTACCGTCCTGTTCGACCTGATAGTGCGCAGATCCGCGGCCACTGTCATCCCAGAGTTGCCTGCACTGTTCAGTCGACAGGGACCCGGCGTTGTGGTGAAGGTAGACGAACCTGATGGAGTTTCCGCCCCGACCAGCGTCGTACGCGCAAGTGCACAGGATCGTCTTGTCCGCGGTCAGGGTTGCCCAGTTTTTCATCGGGAGCCTTTCAATTCAGTCACTCTCATTCACCCACCGCCATGAGCCAGAGCAGGAGGTGGGTCGCCCACACCACCAGTTCCAGCAGAACAAACACCAGGCGTAGGAACGTGAGGATGACGGCAGCGGCCAATGTCGCGGCCGTCAGCCCAACTGCCCACCATTTGTTCGCAGTCCGAGAGCAAAAATGAGCATTCCGCCGGCAGGACTGACGATGCTCTCTTCTTGACTGGAGTCCTGAGTCACAGTTCCTCGGGGGCATCATCCAGCCCATCGGGAGACTCCACTTCACCCTGATATCGATGCACATGGATCAGATTCCGGGCGATGATGTGCTGATTCCCTTCGAGCAGACTGGCGGCGAGATTGTCGGCCGCCCAATTGGCCAGTGCCGTACGAACGCTAGCTGTCGGATGCCGATCAATCCAGGCCCCGATGTCGCCAGTGAAACCAATCAGCTCGGGGTGACCAGAAAGGAGAGGTTCGAGGCGGGCCGCGATCCAGGTGTCGAGTCGCTTCGCCGGAACCAGGTCAGACTGATCAGCGTCAGGACCGATCCACGTGACCATGACTTCATCCTCAGAACAGGTCACAGGTTGGCTGGACCAAGTGCCGATGCGGATGCGTCCGTTCAACGCTGCGACGGTGGCTTGTCCGTCGGGTTCGAGTTGGACTCCGGCATAGTCGTAGACAAGCGTACGCGCAGTGTCGATCGTGTCCGCAAAGCACAGGCTACGGCTGTCACCGCCGGTGATAGACAGTTCAATGTGAAGCATGGTGGGTCCTGTTCTGATTAGGATTTCGTACCGTAGGCGACGACTTCAACCGTGCCGACGATTTTGGCTGAGACGGGAAAACCGAGGATGAAGAACGACCATTCCGCCGCAGACTTCGCGGTGGCGAATACGATGTCGCCGGACTGTTGAGCGTTGAGGGTGACGTGGACGGAGTCGATCGTGGCGCCGCTAGGCTTATTGGGTAGTTTCAGGTCGGCGAACCACATGAAGTCACCATGAAGGCGGTTGGTCAAAGTGGCGTCCACTTTGACCACCTGGGTCCACCGGCACTGCTGACCGATCAGGCGCTCCTCTAACCAGTCCCCATTCTTGACCGCGATTCCGCCATCTTGGAGCATACGCTGCCATGGGCTCCACGAGTTGTTCCACCATCCGCGATGCCACACGCCCGCGCCATGAAAGGCGTGGTAAGTCTGGTAGGTGAAGGTCGGCTGTTTGGCTGGGACCTCCGGAGCGACCACCT
Organism: Propionibacteriaceae bacterium; assembly: GCA_031285845.1. Lineage (GTDB taxonomy): Bacteria > Actinomycetota > Actinomycetes > Propionibacteriales > Propionibacteriaceae > WQYJ01. The sequence continues at coordinate 87,533 of JAITVK010000026.1, forward strand.
GAAGCAAACCGGCTAGATTGACGGGATAGTGCCGATCCACACTCGCCTGAGCGTTCGCGCGCTGGTGATACCACATCGACGTGCCATAGCCGATGAGGTCATTGAGATCTTCTTTGTCGCCGAGAGGGACTGGCCTGACGCCTTTACGCAGGTGCACCGGCCACCAGAGGTCGACGACACCGGCCGCCTCGGCGGCGCCACCGACGCCCAGGCCGTTCGCATCGCCGCGAAAGTGCACATCAACCTGTGCTGTGCCAAGTTGCCACACATGTTGAGCGACACCACCGAGCGTGTCCTCCACTGTCAACCGGACAAAATAGGACCGGGTCGGTGAAAGAGCATTCGCTCCGAGAACGCCGCGCTGTCCACTCACCAAACTGCCGATGCTTGTCCACGTGTCGGTTCCAGCAGCCTGATACTCCACTTTCGTCTTGGACTGATTCTTGCCATTCACTGACGCGATCGCGAAGCTGGCCTGAACTGAGACACATCCACCGTTGAACACTGTGTTGCCTGCGGCATCCACCCGATAGGCCGTCTGCGGGGTCACGGTCGGTGGCGCCCAAGGGACCACTGCCATCTCCACCTTCATAGTGGTGAATCGTCCCCGGGAATCCGTGACTCGGACTTCTGCAGTCACTTTATCATCGACGCGGATCGAGTCGGAGCTCTGAAAACTGACCGACCCGTTCTCGATCGCGCCAGAGCCTGACAGATCCTGACCCGACACCGACCACCGCGTCAATTTAGCGCCCTCGCCGGGCTTGATCGACGAGATGGTGAGCAGTGCTTTCGATCGACGCTGCACCGCGAGGCCCCACGATGCGGGCACCGGTCCATCGACCCTGGACAGAACGGCCGAGTAGGACGGTATCCAACTCCCCGGAACAATGACCGTGAACGACGCGGTGGTCACCGCGATCTCACGACCGTCATTCAACGTTCGGACCCTGACTGTGCAGGGCGCTGAGACGGTCGTCGGAATGAGCTCAGCCACCCCTTTGACGGGTATCGTCCAGGTCTGCGATGTCGCCACCCCAGTGTGCCTGGCGACGACTTTGCCCGCGATTTCCCACTCCACGGTATGCGTGAATCGGTCTGAAGCCCGGTTGAGCGCGACCGTCTGAGACTTTCCGATCTCCACCGACGCCGCAGCCATCGACACAGTGGATCCGCGAGGAATCTGCGGCAAATCCCACTGGCCAGAGCACGACCGATCACCAGCGTCATAAAACCACCCCGTCAACGAGGCAGCGACGGACGCCCGACCGGCGCCGTCATGTTGGATAGTGACCCGGCCCGAGCGCAGGATATGCTCACCCCGACCAGACTGGTCAGACCACTTTCCGGGCGCCACCTGCTGACCAGCGACCACCCCCGACTTGAGTTGGACCGCATTGAGATACCAGCGCGGGTCCCCGGTCGTGCCTTCCCAGCCAGCCCACCAATCCACGACCGAGGTGTCCGACTCGACCGATTGGCTGATCAGACGCCAGTGCACAAAGAACCGCGAGTTTGGACCGTACGATCCGGACGCGACCGCGTCGGAATAGCACCAACCCTCGGCGACACTCATGATGCTCTCCTAATCCACAGACCCCGCTTGTCGGGGCTCGGTTCGAGGATCCGGTCCCCGATTCGCAGTTGTGACACCACGGCTCCACCAGAAGCGAACCGGGCGACCTGTGCCCCTTGCACTCGGATCTCCATCCCGTCATCGGACACCAAGGTCTTTGTTCGCGAATCTGTCTTGCCCACCTCCACACCGTCGCCGGACAAGCGGATCATCGTGGTTCGTTCTTCTGACTCCGCACTAATATCATTCTGTAGGCCAGTGACCGTCTCGCTGTTGCTCAGAAAGGTGAGAGCCACTTCACCGGCAGTTTGTTTGACCTCACTGCGGAATTCCTTCTTCGCCTTTTCAAACGCGGTCTCAGTGACGTATCTTTCTGCCACCACCGATGACACTTCACCTGAAAGCTGATTGACTCTCGACTCCACTTTCTTCACGGTCTCGGTGACAAGGTTCACTTCGTCGCGAACCTTCTGCGATTCGGTCACGTCTGTCACGGTGAAGTTGGTGACCCACCAGGTGGAATTCGCTCCAGTCTTCGCGCTCGACCCGAATCCAGGACGGAACAGGTCGACCTCATTACCCGCAGTCCACAGCCAGGAATACCGGGTGAACCCCGAGTCCGGCTCAGCACCCGTCGGCGTCACCATGTCACACATCGCCGGTGGTTCTTGATCCAGTTGATCGTCCGCCGCCACCCATGTGCCTCGACGACGCCGGAAAACCCGGAACCCGAAGGGGTGGTCACCCTCTCCGGCGAACGCGGCGTCGATCGACAGCCGATACGTACGCCCTGGAGCAGTCGGCAGACCTCCGTCGCCACCGCGCGCCCCGCGCACGTAATAGTCATTTGCAGCCACCGTCTTCGCGTAAGACTTCGCCGGTGACGGCAAAGTTCCAGTGAACCCGGAGGCGTTGAACACCAGCGCTGCCCCTGCCACGTCGGCTCCGATGGCTCCACCGATGTTTGTCAGATGGTCCACAGAGGAGTTCTTCGCGAAGCACGAGTCCCGGACGAGGTTGGTTTGCGCGGCGCCAGTCTCGACCCGATCAACAGTGCGCGCGACATCGGCTGCAGCGTTGGCGGCTGATTGGGCCTCGGTCACGTCCACGACGGAAAAGTTAGTCACCCACCAGGTGGAATTCGTGCCTTTAGTGGAGTACGACCCGATGCCCGGACGGAACTGATCTGCGTCGGCGGCCGCAGTCCACGTCCAGGAGTAGCGGGTGAAGCGCGAATCAGCTGCCTGTTCAGATGTCGGTCTCTCAACGTCCAGGCCCGCAGCCCACACCCACTTTCCGCCACGGCGCTGGGTGACCCGGAACCCAAAGGGATGGTCACCCTCGCCGGCGTAGGCGACATCGACCGTGAATCGGTAGGTTCGTCCGCGCCCACGGTCGACCGGCGCTGTGGGCAGACCCTCCCCATGCACGCCTGTGACGTAGCAGTTCAGGTTCCCCGTGATTCGAGCGCAGGAGGTTGCCGGAGTGGGCAACAGCAGACCACACCCCGCGGCACGAAACTCCAGTGAGTCTCGTCCGAGCCATCCGTCAGCGTCGGCGTCCGTACTGAAACTGGAATCTCGAATCAGGTTGGGGGAGCCCGCCCAAGCAGCGGTCACATCATGTTGGACTTCTCGGACCGCTTGCCCCATCCTTACATTGGAGGACGCCAACTCGATCACCTGATCGGCGGCCCGCTCACCTCGGTTGATCGCGTCACTCAAGCTCGAGCGTTTAGCGCCAAGCTCGATCGACCAGTCACCGACGTCGACCAGCGAGCGCTTACGCCGAGCCACTGTCATAGTCTGGTCAATGCCAATCGCGGGAACGACGAATCGAGCTCGGTCGAAGACGGTCAATTGCGCGATCTGTGGATCGATCAGATGCTGATCCACGACCGACGCCGTGACACTGACTTCGGTCAGGGAGTTTTCTGCCACATGTTCGGCCGCCCGACGCAGCAAAGTTGAGGCATCCTCGATGTCATCCCACGTCATCGACGCGACGATCAGACCATAGACTTTAGCTGCCTCCTGGTTGATGACGCCGTAGTGTTCCAGGCCGTCACTGTCGACATAGAGCAGATCTGCTTGGTCGGCCAGGGTCAAGGCCAGGCGCCGATCCTCGCCCTCTGTCTCACTCTTGAGCTTCTTCCCGAGCGGCTCACAAGCGGTCACGATGCCCGAACCGGTCATGGTCCGGTGCCATTCCTGGAGTGTCCCACCGAAGCGAATCACCTGGGCGGACAGGCTTCCCGTCGAACTCCAGTCGAGGTAGTTGACACCGTCTTCGGCAGTTCGCACTCGAACGTGACCACCGGTCGCAGAGTCCCAAGTGGATCGTTTGAGCGCATCCATGGTAACTGGGTAAGGCCAAGCGTCGACTACCCGATCGATCGGCGCACCGTCACCCAGATCGCTCGAGATCAGTCCCCGTCGGATTTGGCGCATCGGGTCGGGACTGCCGTCAGGTCGTCGCATCTGTCCGTTGTGGTTCGCCAGGATCCGATCGATCAGCTGTGTCGGCGGTCCCTTGTGCGCCCAATGCGGCTGGACACTGTCGTTGAGAACCGCCATCACGCCTTCAGCTGTGACGGAGGAGACCCCGTCAATTCCAGGACCATCGGCATCGATGACGCGGAAACGCTCGACACCGGCGACACCCGCCTCAGCGACTTCGATCCAACTGTTCCGCAGCGTCAAAGCATCGAACAGCGGGTGACTCATCGCCACATCGAACGTCAGGACTGACGCCGAATTCGCCTCATCGACGATCGTCGGCGCACCCACCCGTGGGCCTGCAGGCAGTCGCGTGTCCATGATGAGATGCCGCGCGCCATCCGACACCAGGAACATCTGGTACGAAATCATGTCGGCCACCCTTCTTGCCAAAAGAACTCCACAGTCCCCGTACCAACGATTCGGCCTGCCACTGCGGGCGCTTCTGGCATCAGAAGCATCCCGTCGACCCAGGAGGTCACCCCGACGGGAAGACTGATCTTCTGCGAGCCCTTGACGATGGTGACCGTCGACCCGGTGACAGTGATGCGCGGCATGACGGGATAGCCGGTGGGTGGAAGGCTGAAGGCAGCGCCAGGACTCGCCGCACCGGTAACCTTCACAGTCGTGGCCGTGTCTTTCCACCAGTACGGCTCAGCATCCACCCCGAGTGTGAACAAGACGGCTTCGTGACGACCCGGCCATGACCAGTCGGACACATTCGCGCGCCCTGAGAGATGCCAACCAGGCCGGTCTTCGAAGCCCAGCTCCACCCACTTCCCAGACAGTTGCGCGCCCAGACGGCGTTGAGCTGCCCACAACGTCTCCCCAACCACCATGCAGGGCAGCGTGACACTGCGATGCCCATACCGCGGCACTCCCGCAGTCAGCAGTGTGGAAGTGTCCACATCTAGACCGCCCGGGATGGCGGCCCAGGAGACCACCGGCTCTGGCGGGTCAAGACTGACGCCTTCCAAGATTTGCACGCCATCAAGGGGTTTCCCATTGATCCTGATCACGCCCATGCGACACCTCGCGCTTCCTGAATCGCTTCTTGTCTCAACTCAGACGACATGTGCCGCCTGAGGACGGAACCGAGTTGGCGGCCATCCACCGAGATGATCTGACCACGTTGCAGTTCGGCCAGCATCGCCCCGAGCAGGGCGACAATCTGCTGAGTATGTTCAGCGCCGCCCACTCCTGTGCTGCCGGAGTTCGACCCCGTCAAATTGGCCTGTGCCGAGAGCATCAGTTCGTCTGTCGCTCCAACCACTTTGGCTTTTCCGTCAGCGATCGAGTCAGCAAAGTCACTGGTGAGCGCTTCGCCTGAGTACGTGGTGTATCCATGCCCCGAGAACGCTCCCGTCTTCGCCGGGCTGAACGGGAAGAAGTCACGAATCTTGCCCATGATCCCGGACACGACGTTGGTTATGTTGCCGATCATGTTCTTGATGCCGTCAATGAACCCCTGAATGAGCGCTTTGCCCGAGTCGAAGAGTTTCGACCCGAGGCCCCCGAGCGCGTCAATGATTCGCCCAGGAATGCCCCCAACGAAGTTCACAAGCTCGCCCAGCTTCTCTTTGCCGGCATTGAGGACTCCCATGAACCACTCGCCAGCTTTGGCTCCCAGGCCTGCGAGGAAGGACAGCCCATCGAGCAGCCGCTGCGGAATTCCTGTGATGAAGCTGACGATCGCATTCCAGACCTCGCTTGCCTTGTCGCTGATACCTTGCCACAAGCCGGTGAAGAAACTCGCGACTGCAGAGAAGACCTCGTTTGCTTTGTCACATATTCCCTGCCACAAGCCGACCACAAAGTCGCGAATCCCGTTCCAAACCGCAGTCACGTTGTCGACAATGCCTTGCCACAGGCCTTGAAAAAAGTCGGCCACGGCGGAGAAGACCTCGTTCGCCTTATCACTTATCCCTTGCCACAACCCGGCGAAGAAATCACGAATACCGTTCCACACACCAATGGCAAAGTCGACGATTCCCTGCCAGAGTCCCTGAAAAAACTCGCCGATCGCACCGAACACCGACTGAGCAAGCTCACCAATGGTCGAGAAGGTCCCAGTTACCCAACTCACACAGGCGCCCCATGCCCCTTGAAACCAGGCGACAACGGCATCCCAATTCTTAACCAGCGCGACAATAACTGCGATCAAGACGAGGATTGCGGCCACAATCCAGGTGATTGGAGAGCCTAGCAAGAACAACGTGGTAGTGCCGATACTCCCGGCCCAAGTGAGGAACGCTCCAACCAGGGTAATGCCAACCAAACCCGCAACCACACCGAGAAGCCACTGATTGTCGGCCAGCCAGCTACCAAAAGCTTGTATCTGAGGCATGACTGCCTGCAGCGCTCCTCCAAGCGCATCAAAGACACCTGAAGCCAAAGGTTGGAGTGCGAGAGCTGCGTTGTTTTTGACGGTTTCCCACTTTTCGGCGAAGGAGGACGTTTCTTTAGCGGTATCTAGGATCTTTCCGGAGGCTTCACCGGCGGTCCCGGTTAGGTCGCTCAGCGACAAACGCCCCGTCTGCACGGCGCCGATGAACTCGCTGGCAGCTCCTGTTCCGAATATCCCACTGGCAAGATCAATCGCTCCAGCGATATCTCCAGACTTTATCAACTCATCAATTTCCCGAGTGACACGGTTGAATGTCTCCCTGGGGCTCTCACCAGCAAGCGCGAGTTCCCCGAGCCTGGCGCTCATTCCTGACATTGCGTCCGAGGCGTTGATACCTGCCTTATCCAGGACGCCCGCCATCGCCGCCGACTCCGAAAAAGAGAAGCCGAGATCACGAAGAGCCGGTGCCTGCTCCAGGACGACCTGAGCGAGATCGTTCATTGAGGTTCCGGTGCTTTGGGACGTCTGGAACAGGACATCCATGGCGCCACTAACATCACCTTGCGACAAGCCAAAAGCATTGAAAGACGCCGTCAGAGTATCCATGTTCAGGGCTTCACCGGTGATCCGCCCAGCCTCCAGCGCCTGAGCGGCCACTGTCTCCAGATCGCTACCGGTCAATCCCAGACGCACGTTGAGATCTGAGACTGCCGAGCCAATGTCAGAGAATGAGGCCGGAGTCGCTCTCCCAATGGCCCGGGCCGACTGCAGCAAAGAGTTTAGCGAGTCGCCAGTGGCTCCAGTGCCAACGCGGATTTTATCCGACATCTCATCGTATCTGGAGCCAATATCGAGAAGAGTGTGGCCGACCGCGATCAGACCCGGCTTGATCTTGTTGAACGCCTTCGAAAACCTAGATCTTGCCCTCTTTCCCGCCTCTTCACCTGCTTCCTCAGCAGCCGGGTTAAGTTCATCGGAGATCTCATCTTTCGCTCCGGGAAGGAAAGGGACTTTGCTCGGTTTCCCCATTTTTCACCGCCTCCCCACAGTCACTGACATACAGCGCTGTAGAATCTGTTCATGGAAATCATCAGTGCGACAGGGCAGACCGGTCGCGTCTCATTTGATGGTCACTTCGTGACAATCAGTCGAACGGGCTACGTGGCCGTGCTCAACTTCGGGAAATCCGAGAAGCGGATCCCAATAACAGCTATCAGCGCGGTGCAGTTTCGACCCGCTGGATCGATACTCCGAGGCTTCATTCAGTTCACCCTTGCAGGCGCTATCGAGCAACGATCGCAATTCATGCATCAGATCGGTGACGCGACCGAGGACGAGAACAGTGTGGTCTTCCTCAAAAAGTCCTCTGCTGACATGGAAGCCGTCCGCGATGCCATTGAACAGGCGATCATCAAGCTTCACGAGCCGCATGCGCCGCAGCCTCAGGCAGCTTCGCCATCAACCTCAGAAGAGCTGAATCGTCTCGCCCAACTTCACGCCCAGGGAGTTCTCAGTGACAGCGAATTCAGCGCTGCAAAGAACCGGATTCTGGGGTTGTAACGTCGACCTGCGGAAGTGTGGGTGAAGGCTCCATAAGAGAACCCCCACCCACGGATTGCTGGTTTTCATCATCCGGCGTCGCTTCGGCTTGCTTGTCAGCGAGCCAGATGTCGAACTCGTCGACGGGCAGAGCGCCATCGCCGATGTGCTGTGCCTCGCCCGCGCTGACTTGCCCCGGTCGAACCACAGGCTTTGGACGCCCCGAACGCTTTCCAGTACGTTGCCAATTGGCGCCGTTGAGCGCGTCGACCATCATCGCCATCAGGTACTCCCGATCAGTCCAGCGAGCACGCTCACCGTGGAGCGCGATCGCCAGAGCCGAACCGGCACGAGTGTCCTTCACGAAAGCGAGGAGGTCATGCCATCCCAGCTTCTTCGTACCAACGGCGTCCAAGGTGAGACCGACCTTGAGCAGGTCTGCTCGCAGGGCCTCTCCATACTGATCGATCAGGCTGGAGAGGCCGAGGATTCCCCCACGGACACCTTGGAGAACTGCGCCCACTGCTCGAACAAGTAGTTGAGCTGTTCCATGTCGAGTTTTCCCGACAGCCCAGGCGCGTAGCGATCCATGACTGCTGTGAGGATCCCGACTGCTTGCAGAACATCCTGCTGACGGGCGTTCTTCTTCGGTTTTCCGGTCTTCACATTGCCCAGTTTGGGCGCGAGCGTACGCATCTGATCGATGATGTCCAGGTCCAGATGCTCCAGCGGTGGCAGTTTGTAGACCTGCCCCTCACCGTCGATCTGAACCTCGAACCATGACTTGGCTCGCTTCTTTTTCGGAATGACCAAAGCGCTCATCGTGCTTGCCTCGGCTCTCAGGCGGTGAACACGCCGTCGTCGGTGTAGATGTAGAGACTGTTGCCCGCAGCGTCCGCGTAGCAGGACAGGGTGGTCTCCAGACCGATCGGCGCGTTGCGGACGAAGCCGATCTCGCCGACGTTGGTCACCTGACCGCGAGGAACGACCACGCGGATGAGGTTTTCACCGTCCTTCATCTCGAAGACCCACTCGCGCTCCTTGGGCAAGCGAGCTCCGATCTTGACAGCCTTCTGAACACCATGGCTGCCGTTGGCGGCGGTGACGGTGACGTTGTCGTCGCCGAATGCGTTCTTCAGATCCTGCTCGCCCATCTGAATGGAGGTCCAGGACATCTCACCGGTGAAGGTTTCCAAAACGCGGCGAACCAAGGCCCCGCTCCAGTCAGTGATGTCGGAGGTCGAGTAGGTGGGGGTGATCTTCAAACCATCCTCCGAGACGTACCCGGAGTCTTTGAAGCCCTTCTCACCGCTGGTCAGAGCAGTGCGAGCGTCGGTGGGCATGGCCACACCGAGGGCGGCGCAATGAATCGCGCCAGTAGTGAGCTGATTCGGTGCTCCAACAAGCACGTCAGCGGTATTGATAGCCATGAACGGTGTCCTTTCTCAGGGGTGAGGGTTGGTCCGATGCCTGGATGACCTCGACAGCAGCGCTGCGAGTTGTCCAGGTGATGGGGATTCAGCGGCTCCCCATCACGGAAACTGGGGAGCCACGAGGAAGCGGGGCTTCACCCCGCCAGATTGATGTCGCGTGATGCAGAGAAGTGAGATGGTTCTTGTGGAACGAGTACTCTCTAACGATTCGGAATCTGGAGCTTTCAGTGCTCCGCTGACATCCGACAAAACAACGACGTTACAGAAACCGTAGTCCCACTTTCGGGAGGTGTCAACTTCACGGAGACCCGAGTTCAGCTCTCACGCGACCTGCCCCGTAACGTCCGGGCGTCACCGAGACGATACGTCGGCCGTCCGTTCCTGGTTCCGCAACTGAGAAGCGCTCCACTTTTGATCCACCGACCGATCGTCTGCTTGGGATACACGCGGGAGAGCTCCGCTTGCGTGACGAGTTGGTCATCGGACCACAGCAAACGCTGGTGCCGAGTCGCCGACGCGTCGTAGATGGTTCCGCAGTGTTGACACCGAGCAGAGGTTGAGCCTCGAACACAAGTCAGCGCATAGCCCTTACCCGTACAGCTGTCACTGACACACTCGCCGAGATACTCCCGATCCTCCGGACGATCAATGGCGTGAATGAACTGACGGGCGAGCTGATGGATCTCCCGCCAAATGTCCTCCGCGGCGGAGTGTGCGCGTGCGAGGGCCGCGTGGTCAGACAGCCACCGCGTCAGCCGCCGAACATCTTCGATTTGAGGAGCGCCGAGAACGTCCGCCCATCCGGTGAGCACTGCCCGAGCCTGTTCCCGACAGTCCTGCGCCGAAGCGTTGAACGGCAGCGCCAGGCCGGTCTGTGATCCTCGTCGACCGCCTCGGCTCATGAAACGGACTTGCCTTGTCTCGGCGAGCGCCAACTCAGTCCAATGCGCCGCGATGAAACCTAAATCTCCTTGCCAAACGCCAGTGCACTCCGCACACCAGCTACACCCGTCATGGGTTGTCCGGTTATGGCACATTCCACATTCCACAGTTGCTCTTTTCTCTGAACTTACAGTGATATCTGACAGGCGGCCATCTGTGGCTGAAAGGCTTTCCCGAGTGAGCGAGCCACTCCCGGCGCGAGCTGGTTGGGTAGCGAGCCATCGGCGCCTTCGGCGGCGATGGTACATTCCAAACTGGTTTGGCAGCTGCTCCCTTGGAGTAGCTGGTCTCCGGTCTCTTCTCTCTGGTCAGCATCGGGTCGAGCGATCGCAGAGAGTTAGCTTGAGCGTGAGGTCGACCACGAGCCCGGGATGAACTCGAGCTGGACGTCGAGGTGAACGACGAGTCGCCACTCGAACAGCACCTCAAGCGGAGACTCAAGCAAGTGCTTGAGCCGGTGGCCGAGCAGTCGATCGCTCGACCATCGCGATCCACATCAAGAAACCGAACCATTCCACCCCTGCTTCCAACACAGCGCGCATCGAGTCGACGGGTTCTCCGACGAGTGTTTGGAGTTGTGTCCGCCTAGACGACCGGCCTCACGCCGCTGCTCACTACGCTGGTCAACCTCAGCCTGAGTCATGTTCCACTTGTCCCAGTTTCTGACCAGCCAGTACGACCCCTCGTCAATCCACAGCCCAACTTCCACAAGCGACTGCGCGTGTTTTCTGGCGTTCGGAATCCCGTCGCCAAAGTCACCAAGACTGCGTTTCGGAATCCGACCGTACGACCGATTCCGCCGAATGAGAAGCAGGGCGCGAATGTAGAGGAACTCTCCCATCGCGCCAACGGCGGCGATATCGGGGTCGTCCATGATTCGAGGATCGATAGGCTGAAAGTACGTGGGTATCTTTTTGGTCATCGACTCTGACTCTCCTAAGCCGACCTATCCCAGACTGGCACGAACGTCGATGGCCTCAGTGCAGCCCGAACACAGGCCAGAGCATCTGGGTCCCGCCCGCCCATCATGAGCAGTTCGAGAGCCTGAAGAACCAGAACACGCAGGTCACTCCCGGTCATCGCAACCCTCTTTTCGATTCGCCTTCGCCACTCCCCAAACAATCGAGCTCGCGCATGCGACGCAGCCCGCGACGCAGCCGCAGCGGGCCACCTCGATGAACACCGAAGGCCAATCACTCACTGCGGCGATGACGCCGAGCATGATCGATCCCAGGGTCACCACCACGCCGGCGACGCATGTCAGGGCTGGCCTGATCACCGTCCGCCCCGCTGTTTCTCAGCTTGGCGCTCCGCACCTTCGAGCGCGAGAACCTCCCAGATTTGGTTGATGTCGACCCGCCAGTGCGAGTCCGACGAGTAGTTGCGAAGCTTGCCCTTTCGACACCAATCTCGCAGTTGATATTCGCCAACCGAGGTGAGCCGGGCGGCTTCCGGCACTCGAGCCAGTTTGGGCTCTCTCACTTCGTCTGTCATGCGTCAACTCCTTCCACAGGACGGACAAGGTCGACCGGAGGGATGCCAAGAAACTGCGCCACCAGCTCAATCTGGTCTGATGTCATCGGCTTTTCACCGGCCACTAGCCGGTCCGTGCTGCCGATCGAGCAACCGAGAGCGGCTGCGCACTGGCGCACCGACCGATTCTTCTTCGCCATGACAACCCGAATCTGGGTCGCGATGATCTCAGTCAAGGACATCAGAACCGCCTTTCGTTGGATTTGAAGTGAATCCATTACCTCAACTATGGGCCTACTTTGAATCCACGTCAAACCGCGAGACCGCGATGAAGTCAGTTTCTCGGAATGGGTCTATAATGAATCCATGAATTTGAACACCGCTTTGCGAGAAGCCATTTATGAGGAACTATCGCGTCAAGGGATCGGCCTCAGGGAAGCCGCGAGGCGCATGGCGCGCTCCCACCATTGGCTCGGAACCAAGCTTCGGGGGACCTCGCCGCTCACCACCGCTGATGTGGAAGAAATCACCACCTCGCTCGGACTCGATCCGCTGGCGTTTTTCATCGAGGTGTGCTCCCAGGCGAAGCAGTCGCAAGTGGATCCACCGAGTGAACAGGACCGGCCCGAGCCCTAAGGCAGCGGCAAAACGCCCCCCCCCCGCGAAAGCGAAACCCCTCGGTAAATCTGGAGCGCTTCGGCATGACTTTCTGTTTGTCGGATCATGCGCCCGTCGCCTCCCCATCGTTGGTACAGCCACCCGATCGGGTAGCCTCCCCACGACACTACCAAACCATGCTGAGACCGTCTGCGCACGGCTAACCTCTCTCGGCGAAACATAGCCGCTAGTTTGACTCGGCTAAGACCGACTGCGCGCGGCTGATCTGGATCGTTCAACCCATCGGCAAACCACTCGGCCTGAGCGACAAGCCGTCAGGCTTCAGAGGCGTACCCAGGAGTCTAAGGCGAGTTTCCCGTCGATTCGCGTCGTATCTCCTGGTCACGCTATGATTTCGATGGATTTCGACAAGGGGGAGCGATCATCCGAACGCCCGACTGGGCAACCACATCTCGGTGACACCGTCGCCGCCAACATAGAAGGATCCCCCATGTCCACTCCTGTCCCTCCTGGAGCGCCCGAAATCGCTCCGCAAACCCCGGTGGCGAAGCCCAAGAAGAAGGGTACGCTTCTGAAAATCATCGGCGCCATTGTCGCCGTCATCATCCTCATCGGAATCATCAAGTCTTGCTCAGGCGGTTCGTCCACTCCGGCCACGACGAGTACGACCGCTGCGGCGAGCACGACCGACTCGACGGCCGCCCAGGCCACGACTGAGGCGACAACTGAGGCGCCGAAGCCCGCGCGCGACAACTCCACCGCCGCTCTGACCACGCTCGGAGCGGGTACGTTCGTCGTCGGAACTGACATCCCGGCCGGTCGCTATGTCATCACCCCGGCCGGCGGCGACTCGGGCAACCTGTTCATTCACAGCCCCAAACAGCCGTTGTACGTCAATGAGATTCTCGGGCAGGCTCTTGGTCTCGGCGTCCCGAGTGTCACCGTCGATCTGCTCGCTGACATGGAGGTCGAGATCAAGAGAATCTCCGAGGTGACCTTCACCCCCGCCGAGACCGTCTCAGCGACCACCTTGACGACGGGTCGTTGGGTGGTTGGGATCGACATCCCGGCTGGTCGCTACACCGCGGCTCCAGCCGACCCAGCTGACGCCGGCAACTTCTTCGTTCACGAGAAGTCCGGCCTGCCCGCCGTCAACGAGATTCTCGGCGGAGACCACGGCGTGCCGAACGTCGCAGTCAACCTGAAGGACGGTCAAACCGTCCACATTTCCGGCATCACCACGGTGAACTTCACCCAGTAGATCGACGTCAGCCGAACAGCGGTCGTACGATGGGCGGGACTCGCTCCAAGGCAGTCCCGCCTTTCGTACATCTGGTCATTGGCTCCCCGTTCGGCTACCAACAACAGAATCTGAGCGTGAAACACCCCTACTCGTAATGAGCATGCGGCGACCGCGTGCGCAGCGAAGCATGGTAGCGCGACTGAGCTTGGGCCGCATCGCCGTCATCGTCAAAGCCTGCGAAGCGCGGCCCCGCGCCGGGCCGTTGGCGTACGTCTGATGCGACGAGGCGAAGAGTGCCCCAGGTCATGCGACCACGAGCTTGAGACCCTTGTCGAAGGCCTCCCGGGTCACTCCGGAGCGCCGACGCCTCTGCGAAGTCCAGAATCACACCGCGACGATTTCGCGACGACCTCAGTGGGGAATGACCATGACTTCATGGTTCGATTCTCACTTTGACAAGGTAATACTGTGGATATTCTCACCCTGAGCCGTAACACGGAAGGGACACTGATGTCTAACCAAACCCACCTCAGGCCCACTGCGATCGTGATGGCTACCATCGCCTTCGTCGGCGCGCTGACCACCTCTCCACCGATCGCCCAAGCCAACGATCCGAGGCCTTCCATCCCGATGTGTCGGGTCTACAACCCCAACGGTGACGAACACTTCTACACCCGAGACGACAACGAGCGCGGCCACCTGGTCGCCGTTGGTTGGAACGACGAAGGGATCGGTTGGTTCGCCCCGACGAGCGGAATTTCCTGATCCGAATGGGATGGTCCACCGGGGTCGTTACGCCATCACGGCAAATCCTGACGAGTCCGGCAACCTGCACGTTTACGACACCTCCGGCCGACTCAAGGTGAACAAGATTCTGGGCGGAGACTACGACGTCCCGAAGGCCGCGTTGACTCTCGTCAACGGCGAAAAGACCCAGATTAGATTCCTGCCGAAGGCGAGGTTCATCTAACTCCCATCACATCACGAACAGTACGGCGTGAAGGTCTGCCTTGAGCGTGATCTTCGCGTCGTACCCTTGACACCATGACGACCGAGGGGTAGCTTGACAATATCTGAAGGAGACCAACGGGGGGTATCTCCCATCGGAGATCACAACACGCGCGATCCGTGAGGCAGACCATGACAAAGAATTCGCAGCCACTCCCCTCATCGAGAATCGGCGCACGACGAGCAGCCGGGATCGGACTGCTCCTGCTCGTGCTGACCTGGGCGGGATCCGTTCTGCTCGCCTGGCTCTGGGCGGGCTCAGGGAACGGATGGGTGGTGTCGGGCGGCGCCCTCGTCATCCAGATCCTCTGGTCCACATTGCCGGTGCTCGCCGCGATACTCGTCGCCTGGTGGATCTGGGTGGAGGTCCAACCCGCGCCAACGACGACATCGACGCCGTACGGGGGTGACGACGATGCCCCTCAAACCGCCTGAAGGCCGCGCGAAGGCAGCCATCATCGTCGCGGTCTGCGTCACAGTGGTGGTGGCGGTCGGATTACCCCTCGCCGTCGACGGTCTGCCGAACATGACGTACGACCAAGTCATGCCGTACGGCTGGCTGTGGAGCGGCGAGGCGATCGTAGCCTTGTTCTTGAAGGCGCTCAGCGGCGCGTTGATCACCTTGACGCTCTTTTCTCACGCCAAGCGCACCAGCACCCGCTGGTTGATCGCGATCGCCGTCGTGGTCGGAGCATTCGCGCTACGTGAACTGTCGACCTTCTTTCGTACGACCCCGGCGCCACCTCATTGGCCCGCCGTACTGCCCCGAATCATCGACTCGCTCGCCAACATCCTGTCCATGATGTGGCCCCAAGTCGTCGGTCTGATTATCATCACGGCGCTGAGTCGCACCCGCCGCCACGCCGAGACCCCGGCCTGAACGGCGGTGAACCAGCGTCAACTGAAGCGCCACAAACTGGCCCAGTGACAGCCCACTTGGCGTCTCGCTCTCGCCAGTCCGTCGGACCTCTCCGCAGAGCACACGCTCAATCGCGGTGAGCCGGATAGCGCCGCCATAGCACGCGCAATGCTCCCAGAGCCCGATTGAGACTGGGGCTGCGCCCCGCGGCGACAAGCACGTCCCAATGGTTGCTGGCGAACTCGTTAATCAAAGGAACGTAGAGCGGACCGATGCTACCATCGGGGCGCACTAGGTCGCCCCGCAGTCGCCGCGACTTTGAGTGGGAACATATTCTGAGCAGTTCCCGCTTGGCATGGGGCAGTCCATCTGGACGATCTGTGATACTGGCGGAGCGCACCTGAAAGAAGTCGGCGAAGCTCGTGGCGTCAGCCAGGAGCCAAGCCTCAGTCATGGAGTGGGCCAGACGCAGACACATCCCCGGAAACTGACTGGGATCGCCGAGCAGGCGATGGATGACCTCAACCGGGCACTGACCATCCGAGTCGCGAAAGACGACCCACGGCCCGTGAGCCGACGCACGCAAGTAGCCAACCAACTGACGGTCGAGACGATCCCTGCCCCCTGCGACGATCCATCGTGGCGGTTCGACGAACCCAGACGCGGCGACGAGGGCACTGGCGACGCCCTTGTCGGACTCGCCTTCCACGACCACTGTGATCATCGCGAGCGCTCTCGCGTGGCTCGGGCCAGGTCGGTCAAGTCGCCGGGAGACACCAGCCCACTGAGGATGGTGGAGTTCGGCAACTCGGCGGCAATGAGGTCGGCCACCTCGGGAATTCTCGATAGAAGAGCGGCGGTCGTGCCGTTGTCCCCAACGGTCAAAACTAGTACCTCGTCGGGTTGGACTCCTTCTTCATCGAGAAGTTCCGGTGCGTGAGTGCTGAGGACGACTTGGATTTCCGGGTCCCGCTGAGCAGTCGACAACACAACCGGCAACATACGAACAATCGCGGAGTTGAGCGACAGTTCTGGCTCCTCCAGCAGGAGCACCCCCCATTCTTTGGACTGCTGATCAGGGTCCACAGCAGCCCGATGAGACGCAGCGTGCCATCTGAAAAGTCAGACTCGTTTTGGCGGGCCGCATAGTTGCGCCAATTCCTGTAACCGGCTTCGAGGTGAGGCCGACCGGCCGCGTCGACGGTGACCTCCAATGACTCGAACTCGGGAACCGCGGCCCGCAAAGCGGTCTGCATCCGCCTCAACCAAGCAGCCCGGGTCTTGGAGGGCACGGTATTCATCTGAGCGATGAAGTCTGTTCCATAGGGATCATTGGAGCTGAGGCCCTGCTGGCCGGGGTTGCGGATCATTTGCGGAACCAGGTGGAAATAGCGGACCTTGGCCAGATAATCGGCCAGGTCACGAAACTCTTTGTTGGCCGAAACCTGTTCAAGATGAGTCTGGGTCAACAGCGCTGGATCGTCGATGTCGAGGTCATCTGGTCGGCGAAGAATGACCCTACTGTTATGCTCAACCACCTCCTGATCCACAATGGGTCGATTCTTGCCCCCTTGTTCTCCGCGGATCGCTAAAGTGTATGTCCAATGATCATCGCCGTCGCTGACTTGGAAGCGGATCTCCATTCGACCTTTGTTGTAGTTTCTCGCGAACAGACTCCGGACCTTCTTCAAGCCGCCGCGCTTCTCAATGGCCGTGTTCAGTCCCCCTCCAGGACTTGCGATATCAGACACAAAGCGGAACACATCGAGCAGATTGGACTTACCCGAGGCATTGGGGCCAACAATGAATAGTCGTTCTCTCAGCGGAAACTCGACTGACCGGAAGTTGCGCCAGTTTTTCACGCTGACTTCGGTGATCTTCATGGTCATAGGTCCTCCAAATGTGACGACGATGATCGTCCTGCGCGGCGAACATCCAACTTCGACAGCCCACGCGGTGTCGCCGACCCGATAATGTCGCTTGGTCGCATTATGTCATACTTCGCCGAGTTGACTGATGGGGTAGCCTGCGCGACACTTCCGACCACTGACACCCTCAGTTGGGTGTCTCAGTCGGGAGTTCTGCCACCCGCCAGGTCGACGCCCGGCTTGGCGGGAACGCGCCACCCGACGAAGCGATCATCGCCGTGCTCATCCAAGCGGGCGCTCGAAACACCACCATGGCGGCCGCGCTCACAATTCATCCAGTGCCAAATTCAGTTCCAGGACGTTGATTCTGGCGTAGCCGATGTAGCCCAGATCGGGGCCCTCGGTGTGTTCGGCGACCAACGCCGACACGACATCCACCGCCAGCCTGCGGGTTTGGGCCACCCGTTCCACTTGGATCGACGCGTACGCCACCGAGATGTCCGGATCCAACCCAGAGCCCGAGGCGGTGACCGCGTCGGCGGGAACCGCGTCCAACGCCACATGGTTGAACTCGGCGACCTGCGCGCGACGCTCTTCGATCAGTTGGACCAGCTCTGGCGAGTTCGGGCCAAGGTTCGATCCGGCCGAGGCCGACCCGTCGTACCCTTGACCAGCCGCCGAAGGTCTGGGCTGGAAATACTGCGGCAGCGGATTGCCCTCAGCGTCGCTGAAACTCTGCCCGAGCAGGGCCGATCCGACCACCACGCCCTGTTCATTGATGATCACCGAGTCATGCGATTGACTGGGGAACACCAGGCTCAGCCCGGTCATGACCACCGGGTAGACGATACCCAACAGAACGGTCAGGATCACCATGATGGACAACCCGGTCCACCACGGCTTGAGGATCCGCTTAACTGTGGCAGACATGATCCGCCTCCTCACGCCGTCGCTGCGTCCACCGGCGCCGCCCGCGACCGCACTCGTTGATCATCACGCTCATCTCAGTACCCCGGAATCCACATCACAATCAGATCGATCAGTTTGATGCCGATCGCGGCGACGAGGATGCCGCCGAGCCCGTAGTAGAGCAGGTTGCGGCTGAGAACCCGTTCAACGTTGGCCAAAGAGTACGGCACGCCGAACAGGGCCAGCGGGATCAGGATCCCCATCACGGCGATCGAGAAGATCACGGTCGACAAGATGGCCGACGGAACCGAATGCAGATGCAACACGTTCAGCGCGTTCAGGCCGGGGAAGGTCCCTGCGAACAAAGCAGGGAACAAAGCGAAGTAGCGTACGATGTCGTTGGCCATGTTGAACGTGATCAGCGCGCCACGGGTGGCCTGCTGACGACGCCCGATGTCGATGATGTCGACGATCTTTGTCGGATCGTCGTCCAGGATCACCATGTTGGCGGCGTGCCTGACAGCCGGGGCGGCCGAGTTCATCGCCACGCCACAGTCGGCTTGAGCCAGCCCGGGCGCGTCATTCATCCCGTCCCCGCTCATCGCCACGAAATGACCGGCGTTCTGCTCGGCGACGACCACATCGACCTTGTCTTGGGGAGTGGCGTCGCCGACGAAATCGGCGATCCCCGCCTCGGCGGCGATCGCAGCCGCCGTCAGCGGATTGTCGCCCGTGATCATGATCGATTTCACACCCAAGTCGTGCAAATGCTGCATCCTGGACGGGACACTCGGCTTGACCACGTCACGCAATGGCACGACGCCGAGAACCCGACCTTTGCCTTGCGCCGTGACTTCGGCGACCACCAACGGTGTGCCACCGAGCCGCGCGACCGACGTGGTCTGGGCGTGCAGTTGGCCCAAGACGGAAGCGTCCGGTTGCGCGCCACAATGCTTCAACCACGCCACGATCGCCGACTCAGCCCCTTTTCGTACGCTCAATCCCTGCGCGCAATCCCGGCCCGACAAGCGTGTCTGCGCACTGAAACTGATGAAATCCCCTGCGGGGGCCTCCGGATCGGACGTGGCGTAGCCCAAATGATCGGCCAGGTCGATGATCGACTCGCCTTCAGCGGTCTTATCCCCGATCGAACAGTAGACCGCCGTACGAGCCAAATCTTCTTCAGTCACACCATCGAGCGGAATGAATCGAGTGGCTTCCCGGTGTCCGCTAGTGATCGTGCCCGTCTTGTCGAACAACACCGTCGTGACATCGCCGACCGCTTCCAGGGCCTGGCCCGAGTCGACCAGAACGCCACGCTGCAACAGTTGATACATGCTCGCGATGCCGGTGACCGACATCAGGGCGGCGATCTCAGTCGGAATCAAACAGACCACCAGCGCCACCAAAATCGGGATCGACACTGGGGCCGCCACCGGAGACACGATGACGTTCAGCGTCAACGCCACGAAGACGAACGACAACGAGAACGACGCCAACAGGGCGCTCAACGCCAGTTCCTTGGGAGCCTTGTGACGATGGGTGCCCTCCGCCAGCGCGATCATCCGGTCGGTGGCGGTGTGGCCCGGGGTCGCGGTCACACGGACGACGACCCGATCAGACAACAGCTTGGTCCCGGCCATGACCGCGCGCCGATCCCCGCCCGACTCGCGAATGACCGGAGCCGACTCGCCCGTGATCGCCGACTCGTCGAAGGATCCGACACCCCAGACGATGTCGCCGTCAGCCGGCACAGTGTCGCCAGAGATGAGCAGGAAGAACTGTCCAGGCCGAAGATCGACCGGGTCGACCCGGATGAGCTCGGTCTGATGAGCGCTGGCGTCGTGACGCGGGTCGTACCGGCTCAACCGTCGCGCCGCGAAAGGCGACTTGGCGTCACGAAGCGCCTTCGTGTGGGCCCGACCGCGGCCTTGGGCCAAGGATTCCGCGAACGTGGCCGTCAACAACACCAGCCAGGTGGCCACAGCCAAAGTCCAGGTGAAACCGTGTGGCAGCCTCGTCCCACCGGAGGCGACCACGCCACCGAAGATCGGTTCGGCGATCGCCACGACGGTGGTCAAAACCCCGCCCGCCCACGTCAACAGCAGCACTGGGTTCGACCACAAGACCTTCGGGTTGAACTTCTTCAACGCTTCCAACAGCAGCGGGCCCAAAGGCAGAAAGACCCGACCTTCGCTGGTTTGAACCTGATTGACCTTAGTCGTCACCGCAAACCTCCAGCCAACGGCCCGACCGTCAACACTGGGAAGAACGTCGGAACGGCGATGAAGACGATCAGCCCGACGAGCAGCACGACGAACTGAGGCCGATGCAGCGGAAGGTCGGCCACCATCACCGTGGAACGATCCTGACGCGCGAAAGAGCCGGCCATCGCCAACACCAATGCGATCACCAGGAACCGCCCGAGCAGAATGATGACGCCGAGAATAGTGTTCAGCCAGGGAGTGTCAGCCGCGAAACCAGCCATCGCCGAACCGTTGTTGATGGCCGCCGACACGAAAGCGTAGATCAACTCGGTCATGCCTTGAGAGTCGGGATCCGTCATCGAGTTGGCGACAATCTCCGCCCGTACGCCCGGTATCGCCATGGACAACGCCATCCCACCCAATGCGAGCATCGGCATGACCAGGATGACGAGCGCGGCCAGCTTCATCTCGCGCGCAGTGATGCGTTTGCCGAGCAACGCGGGAGTCCGACCAACCAACAGCCCGGCGATGAACACGGCGATGACGACGAGGACCAACAGCGTGTAGAGCCCCGATCCGACCCCGCCTGGGGAGACTTCGCCCAACACCATGTGCAGAATCGCGACCATCTGGCCGAGCGGAGTGTACGACCCGAGCATCGAATTCGTGGCCCCACCAGTGGTCCCAGTCGTCGCAGCGGTGAACAGGGTCGACCCGATGATGCCGAAACGGACCTCTTTGCCTTCCATCGCCGCTCCGGCCGCCTGTGGCGCCAACCCACCGCCAGACAGTTCGAACCAGGTCAGCGTGCCGTACGCCACGACCAACAGAATCGCCATCGTCGCCAGCAGCGAACGCGCCAACCGGAAATCGTTGGCCAGGCGGCCGAAAGTCCGGATCGACGCGAACGGAATCACGATCAGCATGTACGTCTGGAACAAGTTGACCCATGCGCTCGGGTTCTCGAACGGGTGGGCCGAATTGGCGTTGTAAAACCCGCCGCCGTTGGTTCCCAGCATCTTGATCGCCTCTTGTGAGGCGACCGGACCACCGGGAATGATTTGAGTTCCACCAGTCAGCGTCTCCACGGTGGTGAAGCCGTCAAAATTCTGGACCACCCCGGCCGCGATCAGGACGACGGTGGCCAAAGCAGACAGCGGCAACAGAATCCGAAGATTGATTCTGAGCATGTCGACCCAGAAGTTGCCGACCGTGGTCGAGGCCGATCGCGTGAGCCCTCTCACCAGGGCGATCGCGACCGCGAAGCCGACGGCCGCTGACACGTAGCTCTGAACAGCCAGCCCAGCCATCTGCACCGCGTACCCCGTCGTATGCTCAGGTGAATAGGCCTGCCAGTTAGTGTTTCCGACGTACGACGCGGCAGTGTTGAACGCCAGATCGGGACTGATCGGGCCCAAACCCAGCGAGTACGGCAGCATGGGCTGCAACCGCTGCAACCCATAAAGCATGAGGAATCCGACAGCCGAGAACACCAGGACGACCACCAGGTAGCCTTTCCAGGTCTGCTCCTTGTCAGGTTTGACCCCGCACACACGATAAATCAGCGACTCGACTTTGCCGTGACGCGGGTTGGTGAACACCCACGCCATGTAGTCGCCCAGAGGCCGATAGGTCACCGCCACCGCCACCACCAAGGTGAACAGCGCGGTCACCGCCGCGAACAGTTCCATCACAGACGATCCGGATGAACCAGTGCGTAGAACAGGTACCCGATCGCAGCCACCGACATGGCCACTGCGAACACACCGATCACAGTCACAGTTGTTCTAACGCCTCCCCCACCTATCTCGTACGACGCCACACTCGCCGCAGCTAGAACACAGACATCCTAGAGTACTCCGCGAGGACACATCGCCCGTATCGCATATTCCGCGTGAAGTCGGCCGCACGGTTAGTGGCGAACGCCGCAAGCGGTGCGCCGACGCGTCTCGGCCGATCCCGATGACTCCCCCGAAGAATGGTCGAGGCCCGTCGCCAGGACGCACGTCCAAGAGACTCTAGTGACATCTCATCTATACCGCTATGATGAGGCGGTAGCACGGGTGTGAACAATGCCCCAACCGACACAAGGAAGTGATGCCATGTCCGCGACGACAGCCCCGCCGGCCCAACACCAACCGTCCGACGATGAGCGATTCATCATCCGCAACAAGGAGGGAATCCCCGTCGGAACGAAACCCCACACCACCTGGAAGCCCTGGAAGATCGCGCTGTGGGGGGTCATCGCCCTGTTGGGTGGGACCGGCTGGTACATCTTGGCCGTGATGCGCGGCGAGACGGTGTCCACGCTGTGGTTCGTGGTCGCCGCCGTCTGCACGTACGTCATCGCGTACCGTTTCTACGCCTTGTTCATCCAGCGCAAGCTCATGCGCCCCGACGACACCAACGCCACACCGGCTGAGCGGATCAACAACGGGCGCGACTACGATCTGACCGATCGTCGAGTGCTCTACGGTCACCACTTCGCCGCCATCGCGGGCGCTGGGCCACTAGTCGGACCAGTGTTGGCCGCTCAGATGGGCTACCTGCCCGGCACGATCTGGATCATCGTCGGAGTCTGCCTGGCAGGCGCTGTCCAAGACATGCTCGTCTTGTTCATCTCGATGCGCCGGGGTGGTCGCTCATTGGGTCAGATCGCCCGCGACGAGATCGGACCGATTGGCGGAACGATCGCCATCGTCGCCATTTTCGTCATGCTGATGATCGTCTTGGCCGTGTTGGCGCTCGTCTGCGTCAACGCCATGACCGGCTCGCCCTGGAGCGTCTTCTCGATCGGCTGCACGATCATCATCGCCCTCCTGATGGGCGTCTATCTTCGTTTCGTACGCCCAGGTCGGGTCGCCGAAGTGTCCATCATCGGCTTCGTCCTGCTGATCTTCTCCATCATCGCAGGCAACTGGGTCGCCCAGTCGCCGATCGCCGACGCCTTGACCCTGACTGGAACCGAACTGACGTGGGCGGTCATGATCTACGGCTTCTGCGCGGCCGTCCTGCCCGTCTGGTTGCTGCTGACCCCACGCGACTACCTGTCGACGTTCATGAAAGTGGGCACGATCGTCATCTTGGCGGTCGGCATCGTGTTGGTCCAGCCTTTGGCACGTACGGCTGCTGTCTCAGAATTCGCCGGAAACACCGCCGGGCCGGTCTTCGCGGGGGCGCTGTTCCCCTTCCTTTTCATCACGATCGCCTGCGGAGCCTTGTCAGGAATGCATGCCACGGTCGCTTCGGGGACGACCCCGAAGATGATCCAGAAGGAATCCCAGACGCGCATGATCGGCTACGCCGGAATGCTGATGGAGTCCTTCGTCGCCATCATGGCTTTGGCCGCCGCGGTCTCGCTGAGCACTGGAACCTATTTCGCGATGAACATGTCCACCGCCGGGATCATCAAACTCGACACCGCCGCCGTCGACGCCGGCGTCCTCATCGACACCACCGAGACCGGCGACATCACGGTCTATCTGCCCGACCAGGCCGACATTCCTTCCAGCGCGACCACCTTGACCGCCGACCAGGTCACAAAGTGGTCGAGTGACATCGCCGCCGGAACTGCGGTGGGCGCGTCGGCGGACGCCAAAGCTGCGGCCAACGAGGCCAAGGCCGCTTCCGCCGCGGTCGCCGTCACCCAATTGGGTGTGACCGACGCTCAAGGCGACAAGCCACGAGTCGAGTGGGACGAAGACGATCCGGCCAACCCCGGCGCGACCATCCAACTGACTGACGAGGCGGCGCTGAAACAGATCGCCGAAGACGTCGGTGAGCCGTCGATCGTGTCGCGTACGGGCGGAGCCCCGACTTTGGCCGTCGCGATGGCCAACATCTTGCACCGAATCTTCGGCGGCAAAGCGATGATGAGCTTCTGGTATCACTTCGCGGTGATGTTCGAGGCACTGTTCATCCTGTCCGCGGTCGACGCGGTCACCCGGGTCACCCGATTCCAGTTGGCCGACGCGATCGGCAACTGGATCCCGAAATTCCGCGACCACTCGTGGCGGGTCGGCTCTTGGCTGTGCACCGCGATCGTCGTCGCGGCCTGGGGCTCCCTGCTGCTGATGGGCGTGACTGATCCGAACGGGGGCATCCAAACCCTGTTCCCCCTGTTCGGCATCGCCAACCAGTTGATCGCCGCGATCGCGCTGATGATCGTCACCGTGGTCGTGATTCGCAAAGGGTACGTCAAATGGTCTTGGATACCGCTGATCCCATTGGCCTGGGACGTGTCCACCACGTTCACCGCCTCGTGGCAGAAGATCTTCTCCGACAACGCCGCTTTGGGCTATTGGAAGCAGTTCTCGAACGCCCGGGCGCTGATCGACGGCGGTGGGTTGACCGAGACGGCGTTGGCGAATGCCCAAGCCACAGTACGAAACACTGCCATCCAGGGAACCCTGTCGATCCTGTTCCTGGCCATGGCCGCCGCCATTTTGGTGGCCAGTGTCATCCGAGTGATCACAGCCTTGCGCAGTGGTGACACCACGACCTCGGAGGATCCGCATCAAGAGTCGGCTTTCTACGCGCCGTCGACGTTCCTCGGCACGCGCGTGGAGAAGTCGGTGGAGCGTGAGTTCGAAGCGGTGGCCGATCCGAAGTTCCTGCCACACCGACGCTCATGACTGTGGCAGCGTCCAGCCATCGTCCGAGCCGCACGCTGGTCGATGGTGTCAGTCGGGTGGCGCGGGCCGTTCGATGGTATGTCCGGGAGTTGCTCGGCGCGGCGGCGTACGACCACTATCTCGAACGGTTCGCGCTCGACCATGGCGACGACGACTCGCATCAACCGATGACCGAGAAACAGTACTGGCGCCAACGGATCGACGAACAGCCGCTCGACGCCCGCTGCTGCTGAGCCGGACAGGCCTAACAGGGAACAAGACGATCACCGGGGGCGCCTGAGGGCTGCGACCAGGACCGGCCCAACTCAGTGGGAATCCGGCCTCTGCCGAACGCCGGGCTCAGTTCAACAGCGGCGATCCCGCCTGACTTGGCGGCCCGACTCAACTGATGGCGAAGCGGTACCTCAGCGGGTTCGGCTCTCCGGTGCACTCCTCGCCGATTCGCATGTCGGCGATCACCCCGGATTGACGCAGCTCACGCAGGCGCGAGGTCACCACCTGGCTGATCTCGGCCGGTGACACCGTGTTGATGTAAATCTTGGTGTCGCCTTCGAAGCCCGCCACAGTGGAGATACGCCACTTGATGTTGATCCGCCAAGGCATCGGAACATCGACGTCCACCGGAACGTGGTGCCACTCCTCATTGCTCGGCACAGCCGACCCGGTCGCCGCGTGAACAGCCTGGATCAGGTCGGACATGTCTCGTACTTCTTCGGCCGATTGACGCCACGGATGGACCTGGGGCGACTTGGAGTAGAGCTCGATCGTCGGATAGCGGTGGCCGAAACCGGCGTACGCGATCGCTGAATCATTCTCGGCGACCAAAAGATTGTGGTACGTCGCGTAGTTGACACCGCATTCGTTGAAGAAGTTCGGGTTCTCGCGCAACCGATGCACCACCTGGTCGGCATTGGCCCCATGCTCGTCGATGGCGACCAACTGCTTGTGCAGATGGTCACAGCTGGCCCCGGCCGGTTTCAACCAGTTCTGGAACACCGCGACGTAGCGGGCGTAGCGGTTGTTGGCGTAGAGGTTCGCCATCGCGTGCAAAGTCAGCTGGATGTACTGCTCATGCTCATCGGGGGTCAGCGTCCCAGAGGACGCCAACTGCGCGGTCGTCTTGGCGCCGTCGACCCAATGTTTGCGAGCTATGACCACGTCGTGTCCGCCACCGAAGAAAGCGTCCGCCTGGTCGAGCAGCTCATCCTGACTCATCGCGGCGATCTCGTCACTGCTTTTGCCCGCCTGACGCAATTTGGCCGACTGCACCGCCAAGACATGTCGGCGACCCTGCTCGGTCGACAGGTAGACCCGCTTGTGTTCAACCATGTCAGGTGGAAGTTCGTACCCATAGTTCTCGTGCCAATAGTCGTAGCTGACGATCTCGAACAAGTTCGGCACGACACGGAATTCGGCCACAGTGCTGAACAGTTTCTCCGCCGGCAGATGCTCCATCATGCGCCAGCGCGTGCCATCGAGGACCATCCGAGCCTTCTCGGGCGGGGTCTCCATGTAGCGGGCGGAACAGAAAGCGCAGCCATGGGTCCAATCCGTGTCTGACACTGGGCGGGATTCCATCTCTGGATGAGTCAAAGGGCGACTGCTGCGACCAGTCACCGTCCACACGCGCGTGCCCGTGGTCGGATTGATCTGCTTGATGGTGCCATCCCCCATGGTCATGAGGTAGGCCGGCTCTGGCATAAGTGAAATACCCATAATGACTTACCGCGTGCCTCTTTCTTCACCCACCCGTACCGTGAGCGATTCTTCGACTGATAATGGGCCCGTCGCCTTCTCTGTGATCCTATCGTCGCCGGTGGGACACGCCCGCCGATCTCACAACAAGAACACTCTGAGAAATCGTAAAGATCTCATGACCGTGAGTCGATTCCCCCGGCGTGGTCACGCCAACAACTGGTGGTCTTATCCACTTGTACGTCGTACTCTACGTGATCAGGCAACCCCTGGCCAAGACGAGGGAGAATAGGCACAGCCACCCAGTCGGTGAAAAACGGCCCATTATTCTTGCTCATAGGTTGTTTCACGGACATCCGACCGCGCAGATGAGCGCCGGTGACCCCATCCGCCAGTAGAATGGCTGACGTGACTGAACAACAGCAGCCAGCCGAGGCTGAGACCTCCACCAACGCCGTACTGCTGGGCCAAGGCCCAGACGGCGAAGTCTACGTCTTGGCCACGCCGGACGATGGCGAGCATGACGACCCGATCACCGAGCCGGGCAAGGTGATGCGCATCGGCCGGATGATCTCTCGACTGCTCGACGAGGTGAAAGACGCCCCGCTCGACGACGCCTCGCGGACCAGGTTGCGCTCGATTTACGGTCAGTCAATCGACGAATTGGCTGGCGGTTTGGATGAGGACCTGGCCAAAGAGTTGCGCCGGATCACGACTCCGTTCGATGAGGACACCACTCCGTCTGACGCCGAGTTGCGCATCGCGCAGGCTCAGCTGGTCGGTTGGTTGGAAGGACTGTTCCAAGGACTTCAGACCGCGCTAGTGGCGCAACATCTGACCGCGCGCATGAACGACCAGAGCAACCGGGCGGCCATTCCGTCGACCGGTCCTGGCATTCCCGACAGCGCCAATTCTCCGCTCGGCACGGGGATGTACCTGTGAGCCGGTGGGCCCGGACCGGAATGGATACAGTTAGATCATGCATATCCTCGTTGTGGACGACGACCAGGGCGTACGCGACTCGCTAGCACGCTCCCTGCAATACACCGGCTACCAGGTGTCGACCGCCCAAGACGGCATCGAGGCGTTGGCTAAACTGTCCGGATTGACCGTCGACGCAGTCATCATGGATGTCATGATGCCGCGTTTGGACGGCTTGGAGACCACTCGAATGCTGCGCTCTTCTGGCAACGACGTCCCGATTCTGATTCTGACCGCGCTCGACGCCATCGAAGACCGGGTCGACGGTTTGGATGCCGGAGCCGACGACTACATGGTCAAACCATTCGCGCTCAACGAGTTGCAGGCCCGGCTGCGAGCGCTGACACGCCGTTCCCACACCGTCGAAGACGTCGAAGGCAGTCAAGTTCTCACCTTCGCGGATCTGACTTTGGAACCGCAGACGCGCGAAGTGGCGCGAGCGGGCCAACGCATGTCCTTGACTCGGACAGAATTCGCCCTGCTCGAAGCGTTCATGGAGAATCCCCGCCGCGTGTTGGAGCGAGGCTGGCTGCTGAACGAGGTCTGGGGGTTCGATTTTCCGACGACGGCGAATTCGCTCGAAGTCTACATCGGCTATCTGCGACGCAAACTCGAAGCCGACGGCCAGTCACGTCTGATCCACACCGTGCGCGGCATCGGCTACGTTCTGAAGGAATCCGCCTAGATGCGTTCCGTGATCGACGCGGTCGCCACGTTCGCCCACACCGTACGCACGTCGCTACGCTACCGCCTGGTCTTCCTCACCACGATCACGATCATCGCGGCGACTGCGATCGCCGGAGCCGCCACCTACCAGGCGGCCCGCGTCTCGCTCTACGCCCAACTCGACCAAGAACTGCTGTCGATCGCGACCAATGTCTCTGACGAGATCGCCGTCGACTTCCAAGACCGGATCGTCGCCAACTCGACCTCTCTCGACGCTCAGAACGTCACGATCGCGCTGGTCAGCGCCAACACTGACCAAGAGATCTACCAAGGCGACACCGAGAGCCCGCTGGTCACCGGGGCTCCCGAGATCGCCGTCGCCCGCATCCAGACCGGGACCAGCGCCCGCAACGGCGAGTCCCAGGCGGGGATCCCGTACCGGATCGTCGCGATGCCCTACCTCGACACGTCAACCAACGGGGCTTTCGCCCTGGTCATCGCCCGCGAACTCGAACCGACCTTGTCTTCGCTGATGAACCTGGCCTATCTGCAGTGGATCATCTCCTTGCTGGCCATCCTGCTCGGCGGTGTGATCGCGGTTTTCGTCGCTGGCGCGACCATGAACCCAATTCGAGAGCTCACGTCGGTGGTCTCCCGGATCACCTCGACTGACGCCCTGACCACGATCGAAGTACGAGGGGCCTCCGAAGTCTCCGACCTGGAACAGTCGTTCAACGCCATGATGGAGTCACTGGCCGCGTCGCGCAGTCAACAGAATCGACTGATCGCCGACGCCGGCCACGAGCTTCGTACCCCTCTGACAAGCTTGAGAACCAACATCGAGCTGCTGATCGCCGACGAGGCGGCCCAGATGCTGCCCGAGGGCGCGCGGGCGGAGATTCTCTCCGACGTCGCCGCCCAGCTGGGCGAGTTCACTTCGCTGGTCAACGACCTGGTGGCTCTCAGCCGTGGCGACGTCGCTCCGAACAACCTGGTCGCCATCAACTTCGCCAACGTGGTCGAGCGGGCGGTCGAGCGCGCCCGGCGACGCGGTCCGTCGCTGTTCTTCGACGTCACCCTCGAACCGATGTACATCATGGGCGACGCGGTCATGCTGGAGCGAGCGGTCACCAACCTGCTCGACAACGCCGTCAAGTTTTCCCCGCCCGGCGGTCATATCAGCGTCGCCATCCACCACGGCGAACTCATCATTCACGACCAGGGCCCCGGCATCGCGCCGGAAGACATCCCCCACATTTTCGAACGTTTCTACCGCTCCGACTCGTCGCGCAACACCCCCGGAACTGGTCTCGGACTGTCGATTGTCGACCACACCATCACGACCCACGGCGGCACAGTCCAGGTCGTTCCAGGTGGGGCCCCCGGAGCCACATTCGTCGTACGGCTGCCGCAGGTCGAAGCCGACGACGAGTGAGTTCGCGCTGAGGCGAGTCAGTCGCGACGGAACCAGTGGCGCACGCGATCTGACACTGGTCGTACGGCCCGGCGCGCCGGACCCTTCGGACCTTCTTCGAAGCCTTCGTCCAGGTCGTCCAGCGGCGGGATTTCGGAATCGTCTGCGCTGGCCGTCGACTTCGGCGCGGTGACCGACTCGGCGGGTGTGACCGACTCGGTCGGAGCGGATGACCCATCGGCGTTGGACGCAGTCGCGACAGCAGTGGTGGACTCGGGCGGAGCGGAGTCAGTCGGCGTGGTGGACCTGGGCGAGTCCACGTCGGTCGTCATGACGTTCGCGGTCACGTCAGCCACTGCAGTTTCCTCCACGCTGGGATGCGGCACGGTCGGACCATTCGTACTCGCCTCAGCGGCGGACTCGCCCGGTGTGGCGGGTGGCGCCGAGGCATTCGGCGCGGTCGCGGCAGACTCGTCAGTCGGCGTGACAGACACTGGCGAATCGGACCCGGTTGTCGTGACGGACGCGGTCGAGTCGGGGGCGATCGGATTGGGCGCGGGCGTGGTCGTCTCAGGGGATCCAGGGCCAGCCGCCTCGGAGTCGGAAGGCCCAGCCGTCATGGGATTGTTCACACTGACTGCGGAGTCAGTTTCGGAACCGGTCGACCCAGTGTCGGTCACAGCGGTCGTACTTCCCACCACCTCGTCAGACGAGGTCGCGTCAGAGTCGAGCGGCGTCTCGGGGCGCAACTGGGACAGGGAGACAGTACGACGATCGCTGGACGGACCCTGCGCACCAAGCCCCGGCGCGCGATCAGACAACTCACCTTTGGCTAACTGTGACATCCGCACTATATCGGTGTACTCCGAACCACCCTCGGCGGAACGCTCTTTCAGTGGGGTCGACCGGGCCACGGAGTTATCGTACACCTGGCTGACAACCCCATCAGTGGCGGAGGATTCGGTCGGCGGACCCGACTCATCCGACGATGAGTCGATCGGCTGCGAGTCGGGCTCCGGGGTTGGCTCGCTATCAGGTGGGATCCCGTCGTGACCGGATCGCGGCTGGGAGAGATCCGCCGATTCGTCGACCTCGTCCCAGACCGGCATCGCGACGCCAGACATCAGGTCAATCGGGTCGTCGCTCAACCAGTCTTGGGAGTCAGAGTCATCGAGCAGAGCCGAATCCGATGCTCCAGTCTCGCCAGTGGCGTCGCCGCCGACCGAATCGTCGAAACCGGTCGACTCTGCTGCGACAAGATCGGCCACGGGAAGTTGGTCGCGGCCCGACAGGATGAATGCGAGCATGGCATAGAAGGTGGAGAAGCCGAAGTTGGCGGAGTAGCCGCCCGCACGCCCGCCGCTGAGATAGAAGCCGTTGCCTTTCCATTGCAGCCGATCAGCGGCGCTGAGGCCCAACCACAGCTCACCACCTGACCAATAGTCGAACAGCGCCGGGTCGCCGCAGCCCAAGATGACCAGATCGCCCGTGGTCACACCGTCGGTGGCGTCGAAGAAAGCCGCCAGCTCGTCGATGACAGGGCCGGGGACTCCACGCCGAGCGGCCGTACGACAAAAGTCTCGGGTGGCGTCGACCGGCGCTGGTGTCAAACTCAGCAGTTTGGTCGCACGCGCGCCGCGCAGCAACCGGCAGAAATGATCGGTCTGTCTCATGCGGTCACGCCACGCGTCCAAAGCGTCATCCGAAGCGGCCGACTCCACCAGTCGAGCCCGCTGCTCCATTCGAGCCAACGGGCCGGCGACCTCGATGTCGTCACTGATGATCGTACGATTGGTCAGATCGAGCACTTCGCAGTCGAGCTGACGCGCCAGGCGCAGCAGATCAGGCACCACCGTGGTCGTCGCGCGTACGAGCATGGTGACCATCTCGACTCGACGCGGCGTGGATCCCAAATCGAATTCGATCGACCCATTCGGTGAGAACCAGGCTCCGACTGACGTGCTGGTGTGGGTTCGATGCCACACAGTCGACGGGAAAACCGCCGTGATCGCAGCCATGACCTCGCTACGTTGACCCAGTGACAGTGGCCGCATCGACTGGGCAGGATCGCCAGTCTCGATGTGCGTGCTCGCCTCCCGGCAGAGCACCACCTCCCAAGCCATCGGGCATCCCTTCCTGCTGCGACACGATCAACAACTGTAGTACAGGGTTGAGGAAGAACCAACTATCACTGGTTGATCACTCGGCTACGGCTGTGATACCCCAGAATAGGCCACCGGAACGGTTCGCGGAACCCGATCAGCGCAGAAGAAGCCGATCGGCCGACCAGTCGACCGGGCCGACGCGCAGCGCAGGCGTGTCAGATCTGCGCCACGCTCAGCCGACTGCCCTGGGATTCGCAGAGTCGCCCGACTGCCGGGCTTCCTCATCAGCCGACTCGCGGGCCTCCTCGTCGACCGACTCGCGGTTCACACAGTCGAGAATCTGTTTCAATCCGAGCCACCACTGCTGCTTCGGACGTTGGGCCTGATCATCGACCTGTCCCATCACGTCGTCGATCGTGGCGAATCGAATCTCGTTCTGAATCGACCCGACGCAGTTCATCGTCGTGTCACCGCTGGTCAGCTGCTCACGGATGTGGGTCAAGGCCGCGTCGGTCAGGCGTGTGGCGAGCAGTCGGTCGGCCGGAGTCGGCGAGCTGCCTTGCTGGACGTGCCCGATGACGAGGGTACGAGTGTCGTACCCATCCTTGCCCGGGCCGCGCAGATTTTTGCCCTCCTCGTCGAACAGCGATCGAATCACGTCCGTAGTGTAGTTCGGGTTGGCGTACTCGTTGCGCACGGCGAGGAACAGCGAACGCTCGTGGTCAAGAACACTGCGCCGCAGCCAGTCGATGTCGGATTTCAGCTTGTCCAGCGTGATTCCCGTCTCGTTCAAGTAGACCTGCTCGGCTCCGGAGGCGAAACCGCCCATCAGAGCCAGGTAGCCACAGCGACGGCCCATGGTCTCGATGAAGAAACACCGCTGCGAGGCCGAAGCTGACATCTTCACCTTGTCGATCGAGTCGACGACCACATTCAGCGCCGCGTCGGCGCCGATCGACATCGCCGTGCCCGGCAGATTGTTGTCGATGCTCGCTGGCACGCACATCACCGGGATGTCGAATTCAGCGTAGCGGCGGCGTTCCTTGTTCATCAGGTGTACGGCGGCGTAGGCGTCCCACCCGCCGATGACGATCAGCGCCTTGATCTTGTTCTCTTTCAACGCCCAGGCGATCGAGGTGAGTTCAGCCTCGGTCGGGATGTGACGCCGCGTCTCCAACATCGCGCCCCCCTCCTGACTCCAGGTGTCCACCTCCTTCCAAGTCAGCTCCCGTACTTTCCCTTCGGCCAAGCCAGGGAACCCATCGTCGACGCCCACTATGGTGTGACCGCGCGAGATTCCCAACCTGACAGCGGTCTTCGCGGCGGTGTTCATCCCCGGGGCCAACCCACCGGCATGCATGACACCGATGCGGGCCCCGTCGGGGGCGGCTGTGGTCCTGGTCGGATTCGACAGCTCGTCGAAGATCCGCATCAACCCGTGGAACTCACGACCGCGCAAATCCATCGCCTCGCCGTACTTGCCCTGACTGATCAGCGCCGGAACCCGTCGAGTCTGTTCGACGGCCTGCACCAAAGGAATCGTCACAATCTGTTCACCATGGAAGCCGAAGACCAGACCCTCGTCAGTCGGGGATGACAACACATGCTGGGTCGCTTCGTACCCCAGCCAGGTCGACGCCCAGCGGTCGTACGCGCTCGGCGTCCCGCCGCGCTGAACGTGCCCCAAAATGGTGACCCGCGCTTCTTCGCCGAGGGCCGCAGAAATCGTCGTGGCGACGTAATCGGCTGAGATCGCGTCGCCGGATCGCGTGGTCGCACCTTCGGCGATGATGACGATCGAATCCTTTCGACCAGCTTCACGCGACTGACCCAGCTGGGCGCACATCGTCTGTTCCCAACCGTCCTCCGGGGGCAATTCGGGGATCAGAACATAGTCGCAACCGCCCGAGATGGCCGCCGCCAAGGCCAGATAACCGCAGCGTCGCCCCATCACTTCGACGACGAAACAGCGCTGATGCGACGCGGCCGTCGACGCGATGGCGTCGATCGCGTCCTGAATGCGATGCAACGCCGAATCGACGCCGATCGTCATATCTGTGCCAACCAGGTCATTGTCGATCGACCCGACGAGGCCGGCGTAAACCAGACGCGGATGGGCCTGCCGCTGATCCTGGCTGATCCGCCCCTGACTGACCAATTCGTCCAACAGTGACGGCCAGTCGTGAGAGAACTGATCCAACCCGCTGAGCGACCCGTCGCCCCCGATCACAATGAGGCGGTCGATGCCGCGATCGACCAGATTCTCAGCCGCCGTCAACATCCCTTCCCGAGTCGTGAACTGCTTCGACCGGAAGGTCCCGATCGTCGTGCCGCCCCGATTCAGGATTCCCGACACGTGCTTCCACTCGGCAAGCTCGATGTCGTCGCCCCCGTCGATCATGCCCTGATAACCCTCACGGATGAGGTATGGTCGCGCACCGACCGACAAGGCCGTTCGTACC
Organism: Propionibacteriaceae bacterium; assembly: GCA_031285845.1. Taxonomy (GTDB): domain Bacteria; phylum Actinomycetota; class Actinomycetes; order Propionibacteriales; family Propionibacteriaceae; genus WQYJ01. The sequence continues at coordinate 122,010 of JAITVK010000026.1, forward strand.
ACCGCACGCAAAGCGGCGTTCATTCCTTGAGCGTCGCCGCCGCTGGTCAACACCCCCACTCGGATCGGGTTGTTTGGCGTGATTGGTGGTGTTGAGTTGGTGACTGACTCCATGACCACCATGATAAAGCAGTCTGCGGCGAGCCGACAGGGAAGGCGAGTGGATCGAAGCGGAGCCGGTGTGTGGTAGTCGGGTGGAGTGAGGCCGACGCGGCGCGAGGTCAGCGCGGCGAGTCGAGGGCAGTCGGTACGAGAGGACGGTGCGGGCCGGCGGGTGGCGCGGAGACCAGCCCGCGTGAGATCGACACCACATCGGTCACGACGACCACGATTCGACTAAACTGACGTCATGGATCTGCGCCGCCCCTACCCACCTGACCCGTACACTTTGCTCCCCGAGGTCGCTTCATTCCAGCTGACGAGCGACGATGTGATCGCCGGGCAACTCATGGACAGTCGTTTCAGCCAGGATGGCGACAACCTCTCGCCTCATCTGGCGTGGGCGGGAGCGCCGCGGCAGACGGTCAGTTTCGCCGTGTCATGCTTCGATCCAGACGCGCCGACCCCGTCGGGGTTCTGGCATTGGACAGTCCTCAACCTGCCGACCGACATCACGAGCCTGCCGCGCGGATTCGGTGACCCCGAGGCCAGTTGGCCGTACGACATGATCCGCGCACGCAATGACGGCGGAACCCTGGGGTATATCGGTGCGGCCCCGCCGGTCGGCGACCACCCGCATCGGTACGTTTTCGCTGTTCACGCCCTCGACGCGAAGCTCGATCTTCCGCAGGGTATTCCTTGCACTCCGGCCGCCTTCACGATGGTGTTCCACACGATCGCGCGCGCCACGCTGACTCCGACGTACTCCCGGTAAGACCGTTCGCACAACTGGTCGACCTCGGAATCCTCGCCGTTCGGACGCTGACGCCTACGAGCGACACCACTTCGCGCCGGGTTCGACCCCTTAGACTGACGTCATGCGAGTGGATGTGTGGCTATGGGCGACGCGCTTCTTCCCGAGTCGCTCTCAGGCGACGGCGGCTTGTCGCGCGGGCAAGATTCGGCTCAACGATGTCACAGCCAAAGCGTCCACTCCGATCGTGATCGGCGATCGTTTGGCCTGGTCAGATCGGTATCGGTCGCGTCGAGTCGAGGTGGTACGACTCCTGCCCAAGCGGGTGTCAGCCACTATCGCCGTCACCGCCTACATCGACCACTCCGACCCGATGCCCACCAAAGCCGAGATCGCGGCCGTGCCGCAGCGCGACCGTGGCGCCGGTCGGCCAGAGAAAAAAGATCGACGCGAACTGGATCGGCTGCGCGGATTCCAGAAGTAGACCGACGAGGGCTTGTCCGGTCGTACAGTCACCTCGATCATCCAGGGCACATTCCGGTCTCGTCCGACCACTGCCACCCGACCCAGTCGAGCGTGTTTCCGGTCTCGTCCGGCCGCTGCCCGATCGGGTCAGTGCCGATTCAGGACCCGATCCAAACGCCAGATCGAACCGCCGACAACGATGACCATCCACAGCACGAGGACCACGACCGTCACTGCGACCGGCCAGGTCGAGCCTGAGTTGATGGTGATCGAGTCGCCCAAACTGCGGTGAAGCTCCGCGATGGGCACCGACCCGGCGGACGAGGCGGCGTACGAGTCGAGAATCGGGGTCAACTGCGGCATTCGGATCAGTGCGGCCGCTTGGGCGAACGGCAGAATTCCCACCGCCAACCCGAGATCGTACAACTGAGGCACAGCGAAAGCGAACGACAGAAAACCGACGCAGACCAGCCCGAGCGCGCCATAGGCGGTGATCGCGACCGCCGGCATCGAGAAGCTGGCGACTAGAGCGGCCAACCCGGCGAAGAACGCTGCGACAAGCAGTAATCCACCCAATAGCGCCAGCCAGCCGAAGACGGACATCACGGGTTGCCCCAAGACTGCCACCCAGATCTGACCGAGAATCACAATCACGACCGCGACCACGAGGATCACGACGAACACGGTCAGCAGATAGGCCAAGATCAGCGGGATGACTTTGACCCGAGACAGCCGATACAACTCGAAGCGCCCAGCGCGCCGATCCTCCACGAACGAGGTCATGAGCGCCATGCCTGTGGTGAAACCGGTCAGAACGGCGACGGTGGCGAAGATCCACGTGTCGGCGACACCGTACGCCCACTGCACGCTGGCCTGAGTCATGCGATCGCCGACCATATTGGCTAACTGTCCGCGAAAACACCCCAGGAACAGGATCAGCAACAGAATCGGCGACCCGATGATGATGCCGAGAGCCAGCCGGTGACGCAGCAGCACACGGATGTTGCGGATGAACAAAGTGCCGATCAATGACATCAGGCGTCCTCCCCCTGACTCTTCGCCCGACGACGTCGAGCCTCCGAGATCCGTTTCTCCACGGCGAGCTTGATCCGGGCCTGATGGGCCAACGTCTCGTCCACCGGACGACTCAACTCAGCGTCCCAACGCCGCTCATCAGAGGACGCGTCCTTGGCCCGACCGGTCGCGCCCTCGCCGCCCGAGCCCTCCAGCCCGGGGCGATCCAGCGGCAAACTACCTGGTGGGAACCGCTCGTCGAACGATGGCAACGCGTCTTTCAGGATCGCGTCCTGCAGCAGATGCGACACCGACGCCAACTGGTCGAGTTGCACATCCTCGGTGAACAGCGGCGGCAACAACACCGACCCGATGCGCGGCGACGGCTCGTCCACGGGGTCCGCGCCCAAGTCGAGATCCTCGTCGGCCCACGAGTCGTCCAACGGCGATACGGAGACCGCGTCCGCGACGGGGCGGGTACGGTCAGCGTCGACCTCGACCGGCGGCAGGGCGCCAGAATCGACGGACATGGCCAGATCAGAATATGTGTCATCGGCGTACTCGTCCTCGTAGACCGGCTCGGCGCCGGCCAAGGCGGATTCGTCGAGCGAGCTTGCGGGAACCGAGTCGTCCGCTGACCACGCCGCCGAATCCATCCACGAGTCGGGGCGATCCGAACCGGACCGGCGATCCGAGTCGGACCCGTCCAACGGTAGGTCAGCGCTAGGCCACGGTTGCTCAAGAGCGACCGTGCGACCGATCTGATCAGCGTCCTCGCCGAGTTCGGGCAAGCCATCGGAGTCCAGGAACGGCGACACCGGTTGGCGCCGATCATCGAAGTCCTCACCTGGATCGAATTCCATCTGGGTGTCCACTAGCAGGCCGTCCCCGGCCGTACGACCCTCGGACAGGTCAGCGTCGAACAGGTCGTCTTGGACGGTGTTCGCGTCGTATTCCCGCAGGTCGATGACTGGTGGCCGGGCGGCGAACCCTGTCATGTCGCGTCCAGGTTCGACATCGGCGTCCAAGTAGGGCGTCTGGTCTTCGGCGCGCCCGTCGAAGCGCGGATCAATGTCGTCGCGCAGATCGATCACCGGCGCTTGCCCGACCGGCCTGGACGTCGGCGCGGCTAGTGGCTCGGGTGGAGCCTGGGGGGTTGACTCGGCCGGAGTCGGCGGGTTGACCGTCCGGCCACGGGCGAGCAGACGGGCCAGCGGTCCGACCGCACGCAAAGGGTTTCGCTTGGCGGCAGCGGGGGTCGCCGCGGGCTGTGAATTCTGCGCGGAAGGCGTCGAGACGGGGATCGCGTCGGGTTGCCGCGCCGACGTCGGCTGTGGATTCTGCGGAGGGCCCGATAGTGAGGTTGACCCAGGAGTCGAGCCAAAGATCGGGTCGGGCTGCCGGGTCGGCGTCGAGCCCGGGCGTGAGACCGAGCCCGTGGTCGAACCAGAACCCGGCGTCTGCGCGGAACTCGCCTCACTGCCGACCAGGCGGGCCAACTCCTCGACCCCGTCAGTGTCGGCGGCCAAGCGACGAGACTCCGAGGTCCGACCCGTGTCAGCGAACCGGGGGGCACGGCTCCAATGGTCAGGCAACCCGATCTCGGAGTGGCTGACATTGCCCCACCCTGGCGGTGGCGGCGCCAATTCACCGTCGCGACGGGCCAAGCTCTGCGCCCGTGCGTCGTCGACTTCGTAGGCCTCGACCGAGTCGGACTCCAACTCGGCGTCGTCGAAGCGGTCATCGATCGCCGCCGCCTCAGGCTCGTCGAGCCACCCAGTGGCAGCATCGTCGAAGTCAGTGTCGGCCACTGGCGCGCTCGCCTCACCCCGATCAGCCGCCCGAGTCGACCCGGGACGTACGACAGCTGAATCGAGTTGGCCCGAGATCTGAACGGAGGCGGGCATGTCGACTTCGGCGGCCGTCTGATCCAAGCGAACAGCCTCAGCCGGGCCGACACCCTGGTCGAAACCGAGCATCTCGGCGTCGGTCTGATTCAGGTCGGGCCCGACAGCCTGCGCGGGTTCAACCGCCTGCTCCACCGTGACCGTCTGATCGCCCTCGACCGCGAAAACCTCCCCAGCCTCGATGACGTCCTCTGACTCCCAATTCAGCAGATCACCGTCGTAGAGCGTCGGGTCGACATCAACCTCACTCTCGACCACCTCGTCCCCGAAGCCCGGAACCAGTTCCGGAATCGGGGACGCGTCGTCGTCCGCCCCGGATGCGGTCAGCGGCGCGATCACGCGATGGAAGTCAGGCGAGAAATCGTCACCGTCGGGAACCCACCGACCATCACCGCTCGGGGTCGGGGCCGGAGCCGGTTGCGGGGCAGTCACACCAACAGGTTCGTCGACCACGGTCGCGCCAGCCGCCAGTCGTACGACATCATCCAACGAGCCGTGACGATAATCGAAGTCGAGGACACGCTCACCGAGATACGAGACCACGTCGCGCGCTTGGGCACTGGATTCGACCGCCCACACGACATCACCGTCGGCATCCGGTTCGGGAGCCATGATGCCCATCGCGGCCAGTTCGGCCACATCGGTTTGGGGATCGACCAAGCTCATGATCAACGTGGGGGGACAATTCGACTCGATCAGATCGGTCGGCGACCCCTGCGCCACCAAACGACCATTGACCAAGATGCCGACCATGTCGGCCTGCTCAGCCAAATCGGCTCGATCAGTGGCGACCACGACCGTCACACCGGCGTCACGCAGTTCGAGCACGATCGCCCAGATCAGGTCGGCCGATCCGATGTCGATACCACGCAACGGTTCGTCAATCAGGAAAACTTCGGGCTGGTGCAGCAGCGCGCGAGCGACATCGGCACGGCGTCGCTCCCCAGCAGTCAACTGATCCACGCGCCGGTCACGTTTCGACTCCAACGCCAACTGCTCCATCACGGCGGCCACACGATTGGCGCTCTGCATCCGACCCATGCCCTGGAACCGGGCATGCAAGTCCAAGTTCTCCGCCACAGTCAGCGACGGATCGAGCAGCGTGGACTGGGGCACGAACCCCACCGAAGACCGGATGGCGTCGTCATCGACCCCTTGGTGATGACCAGCGACCTCGATCGACCCGGCGTCAGGAGGAAGCACAGTGGCCAGCAGTCGCATGATGGTGGATTTGCCGGATCCGGGAGGACCGAGCACCACGAAAAACTCGCCGTCAGCCACGGTGAAACTCACATGTCGCAAGACCTCCGTGTCACCTGACACCTGACGAACACTGTCCACGACTACTGCCATCAACGCCTCCAGGCTATAGCGGATATCAGATCACGGCGAGATCCTGTGATCGCCACCACTGGCCACATTAGGGGTATTCCCGTGGCTACGCCAGTCGACACGTGGTACACACCGCGTTACGGCGGGGTTGGCCGAGCGGTCGGCGAGGCGGGAGAGCGCTCGACGGGGCGGGTTTGGCGGGGCGAGATGGCAGCGGAGCGTTACGGGGTCGACGGTACGGCCCGTGTCCGCGGCCAGCGGGCCGATGCGCCGCCACCACACCAGGGCGTACGAACCTCCGCCGATCACCCCGTGGCGAAGTAGGCTGAGAAGTACCATCGAAGGGAGTCCTGATGCTATTCGTCGAAGTGTATCCCCTCCTCAGGGAGCTCTTCCTGGCCTTCGCGATCGTGGTGTTCCTCATCATCATGGCCAGAATCGCCAAAGCACTGGACAACCGCTCGGCGTGAGTCGGCGAGGAATGAAACGAGCAACATCGACGGGCCGTGCTTCGGAGCGGACGCGAGGATGCTCGGGACTCGCCGGCTGAAACGGGCAACATCGACGCGCGACGATCTGCCCGGAGCGGTCGCGGGGATCTCCCGAACTCGGCGGTTGAAACGGGGCAATATCGACGCGCGACGACCTCGCCGATCGATTTGGGTGGGGAAATGTATCCATACGGCCCCTCAGACGGTTCAAAACAGCGCAAAATCGCCGTACGCCGCGAGAATCGTTCGATTTTGCCCCGTTTTGAGCCAGCCGGGCTCATCGATTCGCCGAAGGCGCCCCAGCACCGGAGGTGCGACGAGAAGAACGTGACCTTCTTGGCGAGCGCCACAGAATCTGGCACAGTACCGGGGTGCGGCCCCGGCGAGAGTCCACGTTCCTCGCGTACGTCCAAGTCGCCCACCTCACCAGTTCCGACCATTTCCACCGCCCGAGCGTCGGTCAAATCCGCAGCCACCCTGCCGCCCAACCCCGGACCCACCAACACAAAACCCTCACCACGTGGTGGTAGACCCGCACCCTGCGCGCCCCGCGACCACCGTCCAACAAGCCCCCCACCGATGCAGTTGCGAACCCGCAGACCCAGGTCGAGTCGTGGGGCTGACTCCCGCGACCACCGTCCAGCAAACCCCCATTCGTGCCGCCGTAGGCCCGTGCCTCACGGCCCGAAAGAACCAGCATCTTCTACACTACATTGACAGACACAGTACTATGTGCGTACGATTGCTGTTGACGGCAAACCCTCACCGTTCACGGGATCGTACAACCCGGTGAACGCGGGCCGAGCCGAGCATCACCATTGTTGGAAGGAGGATCATGTCTGATCCCACCATTTCGCCGGATCTGTTGCGCGGGAACACCGACACCATGATTCTGCGCCTGCTGACCGACGCCGACCATTATGGGTACGAGATCATCAAGCTTCTGTTCGAACGCTCCGGCGGGGAACTGGAGATCAAAGAGGCGACCCTCTACTCCAGTCTGCGCCGACTTGAGGCCGACGGCGACATCCGATGGTACTGGGGCGACGAGACCCAAGGCGGTCGCCGCAAGTATTACGCCATCACCGATCAGGGTCGCGCGACGTACGAACGCAACAAGCGCAACTGGGAGTTCACCAAACGCATCGTCGACCTGGTGATCTGACCCCAGACCGCGCGAGCCACAACGCGCCCGGGGTCGCAACCCGGTCGCCCCGAACCACATTTCCCTAGCCACATCACACTTTTCATCCACAGAGTAAGGATCATCATGACAGACACGACAGACAGCCTGCAGAACCGCGTCGACGACTATCTCGACCAGGCCTTCGCCGCCTTCGACGACAGCCCGGCAGTGGCAGACCTGAGGATCGAACTGCGCCACGACTTGCTAGAACGCCTGCTCGATCTGACCAGCCACGGCGTCGAGCCCGAGGTGGCGTACGCCCAGGTCATCGCCTCAGTCGGCGACATCTCGACCACGATCGCCGAAGTGGTCGCCCACGATCAGGCGTACGCGAAGCAGAGCACCGGCTCGACCACCCAAACCGCTGACCAGGCCACCCCGACCCCGGCCGCCCCGACCCCGGAGACCACCCCGGGCGCGACCCCGCCAAGCTCGGCCACCCCGCCCGATCCGAGCGCTTCGTTCGACGCGACCGAGCCCAACGGCCCGGCTGAGTCGCTCAACAATCCCACATCCGCCCCAGGTGCGACCTACACCGAGACCACGGCCCCAGGATTCTTCGGCGCCGGTTCGGCCACCGGATCCGCTTACAGGGAGTACGGCAGCGCAGATTCGGGCCCGGCCTCCCAACCGGAGCAAGACTGGGCCGCGAAGCTCACCGAGGCGATCACCGCCGGAGTGGAGACGGCGCGGACCCAAATCCTCAACGCCCTCGACCAGGTCGACGACGCGACGTCGAAGGCCGGCGACTGGGAGGAGCGCGTGCGCCAGGCGATGGACACCGGATTGCGGTCAGCCTTGGGCGAGAATCGCGTCTTCGTGCGTGGAGTACGCCGGGCCGCGAACAAGTCCCGCGTCTCGTACACCGCCTCGACTTTCCGCGACGCCGACTTCCGGGGTCAATCGCTGCCTGAGGCAACGTTCACGGCGAGTTCGATGCGCGGCAGCGACTTCACCGGAGCGATCCTGACCGAGGCCAGGTTCACCGCGTCTGATTTGAGAGCAGTCAACTTCACCCGAGCCGATCTGACCCGGGCGCATCTGAAGAGTTGCTCGCTGCGGGAGGCGATTTTCGACGCCACAATTCTGACCGGGGCGAACCTGTCCTCGGCGTCGATGCGAGGCGTCTCGTTCATCGGCTGCACCCTGAACAACGTTCGCGCGAAATACTCCGACCTGCGCGACTCACGGTTCGCCGATTGCGCGATGGATTCGGTCGACTTCACCGGGGCTGATCTGCGCGGGGCCCGCTTCGACGGCCTGGTTCTGACCAACGTCAGTTTCGAGATGTCGAATGTCACGTCGGCCAGCTTCCGCGGCTCCATCCTGCGCAACGTCAGCTTCCGCCACGTCTCCAGCCGAGTCGTCCAGTCGATGATCTGTGCCGACACCGTGGTCGATCGGGCCACGTTCACGTCACTCCAGTCCACCGGGCGGGTCCCTGAAGGCATTCGCGTCGAAGCTTGAGCCAACCTCAGGCCCATCGTCACGATCGACCGTCACAATCCGCCGTCCCGCTTCGACATCACGATCCGCCGTCATCCCGCTTCGTCCACGAGCGGGGTGGCGGCCACGATCCGTTCGAGTTTCGGTTTAGCGTCGAGCAGCAGGCGTACGATCAACTGTTTCTTCTCGGGTGTGAAACGGAACACCGGGGTGGCGACTGAGACGGCAGCCACAGCGTGGATTCCGACGATCAGAGGCACAGCGACGCAGCAGATGTGTGGAGTGGATTCTTCCGTCTCGTACGCCAAACCCTCGCGTCTGACCTGGTCGAGTTGCTGGATCAGAACGTCGAGGTTGGTGATCGTGTTGGCGGTCATCGCGCGCAGCCCGTGGGGGTAGAGCCGACGCACCTGATCGGGTCTCTGCCGACTGAGCAGGGCCTTGCCGATGGCCGTCGAATGCGCCGGGAGTCGGTTGCCGACCGAAGCGACCATCCTGATCGGTTGGGGCGAGTCGACCGCCAGCAGGTACGACACCTCGTCTCCAGCCAACCGCCCGAAATAGCAGGTCTCGCCACAAGCGGCGACGATCCCAGTCATGATCGCTTTGACGTCAGCCAGGCCCGAATGGGCCGCCAAATAGCTGGCCCCCAATTCGTACATCCCTGGCCCGACCCGGTAGCGCTGGGTCGCCTCGTCGTAGACGACCCAACCGGCGTCACGCAGCGTGTGCATGATCGGAAACAACGTCGACTTGGCGACACTGGTCTGGCTGGCGAGTTGACTCAACGTCAGACCTTGGCCTGAAGCGGCGATCGAGCGTAACGCGGCGACGACTCGGGCGGTCGGACGATGCGTCTCAGGCACTGGCGATCACCCCTTCACAGAACCTTGTGTCATCCCTGAAATAAAGTAGCGTTGTAGAAATAAGAATACCACCAGGAGCGGGAGGCTCGACACAACCGAAGCGGCCATCAACTCATTCCATCGTACGGAGTCGAACCCCGCCATCTGACCGATCGCGACCGAGAGGGTCTTCTTCGAATCCGAGGTGATGAACAGTGCGGCGAACATGTACTCATTCCATCCGGTGACGAAGGCATAGATCGTGGTCGAGATGACACCGGGCAATGTCAGCGGGGCGACGACTGAGACGAACGTGACCACCCTCCCGCAGCCGTCGATGCTGGCCGCCTCGTCTAACTCGCGCGGCACGCCGTTGAAGAAGCCGTACATCATCCACGAACAGAACGGAATCACGGCTGCGGTGTAGACCAGAACCAGCCCGACCAGACTGTTCGACAACCCGTAGAGTCCCAACAGCTTGTAGTACGGCACGAACAGCATGACCGAGGGGAACATCTGCGTCGCCAACACGAACAGCAGCATCGTCGATTTGCCCCGAAACTGAAAGCGAGAGAAGCCGTAGCCCGCGAACGTGGAGGCGACCACCGCGATCAGCGTCGACGCCCCGGCCGCCCACAACGAGTTAGTGATGTAGCTCAGGATCGGATAATGCTGGAAGATCGTGGCGTACGACGCGAGCGACGGGTGTTTCGGCAACAAAGTAGCTAGTCCCGACACAATTGCTGACAACGGTTTCAGCGAGCTCGACACCATGTAGACGACCGGGAACCCGGCCAGGATCGCGGCGAGGACCAAGATGACATAGGCGTACGGATGCCGCCCCGCTCTAGACCGACTCATCAGCAAGCCCCCTCTTGTAGGCGAAGTTGATGCCCAAACAGATCAGGAACACGATCACAGCCAGAGCCGACGCCGGGCCGAATTCGAAATTCTCGAACGCCTGACGGTAGATCGACACGGCGATCGTCGTCGTGCTCGTCCCCGGTCCGCCCTGAGTCATCAGCCAGATGATCGTGACATGTTTGAACCACCACAAGGTGTTCAACACCAACGCCACGATCAGGGTCGCGCGCAGCGCGGGAACAGTCACATGCCAGAAGACGGCGCGTGGGCTGGCCCCATCGACCACCGCCGCCTCCCGCAACTCGTGGGGCACCGTCTGCAGACCGGCCAGGACCATCAGCATGACCAGCGAGTACCCCTTCCACACGCAGACCAACGCGACGGTGATCAGGGCGTACGTCGGCGATCCGAGCCAACTGGTCGGCTCGTGAATCACTCCGAGCCTACGCAGCCAGGCGTTGAGGATGCCGTTGCTCGGATGCAGAATCCACTTGAAGATGTTCGCCACCACGACTTCCGGCAACAGCCACGGCAACAGAAGAATCGCTCGAAACACCGTACGACCGCGGATGTCCAAATTCAGCAAATGAGCGAAGAGGACTTGAGCAGGGTGTAGCCCTGTCGTACGGCCAAAGCGGCGTCGTCTGCCAACTCGGAGGGGGTGTCGCCATGAATCGAGCGGTAGACCTTGACCTTGTCACGGACGGGTCCGCCCAACAACTGATGGACAGGGACGCCCAAGGTCTTACCCTTGATGTCCCACAGCGCTTGGTCGATTCCGGCGATGGCGCTCATCAGGATCGGTCCGCCGCGATAGAACGCGCCGCGATACATCACCTGCCAGTGTCGCTCGATCAAGGCCGGGTCTTGGCCGATGAGATAGTCGCGCCACTCGTTGACAGCGGCGGCCACGGTGGCGGCCCGGCCTTCGACGATGGGTTCGCCCCAGCCGCTGACGCCTTGGTCGGTGTCGATCCGAACCAGCAGAAAACGGTGGGGCATGAAGTAGAGCTGCACATCAGTGATGACCATGGGGGATGCCTTCTTCCTCGAAGTGTGGTCGTGGCGGGTGGTCACAGGAGCTTATTGTCGCGTGGGCTCTCGATCGTATATACGAACGCCATTCGTAACTAAGAACCAATGGGGTTATGCTAATCACATGTCCTCCACGCCGTCAACTGCGACGAACCCGATCGCATCGGGCCTGATTCAACCGATCGCGAACACTGAAATCGGTTATCAGGCTGCACAATCCATTCATGCTCATGGCATTGTCGCCATCATCCGCGGCATCGAGGTGACCCGTGTCGCCGCCACCGCTCAGGCACTGGCCGCGGGCGGAGTCACCGCCATGGAAGTCACCTTCGACGGTTTCGACGCCGCTGCCATTGATCGGACCGCGCGGGCGGTGAACTCCATCGCCGCCACGCTCGGCGATCAGGTCGCCGTCGGCGCGGGCACAGTTCTCACCCTCCCCCAGTTGGCGGCCGCCCGTGAGGCCGGCGCCAGTTTCGTCGTCTCGCCGGACACCAACCCCGAGATCATCAGCGAAGCCCGGTCCCACGGATTGGCGGCCCTACCCGGCGCGGCCACGGCCACCGAATGCCTTCAAGCCGTACGAGCGGGAGCCACCTTCGTCAAACTGTTCCCGGCCGCGGCCCTCGGATCGGCCTACCTAACCGCGCTGCGCTCCCCACTGCCCTGGCTGCCGATCGTCGTCGTCGGTGGAGTCGGAGCTGACAACGTCAAAGAGTTCCTCGACGCCGGAGCGATCGGGCTTGGCGTCGGCGGACGTCTGGTCGACAAGTCGCTCATCGCCGCCGAGAAGTACGACCTGATCACCGAGCGAGCCGCTGAGCTCGTCCATATCGTCGACCACGCGAGACACTGACCCGTCCCACCTAGCGAAGGAGCTTGTCATGACCCATGTCGTCACATTCGGAGAGATCATGCTCCGACTCAACCCGCCCGGCCACCAACGCCTAGTCCAGGCGACGAATTTCGAGGCGTCGTACGCGGGCGGTGAGGCCAATGTCGCCGTCAGCCTGGCTTGTCTGGGCGATCAGGCTGCCTACGTCACCACGGTTCCCGCGAACGCGCTCGGGGACTGCGCAGTCAACGCTTTGCGGCGGTACGGCGTCGACACGACCCAGATTCGGCGCGGTGGGAACCGTCTGGGCGCCTACTTCGTCGAGAAGGGCGCGTCACAGCGCTCGTCGACTGTGCTCTACGACCGCACCGATTCGGCGGTCGCCATGGCTGATCCTTCGACGTACGACTGGGATCAGATTCTCGACGACGCTGATTGGTTGCATCTGAGCGGCATCACCCCGGCGCTCAGCGCGCGCGCCGCACAAGCCTGCCGCGACGCGGCTCGTACGGCCCAGCGACTCGGTGTGACCGTCTCCTGCGACCTCAACTATCGATCGCGGTTGTGGTCACGCGAGGCGGCCTCGGCGTTCATGGCTGAACTGGCTGGCGACGTCGACGTTCTCGTGGCCAATGAAGAAGACCCCTTCGATGTCTTCGGAATCGCCGCCGCCGGAACCGACATCGAAGCGGGCGGATTGGATCAAGCTGGGTACGACGAGGTGGCGCGCGCGCTGACCGAACGGTTCGGATTCACCACCGTCGCCATCACCCTGCGCCAATCGATCAGCGCGTCGCAGAACGACTGGTCGGGACTGATCCATCGCGACGGTCAGACCTGTTTCGCGCCGACCTATCATCTGACCATCGTCGATCGGGTCGGCGGCGGCGACTCTTTCGCCGCTGGCCTGATCCACGCTTTGCGCGCCGGCATGACCGCTCAAGAGTCGATCGACTTCGCCGTCGGCGCGTCCTGTCTCAAACACAGCATCGAACATGACTTCAACCTGGTCAGTGTCAGCGAAGTCGAGGCGCTGATCCACGGGACAGGATCGGGTCGAATTCGGCGTTAAGTCGGCGGGCGGGTCGCGGCGCGTGGTGCGGTCGTACCGGGCGCAGCGTCGTACGCCGGGCCGCGTCACACCAGGTAGCGGAAGAAGGCTGAGTCTGGCGGAATCGGTTCTACTCGGATCGGACTGGCATCCGCACGCGCCAGCAAACCAGCCAGGTCGTCGGGGTCGCCCAATTCGATGCCGACCAGCGCTGGACCCGTCTCCCGGTTGGACTTCTTGACGTACTCGAACAACACGATGTCATCGTCTGGACCCAAGATGGCGTCCAGGAAGCGCCGCAACTGGCCGGGCTCCTGAGCGAAGCTGACCATGAAATAGTGTTTGCGGCCCTCGTGGATCAGGGACCGTTCCAGCACTTCGCTGTAGCGGGAGATGTCATTGTTGCCCCCCGACACGACAACAACAACCGTCTGACCAGGAAGCACACGCAATGTCGTGTCGCGCGGGCCGCGCCTGAGCGCCGCCGGGGCGAGCGCCCCAGCCGGTTCAGCGATCACACCGTCGGTCTGATACAGCGCCAACATCTCCGAACAGACTTGGCCTTCGGGAATCGACATCAAGGTTGGGCGGGGACGTCCAGCGGGACCGTACGGATCCACCGCCGCGTCGCGTACCGCTGCGCCATCGGCTCCGGTCCATCGCCCCGACTCGGACGGGCCCACCCATTCATGAAAACCCAGTTGGCGGGCCAGCGCCAAAGTCAGGTCACCGGCACGCCGTACCGCTGCCCCATCGACGAACGTGTCCACGCTCGCCAAAGTGACCGGATGTCCAGCGTCCAAACCGACTGCCAGGCAGGCGGCCCCGGCCGGTTCGACCCCGACCAGGCGTGTTTGGGGCGAATGGACGCTGAGCCACGCGCCGCAACCTGTGATCAGACCGCCACCACCAACCGGGACGACCATGACATCTGGGGCCCGACCGAGTTGGTCGACGACTTCCCTGGCGACCGTCCCCTGCCCGGTTAGAGTGCGCAGGTCGTCGAACGCGGGAACCAACACTCGCCCGCTGAGCGCGGCCTGGGCCGCCGCCGCTTCGGCCGCCGCGTCATAGGTCTCCCCCACGACGACCAGCTCGATGTTCGGCCCGCCCAGCTCGCGAATGCGTTCGCGCTTCTGGCGCGGCGTCGTCGTCGGGACGAAGACTTGGCCGTCGATGCCGAGCCGCGCGCACGACCATGCCACGCCCTGCCCGTGGTTGCCCGCCGAAGCGCAGATCACGCCACGCTGGCGGGCCTCAGGCGACAGCTGGCTCATCAGGGTGTACGCGCCACGCAGTTTGTACGACCGAACAGGCTGGAGGTCCTCGCGCTTCAGCCACACCTCGGCCCCTGTCAGCTTCGACAAGCGTTCGTTGCGTTGCAGGGGTGTGCGCCGAGTCACGCCGTCGAGCAGTTCAGCCGCATGATCGACCAGCGCCGCCACACCGAGTAGGGACATCGACTCAGCGGCCGTCGCCGCGCCGGAGTTCGACTCAGCGGTCCTGCTCGGCGCGTCAGCGGCGGTCGGTCGAACAGCGGAGTGTGCTGGCTGACGCGGGATCGCTGCGGAAGGTTCGTTCATCACGCCCCCATTCTGCCAGCGTTCGTCGAGGTGAGCGCGAGCAGCCCCAACGCTCATTCCTCATGGAGACGCTCCCAGCGCTGAGGCGCTTCGACGTCAGTTGGTCATCTTCCGCCCGATCTGGTCAGAGTCGAACAGCAATTCGGTGAGACTGCTCGCCATAGTCTAGGTATGAACCAGATCAGAGGCCCGCCTAGGCCGACTCAGCTTTCTTGGGTCCTAATGCGCTTGCGGTAGAGCAGTGGCACGAAGAACCCGAGCACGATCGCGATCAGGATGCCCAGGCCCGAGTAGCCCCAGACGTCGGCATCCAGATGCAGCGGACCGTAGAGGAAGCCGAGCCATTCCAGCCAGGGGATCGGCGTCGACAGCAGCGTGAGACCCCAGCCAATGACAGTCAGAACCGCCATGCCGATGACTGCAACCCAGTTGACTGCTCCGTACCTCCCCTTCGGATCATAAAGTGCCTTGTCGTCATAGTCTTTGCGCCGCAACGCCATGTCGCCGAGGAAGATGCCGACCCAGGCTGAGATCGGCACGCCCACGAAAGCGAGGAAGGCCATGAACGGACCGACGAAGTCGGAGGCGAACCACACCACGGCGATTGTGCCGATGAACATGATGACGCCGTCGATCAGGCTGCCGACCCACCGTTTGACGGGCAGACCGATCGTCAAGAGGGTCAAACCCGAAGAGTAGATGTCGAGGACAGCGCCGGACACGAGCGCGCCAACCGCGACCAGGATGAAAGGAATCAGATACCACGTGGGGAGGATCGTCGCCAGCGCGCCGATCGCGTCCATGCCGATGGCTCCACCCAACTCAGAACTGGCTCCGCCAGGCTGTGAAGCGACCAGCAGCAGGCCGAAGATGATCAAGATGATAGGGCCGAGCGATGAACCGAACGTCGTCCACCAGACCACGCCCTTGCTGGACGCGTTGCGCGGAAGGTAGCGTGAGTAGTCAGCCGCCGAATTGACCCAGCCGAGCCCCAACGCGGTCGCGACCATCACGGTCGCTCCGACCACGGACTGCCATGAGCCACCGGAGACCTGGCCGATCGCCGAGAAGTCGATGTGATTGGCCGTCAGGATGAGGTAGCCGACGGTGACGACCGCGCAGATGACCGTCAACCAGGTTTGAATCTTCATGATGAAGTCGAAACCGATCACACCAGCGGCCACGATGATGAGGATGACGATGACGAACGCCACAATCTTGACCAGATTGTCATTGCTGTTCGGCCACAAGACCTGAATGACCGTGGCCGTGGCCAGCGTCGCCAAGATCACCAGCACCGTCTCCCAGCCGACCAGCAGGATCCACGACACCACGCCCGGCAAGCCATTGCCTTTGACGCCGAAGACCGCACGAGACAAGACCATGGTCGGAGCCGACCCGCGTTTGCCCGCCAGCGACACTGCGCCAACGAGCAGGAAACTCACCACCACACCGAGGATCGACGCGATCGTCGCCTGCCAGAAGCTGACGCCGTATCCCAAAACGTACGACCCGTAGGCCACAGACAACACCGAAATGTTGGCCGCGAACCACGGCCAGAATAAAGAACGCGGGGTGCCTTTGCGCTCCGATTCGGCGATGACGTTGATGCCGTTCTCTTCGATCGCGAAGACCGAAGTCGGCTCCGCGACCGCAGTGCTCTGCGATGAACTCATGTGTGTCCTTCTTCATCAAAGGCCCGAAACTGGGCTGGGGGTTTCGCCGGGTCCGCCCTGGGTGCGGGCGCGGTCTGAGATCACTGCGACGAAGACCACCACCATGCGCTTGAGCGAACCCACAGATCACCCTAGCAGTGATCTCACGCAGGTGGTAGGCGCGTCTCACCTTATCAGCAAGGAAATCTTGTTGACGGGTCGGGGTTGGGAACCGGCGAGGTTCGTGGAGCGACGGGTGATGAGACAGGGCGGGCCGACTGCCGGTGACGTGAGGCGCTTCGGTCTGCGCTCGAACCGGCGCCTCGAGCGATGTGCTGTCATATCGCGCGCTCACCCAGCGCACGTTCGACCCCGCCCGACTTCGCGTGGCGGCGGGGCCTCAGTCAGATTCGATGATCGCTTTCAGCAGACCGCTCGTCCGACGCGCCGAGGCCTGGGCGACGGCGACGACCTCATCGGGGTCGATGATCTCGCCCGAAGCCTCGTGGGCGGTGACGATCGACAGAGCGAGGACTTTCATGTCAAACTCCCGGGCGGCGATGACCTCCAAAACGGTGGACATCCCGACCACGTCGGCGCCCATCGTCGCCGCCATCTTCGCCTCGGCCGCCGTCTCGTAATGCGGCCCGGGGAACATCGCGTAAACTCCAGTGACCAAGGTGGGGTCGATCTGAAGAGCCCGAGCCCGCAGCGCCGGATCATACGCGTCGGTCAAATCCACGAATCGCGCACCGACCAGCGGAGACACCCAGCTGAGGTTGAGATGGTCAGTCAGTGCGACGATCTGCCCGAGCGGCCACTGCGGCCTGAACGAGCCGTTGGCATTCGTGACGATGAGGCGACGCACGCCCAAAGCGGCCAGCATCCGTACGCCATGAACGACCGCAGCAGTCCCATGGCCCTCGAAAAAGTGAGTCCGCCCCGACAAGACCAGAACATCGCGTCCTGACCAGCGGTAATGCAGAATCCGACCAGCATGGCCGGGCGCGATCGGCGGCACAAAACCCGAGACATCCGCCATCGACGTCTCATGCAGCGGCTCACCCCAGGTCTCAGCCGCCGGACCCCAACCCGAACCGAGCACGATCCCCGCGAACACGTGATCGAGACCCCACCGCTGGCGCAACTCACCAGCCGCCACCTCAGCCACAGCATACGGATAATCATCGGTCAACGGAGTCGTCATCGGTCGTGCCTTTCGCGGGGGAACTGCTGACAAGCCAGTCTAGACGGTACGAACCGCGGCCACGACACAGAGACCTCGGAGCGGCCCAACATGGTTTTGCGGAGGACCAGTTCTACCGCGACCGCACGCCGCTCTGAGCGTAGCGGCGTATTTGAGCATCACATCGAGACACAAAGACGGCTCGCCGCCGACCCAGAACTCAAGTTGTGGACGAAAGCCCTTCCACCGCATCTCACCACAACAGCGTGTTGTGATCATTTCACTGGAGAGCCTCACTATCGGCGGTTTTTACCGCGCGCAACTCAGGCGCGATGAGGACCAGCCCGAGCCCGATTGCGAACACCACCGCCATGAACAGGCCGGCGTAGCATATGGCCAACTGCGCCAGCCAAGAGCCCACTAATATGCCCAGAGTTGGAGTGAGGAGAATCACGCCGTCAATGCCGCCCAATACCCTGCCCCGCTCACTGGGAGGTATTCGCATAACCGTATGAGAGAACAGCGGCTGACTGAGCGAGTCGAAGGCCCCGTAGAGGGCGAGCATCACAACTGAACCAACCAGCGGCAGTCCTAGGCTAGCGACGAGAACGGAGCAGCCGCAGCCGATCATGCTCAAACGAAAGAGGATTCCGACATGGCGAGCAAGCCTCTCCATCACGATCAGACCGACAATTTCTCCGATAGCGATACCAGCACGGAGCCAGCCAAAGTCGGCAGCCGAATCGTGCTGGGTAGCCAAGACCAAGGGGAATAACTGCGGAACGAATCCATACGCAAGATTCAAAACCAGCATCAAAACGACGAACGAGCGGAGATAGCGATCTCCAAACGTCCTCCTTATGGTCATCCGCACGTCCGCTAGCGGTGCCCAGGTCCGCTTGGGTTGATCACCTGTTCTGGCTTCTGGCACGGCCACCGTCAGGCACAAACAACCACACAAACAAAAGCTGACAAGGTCAACAGCCACCACCTGCCACCCGGCGAGTGTACTGATAAGCCACCCCGCCAACACAACCCCAGCTGTCGACACCACTCGATGCACGATGGTGGCACGAGCCTGGAATCACACAAAGCGGTCCTCCGAAAGGAGAATCGAACCAGCCACAACATAGGCTCGAGAAAAGAGTTCATTAAACACGTCATTCGCCAACACCAACCCAACAGCGAGCGGAACAGACTCCAATGCCGCGTCACCCAGGAACAGAAAAACTGCCAAGACCAGCACAGAGCCCACGTTGGCGGCGACCAGTGCGGCGCGCTTCTTGAGGCGATCGACGACCGACCCCAGAAAAAAGGCCAAGAGAGCACGAAAGAGCAATGATGCCCCGATGACGCCCGCTGCAGCCATGATGGTTTCGTATTTTGTCGCCAAGGCCCAAGCAACGTACAGATCGAAGAGCAGGTCCCCAATCGAACTGACGACAACAGCAGTCAGCAGGGCGTTCGCGGAGCCTGAGTCCCGCTGGGTGGTGGAATTTGGGTTCGTGAAAGGGTCAACAGTCACTGACCGACCGGGAAACTCGAGCAACATCATTTTCCCTAAGCAATACACTGATATCCCTATGCGTACCCGTGAGCAGAAGCCGGACCCTTTCGGAACTCTCAGCCGGGATCGAGGTCTTCAACGGAGCGCATTTCTTCCCCAAGCTACATGCGAAAACACCTACTGTGATTGCTTCGCCATTCATTTGAACTCCTTCGTTTTAGAGCCCATCGCTGGGCGGCTGCTGTTCCCAGCAGAGCACTCGCGAAACCAAACGTCAACTAACCCGATCCCGTAAAGAAATGCCTAGTAAAACACATAACGGAACCTACACTTTTCAGTATTCTAACGAGCTTTTGGGGGTGCTGAGGCTGCAAAACACTCGCACTCCA
This sequence comes from Propionibacteriaceae bacterium, assembly GCA_031285845.1. Lineage (GTDB taxonomy): Bacteria > Actinomycetota > Actinomycetes > Propionibacteriales > Propionibacteriaceae > WQYJ01. The sequence continues at coordinate 141,653 of JAITVK010000026.1, forward strand.
CTGTGTGGCACGACCTCTAGCCACCAGCGCCTCGAACAATGTCCCCATCATGTGCGCCCCGCAGCGTTGGAGGATGCCGCGAAGGCAGGCTGAACCCCATTCCCGCCAGTCACCGCGTCAAGAAGCGTCGCTACGCTACCTCTCACGGGTGTCATACGCTACCTCTCGCGGGAACTTTCGCCGAGGTCGTAGCGTCGTGCCGCTCGTTCTCGCTAACCCACACCCGGGTCTAGACGCCCCACACGGGCGTCAACGACTCCCGTACTTCTCCGTCTGACCCGAAGACGAGGAAACGGTCGAAGGTTTTCGCGAACCACCGGTCGTGGGTGACGGCCAACACTGTGCCTTCGAATTGTTCCAACGCAGCTTGCAGGGCGTCGGCCGACTCCAAATCCAGGTTGTCGGTCGGTTCGTCGAGCAGCAACATCGTGGCTCCGCCCAGTTCGAGCAGCAGGATCTGGAATCGTGCCTGTTGCCCGCCTGACAAGGTGTCGAACGCTTGCTCGGCCTGCCCGGCGAGCTCGTACCGCCGCAGCGCTCCCAATGCCGCGCCCCGGTCGAGCGCGTGATCGTGCCACAGAATGTCGATGAGTGTGCGCCCGATGAGTTCCGGGTGGGCGTGAGTCTGAGCGAAATAGCCGGGCACGACCCGTGCGCCGAGCCGCCACCCGCCCGCCGCATCGACCGGCGACCCAGCCAACAGTTGGATGAAATGCGACTTGCCTGTGCCGTTTCCTCCAAGGATCGCCACTCGCTCACCGAAGAACACTTCAGCGTCGAACGGCCGCATCAACCCGACGAGCTCCAATTTCTCACAGGTCAGCGCTCGTACGCCGGTGCGCCCGCCGCGCAAACGTACCTTGATGTCTTGCGGACGCGGCGGCTCCGGTGGCGGACCAGCCTGTTCGAACTTCGCCAACCGGGTTTTCGCCGCCTGATATCGGGACGCCATGTCAGCCGAGCGTTTGGCGTACTGCTGCAAATCGGCGACCAACTTCTTCAACTTGGCCCGCTGCTCGACCCAACGCCGCTGCAACTCTTCGAAACGCTCGAAACGGGCGGTCCGCGCCTCATGATAGGTCGAAAACCCGCCGCCATGAACCCACACCGTCGACCCCGCCGGAGCCGGCTCGACCGACACAATTCGCTTGGCGACATGGGACAACAGCTCCCGATCGTGGGACGCGAACAGGATCGTCTTCGGTGTGGACGCCAGCTTCTCCTCCAACCACAGCTTTCCCGGAACGTCGAGGTAGTTGTCCGGCTCATCCAGCAACAACACGTCATCGTCACCGGCCAACAGCGCCTCCAACACCAACCGCTTCTGCTCCCCACCAGACAACGTCCGTACGAGCCGATGCTGCGCATCATCGAAACTCAGACCGAGGGCCGCCATGACGTGCTCATCCCAACGGGCCTCCAAGCCGTACCCTCCCGCGTCACCCCAGTCGACGATCGCCTGCGCGTACGCCACCTGAGCCGCTTCACCGCCGCCAGCCAGTCCGGCCTCGGCGCGCGCCAGTTGGTGACCGACCTCGCGCAGCGCCAGCGGAGCCGTCAGAACAAGCAGGTCACGAATCGTACGATCATCGCGAATCGACCCAATGAACTGCGGCATCACACCTAGCCCACCACCGATCGACACCGTGCCCTCGTCAGGCGTCGCCGCGCCCGAAATCAGACGCAACAACGTTGATTTCCCAGCTCCGTTGGGTCCGACCAACGCGGTCGGCGCACCCTGCGCGACCCGGAACGTCGCGTCAGCCAACAGCAGCTTGCCGTCAGGCAAGTAGTAGTCGACATGCGCGACCTCGATGTGTCCCATGGGCGACAATCGTATCGTTCACGTCCGACACTCGCCGGTTTCACAGCGACGCTCACCGTGGAGGAAGACACGCGGACCATCTCGCATGATGAGAACATGTTGATGAAGTGGCTCGTGACCCTCTAGATTCTTCCGCGGAGGAACGCTGGCGCGAAGGGGATCGACGCCAGCCATAGGGGATCATCAGCCCATCTCGTACGAGCAAGGTCATTGTGATCCATCCGAAACGCGCTCTGCGCGCCACGCCCAATCCGACATTCAGCCTGCAGATCGCGGTCACCCCGCTGATCGCCGCCCTGCTATTCATCCCAGGTCTGATCGCACAAGCCAGCCCGAGCGAACCGACCGTGGCGTCGACCAACGGACAACCATTGACAGCCTGGGCTCAGAGCGCGCAGTCCCCGACCCCTCAGACGGAACGTACGGCGCCACCGACTCCCAGCGGCCACTCAACACTCCCGCGAACCTCGACCATCACATTGACTGAACCGACGCTCACGCCGCCACCATCCGCGATCGCCTGCGTCGAGCCGCCCGCACCCAACCCAGAAGCGATCGGCGTGGCCACCGCCGAGGAGTTGCAGCACGCCGTCGACGACGCTTCCGCCACTCAGCCGACGACGATCCGACTCCTCAACGACATCACACTGCCACCCGACACGTCCCTCGTCGTCCCTGCTGACAAGGTCATCACTATCGAAGGAACCAGCGCGCTGATCGGCTCCGACTACGAGAACACCATCACCCTGGACGGCGCGCTGACAATCAACGGCGTCACCATCACCCACCCCCTCGATCACTGGGCGTCGGGCGCCGGCATCTGGGCGAGACCACTGTCCCACCTGACCATCGCCGCCGGCTCGATCAGTGGCAATCATTCCACCGGAATCAACCTGCTCGGCGCGACCCTCGACATCGCCGGGGGCGAGATCGCTGACAACAGCTCCAGCTGGAGCAGCGGCGGAGTCTACGCCCACGGCGGCGACCTGTCCGAATACGGAACCGTCATCGACGGACCCGACGCCCATGTCACGATTCGCGGCTGCGCCCGCGTCCACGACAATTTCACCAACAGCTCCGCGTATGGCAGCCCTTGGGGCCATGGCCTCAGCATCGGAGCCGGCGATCTCACGATGACCGGAGGCCTGATCTACCACAACGGCCGATACTACGACGATCAGATGACCGGGGCTGCAGACGGCGGCGGACTGGCCATCACCGATGGGGCCAATGTGGAAATCTCAGGCGGAGTCATTGGAGCGCCAGACCCGGTCAACGATCCCGACCAAGGCAACATCGCCGCTCGCGGCGGCGGAATCTACCTGGCATCTGGTCACCTGCACATCACCGGGGACGCCCGAATCAACGGCAACTCAGCTTTAGGGAACGATCGGGAAGACAACACGTGGACCCATGAATACCGCATCAGCGGCGGAGGCGGCATCTACGTCGACGAGTCACCAGCCGACGCGCCCGAGCGTACGACACTGGTCATCGATTCTGGTGTCATCGCCGGCAACAGCGCCGACAAGGGTGGCGGAATCATGGTCGACGGCCTGGTGACCACCGGCATGACGGATGAGACGCCGCCACCCAAAACGGCCACCGTCGACCTGCGTGGCGGAACCATCGAAGCCAACCACGCCATCCAAGGCTCCGGCGTCTGGGCGGGGGCTGACGCTCGTCTGTTCATCGGCGGCGATACCCGCATCCACCACAACGGCCCAGACGCGTGGCAAAGCGACCGGGCCGCGCGATCCGGGTCGACCACACAGGGCGGAGGCGTGCGCGCGACGGGAGCCGAATTCCTCATGACTGGGGGGCAAGTCACCGACAACAACGCCGAGGATGGTGGTGGGATCTATCTGAGCTCATGGGCAGACCCCACGAACACCACCCCAGCCCCTGGAAGCGACGGAACCGGTTTCGCGGCCCTCAGGCTGACGATGAACGGTGGCGCCATCAACCGCAACACGGCGCTTCGCGGCGGCGGAATCCACCTTGACGACGCGCAGTTCACCATGAGCGGCGGCGTCATCGGCGACCCTGCCCTCGGCGTCGATGCCCCCGGCGCTGACAATCAAGGCAACACGGCCGGCCGAGGTGGCGGGATCTATCTGGCCGATGAGCCCGACATGCCCGGCATCACAGGGGCCGACCTCATCGGCACAGCCCGAGTCGCCGGCAATCGTACTGTCGTCAACGACGACTTAGGGCCGTACGACGGAGCTGGCCTGTGGCTCGGGGAACACACGAGGGTTGACTTGGCCGGACAAGCGACCGTCGTTGGCAACACGAGCGTCGGCAATGGCGGCGGCGTCCACCTCAACCCGGGCAACGCTGAACTCGACATGAATGAACAGTCCGCCATCCGTGGGAACACAGCCATCAACGGCGGTGGAATCGACATGGACGACGACACGGTCGTCTTCCTCGGAGATGACTCAGTGATCGCCGACAACACCGCCACCAATGGAGGGGGCATCCATATCGCGCCGGCCACCCCCGACCCGGATGTGGCCGTTCTCTTCGCCGATGGGCGGGCAGCGATCGAACGAAACCGCGCCGACCGCGACGGCGGTGGCGTCCATGCTGGCGGGAACATCGAAATGGAGTTCTCGGGCGACTCCCGCGTCGCCCGTAACCAGGCTGGAGGTTCCGGCGGGGGCATCCACATCGGCAAAGGTGGTGAGATCGAGCTGTCCAGGTACTCCCACATCGACGGCAACCGGGCCGAATCGGCCGGCGGTGGCATCCACGCGGTCGAGGCGAACGTTCGACTGTTCTGGGACGAACCCATCGTCTCCGGCAACCACTCCGGGTCAGACGGTGGTGGACTCCACATGACCGGCGGGAAGCTGTCAGGCTGGCCGTCGTTGATCCTTGAAAACAACACCGCCGATCGCGACGGCGGCGGAGTCTATCTCAGCAGCCCCGGTCACGACTCTGACGACTGCCTGACTGCCAGCCTGACAGGCAACACGGCTGGCAGAGACGGCGGCGGCGCGTACCTGACCAACGCCGCAGTGTGTGTGTCAGACACAGTCAGCGGGAACACCGCCAAACGCGACGGCGGCGCCATCTTCCTCGGAACGGCCGACTTGGGATCGCTCAAAGTGTCTGAGGAGGCCGAGTTCTCGGCGAACTCCGCCCGCGACAGTTTCGACCGCGCCCCCGAATATGACGCGGTCTACGCAGAAAACATTGAGACGGACAAGTGGACTGAACCGTTCACACAGGGGTACAACAACTATGACATCGGCTATCCCATTCCGCGCCATCATACGGTGACTTTTGTCGATTGGGACGGCACTGAGCTGTCGAGCCAAACCGTGTTGGATGACGACTCCGCCATCGCTCCGCCTGATCCGACCCGCAAGGATTACGCTTTTTCGGGCTGGAACGCGGCCTTCGACCATGTGGAAATGGATTCGACGATCACAGCGACCTATCGCCCACTCGAATGGTCGATCCGCTACAACTACTCTGGTGGGATCGCGCCGACGGTCGCCAATCCTGAACAGTTCAACGTCGAGGATCTGCCCTTGGCGCTCATCCACCAACCCGTACGAACAGCCTATGCTTTCGTCGGATGGGTTCCAGAAGACTCGCTGTCACGCACGCCGATCGACACCATCCCCGTCGGCACGAGGCGTGATCTGATCTTGACCGCTCTGTGGGCCCCCATGACCATCACACCAGCGCCGATGCCCAGCGTCACACTACTGCCACCGACCGGGATCACCCCAGCACCGATGCCGCATGTCACACCGGTCTCGCCCGGCAGCGTCACACCCGCGCCAATACCGACCCTCACACCAGGCATACCCAGCAGCGTCACACCAGCACCCCTGCCGCAGATCACCCCGACGCTCCCCAGCAGCGTCACCCCCGCTCCTCTGCCCACGATCACGCCCGTCCTTCCGACTACGGTCACCCCACACCCGGCCTTAAGCGCGACACCCGTGTGGCCGACCCACTTGGCACCAGCGCCGGGAGGTGTTGTCAATCCGATCACCACCGCCACGCCCACGCCATCAGTTTCGCTGTCGCCCTCGCCTGAAGCCACTGAGACCCCCAGCCCCAACCCGACGCCGACGACCAGCGAGCCACCAGTTTCCCCAAGCCCAAGCGCCACCGTCACACCCACCGCCACTCCAAGTGCGACGGTCACCCCCAGCGTCACGGCCACCCCGACCCTCACCCCCAGCGTCACCCCGACCCCGACAGTCGTCCTGAGCCCTGGCGTCACTGCTCCGGTCACACCAAGCCCGATTCCTACGCGAACTCCGCAGCCGAGTTGTTCGGTCACTCCCACGGTCACACCCAGCGCGACCGTCACTCCAACCGCCAGTCAGAACCCGACCACCACCAACCCACCAGCGCCCGGACAACTCGATCCGACCGCCCCGATGGAGGACACGCCGGATCCGATCACGAGCGACCCGGTCACCCCGTCCCCAACTCCAGCCACATCCACTCCAACAGTCACGGCCGACCCGACCACACCGGGCCCGATCACGTCACCGTCGAACCCCGCTGGCTCGACCGTTCGTCCTGTGGCAGACACCGGCGGGACGCCCACACCGACCGGTCAGGCCTCCACAGTCATGATCCTGGCACTGGTCGCCCTGACCGTTGGCGTCGTCGGCCTGATCACCACACCGAACCGTACGGCCCGGCCCATCCGATGAGTGCTGACAGAAACGTCTGGCGTACGGCCCAAAAGCCTCTGCCCACCCCGCCTACCCCCGTCGGGGTGGGCAGAGCCCCGTGGCCGGCCCCAACCCACCCGCACGAGCGAATACGCGGGGACGGGAGGAGCCGTTCTCCCGCCATGCCCCGACCGACCCACGCGACAAGCTTGAGGCTGTCCCCACCCGCTCGAACACTAGCTCTGAAGTTCGGCGGGTTTGTCGATTCCCCTAGTGGCGGTATAAAATGGATGTGGAAGGCGATCGGTGAGACTGGGGAGTTCGCCGATTAGTGGGGATCATCGGCCACTATCACACCTAAGGTCACCATGGTCCACCCCAAGCACGCACAGTCGACTTCGCCTACCCGATTTCTTGCCCCCGCGCTTCCGCTCATCGCCTGCGCGCTGTTCATTCCTGGGCTGGTCGCCCAAGCCGCGACCGACACGCGAATGGATGGTCCGCATCCGGTCGCGGTTTCCACCGAAACAGGCGCGGCCCGCGCGTCGGCCGAGATGACTGCTCGCAGATCGCCGAGCGAGTGCCACAGCATGGAGGACGACGACCAGGACATCGATTCCACCATTCCGACCGAACCGAACTCGACTGACCCTGACCCGGCCGACACGACTGACCCCACCACGGTCGCTCCATCGGTCGATCCCACACTCGACCCGACCACCGACGCCCCAACACCGCCGACGGACACGACTGCGCCGCCGATCCCGGAACCCACCTGCATCGCACCACCCCCGCCGTCGCCGGACGCCATCCCCGTCACCACGTGGAAGGAGCTCAACCAAGCCATCAAGCGGGCGAAGCAGGGCGAAACCACGGCCATCAGACTTCTCAACGACATCCAGGCGCCGGCTGTCACCAACGCTGTCATTCCTCAAGGCGTCAAGATCATTCTCGAGGGTGACGCCCGCCTGATCGGCGCTGACGGCAACTCGACGATCGTCGCCGCCGGCGAATTGGTCATCAACGGCATCACCGTCACTCACAACCCGGGTGAGACGGGGCGCGGCATCACGACCCAGGCGAATGCAGTCGTGACCGTGGCCAGTGGAGCGATCAGCGGCAATCACTACGGCGGCGGCAAAGGCTACTCCATGTTCGGGGGTGGAATCGCCAACCGCGGATCGACGGTGACCATCCTCGGCGGTGACATCACAGACAACAGCTCCGACGGTGGCGCCGGAATTTACACCACTAGCGACCGCAACGCGACAGGCCATCTCGTCATTCGGGGTTGCGCACGAATCCATGACAACGGCGTCCTTAAGCGGGCCAATGCCGATGCGTTTCCCGGGCACGGCGTCATGGTGCGCGGAGACGCCAACCTGCTCATGGACGGTGGTATGGTCTATCGCAACTCCAGTCGCAACGAGGATTTGCCGTACACAGCCGATGGGGGTGGTATCGCTATTTACCAAGGAGGTCGCGCCGACATCGTCGGGGGCGTGATCGGCAGCTTGGATCCGACTGGTTCGGCCGATCAAGCCAACACGGCTGCCAGTGGCGGCGGAATCGTCGTTTTTGACACCGGCGAACTGCATATCGGCGGTGACGCCCACATCACCGGGAACCGAGTGGCCACCCCCGAGTGGAGAGACCAGAAAAACTCGGAAGGCAATGGCGGTGGCGTACGAGTCGATGGGCCTTCGGCCAAGCTCAGAATGGACGGTGGCTCGATCACCAACAACACTGGGCTTTTCGGCGGCGGGATCAATGCGAAGAATGGCGCCACAGTCGACATCAGCGGCGGACAGATCAGCGGCAACCATTCGACGTGGGCTGGCGGCGGGATCTATGCCGATAAGGACAGCCACGTCACGCTGAGTGGCGAGGCTCGTGTCGCAGGCAACACCTCACCGCATGGCGCGGGAATGTTCATCACGAGCGGATCCGATCTGACGGCGTCCGACCATAGCGCGATCTCCCAAAACACTGCTGAGGTCGCAGGCGGCGGAGTGTGGGTTGGATCGGAGCACGGTCCCGACGCCACTTTGACGATGAACGGGCACGCCAGGATCGATTCCAACACCGCTGCCGCGACGGGCGGCGGGATCCACGCCGCGATGGGTGGCGTCGTTGTTCTGAATGACAGTTCCTCCATCGAAACAAACACCAGCCACTGGCATGGTGGGGGCATCTTCCTCGGCTTCAGCGCGAAGCTGACCATCCCCGCCGACAGCTGGAACTCAGGCGTGTCAGGAAACGTCGCCACCTGCGATGGAGGCGGAATCTTCGCGGACTTGGATTCCGAATTGACCAGCGAGGGAATGATCAGCATCAACGGCAACACGGCCGGCTATCGCGGTGGCGGCCTCTACCGCGAACCGCTCATGCCGACAGAGAACGAGGGGCCTTGGATTCCGACACTGCTCAGAGCGGACCTCCGCAGCAATCAGGCCGAAGTGGGCGGCGGAGCGTACGTCGACGGCGGCGCCATAGATTTCTCCGGCTCCACCATCGAATACAACACCGCCGACTTGAGGGGTGGTGGGATCGCTGCCTCTTGGACCGATCTCATCGGGAGTGACGAATTCGACGTGGCTGGCAACACCGCGCCGAAGGGCGCCGGCATGTGGCTTCAGGATTCGCGTCTGACCCTCAGCCGCGATGCCCACGTGGCCCACAACGAGACGCGGGAAACCCCCGAGGGCGAGGTTGAGACGTTGGCGAACACCGACAGGGCGGTCGAGACGGACTGCGGTGGAGGCATCTGGGCCAAAGACACCGACATCACTTTGCGCGGGCCCGTCTCGGTGTCGCACAACCACTCCCAAGGCAATGGCGGCGGATTGTGCATGCGCGGCGGGAGTCTGGTCGTCGAACCGGCCGAGGACAACCCGGACGATCAAGGTTCCTTCAACAACAACGCCGCTGACATTGACGGGGGCGCGATGTTCTTGACCCATGTCAATGCGGCGATCACCAGCCTGGTGACGAACAACGCCGCCCACGGTGAGGGCGGCGGGATCTACGCCCAGACGAACGACCTGTCACGCTTGGAGATCGGTGAGTCATCGTCCTTCGTCGGCAACTCAGCCGACGGCTGGTCTGACCGGGCGCCCGAATGGGACACCGTCTACGCCAACATGGTCCACGCCACCGAATGGACCGAACCGGCGACCCAGGGCTACAACAATCACGACATCGGTTTCGGCCAAATCACTCACACCGTGGTGTTCACCGACTGGGACGACACCGAACTGAGCCGCCAAACCGTCGCTGACGGAGACGACGCTGTTGAGCCGACCCAGCCCACCCACCGTGGCTACACCTTCGACGGTTGGTCCGATGACTTCACCAGGGTCTCTCGCGACCTCACTCTCCAAGCGAAGTTCACGTTGGACGAGTACGAGATCACGTACGACTTCGGCGACGGCGTCGCCCCCGAGGAGGCCAATCCGAGCCAATACAATGTCACCGAGCTACCGCTCGCGCTCACGCACCAGCCCCAGCGGCCCGGCTATATTTTCGCCGGGTGGGTTGAGGACGACTCACGCTGGCGCACCCCGATCGACACGATTCCGACTGGAACCACTGGTGATGTGCATCTGAGCGCCCTGTGGCAGCCCGACTCGCCGAGCCCGGCGCCGAGCGATCCGTCCCCCGATCCGGCGCCCAGCAGTCCTTCGCCAAGCGTGACGGTCACCCCGACAATGAGCGTCACCCCGAGTGCGACTCCCACGATCAGCATCACCCCGAGTGCGAGTTCGACACCCACTGCGAGCGTCACACCCACTCAGAGCGTCACCCCAAGTGCGACTCCGACGATCAGCACGACGCCGAGTACGAGTTCGACACCCACTGCGAGCGTCACCACGCCGGTCACCACGACGCCGAGCATCAGCCTCACTCCGAGTGCGACTCCGACGGTGAGCGCCACGCCCACGACCAGCGTCACCCCAAGTG
>JAITVK010000027.1 GCA_031285845.1 Propionibacteriaceae bacterium
ATGAATATTCGCCATCACACACACTCCTTGTCAAAACTGGAATGAACACCATGCCATCCCGACAACACCAAAGCATCCCACCCACCACACCACACCACAATGGGGAGAACTCCCCACACACCACGAACCCAGACCAAGACCCATAGTCAGAACGGAGGACGCGGGCCAAAAGCCTCTCACATGGTGGTACGGCGCGCCACAGCACGATGTCCTAGATATCATCATCAAATCGCATAGAGTCGCGACCGCGACGCTCGTCCTCACCCCAGGACGAAACCGCCGCTCGACGCCTCGACCAGCGAGCGCCGAACCGACCGTACGAGGTGAGAATGACTGATCCCGAACCAGTCTCTGACAAGCCCTGGAGCTACCACACGTTCATTCTCCCGTTCGTCGCTCAGGTCCCCAATGGAGTCTCGATCGACACCCCCGATCTCGTCCCGGCCGTCTTCGTCTCAACCCCCGAGGTGGGTCGGCAGCCCGCCGAGGCGACCGACCCGAGCAGCCAGGCCGAGCCCTTCCACAAGATCCCCCTCAATCCCACCCATTGGATCCCCACATCTTGGCTCCAAGATCAACCGCCAACCCGCCTGACCCATGCGCCAAGCGGCGACGGCGCCACTGGCGAGACCGCGACGAGGTCAAACCACGACGTGGGGTCAGCCCAAACCACGCCACCCACCGACCCCACTGCGAACTCCTGCGTGCCGTCGTGCCCTACCCCGCTCGACGAGCTGTTCGACACCTACAACACGTTTCAGTTCTTCACCGAAGCGGCCCGCGACCTCGCGTTTGGCCGCAAACCTCAGGGCGACCCGCAGTTGGTCCGTCATTTCGACCTTCGCCCAAACGGCGAGCCCTTGCGTGACTGCCATTACGTCATCGACTGGACTGAACAGGCGTCTCGAGTCGAACCCGACCGTCCCCCCCGCCATCACCGCTACGATCTCGATCTGGTTCGAATCCGCCTGATCACCTACAACACCTTCGTCTCGATCCTCGTTTTGGAGACCGAATACCGCAGCCCCGACCATCACGAGGTCGACGACATCTTGCGAATCAACGAGTACGGTCGCCGGATCTGCTACCCGTACCTTCACCATGACCTGGTTCGAACGTTGGCTGACGACTGCCCTCACGGCCACCCCCGAGTGGCGGATTCGATCGCGATCAGCGGGTTGACGCCGCCCGATGTTCCCGTCAGAGCCGACTTCGTGTTCCAATCCGGGACAGAGTCGTGGACCGAGCAGTTGGAATTCCAGTACGTCATGGAGCCACTGAAACTGATCTTGACTCGCTGGACCGATGGGTATGAGGCGACCTCGTCCGTCCCACAAGCGGTCAACGACACCTCAGGCAAAACGGGTTTCGTCGTCCAGCCGGTGATGGACTCGCGCATGTTCACCTGCTGTCTCTACCGCGACGAGGCGTTCGCCCAGGCGGCCACAGCTCAGGGTGAAGACGGTCTTTACGCAGTCACGTCGCCCCGAGCCAGCGACGACGAGGTGGCCAACGCTTTCTACTGTTTCGCGTTCGTCGACACTGGGCGACCGACTTGCCAGAATCGTCGACTGCGCAGCGAACGACTCAAAGCCAGTGTGTACGACCGCTGGGGTGACGACCAGGTGTTGCACGCCGTCACCGACCGTTCCTTCGTCGCCCTGATCAACGAGTCCAACCCGGCCCTAGATTTCGCCGTCGTCCGGGCGTTTCGGACGATGTATCTCGAAATGGTGATCTTCGCCCTGGCGCAGAAGGCGTCGATCATGCAAATGTCGCACCGGGCGGCCGACCTGGCCGACCGTTTCGACAAGGTCGGCGTCGCAGGCTGGACTGAGTCGTCTCTGATCGCGATTCTCGAACGCAAGAACGCCCTGATGCAGAACCAAGTGATCCTGTCAGAAGTGACGACGATGGTCCAAGGGCGCGAGATTTTCGACATCATGCGGGCCCAGCTCGGATTGACCCGGTGTAACACTGAGCTCATCGCCCAGTTGGAGTACCTGTATCGTATGGACGCGGCTCGGGCTCAAGCCCGTCAACGGGTCCGCGACTCCCGCACCAGTTGGTCACTCAACGCGTTGGCGCTCGGGCTCGGCCTGTTGGCTATTCCGAGCACACTGATGTCATGGGTCACCACTGACAACCAGTGGGCCCGAATCGTCGGCGGTGTCAGTTTCATCGTTTTCTTCGTCATCTTCGGCGTGACTCTGTTGGCTCTATCACGGCGCGGACGACACGCCACCCCGGAACACCGGCCGATGCGCCGCAGCGACCGAATCCGCCTGCTCCTGCGACGGCGTCGACTCGACTGACGAGTGACGCGGACACTGGGCCCAGCTACTCCGCGATGTCGCCGGCCCCGGCAACCACATTCCGGATCAGGTCGTGAATCAACTGCCCCAGGTCTTGGCGGGTGGCGCGACTCAGATGATAGCGATCTTCGACCATGCGTAGTATGAACGCGCCCTGCGGGCTGATGTAAACCGCCGCAGTCTCCATCCGATCAGGGTTGACCTGCATCATCGTCAGCGTGGACACAGCCACCGACTGCGCCACTTCGGGCATGGACTCGACCGCGACCAGGAACTCGTCCAGATCGGCGTACTGCGCCACCAAGCCAGACTGCTGATCATCGGCGACCGAGATCGGGTCGAGCAGACCAACCAGATGCTGGGCCAGGTTGACCGACGCGAGGGCCGCGAAAGTGTGAAACCCGTCGTCGCTGATCTGCTCCTCGATGACCGACTCGCCGTAGAACAGACAGTAACTCCATCGCTTGGTGTCCGCCAACTCCCGCTCGATGACCATGAGCACCGGCGTCCCCCGACGGGTCGCCAGCACATCGGCGATGTCATCGCTCGGAGTCACCCTGGTCGAGCGATCTTCATGGGGCAGGGCGAAACCATGGGCCACCAAGGATCGGGCCGCAGCCTGAACCGCGCCGCGCTTGTCCGCCACGACGTCGTAATGGGGCATCATGGTCAGCTGCTCGACGGTCGTCCCCTCCAGCGCGACGATCTCCTCATCGGTCAGTGTTCCCAACACGGTCACCTGCCCAAGCTCAGCCCGAGCCAACACTCGTTGGCGACGCTCCTCATCAGTCATCGACATGACTCCTCCTGCCATCCACACACCTTGTCAGTTTCTCACGTACAGTCCCCTGAGCCGCGGATCCGAAACTCGTGTCATCGAGAGAATTCGCGACGCAACCACGGCCGCAGATCCCCGCAGCGGGGACTCAGCTCCCAGCCTCAGTCTCGTAGCCATGGCGGCAGGTTGTCGTCTCTGATCGTCAGCTCGACTGGGGGTTGGGTCAAGGCTGGGGATGTCATCGCCTGCGGAAACCCAGCCTCTGCGGCAGCCGAACAGATCTGCCCGACTAGCCCCGACGGAAACTCATGACAAGCGAACCTTAACCACACCGAATTGAAGACAGCCTCAGGCGGCCCCGCGGCAGCCAATCTCATCACATGATCACGAGTACGCATCACCGCGGCCGTGTCCCGGGCACGAAACACCATCGCCCACTTCGCCCACACACCACTGCCATGACCATGACGGGCATCATTCGACCCCACCAACAACCATCCGGGCTTTCGAACAATCGAGAACCTCGAGAAATCCATCAACGCGTACGGAACAGTGAAGGTGCCCGTGATGACCGTCCACCCCCCAATGACCACCCCACGATCACACACCACCAACCACACGTGCATCAAAGAATAAATGGCTAGAAATAGCGCCACCACCACCAGCTCACACAAGGCAAGGTCCCACCAAGGTCGCGATGCGTTCCAGAACGACAGCCCCAACAGACACACCGCGACCGTCAGACCGATCCAAAGGAGATTCAGAGCCGCTCCAGGGCGGTAGACCTGCGCTTGACGCACGCGACCGAATTCTGGATTACGCGCCAAAACCGCCCGCAGACGCCTCGGCAGACGAGACTCCCCCATGTCGACTACCCCTTCCCATCTGACCGAGCGTCCTGGCTCGGTCAGACACCATGATCGATCAAGACAGCAAGTCTATAGTCCAATGGCGTCACACACTGAGGCCCGCCGAATCGTCTACCCGCCACCGAAGAGTGACTTCAGACCGTTCCACGCGGCCTTGGCCGCTCCACCTGCCTTCGAAGCGACGTCACTGATTCCCTTGCCAATCCGAGCCCCAGTGGATTTGATGTCATCCCAGTGATCGACGACCATGTTCCCGACTGCCCAGACGCCAACGGCGGCCGCCGCCACGCCGACCACCGCCAGACCAACTGGGCCCAGCGCCAATGCTCCTGTCGCGATCCCGATCATGGCGCCACCCGTGACGATCCCAGCACCACCCATGACCCGATCCACCACGCCACGGGCGCCGGAATACTCGGTGTTGAACAGACGTTGAGCTCCATCGACGACCATCAGAGCGCCACCGGCCACACCTAGCGCCGGTCCGGCGATCTTCGCGACTGGGCCGAGTCTGCTGGTGATCTTGCTGACCATCCCGCCCGCCCCCAGTAGCCGGCCGCGCTGCAACCCCCGCATGGCATTCGAAATCGCGGGTGACAAAGCGGCCGCCTTAGGCGAAAGCCGAGCGATCTGAGCCGCCATCGCCTCGTACTTGACCGCACTGGACCCCAAGCGAACGACATCGATCGCTTTCTTGATCTTCGGCAGACCCAGGGCGAAGTGCGTCACGACATTCCCGGACTGGTACAACGCCTGACCCGGCTCCGACTGCAGATACTGCTTCGCGGCTCGAAACCCGTCAGCAAGGGCGACGAACAGGCGCGGGAACCGGATCGGTGGAATGAAACACAGGATCGGACAGAAGCGCCACGGCTGGTGATGACCCAGCCCACCGATCTCCATCGCGACCTCGAGCCTCGCCCCCGCCAGCGAACCGGCCTCTTGCTTGACTCGCGCGTCTTCACACCAGCGTCGCTCGTACTCCTGAATCATGGCCGCGACATCAGCCAACCCATCCTCGGCCTGGTCGATCTGATCGCGTAGGCGGTCACCAGCCCGATCCCGCACAGCGATCTGATGTCGATCCGGCGTCGAATCGCGCCGCGCGTTCTCCTCCCGACGCGACGCCGTGGCGTGCTCTCGCCGCAGTTGTGCCACATGATCGATCAAGTACGCCTGCCGCCGACGCAAATCTTCGAGCATCTGCGCGCAGTAGCGCGAATCGTCACGGGCTGGCCCCAAAACGCCCGCGTACTCGGCCAACGCCTGACCAGCTTGCGACAGCGCTTCGCCGCCGCGCGACACGTCCGACCGCAGCCGACCAATCACATCGACCATGCGCGACAGTGCCAGCGAACGCGGACCGGCGGTCGCAGTGAACAAGCCGACGCGCTCCGACGCGCCAAGAATCCCCTCGGCCCGCCAGGACAATTCCCGCGCTGTGGCCTGGACCGTCTCAGGATCGCCGGTGAGCGTCTCCCACATCGTGTCTGTCATGATCGGCCCCCCAGAGCAGGAATGAACGGAAGCGCGTGCATCGGCCGGTCGGAAACGGTCTCGGCGAGCTGACGATCAGCCTGTTCGAAAGCGACGACGATCTGACTCAGCGCATTGCGTACGTGCATCAAGTCGTCGAGCCACTGAGCCCGCTTGTAGCGCCAATGCCCGCCGAAGTCCTCCGCTTTGGCTCGCAACTGGTCATGACCACTGGCCCACCCCGCCTGCCCCATGTCAACATCTCCCGAGGTCAGCGCCTCGATGATCCCATCCAGCTCGCGACTGATCGCGAGCACCTCACCGGAACTCACCGTCAACTCAAACGACACGGCTCCCCCTTTCTTCGCATCCGTCAGGCGCTAGCCAAGGTCGATCCGCCCCCAGCCTGCGCACAACCCATGATGAATGAGCTCATGGCCATCGCACAATGGGGAGGACTCCCCATCCGAAATGTCGGATACCACGTCTACACTAAGATGCAGTCTCGCACAATGCGAGTTGATCCAGACGACATCCCGGAAGGACGGCCCGAATGCGACTCAAACTGACCCTGCGCCGCAACGACGGATCCAGTGACGATGTCATGATCGACACCGACGCCTCGACCACGATCGGCGAGGTCGCCGAGACGCTGCTGCGAGTCGATCGGCGACATGTCGGCACGATCGATCAAGCCACCTTGGCCGCGTCGCTGCCGGGCCAAGACCGCCCCACAGTATTGAGTCCCCGCGCACTGGTCGGCGAAGCCTGGATCGGATCAGGAGCCGACGTCTGGGTCGTCGACCGAGTCACCACGCGCTACAACCTGCCTGACGCCCAGTCGACCCGAGCCACGGTTCGCGTGGAGACGTTGAAGTACGACTCCTCGGTGGGCCTCGTCGTTGCCGAGCACCCGCTGGCCGAAGGAACGTACCTGTTGGGACGCGGCTCGGACTGTGACATCCGACTGGACGATCCACTGGTGTCCCACCACCATCTGCGCCTCGACGTCGCCGCCCAGTCCACCGAGGTGATCGATTTCGGATCAGCCAATGGGACGCTCGTCGACGGCTCCGCCATTCAGCGGCTGCGGATCGACAATCCAACCCGGATGCTGGTCGGAGACACCTGGGTGACCGTGGTTCCGTCGCCCCTGACTGAACAGATCGCTCAACAGCCGGGGCCCGTGCCGTTCACTCGCCCGCCCAGAGTGGAGGATCGCTACGCTGGTGAGACCTTCGAAGCCCCGGACCCGCCCGCAGAGACCGAAGGCCAAGGCTTCCCGTTCCTCGCCCTGCTCGCGCCGATCCTGATGGGCGTGGGCATGTACATGATGACTCAACGCCTGACTTCGCTGCTGTTCGTCGCCTTGACCCCGGTGATGCTGGTCGGCAACTTCCTGACCCAGAAGACCCAGCAGCGCCGACGGCGCAAGAAAGACGTCGCCCGGTTCGAGGAACGCCTCTCCAGCCTCAAAACCGCCTTGGCCGACCAGGTCGGAGTCGAACGAGCGGTACGCCTGGCAGAGGCCCCATCGACCTCAGAGGTCTACAGTGCCGCGATGAACCGGGCCGCGCTGCTGTGGACCCGTCGCCCCGAGCATTGGAGCTTCCTCAACGTCCGCCTCGGCACGGGCACGATGCCCAGTCGCGACACGATCGAGACTGGCAAAGGCCGAGGCGCGCTGCTGCCCGAGTTCCAAGAACGCCTCGACGCCGTCGTCGACGCCCATCGGCTGATCGAACACGTTCCGATCGTCGAGAACCTGTTCGACGCTGGGGCGCTCGGATTGGCTGGGACGGTCGACCAGATCGGCGGCGTTGTCGACTCAGCGCTCATCCAGTTGACTGGTCTGCATTCTCCGACCGAAATGGTCGTGACTGCGCTGGTGTCCCCGACGTGGGCCAAACACCTGCAATGGCTGACCTGGATGCCCCACACCACGTCGCCGACCAGCCCGATCGAGGGCCATCACTTGTCGACCACGGCCACCACCGCGACCAAACTGATCGCCCAATTGGAAGGGGTCATCAGTTCCCGTCAAAAGGCCGACCGAGCCGGTCATCGTGGCGCGATGAAGGCCGACGACGCTGCGATGGAGCGCGGCGCGGACGTCGGGACCAACGCTGGGGTCACGGGAACGAAGTCCCCCCTCCCCGCCGTCGTGGTTCTCGTGTCAGACGAGTTGGACATCGATCAGGCGCGGCTGGTTCAACTGGCCGAACAAGGCCCCGACGCCGGTGTGTTCCTCATCTGGCTGTCCGACCAGGTGGCGGGGCTACCCGGCGTCTGCCGAACATTCGTGGCCGTCGAGCCTGATCAGTCGTACGTCGGACTGGTGCGCTTGGGGATGACGATCACCGACGCCACACTCGAACAGGTTCCGACCGGGGAGGCGATGACGTACGCCAGGCGCATGGCCCCGGTGATCGACGTCGGGGCGTTGGTGGAAGACTCGGGGGACATCCCACGTTCGGTGCCACTGCCGACCCTGCTCGGAACCGACCTGTTCGCCCATCCCGAAGCGGTCATCGAGCGCTGGCGGCAGAACCAATCCATCATCGACCGGGTCACGACCACTCCGCGCAAACGCGCCAGCAGCCTGCGCGCCCTGGTCGGGTCGGCCGGAGTCGACCCGATGACTCTCGATCTGCGCGGCCAAGGCCCCCACGCCCTGGTCGGCGGGACGACCGGCTCGGGCAAGTCGGAGTTCCTTCAAGCCTGGGTTTTGGCGATGGCCGCCGAATACAGTCCCGACCGGGTCACCTTCTTGTTCGTCGACTACAAAGGCGGCGCCGCGTTCGCCGACTGCGTCAAACTGCCCCATTGCGTCGGATTGGTGACCGATCTGAGTCCTCACTTGGTCGTACGCGCGCTGACCAGTCTTCGGGCCGAACTGCATCACCGCGAGCACCTGTTCCAGCGCAAGAAAGCCAAAGACATCCTCGAGTTGGAGCGCCGCGGCGATCCAGAATGTCCACCCGCCTTAGTGATCGTGATCGACGAGTTCGCTGCCCTGGTCGGCGATGTTCCCGAGTTCGTCGACGGCGTGGTCGACGTCGCTCAGCGCGGGCGGTCGCTCGGCATCCACTTGGTCATGGCGACTCAGCGTCCGGCCGGGGTGATCAAGGATAACCTTCGAGCGAACACGAATCTGCGGGTCGCGCTGCGCATGGCCGACGAGTCGGATTCCCAAGACGTGGTCGAGGTCAAAGACGCGGCCCATTTCGACCCGTCGATCCCCGGGCGCGGAGTGGTCAAGACTGGCCCCGGGCGGGTTGCGACCTTCCAGTCCGCCTACGCCGGAGGCTGGACGACCGACGAGCCTGAACCGCGCCGAGTCGACATCTATCGATTGGCCTTCTCTGGCTTGGAGAAGTGGGACGAACCGCAAACCCCGGGACCGGCCTCGCCCAAGGAGCGGGATCTGGGGCCCAATGATCAGCAAAGGCTGGTCGCCAGCGCCATCGCCGCCCATGCGGCGGCACGCCTGCCGATTCCACGGCGGCCTTGGCTCGACTCGCTGCCAGCGGTCTGCCCCCTGCCGTACTACGACCCGCATGATGACCGGGGCTTGGGCCCGCTCGTGTCGGCCCAATCCACGGACACCGATCTGCTGCTCGGACTAGCCGATCTGCCGTCCCGTCAGGCCCAGCTGCCGGTGTACTTCTACCCCGATCAAGACGGCCATCTGGCCATCTTCGGCACCAGCGGGTCCGGCAAATCGGTGGCCTTGCGGACGATCGCGGCATCGGCGGGAATCACCCCGCATGGCGGACCGGTCCACGTTTATGGCCTCGACTTCGCCGCCGGGGGGCTGCGGATGCTGGAAGGCCTGCCCCACGTGGCCGGTGTCGTCAAAGCCGAGGAGACAGAAAAGATCATCTCAGTGTTTCGGACGCTGCAATCGGAGTTGGCGGCGCGCGCCGAAGCATTCGCAGGGGTCGCCGCGGCCAGCGTGAGCGACTACCGCCGTCTGAGCGGCGATCCCCGATTCCCCCGAATCCTGCTGCTGATCGACGGTTTCGGCAGTTTCCGCGAAGACTTCGAATCCGGGCCTGGGCGAATCGAATGGTTCGAAGTGTTCCGCGACATCCTGGCTGAGGGGCGCACGCTCGGCATTCATGTGGTCCTGACCGCAGATCGCCCAGGCGCGGTGCCGACCTACGTCCGCTCAGTGGTTCAACGCAACCTCCTGCTGCGGATGTCCGACGACGCCTACTTGAGTTTCAACGCTCCGCGCGATGTCATCACTGCCACCTCGCCACCCGGACGCGGGCTGCTCGACAACCAAGAAGTGCAGATCGCGGTCATCGGAGCGACCACTGACGTGGCCGAGCAGGCCCGCATCACCGCCCATCTGGGCCGGGCGATGGCACGCATCGGGGTCACAGCAGCGCCGCCAGTTCGAGTGCTGCCCGCGTCGTACCAACCATCAGACCTACCCGACTCTGTGGCCGACATGCCCGTCCTCGGGTTGGATTCGATCCGTTTGGCGCCGTACGGCTTCCCGCCCAACGGCGTGATGCTGGTGGCGGGGCCTCCCGGTTCCGGACGCAGCAACGCGCTGGCCGCGATCACCATCGCGATGACCCGCGCCCGACCGATGACGCGTTGCTACCTGCTCGCACCCGCCCCGTCCACTCTGGCCGACCGACCGGAGTGGACCGAAGTGGCGCAAAACCCGGAACAGGTCCTGGCGTTGGCGACCACCTTGCTGACACAGGTTCGCGACGCCGAGGCGCAGTCGACCGTGGCGGTGATCATCGAGTCGTACGCCGAGTTCCTCCAGTCGGCGGCCGACAAGGCGCTCGTGGACCTGGTGAAGGCGACGCGCAACTCAGCCCACCTCCTGGTCGCCGAGTCGGAGACGGCCTCGTGGACGTCGAGCTGGCCGTTGCTGGCCGAGGTGAAACTTGCCCGTCGCGGCCTGCTGCTCCAACCCGAGGCGCTGGATGGGGATTCGCTGTTGAAGACAGCCCTGCCCCGTTCAGGCAAGGGGGAATATCCGCCTGGACGTGGTGTGTGGATCAGTCGCGGCAAGTTCGTCCGAGTGCAGCTTCCGTTGGTGATCGACGGGGGGCGGTGACGTGGGTCGCTGAGTGACCGCGTGCGCAGGTCTTCGGGTCGGGCACGAAGGGCCCTCGTCGTGTCGTACCCCTGTGAGACCATAGAAGAACACAGACATGAAGGGCATGCCTGGGAAGGAGCCTCATGGCTGAATTGAAGGATCAACTGCGTTCCGATCTGACCGCGGCGATGAAGAGCCGCGACGGGTTCACCACCGCTGTGCTGCGCATGGCAGTCGCGGCGATCACCAATGAGGAGGTCGCCGGGGCTTCGGCCCGGGAACTGTCCAGCGCCGAGGAGCAAGCGGTCATCACCCGCGCGGTGCGCCAGCGCCGCGAGTCGGCTGAGACGTACGCCGGGGCCGGGCGCGCCGAGTTGGCCGAGAAGGAACAGGCCGAGGCTGACCTGCTCGCGCGCTACTTGCCCGCCGCACTGACCGACCAGGAGTTGGATGCGATCGTGGCCGACCAGGTCGCCGCCGTCGAGGGCGCGAGCATGAAACAGATGGGAATGATCATCAAAGCGGTCAACGCGGTGGTGAAAGGCCGCGCGGATGGCTCAGTGGTCGCGGGGAAAGTACGGGCGGCACTGAGCGCCTAAGAGGTTCCGCCGATAGGTGCTTCGGATGAGGGGATGGTTCTAGGGGACAATCTGGCAAGGCGGAGGAAGGAGGCGGGCTGGACGCCCGTCGACCGACGACAACGCAGTCCAGATTGGTTCCTAGA
>JAITVK010000005.1 GCA_031285845.1 Propionibacteriaceae bacterium
GGGTGGGGGCCCCCCCCCCCCCCCCCCCCCCCCGCCCCGGCCTGGGGGGGGCCCCGGGCCCCCCGCCGCCCACGGCGATGGTGGACAGTGGCGTGCGCCCGGATGAGCCCGTCGCGGTAGAGTCGATGACGGGTGGCCGGTGGTGAAGTTCAGTCAAGGAATGAATGAGGAGAGTCATGACGAGCAACGAGATTCCTGAACAGGATTGGGACAAAGGCTTGGAAGATCTGGTGTCGTCCGTCGACGCCGATTCGGCCGCTGAGGCCACCGAGGAGACGGCTCGCGACACGCCGGTCGATCCGCAGGCCGTACCCCCCACTGTCGACGCCGATTGCGCCGAGTTGCTGGCAGAGCGGACGTTGGATCTGCAGCGGCTCCAAGCGGAATACGTCAACTATAAGCGTCGAGTCGATCGTGATCGTGACGTCGCCCACGCCCGAGGGGTCGAGGCTGTCTTGTCGGACATGTTGCCGGTGCTGGATGGCATTGACGCGGCCCGTGCCCACGGCGAACTGACCGGTGGGGCGAAAATGTTGGCCGACGAGCTGGCGAAGGTCGCCGCGAAGTATGGCTTGGTCGAGTTCGGGGCCGAGGGGGATCCGTTCGATCCTCACATTCACGAGGCGCTGATGCACATCGACAAGCCGGGGTATCCTGTGATGTCAGTGGCGCAGGTGTTCCAAAAGGGTTTCATGATCAAGGATCGGGTGATTCGTCCAGCTCGCGTCGGGGTGGCTGACGCTGATGAGTCGGCGATCACCGCTGGAGTGGACGCGCCCCAGTCAACGCCGGGATCCTCCGGCGCTGCCGCTGATGGCGCGAATGGGTCCGACGCGACGGATCAGTCGACGACCTCGGGCGCGCAGCAGGCAGATGAGGCGAGCGGGGCCGATGGTCGATGACCCCAGATCGCGCACAAGGGTTGGTGTCTATGTGGGAGGCTGACGGAGAATGAGTCAGAAGGATTGGCTGGAGAAGGATTATTACGCTGTTTTGGGGTTGAAGAAGGACGCGACCGCAGACCAGATCAAGAAGGCGTTCCGCAAGCTGGCGCGTCAGTACCACCCCGATCAGAACAAGAACCCTGACGCCGAGCAAAAGTTCAAAGATGTGACTGAGGCTCACGACGTCTTGTCGGATCCGGGCAGCCGCAAAGAGTACGACGAGGCTCGTTCGCTCTACGGTTCGGGCGGTTTCCGTTTCCCCGGTTCGGGGGGCGGGACCCGCGCGTCCTCGGTCAATTTCGACGACCTATTCTCGGGCGGAAACGTCTCGAGCATGGGTGGCTTGGGGGATCTGTTCGGCGGATTGTTCGGCGGTGGGGCGCAGACGTCCCAGCGTCGAGCCAAACGCGGCAGTGATGTCGAGACGGAGATGGGTCTGAGTTTCCGCGACGCCGCCAATGGGACGATGGTGTCGGTCCGGTTGAGTTCTGACACCGCGTGCGAGGCCTGTCATGGCACAGGCGCTCGCGCGGGCACGAGTCCGAAAGTGTGTCCGGCATGTCAAGGCTCGGGCATGGTCGCTCGCCAGTCTGGCGGGTTCGGGGTGTCTGAACCGTGCGGGACCTGTCATGGCCGTGGTCTGGTGATCGACGATCCCTGCCCGGTGTGTCATGGTTCGGGCCAAGGTCAGTCCAATCGTACGATCCAGGTCAGGGTTCCCGCTGGTGTGTCGGATGGCCAGCGCATCCGGGTCAAAGGCAAGGGGACTGCGGGCAGCAATGGGGGCAATCCGGGGGATTTGTATGTTGTGATTCGCGTGGCGCCGGATCCGCTCTTCTCGCGCAGTGGCGACAACTTGGCGATCACCGTGCCCGTGACTTACGCTGAGGCCGCTTTGGGGGCCGAGATCGGGGTGCCGACGCTGGATGGTGGACAGGTTCGTCTGCGGATCCCGGCCGGGACGACGACGGGGAAGACTTTCCGCGCGAAAGGCAAGGGGATACAGTTGAAAGGCGGGTTGACTGATTTGCTCGTGAGTGTGCAGGTGAAGGTGCCCAAGCACTTGTCTGAGCAGGCCCAGGAGGCCTTGCGGACTTATGAGGCGCTGGCGGACGAGGGCAATCCGCGCGCCGGGATGAGGAGTGGAGCCTAATGGCTAGAGTGGCACAATCACGATTGCCGCAACCTTTCGACCCTGACGCGCCGCAGTTTCTGATTTCGACCGCGGCGCGTTTGGCGGGGATGCACCCGCAGACTTTGCGGACGTACGACCGGCTCGGGCTGGTGATTCCCCAGCGGACGTCGGGTCGGGGTCGGCGCTACACTTTGCGGGATGTGGAGCGTCTGAAGTTGGTGCAATATCTGTCGCAGGAGGAGGGCATCAACCTGATCGGGGTGCGGCGGATTCTGGAGTTGAGACTCGAAGTCGAGCGGCTTCAACAGCAGACTTCGCGTCTGAGTGAAGAGGTCAGGGTGTTGCGTCGTACGCCGACTTCTGGCCGAGTGTTCACCGCCTCACGTTCTGACGGAGTCTGGCTGCGTGCCGCGCGGACTCGCGAACTGTTGAGTTGATTCAGCTTTACGGGAGATTCGGGTGATTCCTCTTGTCGGATGGGCTTTTGGCGGGGCCGGTCCAACCGGGGTTGGGCTGTTTCTGTCAGACGCGTCACAAAATGGGTCAAGCATCTGAAAACTGGGGAAAGTTACGCTTCGACTCTGACTAGCAGTTTTCTCTAGTCGAGTGATCGCTCGTTATTTGACTGTTACCTTCACTCTTGTCGGCACGTGGACGCGGGCGTAGGCTCTCCGCAGATCACAGAACTCCGATCGGGCGCGCCATAGTAGGCGTCATCGATACCCCCGACGACTGTGACTGAGCACGGGAGGTGAACGCGGATGACCGGTCTATCCAACCATGATTCCATCGCCATAGCGTCGAGCTTGCCTCCAGGGACGAAGACCCTCCGTGACGGCACTGTGCGCTTACCCAAGGGCTATTGGCAGCGTGACGACGGAACCATCGGCCACGCTAAAACCTTGTCCACGTGGGCGAGAATACGTAAACACTGGCGACTTTACACTTTCATCATCCTGCCGCTGGCGTACTTCCTGGTCTTCCAGTATGTCCCGATGGTCGGCAACGTCATCGCTTTCCGCAAGTACGTCCCAGGGTCCAGCTTCCCATGGAACATCATCGGCACTGAGTGGAAAGGCATGACCTATATCCAACAGTTCGTCACCAATCCCGCCTTCTGGAAGGTTTTCACCAACACCCTCATCATCGCCGGGCTGTCGCTGCTGTTCACCTTCCCCTTGCCGATCGTGCTGGCGCTACTGCTCAACGAGTTGCGCTCCGGACGGGTCAAACGCTTCGTGCAGACGGTGTCATACTTGCCCCATTTCTTGTCCATCGTCTTGGTCGCCGGTCTGATCCTGCAGTTGACGGCGTCGAACGGTCTGATCAACAGCCTGCTGGTGAACTTGCACGTGGTCGAGGCTCCGATTCTGTTCATGCAGGATCCCGCCTGGTTCCGACCGGTCTACGTCATCTCCCAGGTGTGGCAGACCGTCGGCTGGGGCACTATCCTCTATCTCGCGGCACTGACCTCGGTCAACGACCAGTTGTACGAGGCGGCCGCCATCGACGGGGCCAGTCGATGGCGTCAAACCTGGCACATCACACTGCCCGGCATCCGCCCGACCATGATCGTCCTACTCGTCCTCAACGTGGGCACCTTCCTCGGTGTCGGCTTCGAGAAGATCATTTTGATCTACAATCCTGCGACGTACACCACCGGCGACGTCTTGTCGACCTACCTCTACCGTGTCGGTTTGGGCATGGTTCCGCAGTACTCGTTGGCCACGGCCATCGGGCTGTTCCAATCCATTGTCGGGTTGATCTTGATCATCGGCTCCAACATGATCTCCCGACGTCTGACGGAAGCGAGTCTGTGGTGAGCGCCGATCAACTGGCCGACGTCGATCCGTCGGCCCTCTACCGCAAGTCAACCACGGTCATTCGTGACACTCCTGGTTACCGTGTCTTCCGTGTCATCAACGGCGTCGTCATGGTGGTGATGTGCGCGGTGATCATCATCCCGTTGCTCAACATCTTGGCCTTGGCCTTCTCCGATGGCGACGCGGTCACCGCGGGCAAAGTCACGCTATGGCCGGTCGGTTTCAACCTGACCACTTTCTCCAAAGTGGTGGCCGATGGGATGTTCTGGCGTCAGTACGGCAACACCGTCCTCTACACCGTCCTCTACACCCTGGTCGCCATGGCTCTGACGACCACCTTCGCGTACGCCATCTCGCGCAAAGACCTTCCAGGCAAGGCGTTTTTCACCTGGGTGGCGCTGTTCACCATGTTCTTCTCTGGTGGGATGATCCCTAGCTATGTTTTGGTGCGCGAGTTGCACATGTTCAACACCGTCTGGGCGATGATCCTGCCTGGGTGCATCTCAGTGTTCAACCTGTTGGTGATGAAGACGAGTTTTGAGAACTTCCCTTCCGAACTGGAGGAGGCGGCGTACGTCGACGGTATGACGACGTACGGGGTGTTCTTCCGCATCGTCGTCCCCCTCAGCAAAGCGATCATCGCGACGATGGTGCTGTTCTACGCCGTGGGCATGTGGAACTCCTGGTGGTCGGCTTTCCTCTACCTCACGAAAAAGGATTTGTTCCCAGTCACGATGTATCTGCGCAACATGATCGCGGGCGCGGCCAACACTGGCGGGATGGGTGGCGGCGATGTCAACGCGCAAGCCACGATCAACGCCAACATCAAGTCGGTCGCCATGGTTTTGACTGTGTTGCCCGTCATCTGCATCTACCCGTTCATTCAAAAGTACTTCGTCTCTGGGGTCATGCTGGGCGCGGTCAAAGCCTAGTCATTTTCACCACATCAGGGCGTGACGCCCGACAACACTATGGAAAGGAAAACAATGAAG
Source organism: Propionibacteriaceae bacterium (assembly GCA_031285845.1). Lineage (GTDB taxonomy): Bacteria > Actinomycetota > Actinomycetes > Propionibacteriales > Propionibacteriaceae > WQYJ01. The sequence goes on from JAITVK010000005.1 coordinate 4,895, forward strand.
AACACACGACGTGGGGTCGGCGCAGCAGCTGCCTTGGCCTCGCTTGCTCTGTTGCTGGCGGGATGTTCCAACGGTCCAACCGATGGCGGCGCCTCCGGCGGCACGACTCCAGGTGACTCGACTGCGGTGGGAGTGACCATTGACGAGGCGCATTCAGTGGGTGCGATGGCATCGTACGACATCGGAACCACGTTCAAAGCGACTGAGCCGGTCGACATCTCACTGATGTATCGCGACATGCCGAACTATCCGGTGAAGGACGACTGGATGCTGTTCTCCCAATTGGAGGCGAACCAGAACATCACGTTCACGCGCACCGACATTCCGTTCGCCGACTGGTCGACCAAGCGTGGTTTGACGATCACCGGCGGTGACGCGCCCGAACTCATGCCGGTCTTCTACACCGGTGAGGAGACCGCCTACGCCGGTTCTGGTGTGTTGCTGCCGATCTCGGATTATGTGCAGTACATGCCGAACTTCACCAAGATCCTCAACGATTGGGATCTGGCCGACTACCTCGACACCAAGCGTCAGTCTGATGGCAAGTATTACCAGTTGCCTGGCCTGATGGAGATCGCGAAGGTGCAGTATTCGATCATCGTTCGTGACGATGTCTGGGAGCAGGCCGGTCTGACCGAGGATCCCACAGACATGGCCGGGTTGAAGACTGCGCTACAGAAGATCAAAGACACTGGCAAATGCACCTCGGGGTATCCACTGTCGGCGGCCAACAACGCCAAAGATCTGCTTCAGGCGTTCGGGCCCGGCTATGGAACCTCGGCTGGAGAATGGTCACTCCAGGGCTCGGGCGTGGTGTGGGACTCTGACCAGAGCAAGTACGTCTTCGCGGGCACTCAGGACGGTCAGAAGGAACTCATCACCTACATGGCGGACTTGGTGTCTTCCGGATTGATGGACCCCGAGTCGATGACCCAATCCACGGCGGACAACACCGCCGCTCAGGCCAAGTTCACCTCCGGTCAATCCTGTGCCGTCACCGGCAATGATCAGGACGCCAACAATGTTCAGAAGACCCTGAAAGCCAATGGCATCGACACCACCGTGCATATGCTGCGAATCCCCGAAGGCCCGGCCGGTGACTACATCGCGGGTGGCCAGCGCTTCAGCTCTGGCATGATCTTCTCATCCAAGCTGGCCGAGGATCCCCATTTCAAGGCGATTCTGCAATTCGTCGACTGGCTGTACTTCTCGCCTGAGGGTGTCGAATTCGCTCAATGGGGTGTGCAGTGTGACGCTGGTGTGACTGATTCGACTCAGTGCACTTACACCAAGGATGCCTCCGACCAGCGCGCTCTGCTGGCCGACATCAACAATGCTCAAGGTTTGAATCCAGCGGGCACCAAGATGCTGACCGTGGATTACGGTTTCTCAAATGGTGTCTTCTGGCCAGCCAACGGCACGTATAAGGACCTCATGTTGAGCTATTACAGCCCGATCATGCAGGACTTCGCCACCAAGATGGCGACCAAAGCTGAAACTGACACGCCACCGGCGACGCCGATGGACTCCGACACTTTGCAGCAGACGGGCGCCCTCTACACTTCACTGAAGGACTTGGTGGCCACCAATGACACCAAGTTCATCCTTGGCCAACAGCCCATGAGTGACTGGGAGTCTTATGTCAGCCAGCTCGAAGCGGCGAGCATGGATCAATATGTCCAGCTCTACAACGACTCCGTCAAGAAGTGACGCGCTGAACTGACCGACCGCGGATGCCGGGGCCTTCGAAGCCCCGGCATCCGCGCGTTGGTGGGGAGCGCTTGGGTTGGTTGGACGGGTTGGGAAGACCGTTCAGGATCGGTCCGGCGAAGTCCGACGGGCGTGGGGCCTGCGCTGTCCACACGGAAGCGACGCGGCGGATCAGTCCGTTGTGTGGCTCGAAGTGAAAATGGACCGAGCCTTGGGTCCGAGCCACCTGGCGCGTACTGTTGACAACATTCGTGACGAGATCACGAGTTCAAGGAGGATCCATGAGTGACAGCGAACTGCTGAACGGAGCCGAAGTCGGACGGTCGGCTTTCGCCCGCATCACCGCGATGATCTACTGGGTCATCGTGTTGACGGTCCTGTTCGGGTTGGTGGCGGCTCCGGGTTGGGTGGCGAGTCTGTTCATCGCACCCGATCCGAGCAACTGGCCGCTGTTCATGGCCTGCCTGCTGCCAGTCGGTCCGGGTGTGTCGGCCATGGTGTTCGCTTGGCGGCGGCGCGCTCTCGAAGGTCCCGATCTGTCACCGGCGGCCCGTTTCTTTCGCGGCTATCGGCTGAACGCGGTCGACGTGCTGCGCTGGTGGGCGCCCTATCTGATCGTGGTCGCCCTTGGGGGCTTCGTGGCCGCCAACATCGGCCTGACCGGGCTTCCGACCGGTTTGGTCTGGGTCCTGGTCGCGCTAGGTTTCCTGTCGGCGTTGTGGGCGGGTCACATGATGATTTTGACGTCGGTCTTCAGTTTTCGTACGCGCGACGCGGCTCGGTTGTCGCTGTTCTGTTCGGTGCGCTGTGTCGGGGTGACACTGCTGTTCGCTTCGCTGATCGTCGTCTGCGTGGCGGCCACCGCGCTGATCGGGATGTGGGCGCCGCTGCTATTCGCAGGCGTGCTCGCCGCGATGTACGTTCGAGCTGCCGCTCCCGCGATGACCCTGGTGACCGAGCAATTCACCGGCGAGGGCGTCGCCGCTGACGAATGGACCTTGCCCGATGAAGAGGCCGATGATGGCTCGACGGTGAGTGGCGCTGAGTGATCGTACGGGCGCTGACCGTGCGGTGAGAGCGTCGGAGCGGGCGCGGGGTTGTGTACGAGGTGGGCGCGTGTGGGTTCGGCTGCGTGGGGGCAGAATGCGATGCGGGCTGGAGTGACTCGGGACAGCGGTCTCGTCGCCAAGTGGCAGGCGCGGTCGTGTGCGAACCGGAGGCGTGCTTTCCCGCTCAGTCGCGCACGAGTAGCCGGACGCAGGTTCGACCCAACTCGACGGTCTCGCCGCTTCGCCAGGTCTGACCGCTCAAGAGGTCGCGGCAGTTCCATGGGGCGGCGACCGTTGTGGCGTCGCCATGATTGAGGACGAAGGTGATTTCGTCGACAGTCTCGGATGCGGTCCCAACCAATGCCGTGCCCGCGCCGCTCATCGTGTCCACGCTCGTCGCGCCGTCCTGGGGCATCGCACCGCCCTGCGCGGTGCCTCTCGCGGTGCTGCGGACGCGCCGCGTGACTTCAATCCCGGGATGATCAGCGAAGGGTCCGGTGAGCTCCAGCCGATCAGCGATCGGACGTACGATGGCGCGCATGGAAGTGTCGTCCAGGAGGGTGGCGATGTAGATCACGTCGCCGGATCCGACTCGGTTCTGGGTGACCGCCGGGGTCCCGGCGTAGTACTGCTCCTGATAAGTCGCCCGAACTTCGGCCGTGACCGCGGTCACCACTTCCATCACCAGGCGACCGTGCCCCTGAGTGACTGAACCAGGAGATCGCCTGCCGCATTCACCCTCCGCGATTCCCGCGTCGCGCCCGTTTCCGCTCTCCAGCTCGTGTCCCGCGCCGTGCTCGTCTCGTGTTTCGGGGTCCGCAGTGCCGCTCGGGTCCTTCGTCGCGCCGCTCGTCCCCAGGATCTCCACGCCGACGCCGATCCCTGGTTCGGCGGCGTCGATCTCTTCGAGTCGGATTCCTGCCAGGTCGGCCAAACCGGAGCCTGACCGGCAGCAGATCGCGTTGTCGGATTCGTCGACTCTGGCGGAGCCGAATCCAGTGATGACCGTCCCACCGCGTCGCGCGACGGTTTCGAGTCGTTCGACGACGTCACCTTTGACCATGTGCATCAGCGGCGCGAGGACCACGTCGTACGCCCCGAAATCGGCGTCCATGGGCACCACGTCGATGTCGACGCCGAGCTCATGGAAGCTGCGGTAGTAGCTCAACGCCACGTCCATGTATTTCAGATGCCGGTTGATGCCATCGGTCATCTCCCAGGCCCACCATGAGTCCCAGTCCCAGATCAGCCCGACTCGCGACGGGGTGGTCGCCCCGATCGTGCGCTGACCGAGACGAGCGAGTTGTTCACCCAGCGTGGCGACTTCACGGAACGTGCGAGTGTCGGTTCGCCCCGAATGGTCGATGACGGCCCCGTGGTACTTCTCACAAGCGCCCACAGAGGCCCGCATCTGGAAGAACAGAACCGCGTCGGCGCCGTGCGCGACCGCCTGCCAACTCCACAATCCCATGACTCCCGGGCGTTTCAGGGGGTTGACGTCACGTGAGGCCGTACGGCTGGGGGTTTGTTCCATCACCCAGAAAGGTTTCCCGTCGACTAGGCCCCGGTTGAGGTCGTGGGTCATGGCCATGCGCACGTGGGAGTTCATGTCGGGCGGATAGTTGTCCCAGGAGGCGAAATCCAGGTGTTTCGACCAGCGGAAATAGTCGATCGGCCGGTAGAGCCCCATGAAGTTGGTCGTCACGGGCGTCGTCGGATCGTGTCGGCGCAGGGCCTGCTTCTCGTTGAGGAACTGGTCGAGCATCGAATCGGTCATGAACCGGCGGTAGTCGAGGCTGACGCCTTGGAACGCGGTGTGGTCTTCGCCGCGCCAATGTTCGGACAAGGCGTTGGGGGGCATGATCTGGTCGAAATTGGTGTATGTGTGCGACCAGAATGTGGTGTTCCAGGCGCTATTGAGCGTGGCCAGATCCCCGTACCGTCGACGTAGCCACACGCGGAACGCCTCGGCGCAGACCGTGCAATAGCAGGCGCCGCCGTATTCGTTGCCGATGTGCCACGCGATCAGGGACTCCCGGCCGGCGTAGCGTCGCGCCAACTGCTCGGCCAGCGCGGCGCTCGCCCGACGGAAACTCGGCGAATTCGGACAGGCGTTGTGACGTTGGCCATAGACGTGGCGGCGTCCGTCAAAGTCGGTTCTCAGGACGTCAGGATGAGCCACGGGCAGCCACGGCGGCATGGCTCCGGTCGACGTCGCCAACACGATGTGGCGTCCCTCGGCCTCGATTCGGTCGACGATCCGATCCAGACCAGTCAAGTCGTCCGACCCTTCGCGCGGTTCGAGGATGGCCCAGGCGAAGACGTTGACCGTCAGTGTGTCGATGTGGGCCATGTCGAACGCGGCGTGGTCGGCATCCCACACCGCGGGAGGCCACTGTTCGGGGTTGTAGTCGCCGCCGTACCAAATCTTGCGGGAATCGCTCATGATCGTCGCCTTCGTCAACACAGGCCACCATGGGCCGTGGGCCTCATCGTATCAACTGTGAATGTGGCATAAACTAGCGATGACGAATTTGGTCAGCGGCTGAACGAATTCGTCTGACCACCGAATCGAAGGAGACCCCTATGACCCAGATCATTATCCCGACCGAACCGACTGGCGTCTTGAATCAAGCATGGCGTCAGTGCGTGGGCACTGGCCGGATGAATCTGGCGCTGCGAGCCGATTATCAGGCGAGCCTGGCCAAAGTCCAGTCAGACATCGGCTTTCGCTATATCCGCGGTCATGGGCTGCTCAGCGACGACATGGGCATTTTTCGTCAAGCGGAGTCGGTGACCCGTTACTCGTACACCTATCTCGACCAGATGGTCGACTCCTTCCTGGCTGTGGGCGTCAAGCCGTTCCTCGAACTGGGCTTCATGCCGAGCGGGATGGCCAGCGGATCCGACACGGTGTTCTGGTGGAAAGGCAACATCACCCCACCGGCTGATTATGACCAGTGGGTTCGCCTGGTTCAGGCCGTGCTGCGCCACCTGATCTCGCGTTACGGATTGGCCGAGGTCGCGACCTGGCCGATCGAGGTCTGGAACGAGCCGAATCTGACCGTCTTCTGGAAGGATGCCGATCAGGCGGAGTATTTTCGGTTGTACGACGCGACGGCGCGAGCGATCAAACAGGTCGACGCCACCTTGCAAGTCGGGGGACCGGCGATCTCGCCCGGATCTGACCAATGGTATTCGGATTTCGCCGACTATGTGTTGGCTCATGACACCCCGGTGGATTTCATCTCCGGCCACGCCTACGCCTCCGGTCCGACTCAACACATCCCGTTCGGGACCTATCAGACGTTGGAGCCGCCCCAGTGGCTGCTCGACCAATTCGCCTCGCCACGTGATCGCATCCGTGACAAGGGGCGCCTGTCGCAACTGCCGACTCACATCACCGAGTTCAACACCAGCTATTGCCCAGACAATCCGATCCATGACACCGCCTACAACGCGGCCTTCCTCGCCCCGGTGGTCGCGTTCGGTGGGCAGTACGCCGACTCGTACTCCTATTGGACGTTCTGTGACGTGTTCGAAGAAGCCAACATCCCGACATCCTTCTTCCACGGCGGTTTCGGGTTGCTCGGCTATCGCCAGATTCGCAAACCGACCTATCATCTCTACGCCTTCATGGCCAAGATGGGATCCCAGATCATGTCGTCGGGCCCGGATCATCTCGTCACCCGCCACGAGGACGGTCGTTTGACGATCCTCGCTTGGCAGCCGCTCGGTGGCACATCCGACGGGGTGTACGGCTCCGCGCCGTTCGACCACCACATCACCGTTGACGTGAACTGCGCGACCGATCGGCTGGCCATGGTGCGGCGACGCGTCAATGAGCACATGGGCAACGCCTGGACGGCTTGGCGTGAGCTCGGCCGCCCGCAAGCGCCCGATTTGCACACCCTCGACCTGCTCGACGAGGCGAGTGAGCCGGTGGTGGAGCACGCGTCGTACTTGGCCGAGAATGGTCGGGTCAATCTGGAGCTGACGTTGGACCAACACGAGGTGACCCTGATCGAGTTGATTCCAGTGGTGGCCGAGGTTCATGAAGGTCTCGACGACGGCCGCCTGCTCGGTCAGGAGAACTGACGAGACTGTCGACCCAGGAGAACTGACGAACTTGTCGGCTTGGTCCAAGTGGAACGCCTTGGGCGAACTTCGGTAACCTAGTGAAGTACACAGGCCGTACCGACATCTGACGTATGTGGCGCGAGACCACAGGAAAGGACACCATGTCGCGCATTCACTCTTCCGCTTTTCAAGCCAAGGTTATGAGCGCCGCTGACGCCGCCGCTCTGATCAAAGATGGTGACAACGTCGGAGTGTCAGGCTTCACCGGTTCGGGTTATCCCAAAGAAGTTCCGGTGGCTCTGGCCGAGAGGATTCGTACGGCCATGGCGGCGGGCGAACAGTATCGGGTCGGGATTTTCACCGGCGCGTCGACCGCTCCTGAACTCGATGGCGTTTTGGCCGCGTCGGGCGGGATGAGCTTCCGCACGCCGTATCAATCCGATCCGGAACTCCGCAAGGCTATCAACACTGGCGTGACCGACTACTGCGACATCCATCTGTCGCATTCGGGCCCGATGGTTCGCCAAGGTTTCCTCGGCAACATGGATGTGGCTGTGATCGAGGTCACCGCGATCACTGAAGACGGTCAGCTGGTCCCCTCCAGCTCGATCGGCAACAACAATGTCTACCTCGATGTCGCCGACAAGGTGATTCTTGAGGTCAACTCGTGGCAGTCCGAAGAGTTGGAAGGCATGCACGACGTCTACTACGGAACCGAGCTGCCTCCGAACAACGTTCCGATTCCGATCGTGAAGCCAGGGGACCGCATTGGTCAGACGACACTGCGCGTCGACCCGTCCAAGGTCATCGCCGTCGTCGAGACCAAAGACCCGGACCGCAACTCGCCATTCAAACCTCTGGACGAGGATTCGAAGACGATCGCCGGCTACTTCCTCGACTTCCTACAAAACGAGGTCAAGCAGGGCCGGATGCCGAAGAACCTCAACCCGCTGCAATCCGGGGTCGGCAATATCGCCAATGCCGTGTTGTCGGGCCTGCTGAACTCCGATTTGGAGAATCTGACCAGCTACACCGAAGTCATCCAGGACGGCATGGTCGACCTGATCGACGCGGGCAAGTTGACGGTCGCTTCGGCCACCGCTTTCTCGCTGTCGCCGGAATACGCCGACAAGATGAACGACAATGCGGCCTTCTATCGCAACCACATCGTGTTGCGGCCGCAAGAGATCTCCAACAACCCTGAGCCGATCCGCCGCATGGGTGTGATCTCCTGCAACGGTTTGATCGAAGCCGACATCTACGGCAACGTCAACTCCACCCACATCATGGGGTCGAAGATGCAGAACGGCATCGGCGGTTCAGGGGACTTCACGCGCAACGCGTACATCTCCTGTTTCGTGACCCCCTCGACGGCCAAAGGTGGCGCGATCTCCTGCATCGTGCCGATGGTGTCGCATCACGACCACACCGAGCATGACGTCATGGTCATCATCACCGAGCAGGGCGTGGCTGATCTGCGTCACCTGGCTCCGCGCAAGCGCGCCCGTGTTGTGATCGAAAACTGCGCGCATCCCGATTATCGCGACGCGCTGCTCGACTACCTGGAGCGGGCCGAGAAGACCGCCAACAGCCTGCACACCCCGCATGATCTGCGCGAGGCGCTCAGCTGGCACGTTCGTTGCCTGGAGACGGGCACGATGAAGGCCTGATGGGCGACACTGAACCATCGGCCCCGTCGATTCTCGCCGATCAGTCTGGGGCGCGCGGCTTGGCCGCCCCAGAACCGGTGAGGGGAGCTTCGACGTCGTTGTCTTCGGTGTTGGCCCGTAGTGCCACGCCTGAGATCGCTACCCTGCCAGCGATTCAGCCAGAAGCCCAGAAGGGTTATCGGCTGAGCGAACACACCGGTGAGCCGATTCGCCCGCGAATCCTAGTGGTCGCAATCGTGCTCGCCTGGGTGTCGGTGGCCACCACGATCGTGGCGTTCGGCGCTTGGTGGTGGCAGGCCCGTCGAGTGGCCTCGTTCCATGACAGCGCCCGCCTGCTGACCTGGACCCATCCGGATCCGGTCTCGGCGCTGGCGATCGTCATGGTGATCCTCATCGGTCTGATCGGATTGCTCATGGTCGCCTCCGCCGGCATGGTGGCCTACAACGCGTGGGCTGGCGCGCGATGGATCAGGGTCGCTGGTCTGGTCGCGCTCGGCGTGACTGGGCTGTCGTTCCTTCTGACATGGTGGTTCTCGGTCGCGATGATCCCGTTGGCCCTTGCGGTCGGCCTGCTTTGGCTGCCCGTCGTGTCACGGTTCTTCGCCGCGATGGACGACTTCCACGCCGAACCTGAGGTGATCGTTCCCACGAGCGAGATACGGTACGGCCCACAGCCGCTGATCGGACGCCGCTGAGCGTCGCTAGTGAATTGCCTTGTCATGTCGGTGATCACTGGTTCGCACCGGGCAATCGTCGCCGTTCCGACTGGCATTGTGCAGCGTTCTCAACCGGGAAACCGCAGTGGTTTCGGCTGGGACTTCGCAAAATCTCGGACTGAGCTTCGGCTGATCCTCTCACGCTGGAGAGTTCGGGGGTTCAGTTTGAGACGCGTCATCGTGAACTGGTCCGCCTGTCTGGCGACCCGTGGAAGACGGAGCCGCATGAACAGGTGGCTTCGGGACTCAACATGCTAATATATGTGCATGTCTACCCTTGAGCGGCGAGTCCAAGTGCTTTTCGATCCGGTTGAGTACGATCAGCTTGAGGCGTTGGCGCAGCGGGAGCGCCGTTCGGTTGGAGCGGTTATCAGAGAGTCTGTACGGCGAACGTTGGCGACGCCGACGGCCACCCGACAAGCCGCGTTGTCACGGTTGCTTTCTCGCGCGGACACCGACCCGGGCGAACCAGTCGGCGACTGGAGTGTCGTGAAAGCTGGTTTCGAGCGCGACGATCTTCAGAGGATCCAGTGAGCGTCCCCACCGCGCTGATCGACTCCAATATCGCGCTCTATGCCCTCGGCAGTGAGTCTGAGTGGCGCGAAGCGTGTCGTCATGTCCTCGTTCTTCTGGCTCAGGGGACGATCGCGGGAGTCGCGAGCACGGAGATGCTTCAAGAAGTGGCTCATCATCGGCTCCGAATGACCGGGAGTCGTTCTCGGGCGGTGGCCGACACTCGAGATGTCATGGCTCTGGTGGCCACGGTTGATTTTGATGAGGCGGTTCTTCACACCGCGCTCCATTTGATCGAATCCACCGGGATTCGGGGACGTGACGCGGTCCACGCCGCGACAGCCCTCACTCAAGGGGTGGATCGAATGATCTCCATCGACCCGGCTTTCGACACTATCCCCGGTCTCACGCGGGTAACGCCCGCTGGTCTTGACGAGTGGATCGTGCAGGCTAGCTGAACTCAGGCGCCCGCCCGACGGGGCTTCGACTGATCCTGTCATGATGGGGGTCCGTTCCGGGTGGGGCGACGACATTCATTCAGAGCCGGCCGGTTGTTGACGCTCCGCCGTCTAAACTGTCGACGGGGGTGGCCGCAGTGCGAGATACTAATATCATGATGAATTCGACGAGTCTGATTCCCCATGATGGCCGCGGTGTTCACTGGTGGGTGATCTCATGACTCGGTCACGAGGAACAAAGCTTGCGCTGGTGGCAGGCGCGATGCTGCTGGCCACCGGCCTGGCACTGGCAGGGTGTGCGCGAAGCGTGCTCGATCCGCGACCTGGCGGCAGTGGTTCGAGCACGACGCCGACCATTCCCCCGGCTGGCGGCTCTCCGTCGCAGTCGACCCCGACTCCAACTGCGGAACCCACCCCGACTCCACCCCCGCCCAGTCTGGGAGATCAGGTACGGTCCCGCGTGGCAGCGATGACGCTTGAGCAGAAGGCGGGACAACTTATCATCGTCGAGTGGCGGCGCGACGCCCGTACCGCCGCTGAGGCTACCGAGCTGATCACTCAGCTCAACGCTGGCGGCGTGCTGCTGTTAGGCGTGGGTTGGACGATGGGTGACACGCGTGCGGCCACTGCGGGGGTGTCTGCGTTGACTGCCACGCCGGGGATTCGAATGTTCATCGCCATGGATCAGGAGGGTGGAACGGTCCAGCGGTTGAGTGGCGCTGGGGTGACCCCGATACCGCCGGCCACCGAGCAGGGTTCCTGGCCAGTCGAGCAATTGAACGCGAGTGCCGCCGGGTGGGCGAACGAATTGATCCAGGCGGGTGTCAACGTGAATCTCGCGCCAGTGGCCGACACAGTCCCGGCCGACATGGTCGCCACCAATGAGCCGATCGGGTCGTTGAATCGGCAGTTTGGCAGCGACCCCGTGCAGGTTGGTGAGCATGCGGCCGCATTCGTGAACGGCATGTCGAGCCGAGGAGTCCTGACGGCGTTGAAGCACTTTCCTGGACTCGGGCGAGTGACCGCTAACACGGATTTCGCCGCCTCGGGGATCGAAGATGGCATCACCACCGTTGACGATCCGTACCTGGAAGCTTTTCGGCTGGGAATGGCGGCCGATCCGGCGATGGTCATGATCTCGTCGGCGGTCTATCCGCGGATCGACCCGAGTCGCCAGGCCATGTTCTCTCCCGCGATCATCACGGGTCTACTGCGTGGACGCATGGGATGGGATGGTCTGGTCATCGGCGATTCGATGGATGCGGCGGCGGTGGCGGCTATACCGGCCGGTCAGCGAGCAGTGGATTTTGTGTCCGCTGGTGGTGACCTGATGACGCTGCGCAGCGCTGAGGACCTTCAGAGCGCCCATCAGGCGTTGGTCGCTCAGATCGCCGCGTCACCGGACTTCGCCGCCCAAGTCGACGCTGCCGTCACTCGAATCCTGCTGGCCAAGGCTAGCGCCGGGTTGCTCGACTTGTGACCAGAGGTTTTGATGGGCTTGGGCGTACGGTCGTGTCACCAGTCTGAGGCGGTGGCGACCAGTCGGTCGAGTGCGGCTTGGTGTTCTTGGATGAACTGCTCTTCTAAGTCGAAGCGGATGTCGATCAGGCGGGGTAGGTAGTTGGTCTGGGCGCGGCAGTCGAAGTCGGCCAAGGCGATGTCGCGTTCGGGCTGTGAGCCGAGCAGACTGACCGCCTCCGGCGGAGCCTGATCAATGCGAGTGCCTGGAGGCACACTCACCACGCTCCCGTCCGGCGTCGTTTCAATGGCTCGATTCATAGCGATCTGTGGTCCTCCGTCTTCTGGTTCCCAACTTTGGGGGTCGAACACATAGCCTCTTGTGGCCATACAGCTCTCCCACTCGTCATTCAGTTTCAACACCGCTGGATCGATGAGGAATCCATCACGGGTGAGCATCGCCTCGGCGGAACGAATCAATTCGCCAAACTCGGTGATGAACCGCGCCGACCGATCGTCATAGGTGGTGGGTCGGGGATGGCTATCGGAAACCTCTTGTAAACAGGAGCCGGCCATTGATTGCGTGCGGTAATCCCCCATCAGTGCGATGCTGTAGGCGTCGGCTTCGGCCGCGCTCAGTGACTCCCGATTAGCGAGGTTTGGATCATCAGGCTCGGTGGAGGCACTGTTGGGCGCGGCCATGATCCCGTACCCATTCCTCGCTACGACATCCCTGTCCGTGTCAAGGAATGGGACAGGCACGACTCGGGTGGTGTTGGCCACCACGGATGTCGCGGGGGTCACGTCGGTTGTGTGGGGGATGTAGCGAAATCCGCGAGCGCTCATACAGGTCGAGATGGCATCTTCTCCCTGTGCTTGCCACGCCGCCAACTCGTTTGCTTCCGCTGGAGTCATCTCGGGCCCAGCCATGTATTCAGCGTATTTCGACAACGGAGAAGGGGATGTTATCTCCGTCGTGCGTCTGGCCGGGGGGAGGCCAGGCGCTGGTGTGATTTCTGACCCTTTTGGGATGACAGAAATCACACCAGGTTCGCTTGTTTGATTCGGGTTCTCTGCGGGAGCGCAGGCGCAAAGAATGAACGTCATCGCGACAAGAGTTCCCGCAAGGCGTGGTTTCATGGCAGAATCTTCTGGCGTCCTAGATTCCCGGAGTCCGACCGCAGTCGTAGCCCGTGGGCACGGTGATGTGGATGGTGTCTGACCACCACATGCGATTGTGGGTTTGCGGTCCATACTCCCCATCAGCGTTGATCCCGGACTCCCCCTGCTTCAGTTTGAGGGCGGCGAGGGCTACGCCTATTCGGTTCTCCATATTCATAGCTGTCTCCTATGTATCGTCTCGTCAGGCGTCGTGTCTGACTGGGATATCCGGGAAGAGAGAAGACCCCCGCTGGTTCCTGTAGTTGGATAGTAGGGACGTTACGGCGTACGCCACCCCAGATCAAACCCGCTTGGCCACCTGGCCAATACGGTCAACCGAAAGCTCGACTCACCCGAGGATTCAGGCCGGGACACCGTCTTGCTCAGTCTGCTCCAGCCGATCCAGGGCGGCTTGATGTTCATGGATGAACTTCTCATCCATTGCCACTCGAATTGCTGTCAGTCTCGGCAGGTAGTTCAGCGAAGCTCGACAGTCATAGTCAGCCAGGGCTATGTCGCGTTCTGGTTGGGTTCCCATCAGACTGATCTCCTCTGGGGGGATCTCCCCGACCCAGGTGTTGGGCCGCTCGGGGCCGAGGGATCCATCCGGCCGAGTTCTCATCGCGATCCCCATCGCGACTCGCGGGCCCTCCTCGCCAGCCCAGTCGGGCAGAGTCTGACCTGAGGACTTCATGCAGTTGACCCAGTCGCGGTTGAGGCTGGCGACCTGAGGGCCCGACAAGAGGTCGACGTTGACAAGTGCGCTCATGGAGCTAATCACACCGGAGGTTTCAGCGTCAAAAGCATCCACTCGGTCTGAGAAACGGGTGGGCTTGGGGAATGCTTCAATCGCATCCAAAGTGCATGAACCCTTGTTGGTGGGAACGTGATAGTCGCCACGCAGCGCGATGCTGTACGCGTCCTGCTCCGCGGGACTCAGACTGTTCAGGTAGTCTCTGTTCGGGTCGTCATTGGCGGGCTTCCCCGTGATGCTTTCTTTAGGTGCAGCCATGAGACCGTACCCGTTTCTCGCGACCACGGCGCGGTCGGCGTCGAGGTTGGGCACGGGCAACCAGCGAAGGAACTCACCTACGCCGTGGTTGTCCCCGTCTTCTTCGGCGGGCGAAGGCACATAGCGAAATCCCTTTCTCGTCATGCAGGCTGCGATCGCGTCATCCAGTCGCACATGCCATGCCTGGAGTTCGGTCGCCTCATCAGCCGTCTGACGTGGACCATCCATGTAGGGAATGTACCGCGCGAGCGGTGGCGCGGGGATGAGTTCGGTGTCCCACTGAGCCGGAGGTGCTGTGTCTGAGGCGAGAATTGCGGAATTGTCATGATCTGCTGCAGCGGTCTGGGAATGTGAAGGTTCAGCCTGGGGCTGAGACGTGCATCCACTCAAAACCAGTGACGCAGTGACCAATGTCAGGCTGATCGCTCTCATCTTCATCACAGCACCTCCGCGTGGTTGATGATGTCACAGAGGCCAGGCCATGTGACAGTCGGGGTGACCACCTCGGGATGCGAGAGTGGCTGACCATGACATGGCATTGTGAGTTTGCGGTCCATACTCTCCGTCAACCGTCACGCGACCCACTCGCTGAGCCTCTCGAAGCGCCGCCGTCGTTTTTGGCCCCCAGATGCCGTCAGGAGTGCCATCGTTGAGTGGCCTTGACCCACAATATGTCATGGCCGCTTGCAGCGCCTTGACTGCTTCGCCTCGAGCTCCCGCCCACATGACGCAGTTCATTGAGTACCGGTCGCCTGAGAGGAAGCCCGGGACATAGATGATCCCTTCGTGCTGGGCTGTCTGTCTGACTGCCTCCGTGCACCATCCGGCTGTGGTGGGTGTGATGCCGACTGCGTTGGCTGTGTTGTGGTTGATGGGTGTTCCGGTGAGTCCGACGAGGATCATGGTGAGTGCGGCGAGGGCTACACCTATTCGGTTCTTCATATTCATAGTTATCTCCTAGTATCGTCTTGTCAGGCGTCGTGTCTGACTGAGATATCCAGGAAGAGAGAAGACCCCCTTTGGTCGCTCCGCTTGGATGAAGAGACGCTACGCCCCACCGAAACACCATGTCAAATCCACCAGCAACCAAGCGCGCTCTGTTCGGGCGGGGCCTGTGGTGGCCTCCGCTCGGGGACGGCGAGCGCAACCTGCCGTTCGAAGACGCCCGCCGTGTTCCCTCGGCGCGGTAGAATCCTTCTTGTTCACATTCGACAAGGAGGTCTTCTCATATGGCTGTCTCACCGCAGTTCGTTCCCGATCCGGCTCGTTATGACGGGCGGATGCCGTATCATCGCTGTGGAAAGTGGGGTCTGAAACTGCCCGCCATCAGCTTAGGGCTGTGGCAGAATTTCGGCGACAATGTTCCCTTTGACCGTCAGGAGGCCATCCTGCGCCGGGCCTTCGACCTTGGGGTGACCCACTTCGACCTGGCCAACAACTATGGCCCGCCGGCTGGCGCGGCTGAGGCCAATTTCGGCCGCCATGTGAAGCGTAGTTTCTCGGGCTTGCGCGGCGAACTGGTCATCTCCACCAAGGCTGGTTATCGGATGTGGCCTGGGCCGTACGGCGAATGGGGTTCTCGAAAGTATCTGCTCGACTCGCTCGATGCCTCGCTGGCCCGCATGGGACTCGACCACGTCGACATCTTCTATTCTCATCGCTATGACCCGGCCACCCCGCTCGAAGAGACGATGGGCGCGCTGGATTTCGCCGTACGATCGGGGCGCGCGCGCTATGTCGGCGTGTCGTCTTATTCAGCCCCGCGCACGCGTGAAGCGTTGGCGATCCTGCGTGAGCTGGGCACCCCGGCGGTCATCCATCAACCGTCGTATTCGATGCTGAACCGCTGGATCGAAGAACCCTACATCGAAGCCACATCCGACGCCGGGGCCGGGACCATGGCGTCGGGCACTCCGCGCAACAAGGTCTCGGTCAAGGTGGCCGCGCCGGATCACCACACCGACGGTCCGGGAGAGACTTTGATCGACGTCTTGGCTGACGAAGGGTTGGGCTGCATCGTCTTCTCGCCTTTGGCACAAGGTTTGTTGACCGACAAGTATCTCAACGGCACTCCGGCTGGTTCGAGGGCGACGAAAGCGCCCAGCTGGCGCGATTCGATGCTGACCGAAGAGAACCTGGCGCGCGTACGGGCGCTCAACGCCTTGGCTGGTGAGCGTGGCCAGACTTTGGCTCAAATGGCAGTCGCCTGGGTTCTGCGTCAACCGACCGTCACGTCGGCTCTGGTTGGCGCGTCGAGTGTCGCCCAGTTGGAGGACACGGTCGGCGCGTTGACGAACCTCGATTTCGACGACGCCACGCTCAGGCGGATCGACCAGTACGCCAAGGATGGGGACATCAACATCTGGAAACAGTCGAGCTTCGCCTGAAGGACGACATTGGCAAGGCCGATGGTCTGCCCTAGCAACACCTTGCCATCACTCGGTCGTCGAGCTGCGCGCTGATCGACTCCTGGTGTTATCGGATGGTTATGCCCGCAAGGTGCGGCGACGCCTTTGTGTGAATGTGGGGAGTGAGTTGCGCGTCCAGCCAGACTATTACTTCCAATTTGGAAGTAATTGGAAGTTCATTGGAAGTAATGGCCACCCGGTCAAGACCCGGGCGCCAATTCGGTGATCCGGTTGGTTGGACGCCACACATACTTTCGACCTTGGCGGGCTCGCTCCAGCCAGCCGCGCTTCACGAGGTCGTCCAGATCGGTGTGGGCGGTGTTGATGGTGACAGCGAACTGCGCTGCGGCGGATTGAGCAGTCCACGTCGTGTCAGGGTCTTTGTATCCGGCGTTGAGCAGGGCGATCTGGCGAAGATTGAACTCACCGGTGGCAGGGTCGAGCCGCCGACGGACCGCGTCCAGTTCCTTGGTCGTGCGCTGAATGTAGGACTCTAGGTTGGTGATCGCGCGAGACAGCACGGTCAGGTGATAGTGAAAGAAGTACGTCAGGTCACCCTCATCGGTCTCGACATCGAGAAACGACTCGGCGTACTGGACTCGAGCCTTGTTGAGGATCATGGAGATCGCGATGTATTCTGCCAGCCAGTAGCCTTCGTGTAGCATCGTCCAATAGAACAGCGCCCTGGCCGTACGCCCATTGCCGTCGGCGAAGAAGTGGTTGTATCCCATCATGAAGTGGACGACGAGCGCCCGCAGAACGCCTGGCAGGTAGGGGCCCTCATCTTCACCGTTGGCGAAGGCGCACAGCGCGTCCAAACGCTGAGGCGACTGGTCGGCTGGAGGCGGTTGGTGGAGGAGAGCGTCGTCCTCAACCGCGTAGATGCCGACTCGATCATCGGTGTTCGTCTGGAGGCGACCAGCGTCGTCAGGGTCCTCAAGAGTGTTCTGCGTCACGATGCGATGAATCTCGCACACTAGCTGAGGAGTCAGCTTCTGAGAGCGCACCTGCCCGATGTGGCGCATCGCCCGGTAGTTGTTCAGAATCATCTGTTCGCTGTGAGTACGAGGGGCACGGTCATCGCGGAGCATGCGCTTGGCCACCTGGCGGGTGGTCATCGCACCCTCCAGTTGGCTGGAGGTGATGGCCTCATCTTCCAGTGAATGGATGATGTAGCGGTCCCGGGAAGCCGAGTTCGTCACCTCGTCGCCGAGGCCAAGCTCGCCTTTGAGCGCGGCGGCCGTGCGGTCGCAATCGCGCAAGATGCGATCAGTCAACACAAAAGTGAACGGATGACCATTGGGCATTGTCAGGCCCAGCAGTTCCTTTTGTCTGAACCGCCTGCCGCTGCGCAAAGAGATCCACCACTGCTCTGGCGTCAACTGGCGGGGAGTTTGCTCGGTCGATTCGTTCAGCCGAATCGTGGGAAGTGGGCGTTCATGCCGCAGTATCCGCCAGGGAAGGTAGTCGTCGTCGGGCAAGGCCTGACTGATCAGGCTGACGATGAGGGCCGGCTCGTCGGCTAGCGCGCGAACTACATCGTCAAAGTCGGGCGGCGCCGCCAATGGTGTCGTGCTGGGCCCCCGCGTCAGTGGCGATCAGTGGGATCCGCGATGCGACGAAGAGATGACGCGGAGCATTTTGAGGTTGATCGCGGCCAAGCGCAGCAGTTGATACGGCACGTTCTTGCGGTGGCGCAGTGTGGCTGGAGTGGGCAGTGGACAAGCGGCGATGATCTGATCGGCCACTGGATCAGGATTGGTCCTCACGGGGTTTGCGGTCATGGAAGTCTCTTTCTGGTGAAGGTGAGGGGCCGCGCCGTACGTCCGACACGGGCTGGATCGAGCGTACGGCGCGGTGTGAGGGAATGGTCATTCGGGGATCAGCCACCATAGTGGATGAGCCTTGGCTTTGTAGAGGAACAACACATGCAATAGATGTTTCATCCAGTGTCCGGCGAGCCCGATCTCACCGGAGGTGCCGTTGAGGTCGCGTCCCGTGTTCGGGTAGGCCTGCCAGTCGGGGACCACCGGATTCATTGTCATGGACGCGGCCGAGCCGGAGACGAATCCCATACCAGCCGACGCGATGCAGGCCGCGCCAACCTTGTTCATGGCGGCGGTGTGCGGCGCGGCGTCACTCTGTTTGATTCGGTCGACGATGGTCAGAACCACCGCTTTGGCGATCATTCCCGATGGCATCCCTGTCCTCGGCGGCGCGGGCGCGATGACGGTTCCGTTCGGGGTCTTGCGCGGTTTCGAGATCTGGTGGGGCGGCGCGAAAGCGATCCCCGCGGCGAAAACGTTGTCGTACGCCGGCGACTGATAGACCTTCGGCCAATCCTCGGCCGACCAGTTCTCGTAGTCCCCGGCTTGGTAGTTCGCGTCGACTTTGAGGAACCCGGCTGGATTGAACATCTGGTCGGTGATCTCTTGGCCCGCTTTGTCGTACGCCTTGAGGTCGGCTCCACGGAAGGGCGGCAGGAGCATGGCGAAGTCGAAACTCAGCTCATGAGTCGAACCGTCGAGCTGCTCGTAGTGGACCATCCCGGGTTCGATTTTCGTGCAATGCGCTCCGAGGATGGCTTCGACCCCGCGCTCGCGGAACAACGATCCTGTCCATAGTGCCGAGGTGGTCTGGAAACCTTGCTGGGTGAAGATCAGTCCGCCGACGCCGAAGTCACCCAACTCGGCCTCGTTGGTCAAGTAGACGATTTCGGCTTTGTCGCGCACTCCGGCCTCACGCAGCACATGGTCCAGATTGAAGGTGTATTCGAAGGCGGCGCCTTCGCAGGTGCAGGTGCCGTGGCCGGTTCCGACGACGAAGCGCATCGTCTGGCCGGTCTTGAGCCGGGCGATCGCCGCCGACAGTTCACGGGCGGTCTGGGTGGCGTGGCTGGCGGTGCACACAGACAACGAGTTGCCTTCGGGCCCGAGTCCTTCGGTGGCGGCGAAGTTGAGCTTCGGGCCAGTGCAGTTGATCAGATAGTCGTACTCGATGTCTTCGGTTTGGCCGACAGCGTTCGACTTGGTCGACGACACCGTGACGTACGCCCGTGAGTGGCCTTCGCCACCTTCGGGATGGATCTGGGTCGCCATGCCTTGGTGGAACACGATGCCTTGGCGACGGTAGACCGGTTCCAGAGGGAAGGTCACCTGCTTCTCGGTCATCTTGCCCACCCCCACCCAGATGTTGGAGGGGATCCAATTCCAGCGGGAATTGGGGGAGACGACCACGACTTCGTGGTGGCCGCCGAGTAGGCGCTTGGCGTGAAGGGCTGCTGTGTGTCCGGCGACTCCGGCGCCGAGGATGAGTAATCGTGCCATGTTCACCTCACTGTGTTGTTTGATACCCCCCAGGGTATACGGCAGCAGGTGGAAACACAAGTCCTCATAAAGTAATCCATTTAGAGAGTACATGAATATACAGGGTAGATATCAAACGGGCGGGAGTGACTCGCCACGGTCGCTCCCGCTCTGCCTCACGCATAGCCAATTGGGCATCGACTTGCCAGAACGGATACCCCCAGGGGTATACTCATGACATGTCCGAACACGATTCCTCTTTGTCCGGGAGTGGGGGCTCCGCAGCCGAAAAGGCGGAGCCCCCGACTTATCCTTCCGGTGGACCCACCTACGTTGTCGTCGGCGGTGTGGCCGGTGGGATGTCCGCCGCGGCCCGTTTACGTCGTCGCGACGAGTCGGCCACCATCATCGTGCTCGAACGCGGGCCGTACGTCTCGTACGCCAATTGTGGCCTGCCCTACTATGTCAGCGGCGAGATCGCCTCCCCTGACGACCTGCTGCTGCAAACCCCGCAGTCGCTGGCGGCCTCCCTCAACCTGGATGTTCGCGTCGGCCACACCGTGACGGGGCTGGATCCTGATCGTCGGGTCGTCCTCGTCGCCTCGGGTGACCACATCACCGAACTGGCGTACGACGCGGTGATTCTCGCGCCTGGCGCTGTCGCTGCCCGACCGCCGATCCCGGGATTGGATCACCCCAGCGTACGAACGCTGAAAACCGTGGATGACGCCCGAGCGCTGCGCCAACTGGTGGATGATGGCGCCCGTCGGGCTGTTGTGCTCGGGGCGGGGTTCATCGGGCTGGAGGCCGCCGAAGCGCTGGTGGCCCGCGGCCTGGACGTCGCCGTGGTCGAATACGCGCCCCACGTCTTGCCGCCATTAGAAACCGAACTGGCTTGGCTCGCCGCTGAGGAATTGCGCCGCCTAGGCGTCTCGGTTCATGAGTCGGCGGCGGCGACCACAATCGACGCCGATCCGGTCGTCGTCCGTCTCGCCGACGGGACCGGCCTGCCCGCCGACATCGTGGTCTTGGCGACCGGGGTGCGTCCCGACACCGCGCCGTTCGAAGCCGCGGGGGTCGCCTGTGACGGCGGCCACATCCTGATCGACGCTCATGGTCGGACCAATCTGCCCGAGGTCTACGCGGTCGGCGACGCCACGATGAGCGTCGACGCGGTGACAAGAAATCGGCGGCCAGTGCCGTTGGCTGGTCCAGCCAATCGCGGTGGACGGTACGTGGCCGACGCTGTGGTCACTGACCGCGCGAATCGCGGAAGCTTTGGCGTCACCGCTGTGGATGGGGCGAGTCCGTCGTCAGGCGTCGACTCGGCGGGTCGCGGCAATCGGTCGCCGCTGGTCGCCGGCCACGGGGTTTCGACCTTGGAATCCTCAGTCGTGGACGACGGGGGGACGGGTTGGTCGACCGCGCGACCGATGCCTCGGGCTTTGGGAACGGCCATCCTGCGACTGGGCCAGTTGACCGTGGCCATGACTGGCGCCAATCGGGCGCAATTGGAACGCGCCGAGTTGGCGTACACCACGGTTCATCTGCACGCCCCGAATCACGCGGGGTATTTTCCCGGAGCCCATCCGATCCACCTGGTCGTCCACTTCGACCCGGTCACAGGCCAGCTGCTCGGCGCGCAAGCCGTTGGCGTCGACGGCGTCGACAAGCGGATCGACATCATCGCCACGGCGATGCGCTCAGGGTTGACTGCCCCCGATCTGATCGATCTGGATTTGAGCTATTCGCCGCCGTACGGCGCGGCCAAGGACCCAATCACCATGGTCGGGCTGGCGACCGACAACGTTTTGACTGCTCAACTGCGGCTGTGGCAGCCTGACCAGCTGGAGTGGGCGCGATCTGAGGACGTGCTGCTGCTCGACGTGCGCACCGCGCGGGAGTTTGCCACCGGACATCTGCCCGAGGCGGTCAACGTCCCCCACACTCAACTGCGAGATCGCCTCGATGAGGTCGCCCGTCTGGCGAAGGGGCGTCCGATCGCGGTGATGTGTCAGTCGGGAATGCGATCCTACATCGCTCACCGGATCCTGACCGGGCACGGCTTCGACTCATCCTCACTATCTGGGGGGATGCTCACGTTGCGCGCTTGGCTGGGTTCGCGCGGGTCCGAGATTCTGGTGTGAGGTCACCAATCCTCACCACTAACAAGGGAGAAAACATGTGTCGTCCTGTCACTTGCCGCGTCTGCGGCAAGACCACCTGGGCTGGCTGTGGCCAGCACGTCGCCTCGGTCAAAGCCAGCGTGCCGAAAGGGCAGTGGTGCGACGGACGTCACACCCCCGAGGAGATCTCGGCCGCCAAAGCCAGTCAGGGGTTCTTCTCACGGTTGTTCGGCTGAACCTCTGAGGCGGGTGACCCGCTCCAGCGCCGCGAAATCTCACTGACCAGCGCCGAGACCTTCACTCCGGACGGGTGACCCGCCCGAGCAGCACAGAACCGTTAGCATGGTGGTGACCGGGTGTTGATCCTGGTCGTCAGGAGAAGGATCATGCCTGAACTGCCTGAAGTCGAAGCCATCCGTGGTTTCCTCCACGCCCACTGTCTCGGACTGGTCGTCGACCAGACCCACATCGTGTCGTTCGCCTGTTTGAAGACAGCCACCATTCCCGTGACCGCCTTACGTGGCGCTGAGGTCATCGACGTCACCCGGCGGGGCAAATTCCTCGGGTTACGGGTCGGGGAGACTTGGCTGGTCACCCATCTGGCTCGGGCCGGATGGCTCAGATGGTACGACCAAGTGCCGACCACGGTTCCACGTCCGGGCAAGACGCCGATCGCTCTTCGCCTGAGGTTCACTGATGGATCGGGATTCGACTTGACTGAGGCGGGAACCCGTCAACGTCTCGCGGTCTATCTGGTTCACGACTTGGCGGACGTTCCGGGGGTGGCCACGCTCGGTCCAGAACCGATGGCTCCACAATTCACACCCGAGGTGTTCGACCACATTCTGAATGACGCTGGTCGGGCTCAGATCAAGGGCGTCCTGCGCGATCAACGCATCCTCGCCGGGGTCGGCAACGCGTATTCCGATGAGATTCTGTGGGCGGCGGGACTGAGTCCGTTCGCCCCAGCCGCCGGGCTGGATCCGACCCAGCGTCGCCGACTCTATCGCGCCCTGAAAGACACCCTGGAGCAGGCCGTCGGCCGTACGCACGATGTCGGGGTGGTCGGACTGAAAGCGGAGAAGAAGGCGGGGTTGGCGGTCCATGGACGGACGGGCCAGCCCTGCCCGCGTTGTGGCGGCCTCATCGCCGAAGTCAGTTTCGCCGACTCGTCGTTGCAGTATTGCCCGACCTGTCAAACCAAGGGCAAGGTTCTGGCCGACCGACGGTTGTCGCGCCTGTTGAAGTGAGTCTGACAAGCCCGTCCGTACCGATTCCTCGGGTCGGGTCCAACCTGAATTGATCTCGACATTGTCTAGGTATCAGATAACTGATAGGGAGTACGCTCTTCTTATGCGAACTCCTCTGAGTGTCATGTTGGTCGACGATGAGGCTGAGGTACGCGAGGCCTTTCGGGACTTTTTCGCCCGGCAAACCGAGTTCACGTTGGTCGGGGAGGTGCCGGACGGACGCGCCGCGGTGGCGGCGTGGCGGCAGTTGCGCCCCCAGGTCACACTCATGGATCTGCAGATGCCCGGGATATCCGGTGTCGACGCGATCAAGCTGCTGTGTCGGGAGGATCCCGGCGTCTGCGTGGTGGCGTTGACCGCGTTCGGGACCCATCAGCATGTGGTCGCGGCGCTACGGGCCGGAGCCTCCGGCTACGTTCTCAAAGGCTGCGGACCATCGGCGCTGACCCAGGCGATTCGCGACGCGCACATGGGTCGGATGCCGTTGTCACCGGGGGTACGCCTGGCGTTGGTCGACTCGATTCGTGAACCGGGCTGGTCTGATCCGTCGCAATGGTCGGCCAGTGTCACCGATGCCGAGATGGAGATCCTTCGCTGCTTGGCGGCCGGGTTGAGCGCGGCGCAGATCAGTGAACGACTGAAGATGGCCGAGCCTGTCGTCCACGGTCATTTGGGCAGTCTGACCAGCAAGCTCAACGCCGGATCGCCCACCGAGATCGTCATCAAGGCGCTTCAACTGGGGATCATCGACCTCGAAGCCTTCTAGCTGGCGGGCCTGTCAGCCGGACTGGGGCCAGCCGACCTGGGGCCAGCTAGAGTCCTGTCAATCGGACTGGGGCCAGCCAGAGTCATGCCAGCTGGAGTCCCTCCAGCCAGAGTCCTGGCTAGTCGTTGCCCTGATAACCGGGGAACGTCTTGTTCATGGTGTCGAACAGATCCATCGCCGCGCCAAGGCCATCCTTGATGTGGACCAGCAGTTGATTGTCGGTCACGCCGTACTCGCAATCGAGGATCAGCTCGGTGAAAACGCGACCATTGCCGTCTTGGGGGTACTCCACCCACACGGCCTGGGCGAAGCTGTTGCGACGTTGCCAGTCGTTGAGCGCGGTCGTCACCTGTGGGGCGAGCGCCAAAGGCAGCCGGGCCGACCACCGACCCATCAGTTTGAACAGCTCTTTCTTCTCGCCCACGCGAAGGAACCAGACCATGTGACCGCCGAAATTGGCCCACATGTCGCCGTCGTCGTCGAACTGATGACCCCACTTCTGGCTGTCGAGCACATGGGCGACGCGTTCGATGGTCAACAGCCCGAGCTGGTCGCGTTCGGTGAATTGGAGCGGCGCTTGAGTGACTTGGACGCTCTGCGGCGCTTGGGGTTCGACGCTCGCGCTCGGGGCAGCCTGGTTCATGGGCTGGGTGTAGCCGGTCCAGGTGCTGCCGTCCCACCAGCGCAGCAGCAGCGGATTCTGCGGATCGGGATACCAAGCGGCGGCCGGCGAAGCTGAAGGGTTGTGCGTCATGGGAGCAACCTAACACATGTGCGACCCGGCTTGTACTCGACGGGCAGACGCAGGGGACAACCCCTCACGTTCCGGTCGCTGCTGGTCGTCAGCCACGACGATCGCGCGAGGGCCGGGATTGCTGGGGTGTTCGACTGCGCGAGCTCGCCTCAGCGCCGCTTCGCCCCAGCGCCGACCAGTCCGAGTTCGACCAGGCTCTTGGCGGTGGCGAGAATGGCCTCTTCGCCAGATCGCGGCCGCCACCCCAGTAGTGCCCGCGCCTTCTCGTTGCTGCAGGCGGTGTTGCGTCCCAGGAAGGTCGCGGGCATCCGCAAGGTCGGCGAGAACGGAGCCAGCAGGCGTACGACCAGATCAGGCACTTCCTTGGTCGACACCCGCCGGGCGGCTGTTCCGAGGTTGTCTTTGAGGATCGTCGCCTCCTCCAGATAGGTCAGATTCTGGCCCGAGGTGGCGATGAAGCGCTGGCCGACCGCTTCGGGGCGGGTCATGGCCAACAGGTGGAGGTCGGCCACGTCACGCACGTCGACGTAGTCGAAACCGAGTCGCAAAAGGTACGGCATCTTGCCTGACAACATCGACTGAATGATCTGGTTCGAATGAGAGAAGTCCGCGCCGAGGACAGGGCCCATCACCGCCACCGGGTTGACGACGGCCAGCGGCAGATCCTCGTTGGCCGAGAACTGCCATGCCGCGCGCTCGGCCACCGTTTTGGATCGTTGATATGCGTCGATGCGACCGTTGAGGTTAGTCCAGTCCTCCTCGGTGAACAGGTCGGGATGGCGCTTGTGTCCGGCGATGATCGCCCCAGAGGCAGAGGTCAGGACGACGCGCCTGACTCGGGCGGCCTTGGCGGCCGTCATGACTCGAGTGACTCCGCCCACCGCCATGGACACCATCTCCGCTTCACCGCGAGGACGGGTCGCCGGGGTGGGGGAAGCCACGTGGATGACGTAAGTCGCTCCATCGACGGCTTGATCCCAGTTGTCGTCGCTGGTGAGATCGGCTTGAACGGTCTCGACGGTCTCGGGTTCGGCCGCGCCACCTTGGGCGAGCATCGATCGCACCTCGTCAGTGCGGTCGAGTCGGCGTAGCGTCGTGCGCACACGGTAGCCCTGGTTCATCAAGGCGATGATGATGTGGGTGGCGATGAAACCACTACCACCGGTCACCGCGACCAACTGCCTGTGCACAGCCATGCGTTCCCCCTGCTCTGGCGCTGTGAGCGCTCTCGCCGCGACGGTGGACCGATGACTGCTGCTGCTCACAGCCTGGGCGCCGCCGCGACACATCACACAGTACATGATGTCGCCTGCGATGCGGCGCTGGCGCGGTGGCCGCGGGGTGGAATGAAAGAGCTATCGCTATTGAAACACAGGATTATACTTGCTCAGACTGGTCCGTTGCGTCTTGTCAATTGGTCTTGCCGTCTGAGCTTGCCCGGGGTCGCCCAGGCGATGATTCGGCAGTTTCGATCCATGAGGCGAGCGCCCCTGAAAGAAAGCGTCATCCCTCATGAGCCCCTCATCCTCCTCGTCAGGCGGACAGACCGCTGAGACGGCTTTCAGTGGCGTTGACTCTCGCGACCCGGTCGGATCGCCCAGTGTGACCGATCAGACAGCCCCGCTCCCGCCCGAACAGCCGAAGCGGCGACGGGTGGCGTACAAATGGATCGCCCTGTCCAACACGACACTCGGCGTCCTGATGGCTTCGACCACCGGAAACATCATCCTGATCTCGCTGCCGGCCATCTTCCGGGGCATGAACGTCGATCCGCTGTCACCGGCTGGAGCCAACTACATGCTCTGGATGCTGATGGGTTTCACGGTGGTGACCGCCACGCTGCTCGTCACGCTGGGGCGGTTGTCTGACATCTTCGGTCGCGTACGCCTCTACAACCTCGGGTTCGCCATCTTCACGCTGGCCTCCGTCTTGCTGTATCTGACCCCGGCGTCGGGCGGGACCGGGTTGACCATCATGATCATTTTCCGGCTTCTCCAAGGTGTGGGCGCGGGTTTCCTGTTCTCCAATTCGATGGCCATCATCACTGACGCCTTCAAATCTCATGAGCGCGGCATGGCGATGGGGCTGAACCAGATCGCCAGCGTCGGAGGAACCCTGCTGGGTCTGATCCTAGGCGGAGTCCTGTCGGCCATCGACTGGCGACTAGTCTTCCTCGTCTCGGTTCCCATCGGACTGTTCGGAACGGTCTGGGCGTACCTGATGTTGAAAGAACAAACCAAGCCGGTCAAGGCCCAGCGCATCGACTGGCTCGGCAACATCACGTTCGCTGTCGGGTTGACCGCGCTGCTGTTGGCAATGACCACCGGCATCATGCCGTACGGCGACTCGACTATGGGGTGGGCTAACCCGATCGTCATCGGCGGACTGATCCTCGCCGTAGTCAGCCTCGTCGCGTTCGTCATCGTCGAGTTGAAGGTCTCCTCGCCGATGTTCCACCTCGGTTTGTTCCGCAACCGCGCCTTCGCTGCTGGCAACATCAGCTTGTTTTTGTCGTCGATCGCGCGCGGTGGCCTGCAGTTCATCCTCGTCATCTGGCTGCAAGGCATCTGGCTGCCGCTGCATGGGTATTCGTTTGAGTCGACCCCGCTGTGGTCGGGAATCTACATGCTGCCGATGATGGGCGGCTTCTTCATCATGGGGCCGCTGTGTGGGCGGCTGTCGGATCGCTACGGCGCGCGCTGGTTCGCCACCGGCGGCATGGCGATCTCTGTGGTCGGCTTCTTGGCGCTCAACTTGCTGCCGTCGGATTTCCACTACAGCGTCTTCTTCGTCATCTTGGCCATCCTCGGCATCGGCATGGGGATGTTCGCCGCACCCAACACTTCGGCCATCATGAACGCGGTTCCCCCCGATCAGCGCGGGGCGTCGTCGGGGATGCGGTCGACTTTCCAGAACACGGGCACCGCGCTCAGCATGGCGCTCTACTTCACCATCATGATCATGGGGTTGTCGCGCCACCTGCCGGAGGTTCTCGGTCGAGCGCTGATCGGGGCCGGGGTTCCCACCGATGTCGCGCAGCAGGTGGCCGGAATGCCACCGACTTCGGCCCTGTTCGCGGCCTTCCTCGGCTACAACCCGATGGAATCACTGATGCCGGCTTCGGCGATGTCGGCCTTGCCACAAGCCACTCAGCAGACCCTGACCGGAACCACTTTCTTCCCCGAAGCCATCGCGCCTGCGGTGATGTCTAGTCTTCATCTGGCGTTCTACGTCTCGGCTGGGTTGTCCCTGGTGGCGGCGGTCATCTCGTTCTTCCGTGGTGGGCGCTACGTCTACGGCGAGCGACCTGGCCCCGTCATCGGGCCGGTCAAGACGCGCGGCGAGTCGGTCTGGGTTCAGCAGTGATCGCGGTGGGCTGGTTTGGATGATGGTCGGTTCGCGGTGAAGGTTAGTCCCGGTCGCGGTGAATTCTTCGTCGTACGTCCGCAGCCGTCGTACGCGAGCCGTGGCGCGTCGCTCGGAGCTAACCGTCGCCGCCGAGGGTCAGAACTCGGATCGCGTTAGCGGTCGCACTGATCGACGCAGACCGCCCTGCGCTGAGGCTCAGTCCGCCGGGGTGGCTTCCAGGTTCTTCTCCAGCATGTCGATGAACTCGTCGACCCCCTCCGGCTCGTACCCCATGTCTTTGGAGATGTTGAACCGCTTGTGTCGAACCAGGTCGAGCAGGGCCGTACGATCACGCTGACCAGGTTGGGTGAAGAAGCTCTCGATCTCTGCCATGAACGTGTCGACTTCGACCATGTCGTAACCGTAGGCGTGGCTGGCGCGGAAGCGTTGGCGATGGATGTCGTCCAGGGTCAAAGGGAACGGGGGCAGCGCCCCAGATGATTCGTCAACCGGCGGGGGTGACCCGGTCATATCATCTCCTTGTCGTTCGATACGGCAGCTGGCGTCAGCGTGTGGAGGCGTGGGCCAGGACGGTGATCGAACCACCTGCCCCGACAGATCGGCTCGCGCCTTGTCCACGCAGTCTGGCAAGCCCATTCTAGCGTCGGCGCGCAACCGTGGAGTGTCAAGCGCGCAACAGATGAGTCTGGTTGCTCGACAACCAGGCGGGGCTCGGCGGCGGGTCGCCGAACGGGTCGTCGAGTGGCGCGCACTGGGTCGAGCGTGGCGTGGTTTCGTAGGCTGAGATGGGGAAACGCTATCGAGAACCGGAGTTCTAATCTGGAGTCATGCCACCGTCGACCACACCTTGGGCTCAACCCCCAGACCCCGAGAATCCTCCGTCGAATCCCAATTCGCCCTTTGTGGAATTGGACTCCTACCCCGATCCGCCGCTGACGCCGGCATCGCGCGCTTGCCCCGATCCGTCGGTGTACGACCCGACCATGGCGGCGGTCTCCGTTCCGGTCGCGGCCTCGCGCGGTGAACTACGGCCGACGGGACGTCCGGCGCGCTCGCCAGTGGAGGTGGTGAAGCTCGTCGTCGGGATCGTGTTGACCGTTATCGGAGGGCTGGTCACCCTCGGAGGTCTGGTCTCGACTTTCGGGGCCGGGGCCGCCGCCGGATCGCCAGCTCACTCGTCCGTCACGGTCGCCGCCACGATCACGGTCTGGATCCTCTGCCTGGGGTGTCTGGGCAGCGGAATCTATCTGCTGGTGCGCTCGCGGCTGTGAATGAGTGAACCCATGCTTGCCGCTTTACGCAACCGTGTCTACCGACATCTTTACTTCGCGCAGATCGTGGCCCTGCTGGGCACTGGATTGGCGACCGTCGCCTTGGGGCTGCTGGCCTACGACATCGCCGGACCGCGAGCCGGGACCGTCCTCGGGACTGCTTTGGCCATCAAAATGGTGGCCTATGTCGTCGTGGCGCCGATCGCTGCGGCGGTGGTGACCCGTTGGCCACGTAAAGCCGTTCTCATCGGGGCCGATCTGACGCGGATCGCCGTGGCCGTCAGCCTGCCCTTCGTCGGCGAGGTTTGGCAGGTCTACATCCTGATCTTCGTTCTTCAGGCGTCTTCGGCCACCTTTACCCCGACATTCCAGTCGGTGATCCCCGATGTTCTGCCCGACGAGGCCGATTACACCGCCGCCCTGTCGCTGTCACGCTTGGCGTACGACCTCGAATCGGTCGTCTCACCGATGGTCGCCGCCCTGCTGTTGGTGGTCACCAGCTCGTCGACGTTGTTCTTCGGCACGGCGGTCGGACTCGCCGGATCGGTTCTGCTCGTGGCGTCGGTCGCTATTCCAACCTTGCGCGACCAAGCGGTCGACGCGCCGACCTGGGTCAGAGCTCGGGCGGGCATCGTCCTGTTCGGCCGTACGCCAGCATTGCGTCCGATCATCGCGCTCAACTTGGTGGTGGCCTCCGCCGGAGCGTATGTCATCGTTCAGACGGTGGTGATTGTCCGGTCAGTGTTCGCACTGCCAGAACAGGCGGTGGCCTGGCTGTTGGGAGTCAACGGGCTGGGTTCGATGATCGCGGCCTTCACGCTGCCTCGGGTGCTGAAACGGGTCGCCGAACGGCGGTTGATGCTGTCGGCGGCGGTCGTGTTGACTGTGGCGACCGCGATCATCCCCGTCGGTCTGGTCTTCGCGCCAGACTGGGCTGGTTTGGTCGTGATCGGTGTGCTCTGGTTGGTCATCGGCGTGGCGTGGTCCGCCGCCGAGACACCGGTGGGCCGCCTGATTCGTCGCAATGTCGATCGCGGCGACCTGCCGGTCGCGTTCGCCGCCCAATTCTCGCTCTCGCACGCCTGTTGGCTCATCACCTATCCCGTGGCCGGGTGGTTGGGCGCGATCGGGTTGGGACCGACCGCGACCGTGTTGGCTGTCGTCGCGCTGGTCGGGACTGTCATGGCCTGGCGAACCTGGCCGAAGCCACCGCTGATGGCGGATGCCCATATCCGTGACACCGCGCACGACTGACACCGCGCACGACTGACGCGGCGCACGACTGACGCGGCGAGAGGCTGTGCGACGGATTCTCCACTGGACGCGGCGCGGTGACGTGCGGCGGGGCGACGAGGATCGACTCGACGTGCGGCCGGTTTCGACCCGATGAGGATCGTGTCGCCGACTCGTTGACTTGTCGCGCTGCGGTCAGTTCGTCGAGCGGAGCGGAACGCCGTACTCCCGCAGCGCGTCGGTGAGCGCCTGCCGGGTGGCTTCGCTCGGGCCGACCAGGGGCAGCCGCGGCTGGCCGACCTCGAAGCCGAGGATGTTGAGCGCCTCTTTGACTGGAATCGGGTTGACTTCGGCAAACAGTGCTTTGATGAGCGGGATGACCGACAGTTGAAGCTCGCGGGCGCGGTCGTGTTCGCCGTTCAGCCAGTGCCACACCAAGTCATGTGTGGTGGCCGGAATGACGTTCGACATGACTGAGATGACGCCTGACCCACCCCAGGCCAGCATCGGGATGACCTGGCCGTCTTCGCCAGAATAGAACTGGAAATCCTCTGGGACGAGGCGCTTCATCGCTCCGACCTGTTCCATGTTGCATTCTTTGATGCCTACGATGTTGTCGACCTGGCTCAGTTCGGCCGCGGTCTCCGGGGTGATGTTCAGCCCGGTACGACTAGGCACGTTGTACATGATGATGGGCAGGTCGGTCGCGTCAGCGATGGCGCGGAAATGCGCCACCAAACCGGCTTGGGACGTCTTGTTGTAGTACGGCGTGACCGACAGGATCGCGTCCGCGCCGACCTCGCTGCTGCGGCGGGTCTGATCCACCGCCTCAGCGGTCGAATTCGATCCGGCTCCGGCGATCACCGGAATTCGCCCGGCGACCATGTCCACCGCACGGGCGATGACGTCGATGTGCTCATCGGTGGGCAGTGTCGGCGATTCGCCGGTTGTGCCCAAGATGACGACGGCGTCGATCCCTTGATCGATCTGATAGTCGAGGAGTTCACCCAGCTTGGGGTAGTTCACCTCGCCTGTTGGCGTGAAAGGGGTGACGAGCGCAGTGGCCGCGCCACGGAAAATGGGTTCTCTCACTGGGATCCTCCTTCCTGAGGACAGGATTCGTCGGTCGACAAATCGCGTTCCATGCTACCGCAGCGCTGGTGGGACGCCCGCGTTTTGTCCCGATCAAGCCTCGGCGGCGGAGCGCCCGGTGGAAGTCCAACGCGGTTGAGCCCGCGACGGGAGGCGGCGGGTCGTCGATGAGCCGCGATCGACGCCCGATGGCCACCAGGTCGGGGCTTGGGGTCGTACGCGAGTCAGATCGAGTGGACGTTCTGGTCGTACACGCTTCTGACCAGAGATAATGGGCTTATACGCGGGAACTGGAAGGATCGTGAGATGAAGAATTACGACATCGCCTTGGTGGGGTTCGGCAATGTCAACCGGACGCTGGCCCAGATCATCGGCGAGGACCAGGAACGGATGGCCGCTGAGCTCGGCTTCACCCTGCGCGTGACGGGAGTGATCGACCTGCGCTTGGGGGCGGTGATCGCTCCAACCGGGGTGGATTTGTCCGCTCTGCTCGAGCTGGAGCCTGGTTCGACTTTCGCCGGGCTCGAAGGATTCCGCGAGCTGAGCAATGAGGAGTTCATTCGTACGGTTCCGGCCGACATCGTGGCCGAAGCGACCTACACCAACCCAGCGGACGGCGAACCGGCCGTGTCGCACGTGCGTTGGGCGCTCGAATCCGGCAAATCAGTCTGCACGACGAACAAGGGTCCGGTCGCGTTCGCGGCTGAGGAGTTGACCCGGTTGGCGGGTGAGCGCGGGGTCCATTTCGAGTTCGAAGGCGCGGTCATGAGTGGCACTCCGGTGATCCGCTTGGCCGCCGGCCCGCTCAAAGGTGTCGGCATCACCGGATTCTCGGGCATTCTCAATGGGACGAGCAACTACATTTTGGGCCGGATGGAGGCTGGGCTGAGTCAGATGGCTGCGATCGAAGAAGCTCAAGACTATGGCTACGCCGAAGCTGATCCGACCGCTGACATCGGCGGTTCCGACGTACGGCTGAAGGTGATGGTGTTGGCTCATGAGCTGTTGGGCGTAAGGCTCGCCTCATCCGATGTCGCCACCGAGGGCATCACCGGGATCACTGCCGAGATGATCGAGCAGGCCCGCGCCGAATCCAAGCGCTGGAAGCTCATCGGGACTGCCCGGCGCGACACCGATGGTGTCGTCACCGCTTCGGTCGGTCCGCGACTGTTGGACGACGACCATCCGTTGTCGGGGATTCGGGCAGCGACGAACGCGGTCACCTTCCACACCCGCTACCTGGGCGACGTCACCATCGCTGGTCCAGGAGCGGGCCGGGTCGAGACCGCGTACGCCCTGCTCTCCGACCTCATCGCCATCGACGCCGCTGAGCGGCGCTGAGCGGCGTTGTCCGACTCAGGCCCATTCGGCCGGCGGGTACTTCTCGTAGACGAAGTCCACGTCTTTGTCGCCGCGACCTGACAGGTTGACCAGGATCGACTCGTGGGGTTTTTGGCGGGCCAGCTCCATGGCGTACGCGACGGCGTGAGCCGATTCGAGCGCTGGGATGATGCCTTCGAGCCGGCTCAGCGCGTAGAAAGCCCGAATCGTCTGGTCGTCGGTCGCACCGACCGCGTTGAGCCGACCGGAAGAATGCAGGTAGGCGTGCTCAGGGCCGACGCCGGGATAATCCAGCCCGGAGGCGACCGAGTAGACCGGGGCGGGCCCGCCATCCTCGCCGGTCAACACCATGGTGTGGAAGCCATGGATGTCGCCGACGTGTCCGTACATCAGACTGGCGGCGTGCTGGCCGAGCTCGGGGCCTGTTCCCAGTGGCTCGACGGCGTAGAGCTGGCAGGGCTCTTCGATGAAGGCGGAGAACATGCCCGCCGCGTTGGAGCCGCCGCCGACGCAGGCGACCACGTTGTCGGGCAGGACGCCCATCATGTCGTGGAACTGGGCTTTGGCTTCGACGCCGACGACGGCTTGAAAATCGCGCACCATCATCGGGAACGGGTGCGGGCCGACCACCGATCCGATGGCGTAAAGCGAATCCTCCGGGTCGGCCAACCAGGCTTCGAACGCCGAGTCGACCGCTTCTTTCAGCGTGGCTTGGCCGCGAGTCACGGGCACAACGCTCGCGCCAAGGACTTCCATGCGGATGACGTTCGGATGCTGTTTGGCGATGTCGACCTCGCCCATGTGGATCTCGCATTCCATGCCAAAATAGGCGGCTGCGGTCGCCAGCGCGACTCCATGCTGGCCAGCCCCAGTCTCGGCGATCAGCTTCTTCTTGCCCAGATAACTGGCCAGCAGCGCCTCGCCCATGCAGTGGTTGAGCTTGTGGGCCCCGGTGTGATTCAGGTCTTCCCGTTTGAGGTAGATGCGCCCGCCGCCGATCGAATCGGTCAGACGTTTGGCGTAGTAGACCGGGGTCGGTCGTCCTTGGAAGTGGCGGCGGATGTCACGCAGCTGGCTGACGAAGTCGTACGAGTTGCCGATCGTGAGATAGGCCTCTTGGATGCGGGCGCATTCGCGGGCGATGTCGGGTGGGACGTCGGAGCCGCCGAACGGCCCGAAGTGGCCGGAAGGGTCGGGATACTGTCGCAGATAGGGCTTGTCTTGCATGGTTCAGATTCTTTCTGGGTTGATCACCACCGTCGCCAAACATGCAACAACCGCCTGACGAAGGCGGTTGTGTGATGGGTCTGCACGAAATCCGCCTGTTAGGCGGGCCACCAGGATGTACGGCGAACTGTTGTTTCGAGCATGTCGTCATTCTAAACGCGATCGGGTGCTGTGCCGAGACGTGGACCAGATCGTTCGAGTCGTGAGACAACCTCGGCGTCGGAGGTATGAACCGGCAGGCAGGATCGGGGAGGGCGACCGCGTGTGGGGGCGGGCAAGATCACTGCCGCTGCAGCGAGCCGGTTGGCGTCGGCGGTGTCGGGCGCCAACCCTCGCATGGGGGATCTCGACGAATCTGCCTACGCCCTGTCTGGGCGATGCGTCACAACGTGTCGATCTATGACGCCGCGTAGGTCGTGATCGCGATGATGTTCGATGTGACGCTTGTGACCTGTGACCAGCGTCTGGCCAGAGCCGTCGCTGAATGGGACGCACGAGTGTGGCTGGTTGGGTGAGAGTGCGCGGGCGAGCGTGTCCGAGTCGAGCAGGAGTCTGAGTCGCTCCGTCGTAGCTCGGTCAGACGAGTGCGTGGGCGTCACCGATCGGGGCACACAAGTCCGCCCTGTCGGAATGTGCTGATTAAGCTACGAAGTGCCTCAGTTAGGAATGAGCGCGTGGCTGGTGTTGGTGCCTCACGTTGTTTGAGCGCGTGGCTTGCGTTCATTGCTGGGTTGCCAATCGGTTGATTGATGCTTTTAATGGTCT
>JAITVK010000013.1 GCA_031285845.1 Propionibacteriaceae bacterium
AGACCATTAAAAGCATCAATCAACCGATTGGCAACCCAGCAATGAACGCAAGCCACGCGCTCAAACAACGTGAGGCACCAACACCAGCCACGCGCTCATTCCTAACTGAGGCACTTCGGACGGGTGCCCTGCTGGTGAGCGTGAAGCGGCAGCCCAACCATCTGCCCCAGCCACGGATCAACGCTTCCGCGAATATCTCTGGAGTTGATCAGGCGTGCTCCCCGCTCAGGCGGGAATGACCCCAGCCGTGCTTTCTCGGACTCCTCCGTAGTCCATTCCTCTCACTGTCTCCCCGCCGACAAGAAAATTGATAAGCTGTCGCGCTTGTCTGACAATGATCATGCCCAGGTACAGCCAGCCCCAGAAAAGCGACCGGGCATCATCACCCGGACCGTCGCCTACCATCCGGTATGGACGTGTCTGGGCCTGCTGGTCGTCCTCTCGCTCACCATCGGCTGGGCATCCCCGTATGCCGCGACCTGGATATGGCTGCTCCTGATTGCTGGTCTCATGATCTGGCGACAGACCAAACTCATCCATCAATACCCGCCGCTCATTCGCACCAGTCGCGTGCCCCCGGTCGATGCTCACGGGATAGTCGACTTCAAACGCGTCCAGCCGGGCGATGTCGTACAAGTCATGTTCCGCGAATTGTGGCAGCCAGCGTGGGACAACGCCCAGACGTACATCTATGTATGGCCATGGGCCAACCCCCGCCCCTCCGTCGGGGCGAGAATCTACGTTTTCGGGGCTGAGAAGTCCAAGACCGTCCACTTTGACAGCGCAGGAGAAGCCATCCTGACCAGAGTCAGCCACGACATTCAGCCTGCTGTCGTCACTGCGATCGGTACGACCCGTCAAGAGCTCGACCGGTACCGGGCCGCGCTCAAACCGGTCGTGCGCCTGGCTGACCCGACCGAGGTTGAGCAGGCCATCAATCGACATCGCGCCGATGAAACGGCCTGGCTGGACATGATGCGCAAGGCCGCTGGCCTGCCATCCACCACCCGACGTACCCGCGTACCGGACGGCTTCCCAGGAATCCCACCCGAAAGGATCAGCGGCACCCCTGTCTCAGCGGACGAGGCCGGACGGTACGGCGCCGTATGGTGGCGCGCTTACAAGACCGCACGCGACGGTGACGAAGCCCAGGTATTCCACCGCCTGGCGTCTCGGTGGTACAAGGTCCGGGACCGCGCCTAATATCATTGTTACTATCTGCTCCGAGCTGACGCGCTCAGCGAGTGCGCTCTCCGCTCAGGCGGGGATGACCCCGCGTCAGAGCTCTCGGCCAGCGCGGACGTGTCGTTCTTCCCTCTTAGGCGGGGTTGATCAGCCGGAGGCTGGACGCTGATCACACTCCGATGTCCACGAAACCCCAGTGGAACTCATGTAGAGAATGGTTCATCATGGTAAAATAATGAAGAATAGTTTCCCCATTGCGATGGGGATGAGCCCACTCTACTTAAGGCGGATGGCTGCGGCCATCCGTTATCCCCGCCACGGCGGGGATAACGGCTCACACCACTCGACCTGTCCTAGCCGCCATCTAAACTAGTGACAAGCTGAGCAGTAGATACCTAAAGCGCTCCTATGTGGTCCTTCCTATAGTCACACCCATTTCAACGGAAGTAACTCATCCGCAGCTGCAGAGCCCTCACAAGAGAACTGCCACCACGCCACTTCCACTCATTTCTGCGCTCTTCCCCTCGGTCGGGAGCCCTTTCCCCGACCAGACCTCAGCTTCGCAAGCGTCACAGCACTCACCATAATATCCAGCGCATTGGCCAATAGGCCCAGTATGTCCATCTTCAACCCCCCTTCCCTCCAATAGGCTGATCGAGGCAGCGTCCACTCCGCCCCGACGGTCGTCGCCCGAGTCGCAGCGAGACACAAACTGGGGGCGTACCATTAATGACATGTTGCAATCATAGCGCCTTTATCGGGTATTCGCCAATACTCTACTTAAAGAACTTTCTATATCAGGACCCGGGGCGCTAGTTCGAGAGGTCACCTGCTACTCTGCCTGTTAAAGAGAGGTCGCTCGCCTGATCGCGGACCTCTAGAGCGAAGGGAGTACGCCCGCGCGTCACACAAAGCAGTGTCCACCGGTGTAATTGCCACCCCATATTCATTTGACGTCGAATAATCTGTCGCCCTTCAAACAGCAGCAAGAACCTCTGCGACGTGGAGGCACTCTCACGACGCATGCTCGAGACGTTTCTGGATACTTCCCGACTGTTTCACCTTCAGGTCAAGGCTACATGGCAGCGGAGGATACGAGATTCGAACTCGATCTAGGGCATATGCTGCAATCCTTGCCAGACCTGAATTATGTATCTGACTACGCTGTTTAGTTGAGTTGGCACTACGCAAAGGTATGCCCTGATAGGCTTGGTCAGGTAGTTTCACGTACGCATAACGTACGCATAGGAGGAGCGAGAGCAGAGGAAGCACGCTTACTCTGCCGAGCCCGACGTATGCGTTGACGAGCGTAGCGAGGAACACGCGTTGGACGATTCAGGCGAGGGGTACGAGATGGCCAGGCGGGAGTTCGGGACGATCCGGGGGCGCTGGCTGAATGGCGTCAAGGGTAAGGAACGGGCAGGGCGGGCGAAGGCGGCCCGCGAGGCCGCGACTCGGGCTGGCAAACCCTACACGGTGAAGTACGACTACTACACCGCGTCGTACTGGCATGGTGGGGCGACTGGAGTGATCGAAGCTGTCGAGTATCGCGCTCCCCATACCTTTCAGACAAAGGGGGACGCCCGTGCCTGGCTTGATCAGGAGCAGGGGTTGATCAGTTCGGGCAAGTGGACGCCGCCAGCGGATCGGATCGTCGAGGATCGCCGCGATGCGGAAGCTCGGCGTAGCGCGCCGACCATCGCTGATTTCGGGAGCGCGTACGTCGAGAGCAGGCCCAGCGAGGGTACGAAGTCCCGCTATCGGCAGTTGCTCAAGTTCTACATTCTGGGTGAGCCGCTGCCGTCGAAGAAGAAGACCGCTAAACCCAAGGTTTACACGACGCACGGCTTAGGCGAGGTGAAAGTCGAGGAGTTGACCCGCAAGCAGGTCAAGGACTGGTGGGCGAGCCTGCCGCTGAGTGAGCGCCTCGACTCTTGCAATCAAGCGTACGCTCTGCTGCGGGCGATCATGAATGCAGCCGTCGAGGACGAGGAGTTGGCCGTTGAAGTGAATCCGGTCAAGATCAAAGGCGCGGGCAAGCCCTCGCGGGAGCGTGACAATGCGCCCTTGCCGCTGCCGGTGCTGTATGCCATCGCTGACACCATGCCCGTACGGTTCCGTCTCGGTGTTTTACTGGCCGGTGTCCTCGGTCTGCGTTCAGGAGAGGTACGCGCACTCCAGCGCCAAGACTTCGACGGTGATGTGCTCCACGTCCAGCATTCCGTCAACCAGCACGACTGGGACAACCCCATCGGCAAGCTCAAAACTGACCGTAGCGACCGTCGCTTGGTGATCCCGCAAGCACTGATGAACGATGTACGCGAGCACTTGCGCGACGTCACCCAACTCGGCCCAACTGGCCTGTTGTTTTGGACGATGGATGGGAAGCCTGTTCGTTCGGCGGCCTGGCTGAAGATGTTCAAGAAGGCCTGCCAGCAGGTCGCTGACGAAACCGATGACGAAGCCATCAAGCGCTTGCTGACCGAGAACGGCGGTTACGTCTTCCACGGAACCAGAGTCACCGGCCTGACGGGTATCTACCGCCTTTCTGGCGGCAACCTCAAAGCCGTCATGACGGTCGGCGGGCACACGTCAGCCAAGACGGCTCTGCGTTATCAACGGGCCGAGTTGGATTACCAGCGTGCAATCATGCAGGCCGAATCCGCCGAAATCGAAGCGCAAGGGCTCGGTCGAGCAAAGATTGTCGGTGCTGATGATTAGGCTATTCCATGACGATTCGGATGAGACGGGAGGATAGTTGTGAGCATTGATTTCGTCCCAACCTTGACGCAGGACGGCACGCTGGCCGCCTACGAGTCCAAGACGCTGGAGTACAAGCGTGACCTGTCGTCACCGAACCGGATATTGCGGGCGCTTGTCGCGTTCGCCAACTCGTCAGGTGGTTGCCTTGTCGTCGGAGTCGATGACAAGCACAGCGTCCTGGGAGTGGCCGATCCATTGGTTGAGGAGAATCGGCTGGCCAACATGGTCATGAACGGCGTCTCGCCACTGTTGGTGCCCGAAATTGAGACGATCACCGTCGACGACAAACTGCTGATGGTCGCCAAGGTTTACCCGGCTGGCCTACGCCCGTTCCATGTCACAGCCGAGGGCCCTGATCAGGGCGTCTACGTTCGGCTGGGTTCCAGCAACGTCCAGGCAGACCAGTGGACAATTGCGGAGCTTCACCGTCAATCCGAGGGCTACGGCTTCGATCAGATGCCCAACCATCACGACAAACTCGGCCTGGATGACGACGCCATCGCCAAAGCACTACCAGACCGCAATGTCGAGCTAGCGAAGACCGTCCTGCACCTGGCCACCGAGGACCAGGGCAAGGCCGTGCCAACCAACGGCGGTGTGCTGCTGTTCGGCAAAGACCGGGAACGGCTGTTTCCCGACGCCTGGGTGTACTGCGCACGTTTCCGCGGCCCCGACGGCCTCGATATCACCGACCTGCTTGAGCTGTACGCCAACCCCCTCGACATGCCCGATCTGGTGGAAGACTTCCTCAAACGACACGCCTTCCGGGGCGCGGACATGCGGGAATGGACGCGCAAGGACGACTGGAGCGTTCCGCTCGACATCATCCGAGAGGCTGTCACGAACGCGCTCATCCACTCTGACTACACCCAACACGGCGGACCAATCCGCGTGGCCTTCTATGACGACCGCATCTATGTCGAAAGCCTCGGCGGACTGCTGCCCGGGCTGACAGTCGAGCAGATGCGTAGCGGCACCTCCCGGATTCGTAACCAAGTCATCGCGCGCGTCTTCCGTGAAGCTGGCAAGGTCGAACAGTGGGGCTCTGGTGTGCGGCGCATGTTCCGGCTGGCCGCCGAGCTTGGACTGGATGAACCGAGCTACGTCGAGTTGCCAGGGAGACTGCGGTTCATTGTGCCCACTCGCCACGCTGAGATCATGGCCGGTGGCCTGAGGTCGTCACAGCTCGGCGACCAACCCGTTGATAGTGACTCACCCAGTCACCAAGTAAGTCACCAAGTAAGTCACCAAGTAGGCCCGCAGGCTCTCGCCATACTTCAACTCGCGATGTCGGCCCCCGTATCGCGGGCCGACATTCTCAGGGAGATCGGCATCTCAAGCGACTCTCGAAACGCCCGCCGACATATTCATCCATTGCTGGAGGCTGGGTTGCTTGTACTCACTGATCCATCCAGCCCAAACAGTCCGCAACAGCGATACCTCACCACCGACGCTGGTTTAGCCTGGCTCGCGGAACACGAAGCATAGCCCGCCCAGAGCACTGCTACTTGATTCGGCACGATACGCGGATAGCAGGGCAGCCATATCGAGGTAGGTTCGATATCTCGATCCTACTGAGCCGCACTAGGGTCGGATCGGTGGACCCCGCCCTTTAGAGCAAACCCATCATCGAACCAGTAGCATGACATGCGTGGAGTTGAGAGTTCCTGTTCCTAGGCCGACCATCCCTGTTGTGTTCTCAAACGGAGCGGTTGGCACGTTTGACTACACATACGGTCACATGGATATCGACGTAGAGGACATCGCTGCTCTGACCTTAGACGATGTTACGCGCACGCTACAGATCGCCGTCAAATCGGGCGATCCCAGTTATCCACATTGCTATCTCGATGTTCGCATAGGCGGAGCAGATGCCGTTTTCGGAGTTGATCTCGGATACGCAAAGTGGCCGCCAAGGCGAGAAGATCCAGATCACGACTTCATGACAGTTCGAGTCCAAGACGGTTACCCAGACGGCGTAGACATCTTAGCGGACTTCCCCGTAGCAAAAGACCTTCCTTCAGCACGTGCCATGCTCGACGCCGTTTTGGCCTCTGCCTCAATTAGGGTAACTGATCTCCACTTGGGTGAATCTGATGGCATCCCAGACATTTATGTGAAATTCCATATCCCAGGAGAGATGACCATGCAAGAGATTGCATTCAAATGCCAGACGGCCATTGCAGTGCTATTGGGAGTTGACTTGAGAGAATCTCCACTCTCTGTGTATCGCCTGTTAGCGCTAGACCAATGGGATTCACTAGTTGGAAAACATGAGACAGACTGGTTTGAGGCCAAGCAGAAAATGTACGGGATGCACGATCCTAGACAGCAGTTCGAACTAGCGTTAGACGTTGCCAGCATGGCAAACTTGGACTCGGGCGGAATCATCGTCGTGGGATTGGCGACGGAAAAGGATTCCTACCAGCGTGATACCGTCTCTGCCGTCCTGGGGACTACCCGCCTGAATTTGTCCATTCCTCAGTTGCGCACGGTGATAGATAACCTCATCTATCCAGCGCTACAACGACTCGACGTGACAGTCTTTCGGAAGGACGGTAGGGAGGTTCTTGGTATCCTAATCCCGCCTCAGAATGCCAGTCGACTACCATTCCTCGTTCAAGGGGCTCTGATTGATTCAAAGAAGAAGTACGGGGCTGGATTCACCTGGGTGACGAGAAACGGTGATGGAAAACAGCTTATCTCAGTACAAGCAGTCCATAGAGCCCTTCAAGAGAGTAAGCACAAGTAAGGGACTACTTGGAGTTCATCGGTCGTGGATCGTGGCTTGGCTCGCGGAGCACAAAGTGCAATCTCGTGGAAGTCATGATCAAGAAGGTTCAGTCCCACCCCAGGACTGTCTATCTGCTAGGCCATCAGTACACTGTTAGTAGATATTCTGCAATCCTGGCAGATGCTTATTTTCGGGATCAATTTTTTGCAGAAAGGCCACATATTTCCTTGCGCTGCCCTTCTTACCAGCATGAATAGCCAGCCAGGCTAAGAGACTGAGCTGAGTTGGATTCATTTCAGACATATTAATGTTATCAAATAACACCAGCATGGAAGAGTACAGAGCTTCCCTCTCTTCTCTCTCCATGAGAACACGAAGATCTTGAAAGAGACCATTCAAACGATTGACGTTTCCAAACACGTCCCAGAGCGCCTCATGCCTGAGACGGCTATAGCTAATAAGCGCCTGTGCTTGCGCACGAATATCCCCAGCTGATTCAGCCGCCCTCAAGTAACGTTTCCACCCACGCTTGCTTTGAGGTAACGCCTCCAGAAAGCGACTACTTGCCTCTAGCCCCTTTTCAGGGCTGCCCTGAGCCTCTTCCCAATCAGCCAGTTTCAACCATGCATCAGGTAACGATCTAGCGATAGTCTCAACTGTGGGAGACCACTTTGCAAGGTCTTCCGGCGTATTGATCCGGTCATCTAAAGATGACAGAAACTTATTCAAACGCGGCTGGTACCCCCTGGCAACCTCACTCTCGTGCATTGCTCCAAAGAGCTGTAGTAGATCAATATTCTCTCTGATCAGAGCCTGAGAAGGATTTACTTCGAGCTTCTTTTGGCCAAAAAGCCTTGCGATATTCGGGACCCGGACAAACACACTGTCATCTTGGCCCGAAATTAACTCAATGAGAGAATAATTGGCGAGCTGATCGACTGCAGCACTCGTGTCAGGCATTTCGTCTGGACGCACTGAGTGAATGAGCACAGCTTCAATGGCGAGACGGGGAACGACCGAGCGCCAGCCACAAAGAGTCAGAAAAGCGCACTGAGCCAATGGGGTCACTTGCTTGAACGACCTCTCAAAAAGTGCGTCAAGTACATCTTCCCGCCGGGCGATAATCCTGCCAAGCCCCTGCTGCGTCCCGGCTACTGCAATATGACCGAGAATCAACTTAGTGATGTATGGGTGGCCATCCGATTTCGCAAACAAGTCGTCGACTTGCGATGAGGAGAGCCGACCCACTATCCCAAGTCTCTCACTCACGGTGTCCACTAGTAGGCCGAACTCAGATCGCGTCATACCGGCGACTTCTACAGGGTAGTCACCTTTGAAACTTCGCAGCCTCGTTGTTATGAGTATCTTGTTTTTGGCACCTATATGGGCGTTCAGCCAGTCGTACACTGCTACGGGCTGTTCGATGGTTTCAAAGTTGTCGAAAATGAAAAGGCACGCCCCAAGTTCAGACGCTTGGAGTTGCCGGGCAAGAAACTCCTCCTTGTCAAACTGTTTTGGTGGAGCTTCGCCATGCATCAAGGACCAGAGAGTCAAGCTGATCTCCTTGAGTGTAAGCACTTTCGGCACTACCGAGATTGGTCCTCTCTCAGTCAAGTCGACGTCACGGGAGGAGAACCACAGCATGGTCTCGTATGGCCCATTTTGAGCCAATCCATGGAGCACTGCAAGAGTCAGAGTCGTCTTACCCGACCCACCGGCTCCGACAAGTGTCACGACCCTGTGCCAATCCGAGGCCCCCAATCTTCCTCTGAGTTCCGATTCGAGGCTGGGTCGGTCCACATAACCTTCAGGCGACGGTGGCAGATTCCCAAACACCTGCCCTTGCACGTCTAGCAGTGTTTTGCCCTCTGTATGGCTGCCTGGCAGCGCAGTGGGCAGAGCACTCCATGCTACAGCTGTGTGACGAACAGCGTTGTCACTCGCATACGAGAACCACTCGGCGGTCTCATCCTTGTCGTTGTAGTTACCGTTCGCGAACCAAAAGTCAGTGAGATCACTATCTGAGAGAATCAGACTGACGACCATTGGGCGTCCATCATCCGTAGCGACATAGATGCCATCCGTGAAGGTGAAGTCGGTGCTGGATTTTAGGTAGTCGAGAGAGGAAGCTGAATCCGAGACTGGCACGACCTTGTACTTGCCCGAGTTGTTTCGATGCAAGTAGGCCCATTCTGATTGAAACAACGGAAAGCCTTCAACAAACGCGCGAACTGACTCCTTGAGAGTGGGCCACATCAGCTCCGCCTTGGACTGCGTGAGCGCACCATGCCCTCTCGTTCGATTACGCAGGGTCGCCAGATCAACCAGCCATTGCTGAGCACTTATTCTAGCCGAAACTGATACTTCTGGTTTTACCACGCGCAGGGTCGCCACCAGTTTCTCGACGGCTACGCACTGCCAAACCTTATCCGCCGTTGGTAAACTACGGGTCAGTGTGTTTACCGCTGCCTGGAACGGGTCAGCTAGGAGGCCATAGGCGGGTCCAGACGCCACCTGCTGGACAGTGCGAGACCAGTCACCAATTCCGGTAGCTCTGACTAACTTATGTTCATATCGATATCTATACCGGTCAGGATCGTCATGAATCCCAGCAACAATTCCTGCAACCGCAGCCTTCAACGTGCATTCTGCGAGAAACA
Source organism: Propionibacteriaceae bacterium (assembly GCA_031285845.1). Lineage (GTDB taxonomy): Bacteria > Actinomycetota > Actinomycetes > Propionibacteriales > Propionibacteriaceae > WQYJ01. Next base: position 9,343 of record JAITVK010000013.1, read on the forward strand.
TTCCCTCCATAAACAGGCTTGCCGGATCGCGATCGCCGGATTCGGCCACCACAAGACGTTGAACTACGGGTTCTAGCAATCTAAATGCCATAAGCTGAGCGTATCCCATCTCCGCCAGGTTACAAGCTCATACTCATGTGCGGTTGACGGTTTGGCACTGCGGTCAGGGTGGACTGTGGATCGACTTGGCCGCTTCCGCGAAGACGACTGATCCGCACTTGAGCGTTGGCCCGCTGGAGCCGCTGATCGGCAGTGGTGGCGGTACTGCCGAGGGCATGGTCGCTCGTGATCTCGTGGGCATTACGGTAAGCGACAACTGTCTTGAGCGCGGTGCCCCAGCGGGCACGGGCTTTGGGGTCTGTTGGTTTGGGGCCGAGGTCTTTGAGCCAGGGTGGGTTCTCACTCAAGGCTTGAGTGGTGAGCGTAGTCACACGTTGGTCGATGGCTTGCTTGCGTACGTCGAGGACGTGCCGGATTTCTGGCGAGGCCGGGAATGCGGGTTCGGGGATCAGTCCGGCGATGTAACGCCTTGTCGTTCGATGGATGGCTGGTTGGGCGTGCATTCGTTTGGCTTTGTCGGGGATGGGTAGGGCTTCCCACTCTCGGCGGGCCTCGGTGATGAGTTGTTGGCATTCGGTCAGGAGTTGGCCGATGCCTAGCCAGCGGTGTTCTTCAGCCTGCTTGGCTTGGTGGGCTGAGGGCTCAGCTCCATTGGTTCGTAGGACTTGGGTTAAGACTTCGGCGGCGGTGGTCCTTCCTTTCCCCAAGTGCTGGGTGTCCTCGGTGGCGTGGTCGATGGTGACGTAGGCGGTGTTGGTTTGGCGTCCTCTGGTCATGGCCACGTAGAGATTTTCGCGCGGTGTCTTGGAGGAAACCACAGTGTGGCTGGTGTCCACGGTGATGCCTTGTGATCTGTGGGCCGTGGCCGCGTATCCGAGATCGACAGCTTCTTTCACGTATGGAGCCGGGAGGATGGTGGATGCGCCTCTGGTGTAGCCAGCGCGGCGGACGATGGCGGAGCCGTCGGGGTTGATGTGGGTGATGGTCCAGCGGTCGCCGTTGCGTACCCAACCGGTGGAACCTGCGACGATACGGCGGTCGTTGCGACGGGTGATGATGAGGTCTCCCAAAGAAGCTCTGGTTCCCTCGGTGAGGTTGAGTTCGGTTGTGGGATCGACGAGTCCGGCGATGATTCGGTCGTGTCGGGCTTGGCGGTTGAGTTCGGTGACGGTGGCGCGGTCGTCGGCGATGAGGACGGATTGCAGACCGGCGTTGGTGTCGGCTTTCCACGCGGCATATGCGGCCTGACGCATGGTGTCGGTGTCGCCATCGTGGATGCGTCCGTGCTGGGTGTAGGTGCTGATGACATCGGGGTTGCCGAATCGTAGTTCCAGTGATGCGGTTTTCTCCCATTGGTGGGTGAAGCGGTGGATGTCGGATAGTTCTGGGGTGTCGTTGCGACTGGTGACGATGAGGTTGAATGCACCACCGGCTTCAACGGCTTGGAGTTGTGCCCAGTCGCCGACAAGCAAGACTTTCGCTCCGGCTTGGGTGGCGAGGGCGCAGATGCGGTCAAGGGTGAATGTCCCGGCCAGGCTCGCTTCGTCGATGATGACCAGTTGCCCGGCGCGGAAGCCTCTCCCGTTCTTGTCGTGGTCAACCAGCCATTTAGCGGTGTTCTCGGTGGCGATGCCGAGGTCGTTACCCAGTACTTGGGCGGCAGTGGCTGAGGGTGCCAGTCCGACAACCGAACCAGGACCGTTCTGCTGTTCCCAGGCTTGTTTGAGGGCACGCATGGCTGTGGTTTTCCCGGCTCCCGCAGGCCCCACCAGCACATCGACCTTGATGCCGGATACTGCGATGCGTTCCAGTGCGTCTTGCTGGTCAAGACCCAAGGTGAGACCGGTCTCGTCGGGTTGGCTGGCAATCTGCTGAATGGTGTTGAGGTCGAGGGTTGGGCCGGTGGTGTCGGTGGCGAGGCTGAGCAGGCGTTCTTCGGCGTCGAGCATGGCTTGGCTGGTGAACAGCGCCTGGTTCTTGGGACGGAACAGGCTCGTCCCGTCGGCACGGGTCAATGCTGCCGGTGCGACGAGCGCGGTCGGGGTGAGTTTGACTGATGCGGCTTGTGCGGCCTCGGCGATCTGGGCGGTGATGGTTTCCCGGTCTGCGGGGGTTGCGAAACGCCAGCCCTTTGTCTGTCGGGACGCCTCGGCGTGCAGGTTCCAGTAGCGCCAGGTCGTTCGCCGGTTGCCGACAGCGATCAGCGTTTGATGGGCCGCTTGGGTGATGGCTTTGGGTGGGATGTCGTCAGCGCGTAGCAGCGGCTCGGTATTCTCGTCGGCGAGCAGTTCGGTCGCCCAGGTTTGCGGGTCGCGCTGGAGAATGGTGGCGGCTTGATCGCGCCAACGTCCGGTCAAATCTGCCAGGGAACGGACGACCTTTTCGGGTCTGGTGGTGAGGGTGGCGAGTTGACGCAGGCGAATGATGGTTTTCTTGCTCGGTTGCCTGCCGTACCGCTCGGCATAGGAGGCGATCAGCCGATCGGTTTCGTCGTCAATGTCACAGGAGCGGGACGAGAACTCCCGAAGCAACTCCTCGGGGACGCCACTGATTTCCCAACTGGGATTGTGGTCTCGGCCTTGATTACGAGGTCTCCATTGGACGCCGAAACGTCGGGTCAGCAGGTCAGCCAAGATCGCGTTGTGAAGTTCGGACAGGGCGACGGTGGCGTTATGCAGCGGGGTTCCGTCGAGGGCATACCAGCCACCAGCGCCTGTGCGCATGACCTTGTTGGAGACCACAACATGGGTGTGCAGGTGTGGGTCGCCAGCGCGAGAGTCGTAGTGATCGAACGCCGCGGCCACCACGCCGGTCACCTCGGCGTGGACACTGCCGCCTTTGCCGGTGCGTGTCCAAACCAAGTTGCGTTCCAGCATGTCTATCACCTGGGCAACAGCGTCGTGATGAGCCTGGGTGATCATCGCCTGCGTTCCGGCATCAGCCAATGCCCACAGTGTTGACACCGATTTCGGGACCGCGATGGTGAAATCCCAACCAGCCGTCGCTCGACGAGTTCCCGCCTGCTGCTCTTCGGCTTCGATACACGAGATCGCTTCCGTGCGAGCATCGTCGCCGAGGGTTGCGTCCAGTTCAGTGATGCGTTCGTGGATGCGTTGCGCAGTCTTGCGGTAGTTGCCGAAAGCTCGACCGAGTTTCTCGGCTGTCGTGGGGTGCAAGCCGTATCCGATGAGCAGTTGCAGTTGCTGCTCGGTGACAGGCGCATCTATGATCAGCGTTGGGTCGTTCAGGCTATGCAAGCCGCTGCCTAGCCATCTTCCAGGCGGTGTTCCTTTCTCGACGTAGTACTTGGTGAGTGGTTGTGACAGGTCACGGTCACCATCGCCGGTGGCGACCGTCTTCAGCAGGTAGCGGTAGCCCGAACCTGAGTGCATCAAGCTCATCGAGACGGTCATCTCAACCGCCCTGGGAGTGGCGAAAACCGTCTGGAGCCGGGGTTCGTTCTCTCTTCGTCCTGGCCAGGATTCGACTGCCGGACGCGCCCACGGGTGGGGTTAACCGACCCTTCGGTGTCGGTTTGCAAGAAGCGTAGAGGAATTGAGATACAGAAATGACGGATGAATTGCGCTCGGCTGATTGGGGCAGTTCGTGGGCTGACTGATGATGGCATGGGTAGGGCTTTCAAGACGGGAACAAAATGGGACGGTGGCGGTTGCGCTGGTCGAGTGGAGCGTCGGCAGACTGCCAGCGAGCGGAGTCACTCCCCCATACTTCGCCGCCCTGGCTGCGGGTTGGTTGATAGCCGAGTTGCCGAAGGTGTCAGTCGGCACCTTCAGCGGCATCAGCGTTTTGGATCGTCCACAACCAGCCGCCATGCATGGCGTCCTTGGTGGATGACACCTGCGGATCGGTGCAACGCAACCGGGCGGTCTTGATCTGGTTGGCGCTGAATCCGGCAGTCTCGGCAGCGGCGATGACATCGCGGGCGAGCGCGACACCTTCATGGGCGGCCAGATAGTCCAGCAGGAAGCCTTGCGGGGTTGTGGGCGTGCTCGGTTCACCCATGACCGCGACGTGCGCTTGCGGGTCGCGTTTGATGAGAATGACGGTCAGGTGTGTGACGGCGAGCAGCACTAGCGGTGGCACGGATGCGACGATGGCTGCAACTACAGGCGGCACCGAATCGGAATCGGGCATGACTGCCTGGAGTGCGTTGGCGGACACAGACACCAACGCCGCACCGGCGAGCAGTAGCCAGGCGTACCATCGGCTCCGCTGCCCAGTCAGAGCGACAACCGCCACCGTCGCGGCGACGATCAGCCCGTCCACAATCAGCGGCCACGCCCAGGCCTGAGTAGGGTCGATCCCAGCCTTGATAGCTAGTCTTTCCAGTGCGGCGAACGACAACCAAAACGCTCCGGCGGCGATAAAGACGGTGCCAGCCACACCGACTCCGACCACCCAGCGTTGCTTCGAGTTCACGGTCGCCTCCGATGAATGTCTAGAGCACCGTGCTCGCCGATCCACGTATCCAGATCAGTTACTCGGTAGTAGATGCGTCGCCCGACTTGGACGAACGGCGGAGCAGCCCCCGGTTCGTGATGCCGCGAGTGGGCCAGCCAACGCGACGACACACGCAGATACTCGGCGGCCTCCCCGGTAGTCAACAGCGGGTTCGGTAGGTCGGTCATAGTCCCACCGCCTGGCGTCTAACCGTGGGGATGGGTTTCATTAGCGCGTCCAAGTCGGAGGTCTTGAGCCGTACCATATGGGAACGTCCCACGCGGTAAGCCCGTAGTTGGCCGTCGCTGATGCGACGGCGCAGGGTGTCCATCGACGCCCCGGTATAGTGGGCGGCGTCTTTCAGGGTGAGCCAGGCGGCGTAGGGGCCTGCCTGCCTGTCGGGTGCTGTCAGCATTTCGCTTCTCCTTTCACTCACAAAAGTGCGCAAAAGGCGTCGCTATAGATTCATAAACCGCAAACTACTGACGCTAGGCTGGGATTTGACCGGGTTTCTTCCCCGAAACTGGGTGTATAAGTCGAAACGAGCAGCATGACCAGGCCACACCGAACATCAACCATCGGCGTCGAGAAACACCTCGCCCGAGTCATCACCGCCCAACTCCACGAGCTTGGCTGGTCGTATCACAAGCTGGCCGCCGCGATGAAACGCGAGGGCTGCGATGTGGCCGCCTCCTCACTACGGCAATCGGTCATCCCCCGTCCAAACGCCAAAGGCGAACTGCGCCTGCGCCCGATCAGAGTGGACGAACTGATCGCCCTGTCACGAGTGTTCGCCATCCCGCTCGACCAGTTGGTGCAAGGCGAACGTTCAGTGGACGACGAGAAAGTACGCCAAGCCATGCAGGGCTTGACCCATGCCAACAGACTGCTCGTCGCCGCCGTCAAGACCACGCTCGACGCCGAGGTCGCACTCATCCGAGCCACCCAGCACGCGCCAGCGGAGACTCAAAGCCAGATCGTGGACGAACCGAACCGCCGCTGGCGAGCCAGTACCCGAAACCTGAAACTCCACCCCAAAACCGCCGCCAGCGCGTCACCGACGATCAGCCCAGACGCGATCTCGGATGCGCTCAGCAACCTCAAAGGCCTCATTGCCGCCATCTCAATCGACTGGTGCCAACGAGACGACACCGACCGCAAACAAGACACCCAAGGCAAACCCCGACCTTGCCGTCCGATCATCGGTTCCCGCGAATGGCGCAGCCATCTTGAGATGGCACACGCCTACCACACCGACCCCGACGCCAAGGACTGGCTACCCGACGACGCCATCGCCGCCGCTCCCACCGCCAAGAGAATCGCCGACCAAGACCCGGGACAGGATTAGCCTTACCGCTCGGCCCGACCAACACGCCTCGCCTCAGAACCCACCGACGGTAGTAATCAATCCTGATACGCGTACGTCTTTTGACGTACGCGTCCGACGTACGCGCTCGGTACAGCAAGTGGTCATTCACGTACGCGTAACGTACGCATTGAGACCATCTGAGTGTGCTTTGTGTCTATTATACCTAGCCAACCGGCAATTCCAACAGCGGAGGATACGAGATTCGAACTCGTGAGGGCGTGAACCCAACCCGCTTTCCAAGCGAGCGCCATAGGCCTCTAGGCGAATCCTCCGCCGTCGATCTTAGCGAACTGTGAGGCCATGATGCGAACTCACCGACACGACTGTGCGCTCAGCCCCGGCTCGGGCGCGGGGCCTCGCATCCAGCCTCGACGCAGACGCTCGGGCTCTGACCGCTCCCATCTTGGGGCGGCTGTCCGCGCCCACCGTCGAAGGCGCCACCTTCGCGCCGATGCCGCGTGGCGCGCCGGACCTCGCGGCCACCCCCGCACACAAAGATCTTGGGACGCGCATCCCAGAGGCCGCTTCGACGACACCGCGGCCGCCCCGCAGGCGAAGGATCGTGGTCGTCATCCCAACCGTCGATGGTTGGTCCGACCTGAGCGGACCGACCTAGACCTGGATGATCGTCTCGAACCATCCGACGACGGGGAAGACCGCGATGGCGTAGTCGTTCGACTGCGTGCCGAACCAGGCCGCGCAGCCGCCGACAATGAGAGTCGCCGCGAGGAGCGCTCGTGCGATGATTCGAGATGGGTGCCCATTGATAGTAAGCATGGGGATGACATCCTTCCTTGGCTGGTTCGGCCTGTTGGGTTGGCTGGTTCCGAGACTCGTGCGCCCCGGCGCCAATCCGCTCTTGGTGATCCTTACCCCACCAGGCGGTTTGTCAGAATTCACTAAGCGAACCGACAAGTCGCGACACGTCACCGACGTGATCGGTCGCGGGATGAGCAAGCCGACGACTCGCCCCACCACAGCGGATCGGCCACAAGTTTCGCGGACATTCGCCGCTGAGCCAGGTCTCGGCCAGGAGTACGACCTGCGGCCACGGACGGTGTGTCAGAATGACTCCATGACACTGAGATTGTCTCCGCTTTTCACCGATGACGCCGTTCTGGCCCGCGATCGCCCGCTCGACATCTGGGGCAGCGCGGCCCCCGGAACACCGGTGACGCTCACCTTGATTCCCGCCGACGCCGACGAGGTCGCCACCAACCCCGCGCCTGTCGGAGCCACAACCGTCACCGACGACGATGGCGCCTGGTCGGTGACTGTTCCCGCCACGCCGACAGGCGGTTCGTACACCCTGATCGCAGCGACACCCGACCAGCGCGTCATCTGCCGCGGCCTGATCTTCGGCGACCTGTGGCTGACGGCTGGCCAATCCAATATGGAACTGCCGATGAGCTGGGTGAAGAACATGGTCCCTTGGCAGTACGCCCAGGCCGATCAGCCGCTGATTCGGCTGTTCAACGTGCCATGCGGCTTCGACTTTTCCACCCCGCATCCGACACTGACGGGCGGGCGCTGGATCATCGCCACCCCCGAGACGATCGGCCAATTCACCGCCGCTGGCTACTTTTTCGCTCAGCGCGTTCTCACCCAAACTGGTGTTCCGATCGGCCTGGTCGCCGTGGCGGTCGGCGGGACGCCCGTACGATCATGGACTCCAGAACAAGCGCTGACACCGTGGCCCGACGAGGCCGCCCGACTGCATGATCTGGCGCGTCCCGGAGCCGTCGAGGCGATCGAAGCCGAGAACGCCGAGCTCACCGAATCGTACGCCACGATGCGTGACGCCCAAGACGAGGGGCTGACCGTAGGCTGGGCCGACCCTGACTTCGATGACTCCGACTGGCCGATCCATGACCTAGGCGCGACATGGGAAGACACTTCGTCAGGAGCAGTATGGCTGCGTACGACCATCGAAGTGCCGGAGGCCGCCGCTGGGCCAGCCACGCTGTATTTTGGCGCAGTCGTCGACGCGGCGGAGGTCTGGGTCGACGGGCGGTTGGTCGGGCGCGCCGAGCACCGCTACGTCCACCCGCAGTACGACATCGCCCTGCCTTCCGGCCGGGTCGTCATCGCGATCCGAATCCTGATCAACTCAGGCCAAGGCGAGGTCACCCCCGGCAAACTACGCCTACTGCACACCGCGGCGCGCGACTGGAATCTATCGGCCGAGACCTGGCGGTTCAAACGCGGTCTGACCTGCGCCGATGCGCCACCCACGACCACGTTGATCTATGAACCGGCCGGGCTGTTCAACGCCATGGTCGTACCGCTGTCGAAACTACGACCCACCGGGATGCTGTGGTATCAAGGGGAGTCGGACGCTGACCGAGCCCACGAATACCATGGCCGTTTCGCCGCCATGGTTCAGTCGTGGCGTGAGTTCTGGCCCGAACTGCCCGTGATCTTCACCCAACTGGCCCACTGGGCTCCGACCCCCACCGCCCGTGACATGTGGGCCGCGATCCGCGCGGCCCAAGCCGCCTGCCTGGACATCCCCCGCACAGCCATGGTCACCGCCGAAGACATCGGCGATGCGAACGACCTGCATCCCATGAACAAACTCATGTTGGGTGATCGCTTGGCCTGGGCCGCGCTGACCACGGTCTACGGGCAGGATCTGGGCTTCAGCCCGTACGTCATCCGATCCGCCGAGTGAACACTGAGCGGCACGCGCTCAGAAGAGCACGAAAGCGAGGATCGTGCGGGCAGATGACCGACCGCCGTGCCGCACCCGTGGAACATCTTCGCTCCACACTGCCGTCGGCGCCATGAGAATAAGCGGTCCTCCGCACACCCGGAAGAGCTCCCCGACCTTTGCTGCCTTCCGGCCCTGGAGGGGTTAAGGGAGGTACCGCCGCACGGAGGACCGGGTCCAGTTTAGCTGATTGTCTCCAGATCCGCCGAACGCGACGACCAAGCCGACTGCCGGGAGGCCGCATGACCCAAACCTCATTCCGTCCGAGCTGCGGGGAGGCCGACCAGCCCAAAACTCCGATCAGACCATCACGGCGGCCACAACTCCGAATGGCTCCAGGTCGATGACTTGGGGCAACCGATCACCGTCGAGACCAACCAGATGGTCAGCCCCGACGAAACGGGGGCGTACGGCCACAGGTTCCGCGCTCAGATTGACCAGCCAGGCCAGCCGGGTCTGTTCAGCGTCGAGTTCGGCGCACATCACCGATGGATCGTCGACCCGGATCGGACGACGAACCCCGGCTTTGACAGCCAGCGCGTCATAGATCCGCCACGAATCCTCCGGATTGGCCTGACGACGACCAGCGGCGTAATACTCGATCGGATAAGTGCAGAGCACGGTGAGGCCTTGGCCGAGTCGATGTTCAAGCAGGAAGGGACGCCCGTGCTGATCGCGAGCCACCACCTGCGCGCCGTCGGGCGCGACCGGGATCATCATCTGCGCGTCGTCGGATCCGCCGACACCGAACCGCAGCACCTCCCCAGCCCGAATCGACCCGAAATCCTGCTCGAAGAGCGCCTCGACGACGGCGTCGTCCACATGATCCGACACGCCGTACCTTGTCAGCCGACGAATCCCGAAGGTGGAGTCAGTGTCAGGCCACCACAGGCCGCGTTGCGTGGAGTGCGCGCCGGTGAACGCGGAAGCGTAGATCACCGCTCCTGCCTCCGCTTGTGACACCAGCGCGTCCCAACTCGGGGCAGTCAGTTGCTTGACCGACGGCAGAATGTAGAGCCTCAGACCCTCGCTCACGCCGTCAGCCTCACGAACCAACGCGGCTGGCAGATCGGCCTCCCGACTAGCGATGTACGCCTGACGTGCTGCCGCTTCGACCGCCAACCGATCCTCAGGCAACGTGAACGGATGGTCACCGTCGAGATACGACGACACGATGATCGCGGCGTCGGTGTCAGGTCGACAAAGCGTCCCGTGCTTCTCGACGATCGACGTGATCGTCGACGAGAACCGAGACAGCTCCAGCGCCTGAGGTTTGGGCCGACCGGCCGCGTCGATGACGCCAAAATGCATCTCGTGGGGATGATGGTTATACGGCTCAGAATCGCGCAAAGAATCAAAGTCGACGTTGTTCCACGCCAGCCAACCGGTCGCACCAGCCAGCAAGCTGGTGTGGAGCATCTGGCGATAGTACGCCGCGGCCATGTCTGATCCGACGTAATCGCTGGTCACACCGAACTCTTCCAGAATGACCGGTTTGCCCCAATGATTGAGCTCGATCACAAAAGCGGCCGATAGGCTCTCGCGAACCTGATCGGTCTCCATCCGATAGACATGCGGACCAAGGAAATCCACCTGACCCGCTAAGTCACGGGCCCGAAACCCGTTTTCTCGACCGGTGGTCTCGATGCCCCACACCCCATCACCGATCGAGACCGGCTGATGGGCCCCACCAGCGCGCAGAGCCGAAATCAACAGTTGGGCCCAACTGTCGACCAGCCGATGATCGATCGAATCAACTCCACGACGGACCGGGTCGATATAGATCGGCGCCTCGTTGGTGAGCAGCCAGGCCGCGATCGCCTCATGGTCGGCGAACCGGACGGCCACCTGGTTGACGTACCACGCTTGACGAGCCACAAACCAGACGTCGGCGACCACGTCACGATCATCACGCCAGACCGGATCCCAGTTCTGACCGGACATGTGCCCGACGATGAACGTCGGGATCGTCCGCAACCCCAGTCGGGCATGCCGATCGAGGAAATCCTCGAACCGCTCCATCACCGTCTCATCGAGACGATCGCAACTCGGCATCGCGTCAGGCCAGAACAGGAAGCTGCGGGTCATCGTCAGGCCGAGGTCGCGCAGTTGCTCCAACTCGGCCTGAACCACCTCCGGGGCGTAGTCGCGCCACATCCTGGGCCCGCCGGCGCTCGACCAGTAATTGACCCCGATCCAGATCGGTGGCGCGACAGTGGAACGTACGCCCCGCCCGAGCGGAGAGCCCGCCGAAGCGGAACCTCCACCCTGCTCGACCAGGGAATTCATCGGATCTGACCCGATCCAGACCATCGGCCGCTTCACCGTCACTGCGCCGACCCCCGTGCGTCTTCCGAACGAACAGGTGTGGTGGACCCCGCGGCAGAGCGAATCACGTCGGCGTACCAACGACCTGAGTCTTTGACGACTCGACGCTGAGTGTCGAAGTCGACGTGGATCAGACCGAATCGGGGAGCGTACCCTTTGGCCCACTCGAAATTGTCGAGCAGCGACCAGTAGAAGTAGCCCTGAACTGGCGCGCCTGCCTCGATCGCCTGTTTGACCGCCTCGAGGTGACGGTCAATGTAATTGATCCGCGCCTGATCACGAACCACGTCGTCAGAGTCGACGACGTCGGGGTTGGCCATACCATTCTCGGTGACGACCAAAGGGACACCCTGATAGCGGTCAGCTAGCTCCAGCAACAGATCGCGCAGCCCGGCCGGGTCGATGTCCCATCCCATCTGGGTCAACGGCGGAACAGGCTCATGGATGACGACGTCGCCACAACCGACCCACGGCGTGAAAGCTGAGGTCCCATGGCCGCCGCTGGTGCTGACTGTCGAACCAGCACGCCTGGCGGACACCGTCATCGAGTAGTAATAGTTGACGCCGATGAAATCCAGCCCGCGACCAGCCGGGGCGAAGTCACCATCCTCGATCAGCGAGTTCAGGTCGATGACTGGCGCGACCAGCTCAATGATCGCCGGATCGTAGCCGCCATCGAGCATCGGGCCGTTGAAGACCTCGTTGCCCATCAGACGAATCGTTTGAGCGGCCGCCAGATCCGCTGGATCGCCCGGGTCGCCGGGATGGACCTGCCGCAGGTTGAGCGCGGCGCCGATTCGTACTTGCGGAATCTTCGCCCGTAGCGCGGCCTGCGCCAAAGTGTGACCGACGTTGAGGTGATGCATCGCCCGGATGGCGTCGCCCGGATCGTGACGTCCTGGCGCGTGAACCCCAGAGGCGTACCCAAGGAAAGCCGAACACCACGGCTCGTTCAACGTCATCCATGTGTCCACGTCAGTGAACTCGGCGGCGATGGCCTCGGCATAGCTCCCGAACGCCTCAGCGGTCGAGCGAGCCGCCCACCCGCCCTGGTCCTCCAGCTCTTGGGGAAGATCCCAGTGATACAAGGTCGGGTACGGCGTGATACCGCGCGCGCGCAATCCATCGGCCAGGCGGCGGTAGAACCCCACCCCGACCGAATTCAGCTCCCCCGTTCCATGCGGCTGGACCCGCGACCATGAGATCGAGAAGCGGTAGCTCTGAAGTCCCAACTCGGCCATCAGGTCGAGGTCTTCTTCCAGGCGATGGTAATGATCGCAGGCGATGTCGCCGGTCGCGCCCTGGGCCGTACGCCCCGGAGTGTGGGAGTAAGTGTCCCAGATGGAGGCGGTGCGCCCGTCCTCGGCCACCGCGCCTTCGATCTGGTACGCCGCAGTGGCAGCGCCCCATGTGAAACCCGTCATTGTGTCAGCGTCCTCTCATTATTTATCAGATATCATTTCACTGCCCCCGAAGTCAACCCTGCGACGAAGCTCTTCTGCAACGCCAAGAACGCCACGACAATCGGAACGCTGACCAGCAGCGACGCCGCCATCACCTGGTTCCAGTAGACGTTGGTCATCGTCGAATACTGGCGCAGCCCCACCGACAAAGTACGGTTGTCCTGCGTGGTCATCACCGACGCGAACAACACCTCGCTCCACGCGGTCATGAAAGCGTAAATCGCCACCGCCACGACACCGGGACGAGCCGTCGGCAACAGCACCCGAAACAGCGTCCCCATCGGCCCACAACCATCGACCTTGGCGGCCTGATCGAGTTCGGTCGGAATCCCGTCGAAATAGCCCGACAACATCCAGATCGAGAAGGGCAGCGAGAACGTCAGGTATGTCAGCACCAGGCCACCCGGGGTCCCCACCAGTGTGATCCCGAACATGCGATCGATGTTGACGAAAATGATGAACAGCGGCAGCAGAAACAACACCCCCGGAAACATCTGCGTCGACAGAACCACCGTGCGGAACCCCTCGCGACCACGGAAACGCCAGCGCGAGATGGCGTACGCCGCGAAGATCGCGATCACGACCGACGCCACCGTGGCACAACTGGCGACAATCAGACTGTTCTTGAAATAGCTGGCCAGCGGAACCGTCTTCCACATGTCGACGAACGGTTGGAAGGTGATCCGGGAAGGCCACCAAGAGAAGCTGGATTGAACGTCAGCCAACGGTTTGATGGCCGTGGTCACCATCGCGTAGAGCGGAATGGCCACGAACAACCCCAAAACAGTCAGAGCGACCACCCGCAGGATCTTCATCCCTCTCGTGTCACGCATGGCGATTCTCCTTCGGAGACGTCGCCCGCATGTAGATCAGCGAAGCGGCGAGCAACACCAACAACAACGTCACACTCATCGCCGAACCCAATCCGAAATCCCAAGTCAGGAACGAGGCGTTGTAGATGTGGAACGATATGAGATCCCCACTGGCGGGCTGGCCGTCACCGAACAGGACAAACGGTGTGTTGAAATCGTTGAACACCCACAAGCTCATGACCAGCAGCAGCACACGGTTGACGGGCGCCAGCATCGGCAACGTGATCCGACGCCACTGTTGCCACGACGAGGCTCCGTCGATCGCGGCGGCCTCATAGACGTCGGCCGGGATCGACTGCAACCCGGCCATCAGCATCAAGAATGCGAACGGCCAGTTGCGCCACACCGCCACGATCACCAGCGACAGGAACGCGTTGTCGCCGATCAGCCAGAACGGGCGGTCCCCCATCAGGCCCAGTTGGTCGACCAACACATGGTTGACCAGGCCAGAATCACGTTGAAGCATGAAGTTCCACGTGATCACTCCGGCATACATCGGCAGGGCGTACGGGACAAGGAACAGCGTGCGCCACAGCGCTCGTCCGCGGAACGGACGTTGCAGCACTGTGGCCGCCACCATGCCGAAAGTCCACGCCAACGTGACGACGCAGACGGTGTAGGCCAGACTCAAACCGAAGGAATGCAACACTCCCTGGCCGATCGGGGTGGAGATGTTGAGCGCGGTGATGAAATTGGCCAACCCGGCGAACGGCGCGCTCGACCAGTCCCGGATATGATATCTCGTCAGGTTAAGCAAACTGATGACGAAGCCGGTCACCATCGGGATGACATGGATGACCAACTCCATGATCGCCGCCGGCGCGATGATGACATAAGGAACCCACCAGCCGCGCGGACGCGGTCGGCGTTGAGCAGTGATGCGCTGCGCTGACATGATGACCTCCTCCACGGTGTGCGGCGCCTCGGAATCAAGGCGCCGCACCAGTGGTTCAGTGAATGGTTCCCTCGGCTGTCGTCAACGCCTCCATGACGTCATCCTTCGTGACCGTCGATCCGGTGGCGACGGACGCGAACATCTGGTTCATCGCCTTGCCCACGGCCTGCTCGAACTGATCCTCGCCCGGAACGAGCGGCAGTGGCGCGGCCTTCGTCCGATAGATGTCCAAGAAGGTGGCGGACTCTTCCTTGTCCGTGGTGAACGTCGCCTCACCGTCGACCAACACAGGCAGTGACGCGAAGGGCTTGTCCAACTGAGCCTGAATGTCAGAACTAGTCATCCAGTTGACGAATTGCAGCGCCTGGTCCTTGTGCTTGGTGTTGGCGAACACTGCGAGGTTGATTCCCGCGACATGGCTGCCGACGTCCGACTTGGCGCCTTCGGGCGCGGGCAGGGGCACGACGCCCCAGGAACCGGCGGCCATGCCGTTGGCCACGAAAGTGGCGTCGGCGTTCGACTGCTGGATCGTCATCGCCGCCTGGCCTTTGGCGAATTGCGGCATCGCCTTGGACGCGGAGTCGAGTTGACTGTCAGAAGGATTGACCACTTTGGCCGTCTGCATCAAGTCGAGATAGCGCATGATTCCGTCAGCGACCCCGTCTTGAGCCAAAGTTGGCTTGCCCGAGGCGGTGTCGAACAGCTCCACGCCATTCTGCTGCGAAGTGATGAACGTCAGGTGGGCGTTCTCCCGGTACGATCCAGCGGCGATCGTCATCCCATAGACGCCTTTGCTGGTGTCAGTCAGAGCCTTGGCGTCAGCCACCATGTCTTCCCAGGTCGTCGGCGGCGTCAAGCCGGCGTCGGCGAACATCTGCTTGTTGTAGTAGAGCCCGTACGCCAGGCCGTACAACGGAACCGACCCTGGATCTGTGCCGGGGGCGCCGCCGACTTTGAGCGCCGCGTCGACGAATTTGTCGGCTCCGCCGATGGCCTCCATCTCGGCGTCACCGAAAGGCAAGAAAGCCCCAGTGGCTTGCAGCGACACGCCCCAGGTGTTCCCGATGTTGACCACATCCGGACCTTGGCCCGAGGCGACTGCGGTCTGAATCCTTGTCTGAAGGTCAGTCCAACCGATGACCTCCAAATTCACGGTGATTCCGGCCTTCTTCGTGAAAGCTTCGAGCACTGGCCCAAGCACTTCTTTGTCATTGTCGATACTGGTGCCCTGCTGACTCGCCCAGTACGTCAGTGTCACATTCGACGAATCGCCAGAGGATCCTCCGGACGAGTCTTTGGGGTCCGAGGCACACCCGGACACACTCATCGCCACGCAAAGGGCCAGCCCTGTCGCCGCCACCGCGCGATTGATACGCATATGGACCTCCTTGGTCTCATCACCTATTGCCATGAAACGGTTCAGCAACACTGCCATGTCGAACCTGAACCGGTTCTGTTTCGGCTAACGTACCAACCGATCACCAAATAGTCAAGACACCTGACGCAGCGAATCGCGGACGATCAAACGAGCCGGCTGAACGATCCTGGTCGAGGTCGGCGAGCCCTGAGTGATCGCCAGCAGCAGGCGCGCCGCCGAGCGACCGAAAGCCATCGGATCACGATTCAGCGCCGTCAGCGGCGGCAAGGCCGTACGCGAGACGATCGAGTCGTCCCACGCGATCAGCGAGGTCTGTCCAGGGACGTCGATCCCACTGGCTCGCAACCCCGCCAGCGCGCCGACCGCCATCAAATCATTCGAACACACCACGGCTTGAGGGATCGACCCGCTCGCCAAAACCTGCTGAACCAGAGCTCGGCCCGACTGTGTGGTGTAGTCGCCATCGAGAATCTGAACATCGAGGCCGTGGGCGACGGCGTACTGAGTCAAGCCCGCCCGACGACGCTTCTCGGCCGCCAACTCCACCAAGCCGCCGATGAACAACACCTTGGTCAAGCCACAGTCCACCAGCGCCTGCCCGATCGTGGCCGCCTCGGCCACCGAGTCACCCAACACCGCCGGATCGTCGCCGTGGCTGAACCCCACCAAGACGTACGGCAAATCCAATTCACGCAGAAGAGGCAGTCGGGCGTCGTCGGTGTCACCATCGAACAGAACCACGCCATCGACGCGACGCTCCTCCGCCCACTGCCGGTAAGTCCGCCGCGCCATGTCGTCGCGATCGCCGACCATCCGCAACATCAACGTCACGTCGGCTTCGAGGAGGACCTGCTCCATCCCGGCCAGGACCAGCGGATACCACGGCTCCTCGCCGAGCAGGGCAGGATCGCGCCGCAGCACGACCCCGATCGCTGCGGAACGACCGCCAGCCAGCGCCCTGGCCACCACGCTCGGATGCCATCCACGTCTTCTGGCGAGCGCCTTCACCCGAGCTCTGGTCTGCGCTGACACACCCGGTTGGTCGTTGAGGGCGTACGACACGGCTGACTTGGCCAGACCCAACTCTCGAGCCAAGTCGGTGATCGTGACACGCTTGCTCATCGTCGCCACACCGCCGCGCTGCTGCTCGGTGAACAGATCGTGAGCCGACGACCTTCGCGGCTGGCGCAGCGCCGAGACGGGCCGTGACTCTGGTTGAGGCCACCCATGGCGTTCGCCCTCCTTCGGATCGGTCAGCGAGCAATCGTGGTCAGTCTAGCGTCGATGAGCGAACCGGCGGACGGCCTGACCCGTCAGGCTCGCGTGACCCTCGGCTCCAACGTGATCGTGACATCGGACTCCAACGACGGATCGGGCGCCAGCAAAGCCGACCAGGTGTAGCGCGACGACACCAGACGCCCGTCCAAGGCCCGGGCCTGCGCCTGCGAGGTGTTGGCGTAGCGGCCGTTCGGATCCAACGCCGGGGGATAGAGGATCTCAGCGTGAAGAACATCCGAACTGGTCACACGACTGTGGTCATCGGCTGTTCCAGTCGCCGTCGCCACATTGACGTGCTCACCCGCAGGCCGAGTGGCCCACTCCATCGACACGCACCAGATGTGCGTCTTGGCCGCGCCGTCGTAACCGCCGGGAGCCTGCAACACTTCGTCCTCACTGGTGATCACTCCATCGACCGCGGCTGGCGGGTCGCCCGCGCCATCCTGAACAGTACAGTCGCCACTGGAGTCCCCCCGGTAGACCTTGGTCACCGTGCCTTCCCACACCGAGTCGACCGAATCCGTCCCGTCGCCCCGATCCGGATAACTGACCTGGTAGGTCAAACCACCGCCGCCCTGGGCGTACCCCGACACGTCGAAGCGCCACACCACCGGCCCGTCCAACGCCTGAGCGATCACCGACCCTGGCACTGTCACGTTGACACTGGTTCCAGCGTCGGTCGTAGTCGCCTGGGCGTACTGCGGGGTCGGATCGACCTGCTCGGCCGCCACGAACGACACGACGCCTCTGGCCATCTCCGGCAGTGTCACATCCCCATGATCAGCCCACAGCGCGTAGCTCACTCCACCGGATCCGACCAGTGCCACGACAGCCAGGATCGTGCCGACAACCGTACGCCACGGATGTCGCGCAGCCCTGTCGCGACGCCGGGCGCTCATGACTCACCTCCTTGACCGAGCGTGGGGGTGAAGCCATCGCCTTGACGGGTTTGAACCAGACCGAAGCTGAGAGTTCCCATGTCCCAAGCTGTGGCCGCAGTCGCGCTCGGATCAGTGTCGACCCAGTCGTATCCGCCGCCGACGGCGACACTGATGACGACTCGCCAATGCGTCGGACCCCCATCGGCGCTGGCGCCCAACCCAGGCACTGCCACAGACTGACCCAACTGGGCCTGTCCGCTCGCTGGCGCGACTTGGACGCCCGTGTCATTTTCCACATGGAAACCGATCTGAACGTCCGCGTCAACCTCACCCGGATGGGTGTAGTCCACGGTCATCGCGGCGGCCAGATTGTCACCGATCAGCGTTGCAGTCACCGGGACCATGACACTGAACGTGTCCCCAGGCATCGCTGCGAAGTCGACCGGGTCCACCCCCAACTGGCCTTGCGCGGGATCGTCGACGCCTGGCGTGGTCTGAAGCCATGACCCCTGGCCGACTTCCAGTTTCAGATCTCCGGAATGGATCCGCCCGACCGACATCGACGAACCACCCGACATCATGGCGTACACCGCGCCGGAGGCCGCGCCGACGATGACCAACGCCGCGAAGACGACCAAGCACATCACAGGGGTCATCCCTCCGATGAGTCGCCCCCGCAACCAAGAGCAGCGCGCAGCGCGCCGCGCCGGACCGCTCTGAGCGGACCGACGATCCGATATCGATCCGGCCCGCGTGGCGTCCAGAACGGTCGTGTTCCGTGCGTGAGAACCGACTGAATCCGGCGTCATCACGACCCGCCCGTCGGGGACGTGGCGTGAATGGCGACAGGGTTGTGCGGATACACAATGGTCACCGACTCGCCTCGAGCCAAGCTGGGGATCGTGTCGATCACACCGAGGATGTCGTCAGTCACCTCGATATCCGTCAGCGATGTCGCCCAATCGTCTTTCGAGATGTTCGTCACCGTGAAGGTGAACCAGACCGGCTGTCCGTCGAGCAATTGCGAGCCGACTGGAACTGGAGTCCGAGCCCCACCGGCGGTGATGTTATCCACAGTGTTGTCACTGCCCGTCACACCGGTGTAAACCGCCTCGGTGATCCTGATCTGTGGACTGATCGAAAACAGTTGCAGCGTCTGAGACGGCACCACCAGCCCGACGTAGTCCTGATCCGTCGTAGTCAAGGTGTGGCTCAGAGTCACCACGGTCCCTGCCGGCACCGATTGTCCATTCGGCAGCCCTGGGGCGCTGACATGGATTGTCGTGTCGGAACCCAGCTGACCGGTTGCGGTGACCGAGGCGTCCACCTGATAGGTCGCGCCCGTGGCGTCCGGCGTGACTGTGAACGTCAACGGCGCGCTCGGAGCCGGCGCGCTCGGATCGACCCCGATCGTGTAATCCTTGCCATTCGGCTCACCCAGAATGACCGGCAGAACTGCCGGGTTGACAACCAGCGGATTGTGATACTCGACCACCACGTCCGTGCTCTTGGCGGGCGTCAGGTTAGTCAAACCACTCAGACCGGTCACCGTTCCCGCCGGCAGCGACA
This sequence comes from Propionibacteriaceae bacterium, assembly GCA_031285845.1. Taxonomy (GTDB): domain Bacteria; phylum Actinomycetota; class Actinomycetes; order Propionibacteriales; family Propionibacteriaceae; genus WQYJ01. The sequence continues at coordinate 28,610 of JAITVK010000013.1, forward strand.
CCGTGACATCACCAGAGTCATCGGCCCGTACGACCACATCGAACACCAGCCTGCTGTCGGTCGGGGTCGGGGTGACGGAGGTGATCCGGGTGTTGAGGGCGGTCGACCCCTCGACCGAGAAGTCCGAGATGGCGACCGACGCCGGGTCGATGTCGACACTCGATTCGAGCGTGAAGTGAATGTTGCGCCCGCTCGTGGGACTGTTCTGTCCCCCGTCGCCGGTCACGGGATCCGGTGTGGCCCGATTGAGACTCAGAGTCGGACCGCACTGCCCGGACAACGTGACCACACGCGACAGCTGCGATGACACGGTGGTGTCGCCCGCGTTCGGATCATGGGTTTGGATGCGCAGCGCCCCAGTAGACGCACCAGCTTCCGACACTGGAAGGACTGTTCCAGCCGGGAACACCATCACCGGCTTGCCTTGCGCGTCGAGAACCGGCCGCCCCGATTGATCCATCGCCGCAACCTTCAAGTGGTCGAACCTGGAGTCGTTCGGATCGGTCGGCAGAGGCACTTTGAGGGTGTAATGCCCATTGGCGTCCAGTGGATGGTCGATGTCGCCGACCGGTTGGGAGGCCAACAGCACTTCAGCGGTCGTGGCTCGCGTCCAGAAGATGTCGACACTGATCGGTTTTGGAGTCAACACCGGTGTTCGGTTCGGCGGCGAAGCCAAGTCGACCTGATCGGCCGGATCGGTCGGCGGGGCGATCTCCACTTCAGCCACACAACTCGGAGTGTCCAAAGGCGTCTGGGATTCAGTGGCCGAGGTGATGACCGCCGCGACGTTGGCAGTCGCGCTAGTCGTACGAGCCACCGGGAACCAGGTGTTCATCTTCGCGTTGGCCGTCGAGTCGTAGTTGTTCACCATCAGCGGAGCGTTCGCATTATCCGAGTTCGACTCCTCGTTCGGCGTGGATTGCTCGGTCTTGGTGTTGACCCCGAAGGTGTTGCGCTGAACGGTCACTGCGCCGGTCCGGTTCAGCCGGATCGTGGCCGCGTAGCTGGGCACCGCTTGTTCGCCGAAGCCGTCGAAATGGTTGTCCTGGATCACCATGTGCGAAGCTGTCGTGTTCCCCGTCGAAGTCATCGCGCCGTACCACACGATGGCCGGAATCAGCGACGAGGTGGCAGTGATGGTGTTACCCGAGATGGTCCCCGAACCGATCTGCTTGCCGCCAGGCAAGCGAATCGCCCCATAACCGTTGGCGTCGATGCCGTAACCCCAACGCACCGGCGCAGTGATGCCGGTGATCACGTTGTCGGAGATCTGCAGCTTGGTGATGGTGGCCGCTTCACCGACCTGGCCGAAGTCGATCAGGTTCTGCACCGTCCCCGTCACCGCCGAGGCGACCTGTGTGATCACGTTCTTCTCGATGATCAGTGAGGCGATGTTGGCTGGCTGATCGGATCGGTTATACCACCCGCTGAAGCCGAACAGCGATGTCGTCGAGTCGCCCTTCATCGTGGTGTTGGTGATCGTGTTGCCACTGAACGTCGCCGAACCAGTGACAGTCGCGCCACGCAGGTCGAACAAGGGTCGATCAGTCCACACCGTCGCGTTGGTGACGGTGTTGTTTGTGACCTCAAGATTCGGCACAGTCGCTGAATCCACGTTGAGGAAGCGAGCCGTGTACGTCGTCGCCCCTCCGTTAGGCGTGGCGTTCAGATTCGAGGACGTGTTGGAGTTGAACTTGATCGAGTCGACGTACTGCTGTTCGACGCGAAGGCCCGAACTATTGCAGCCGCCAACATTGCCCGAATCGCAGCCGTTACTGTTCGGATCGGTGAAGTAGGTGTTGTTCGACACGTTCAGCACGCCTTTGACGTGATTGGCTGCGGTCGAATTCGTCCCATTCACGACGATCCATCCCCATCCGGCGGAACCTTCGGAAGCGGCATACCCGGACAGGTCGTTGTTCTCAATCGTCACATCAGTGGCTCCGCCACGAACCAACACGAACCGCTCGGGATGGAAGTTCGGCGTACGACTGATGTTCTTCTCGATCGTGACCGACGACGCCTTCGGGCCGACATAGAAGGTGCTCGTGGCCGTCCACGACTGGTGGATGCCCGTGACGGTGATGCTCGCTCCATTGAGCAGGAAGAGCGTGGCGGTGACACTGTCAGAGACGGTGGCGTCACGTATCCGCAACTTGCCGCCCAAATCGATGGTGACCGGATTGGTGGCGAGATAGACCGCGCCAGTGGAGTCACTCGTGGATCCCGTCGGACCCCCAGAGGTCCCCGCCTGATTGGGGGTGCCATCGATTTGGTGATCCTGGGTCCGACCACCTGGGCGCATCATCCACGTCAGGTTGTTGGTTGACAGTGGAATGATCTGTGCCAAATCATCGTCGGGAGTGTTCGGATCATCGACGTACCCGGGATGGGCGGCGAGATAGGCGGTCTCATAGGCTTTGGCCCAGTCGGGGTCGACGACGACATGATCCTTGTCGTTGGAGACGTTGGCCTCTTCGAGCGCTGCCCGCAGCGTGCATTCATTGGCCGTCGTCAGACATTGCCCGTCGCCCGGATTGGCGTCATAGTCTTGAGCGATCGAATTGATCTTATGCGTGTGGGCGTACGTTCCGTCAGCCGCCCATGAAGCGACCATTCCGATCCCGGTGACTGTGGTCAGCGCCAACCCGACGGCGACCAGAATCCGAATCGGCTTGCTCCACTGACCAGTCGACCTGGTCCGAACCATGTTCTCCCCTTTTTCCGTCCCGGCGAACAAGTGTATGAACGGAATCAAGTCGGCTTCATCAGGCCGCCCGCTCTACGTATCCAGACCCCTGAGGTTAGGTACGCCGGTGAGGCTCGATCCGTTCGTCGGGCGGTCAGTGTTCAGTCCTTGTCAGCAGGAAACAACGCATAGGGTCCATTTCCTGATGTCTGATTCGTCTCAGCGCGGCGAGTACGACTTCGCGGGACCGCGAGACCTGACTAGAGTGGCAGTGTGTCCATCTTCGACAAGCAGACAGAGCCGGTCTTTCTCAAAGATGACTCATCGCTTGAGAAAGACCTGGCCGAGTTCGAGGCGCTGCCCACCCCCACAGGAGTTGGCGGGAGCGCGGCAAAGCGCCAACTGTGGGCACTACGGCAAGGCGTGAACGGCGAACGCCAGGTCCGCTTCGAACTCACTCATTCCCATCTACCCTGCTGCGTCTTGCGCGATCTGCGCCTGGTCAGCCACGATCTCACCGCTCAAATCGATGTCCTCGTCGTCACCCGCAAGCAGACTTTCGTGATCGAGTGCAAGAACCTCTACGGCAACATCACCATCGACGCCACAGGAGCCTTCACCCGCACAGTGTCGTACAGCAGTGGCCGATGGAAGAAAGAAGGAATCTACTCCCCTGTGACCCAAAACCAACGCCACCTCGACGTGCTGCGACAGATTCGGACTGAGAACAAGGGTCGAGTCATGCAGTATCTGACCAACCACTACTTCGACAGTTTCTACGAGTCGGTGGTCGTGCTGGCCAATGAAGGAACCATCCTGAGAGCCGACGGCGCTCCCCCAGGCATCGCCAGCCAGGTCGTACGCGCCGATCACCTCATCAGTCACCTGCGCGAGCGCATCAAAGCCTCGAGTGCTCCAGCCTCCCCTGACAAGGAGATGCGCCAGTTCGCCGAAGGTCTGCTGGCACTGCACCACCCGGTCGACACCGCCGTTCAATCCGAGCCAGACTCCACCGACCTGTCAACGCTGCGGTGCGGCCATGGTGGTACGTACGGTGAAGAAGGGCGCTGACATCGGCAAGCAGTTCTGGGGCTGCTCAGCCTTTCCGCATTGCCACTATACGATCGGCCTGAAGTCCTAGGCCACGGCGACCAGTCACGGTCGCCAGCCCGAGCCTGCGCACTATCGCCTAAGGGTGGTCCAAACCCGCCGGGCTCAGTCCCAGCGGGCTCGCGACCCATTTTTCTTCACGAAATCCTGGAGAACTCGGCGCGCCTCCCACACACGGACCGCTTTTGGTATTAAATAGTATTGTTATGAGTTTGATCCATAACCCCCAGGACCTATCCATCCAAGCCCAAGACTTCATCACGGCTTTCGCCGAAGCCGGACCCGACTTCCTTGAGGCCCACATACCAGAAAGCTTCGTCGTCGGAATCATCTCCGGCGCGAGCGTGGTGGAGAGAAGCCGTTTCATTCACATGGCATTACAACGCGCGGCGCTCGTCGCCGGACTACGACTGGCCCCACCCACCATCAGCGCCGTCCAGGTCAGCGAAGTCGGTCCGGGCTATTTGTTGGCCACCGCCACCTGGACCATGACACTGACCAACGATGAGGTCGCCACACTGGTCGAAGATTTCCTGATCGACCGCACGCAGCCACAATGGCAGTGCCTGGCGTATCTCCTGCGTCAAGACCTGCCAGCGTTGCTCGCCTGAATCCGCCGAGCGTCACCGAAGCGCCTTCGCCGACGCTTGGCCTGACGCCACAGTGTGAGTCCTCCCCACAAAAAGGTTGGGGTACGGCCCGACTCAGGCCGTACCCCGTCCAATCATCAGCCTCAAGCCTTCGGATAGAAGCCTGTCGGCGTCTCACCCAAGTTGATAAGGATGTTCTTGATCTGGGTGTAGTGATCCAGAATCACCTTGTGAGTCTCACGACCGATCCCCGACGTCTTGTAACCGCCGAATGGGGCGCCCGCCGGGATCGCGTTGTAACAGTTGACCCACATCCGCCCAGTCTCGATCGCCCGTGCCACCCGGATCGCACGGTTGATGTCGCGGGTCCACACGCCACCGCCCAAGCCATAATCCGAATCGTTGGCCGCCGCGATGACCTCCTGCTCTGAAGAGAACTTGATCACCACGGCCACTGGTCCGAAGATCTCCTCCCGAGCGACCTTCATGTCGTTGGTCACCCCGGTCAGCAGCGTCGGCTGCATGAACGAGCCCTGACCCAGTTCGCCGTCCTCGTAGCGATGCCCGCCGACCGCGATGGTCGCGCCTTCACGCACGCCTTCCTCCACCCAGTCGGTGATCTTCTTCAACTGGGTGGCGTCGACCTGCGCACCCATCTGAGTGTCATCCAGCCACGGCATCCCGACTTTGACCCGTTGGAAAGCGGCGACTGCGTCGGCCACGAAGCGGTCGTAGATATCCTCATGGACGAAGACCCGCGAGCCCGCGCAGCAGACCTGTCCCTGATTGAACAGGATGCCCATCTGCAACCCGTCGATCGCCATATCCCAGTCACAATCCGGGAAGAAGATGTTGGCTGACTTGCCGCCCAGTTCCAACGTGGACGGAATCAGACGGCAAGCGGCCGCTTCGGCGACATTGCAGCCGACCTCGGTCGATCCAGTGAAAGCCAGCTTACGGAAACCGGGATGATCCAGAATGTGCTGTCCTGAGCGGGACCCCTTGCCTGTGATGACATTGAACACCCCGGCCGGAAGGACGTCTTGGATCAAGCGCGCCAACTCCAACACCGACAAACTGGTCTGACTGGACGGCTTGAACACCGTGCAGCACCCTGCGGCGAGAACCGGGGCGAGCTTCCAGGCCGCCATCAGGAACGGGAAGTTCCATGGGACGATCTGGCCGACCACACCGATCGGCTCATGCATGATCAACGACATGGTGTTCTCGTCCAACATCGCCACGCTGCCCTCCTCGGTTCGTACGGCCGAGGCGAAGTAGCGGAAGTGATCGGCCGCCAAAGGAATGTCGACCGCCTTGGTCTCACGAATCGGCTTGCCATTGTCGAGCGACTCGACCAACGCCAAGTGGTCGGCGTTGGCGTCGATGATGTCGGCGATGGTCAACAGAGTCTTCTGCCGCTGAATCGGGTCGACTTTCTTCCATGACTCGAACGCCGCCCAGGCCGCGTCCACCGCCCGATCGACATCCTGTTTGGTCGCCTCCGCACATGTCGCGAGGCGGTCCCCGGTCGCCGGACAGGTGGATTCGAAGGTTCCGCCGTCTGAGGCCGACGTCCAGTGGCCGTTGATGAACAGACCATAGGATTCCTGCACCTGGGGGTTGGGTATTGTCATTTGCTGCTCCTTTGCTCTACATCGAACTGACTGCGCCGACAGTTGAAAATGCTGCCACCGCCTAGACGGGGTCGAACACCACCCGCCCAGATTTCGCAGTCTACCCCCGAAATACCACGACAGTATTGTGGTCGTCGCACCATGCTTTGGCCGATCGGCCAAAGCCGACCCTCAACGCCGTCCCGCCACGGTCGACCAGCGGTGCCGGTCGGGAGAGAACCGGCCAAATCACTCAGATTCGTCTCGAAATACGATCGAATCTCGTCCATCAGACGGACTTTGTACTGACTGTGTAGTGTTGTTCAGAGTCAGCGTGACCAGACCGAACAGGAGACGATCATGGCCAGCATAGTGTCCAAATTCGGCGGGTCCAGTGTGGCGACGGGCGCTCAGATCCGCAAAGTCGCCGCGATCTTGGCGGCTGACCCACGACGGCGTTACCTGGTGACCTCGGCCCCTGGCAAACGCGACGGCGACGACATCAAAGTCACCGACCTGCTCTACCGATTGTGGGAGCATCGCGATCAGGATTACACCGACACTCTGAGCCAGATCAAGCAACGTTTCATAGACATCGCCGAAGAACTGGACGTTCCAACCTCGCAGGTCGACTTCGACGCCGAGATCGCCGCCATCGAAGAGCAACTCGTCTCCGGGACCACTAAGGCCTACATCGCCTCTCGCGGCGAATACCTGCACTGCCGCCTGATCGCGGCCCACCTTGGCTGGGCCTTCATCGACGCGGCCGAAGTCGTACGGTTCTCTCGCACTGGTGAACTCCTGGCCGCCAAAACTGACGAACTGATCGCCCGGGCGCTTCAAGGCGTCGAACGGGCTGTCATCCCCGGGTTCTATGGAGCGACCTCCACCCAAGAGGTACGAACCTTCTCCCGTGGTGGATCCGATGTCACCGGCGCCCTGATCGCCCGAGTGGTCGGGGCCGACGTCTACGAGAATTGGACTGACGTGTCCGGGATCCTCATGGCCGACCCCCGCATCGTCGACTCACCGCGCACCATCGAACGACTGTCGTACACCGCTTTGCGCGAACTGACCTACCTCGGCGCTTCTGTGCTGCACGAGGACGCCGTCAACCCGGTGCGCGAACGCGGAATCCCGATCAACATCCGCAACACCAACCGCCCCGATGATTCGGGAACCTGGGTCCAACAGGACATGCCTGCGGTCAGCCCTGACGATCCGGGGATCATCGGCCTGGCGGGCAAACAGGGCTACACCACAATCACGCTGCGCAAACCCCAGTGGAGCGGATTCCACGGAGTGTCCGGCACGCTGTTCAACATCCTCGGCGACGCCAACCTCGTCCTCGACCTGGCCCTGACCAGCATCGACGGATGGACCGTGGCCGTGTCCACCGCCGCTTTCGCCCCCGTCAGACACATCGTCATGGGCCAGATCAAGGCGGCTCTCGAACCGGCCACCATCGAGATCGAGAACGGGTTGAGCCTACTCGGCGTGGTGTCCTCCGGATCGATGCCCGAAACAGTCCTGACCGGGCGAGTCGCCACATCCTTGTGCGACGCCGACATCGAAATCCTGACCATCTTCCGCTGGGGCGACCTTCATCTGCTGGCCGTCAACACCTCACAGTACGACGACGCCGTCAAAGCGATCTATCGCGCGCTCGTCCGGGAGTGACCACCACGCCGCCGAACGTCACACGGGTGGTCGCGATCTGCCGCGCGCTCGTACGGCAGTGACAGTCGCGGCCGAACCGTCCGCGACCAGGGCGGGCGATCTTGGTGAGGTGGACACCACCCGCAGAGCACCTCACCCGAACACGAGTCTGGGCGTCCCGCCAGCCACGCTGCGCGGCCTTCCTGACCGGCCGCTGTCGTACGATCCGCGCCTGTCCAACCCGGCCACACCTCTCGGTTCTTCCTCGCCGCCCCGGGCCGTATGTCGGTGATGATCGCCCGGGGTCAGCTACAGTAGGCGATCGCTTCTTTCTCGAAGGTCTCACCTGCGGTTGTGAAAGTGGTGGTGATGTCATCGCCATGAACAACGAGGTATTCCAGATACGCCAGTGGCCCGCCGGACGTCGCCTGCTGCATGCTGTCGAGTTCATCAATGATCGTCTCCAACGCCGGCTCCACGCTCGCGGGAGGATTCGTCCCACGCAGTTGATCGAAGGTGTCAGACATCTGCCCAAGAACTGTGCCGATCTGGTCGAAGTCGCCGGTGATGACCGCGTCCTGCATCTGCTGGCCAAGGTCGGTCATCTGGGACTTCATGCCGATGAAAGTCTGACAGAACTGCGTCCCACCATGGGCGACCACGAAGACCCGGATCGCCACGGCCGACGCCGCGAGCACCACGACTGCCAGGACCACAATCACCACGATCAACCCCGTACGTCTCTTCTTTCGAGCGCCCACCGGCTGAATCTCCGGAGCACCCATGAAGTACGCGGAGCCCTGAGACGGCGGGCCGGTGGTGGGGTACGGTCCGGTCGCTGAGTCGAGACCACCCGGGATCTCCGACGGCGGCCGGTACGACTGCGGCCCGGTCGTCGGATAGGGCGCGTGGGGGGCAGTCGGCGAGTAGAGCGAGTCGGGCGCGGTCGAAGACATCGGCGGGCGGGACACGTCAGGCGCGTCCGCCGGCGGGCGGTACGACTGTGGAGCCGCTGACGGGAGTCGCCCATTCACCGCAGGCGTCGAGTCCTCATTCCCGGTATGGACGCGGACGAAACCACCCGTCCCATCCACTACAGGCGGCGGATCGTACCCCTGCGGCCCGAAGGTGGGGATCGGATTCAGTGGAGTGTTCTGCGGGGGCGTCGACGCGGGCAGAGATGACCCGCCGACGGGTGGTTGGGTCATGGACTCCTCCGATCAGCGACGAGGCCCGGCGTGACATCGGCGCATCATGTCTGTCGACACACCCTGCTGTGGCGTCGACGCCGACCGAGTTCTTGATGACCCACATGATACTACACAGATTGCTTGACCCCTTCGCGCGAGCCACCTGAGAGGCACCCGCAGTGATGAAACCGATGACGGCGACATAACTGCGCGAAACTCAGGGGTTTCGAGAACCTGAGCGGTCGAGCCGGAGATCAGCAAAGGGCGTCCACTGGGCCCCAACCGCCCAGGCAGCCCCTCAGTCACCCGCCTCGTTTTGAGCGCCGACCCCGCCCAGCCACTGGGTGACCACGTCGATCACTTCCGCGCCGTACGCCTCCAGTTTGGCCGCGCCGACTCCGGTGATGGCGGCCACTTCTGCGGCGCTGGTCGGCTGGACCGACGCGATCTGACGTAGCGTCGAATCATGGAACACCACGTACGGCGGCACCGATCGTGAGCGAGCCTGCGCCAGCCGCCATTGACGAAGCGCCTCGAACAGACTGGTTTCCCCCGCACTCAACTCCACATCACTCGACGACCCGCCCCGCCGCTTGCGATCAGGCCCCCGCGACCCACCATCGACCCCGCCCGACTCGCCAGACCCGCGCGATCCACCGGCGGACCCGCGCGACCTGCCGATCGCCCCAAGGCGACCTGCGCGACGCAGAACGTCCTCGCGCAACGGCACCTCGCGCTGACCACGCATGACCTGCCAGCCCGACTCGGTCACGACCAGCGTCGAATGTCCATCGTCCGACAACGCCAGATCGCCACGCGCCAACAACTGCCTGACGACCCCACGCCACTGAAGCTGACTCAGATCAGCCCCAATGCCCCAGGTCGACAACGCTTGATGATTCCATTGCCGAGTTCGCTCGGTGGTTGTGCCACGCAGAATGTCGGTCAGATGACCCGCGCCGAAATGCTGATGACGCTCCCGATCCAGACGAACCACCGTCGACAGCAGCTTCTGCGCCGCCTCGGTCCCATCCCAGCGCGGGGGCGGATTTGAACAGGTGTCACAGTTGCCACAAGCCGCGGAAGACTGCCCGAAGTAGGCGAGCATGTTCTGACGACGGCAGTCGGGGGTCTCACACAACGCCAGCATGGCGTCCAGATGACTGGTCAGCTGTCGCTTGTGTTCAGGGGACCCCAAGGATTCGGCGATCATGCGCCGTTGTTGGACGACGTCATTCAGACCGTACGCCATCCAGGCTGTGGCCGGCTCACCATCGCGGCCTGCCCGCCCCGTCTCCTGGTAGTAGCCTTCAATCGACCGTGGCAGATCGATGTGGGCGACGAAACGGACGTCAGGCTTGTCGATTCCCATCCCGAACGCGATCGTCGCGACCACGACGACCCCATCCTCAGCCAAGAAGCGGGCCTGGGTTTGACGCCGCGTGGTCGGATCCAGACCGGCGTGGTACGCGCAAGCGTCGATTCCGGCCTCACGCAGCGCGGCGGCCGTCTTCTCGGTCGAAGCCCGCGACAGCGCGTAGACGATGCCGGCCTGCCCCTGATGAGAACCGCGGATGAATCCGATGAGCTGCTTGGTGACCGAATCCTTCGGCTCGATGCGGTAGGTGATGTTGGGCCGGTCGAACGATGACACGAAGTGTTTCGCCGATCCCAACCCCAGCCGCTCGGTGATCTCCTGGTGGGTCGCCTCAGTGGCTGTGGCCGTCAGGGCGATCCGGGGAACCTCTGGCCACCCCTGAGTCAAAATGGACAATCCGAGGTAGTCAGGACGGAAATCGTGACCCCATTGGGACACGCAGTGCGCCTCGTCGATGGCGAACAGTGCGACCTGGCCCGAGCGCAGAAACGACTGAGTGTTCGCCATAGTCAACCGTTCCGGCGCGATGTAGAGCAGATCGAGGTCGCCGCTGACGTACGCCCGCTCGACTTCGTCCCGCTCGGGCCCGGTCTGAGTCGAGTTGAGGAATCCGGCCCGGATTCCGACCTGGCGGGCCGCGTCGACCTGATCTTGCATCAACGCGATCAGCGGTGAGATCACCACTGCGACCCCCGGGCGCAACAACGCCGGGATCTGGTAACACAACGACTTGCCCCCGCCAGTCGGCATTAACACGACCGCGTCGCCACCGGCGACCACCGTCTCGATCACTTCACGCTGGTGTCCGCGGAACTCGTGGTATCCGAAGACTTGGCGCAACGCCTCTTCGGGACTGTGGAACACAACGGGCACGCTGAAGACCTTAGCGCGACCACACCATGATGTGGCATTCGGCGGCCATTCAGGTCCGTCCAAGCGTTCATGCGCAAAGCTCTGCCGAGCGTCTTCTGGAGGAAGAGTGCCAGGTCCGTCCGAACGAACACCGCACAATCGGACGCCTCGACGCCGGTCGCAGGGAACCTAACGCTGCGGCCAGCCTTGCTCGTCGAACCATTTCTGGCACATCGCGGCTTGTTGGGGGTATGGCAGCGCGCCGAGGATCGAATACTTGGCGGAGCAGAGCCAGTAGAGCCGAGGAAAACTAGGATTGGCGAGGACTTTGTCCATCATCCGATCGGCGGCGAAGCAGATCGTCCCGCTGTTGTGACGGCTGGCGTCAGCGCAGGTCTCGCCGACGGAGCGACCGTCTTTGGCTTTCATCGGCTCACCGTCGAGGGTCACCGTCACGGTGGTGTGGGTACGATCCAGGGTTTGAACGACCAGACGATCGGCGTCCAGACTCCACTCTTCGCGCGATGCCAACGGGACCAACACGAACACCGATTGACCGCCGGTCAGCGAGAAGATCGGACGATTGACTGGTTGAGGCTCAGAGGAATCCGACACGATGACAGTGCCCAGCATGGGGTACGTCTTCCCGTTGGTGTCGACTTGTTCGATGCCGCCGACCGTGACACCGGTGCGCCCGGTGTTGGTCATCGCCAACACGGCGATGAAAGTGGCCGCGCCAGGAATGTCGGACTGCTCACCGTTGGCTGAGGTCCCGGGCACGACGTACCAATAGACGAGGCTGGCCTCCAACCGTGGGCGGGTGGCCTGATCGGTTTGCAGCCACAGGAACCCGGCGGTGGAGGTGGAGATGACGATGGCGAGCACAGAGATGACCAATTGGATCGTACGCGGCTGCAGATGATGCGCGGGACTGGGAGAAACGGCGGAAGAAGCCTGCTTTTTCACCATGATACCTTAGCGCACCGCGCGATCATCCTGCCTCTATCGACCTTGACCCGACGAACACCCCGGTCTACTCTGTGGAAGACACGTGAACAATGCCCCAGGAGGACCCCATGAGCGTACTGACAGAAAACTTCACCTTGGCCAACGGAGCCGTCATTCCGAAGCTCGGCTTCGGAACCTGGCAGACCCCCAACGAGGTCGCCCCCCAAGCGGTGCGCGAAGCCGTCGAACTCGGCTACACCCACATCGACACGGCTCGGGCTTACCAGAACGAGCAGGGTGTGGGCGAAGGACTGCGCTCGACCGGAATCGCCCGTGACGCCGTCTTCATCACCACCAAGATCCCGGCTGAGTTCAAGAGCTACGATCAGGCCAAGAAGTCGATCGAGACCTCACTGAAAGAACTGGGCGAGTCTCGCATCGACCTGCTGCTGATCCACGCGCCTCGCCCCTGGGCGCAGATGGCCGACACGACCGCTCCGCGCTATTTCGAAGAGAACCGTGCGGTGTGGCAGGCGATGGAAGAAGCCGTCGATCGCGGTGAGGTCGCCTCGATCGGTGTGTCCAACTTCCAGATCGACGACCTGACGAACATCACCGACCATTGCCGGATCGCCCCAGTGGCCAACCAGATCCGTTTCCACGTCGGATACACCCAATCCGACGTCGTCGAGTATTGCGCCGCCCACGACATCCTGATCGAGGCGTACTCCCCGATCGGCACCGGCCGCTTGCTCAAACGCGAAGACCTGATCGCCATGGCCGCGACCTACGAGGTGTCAGTGGCGCAGCTGTGCATTCGATACGCGCTGCAGAAGGGCTGCCTGCCACTGCCCAAGTCGACCCACCGGACGTACATCGAACAGAACACCCACGTCGACTTCGAGATCAACGCGACCGACATGGCCACGCTCGACGCCTTGGTGATCGCCGATTAGTCATCACTTCCCTTGATGATCGTCTGACACGTCCTGGTCGGCGAAGCGAACTCGACTGAGCCAATCAGCCCTCACAGAACTGCTCTGCCCGCCCTTTTCTGCTATAGGCTTACGGATGGAGCGTGACACGTTCCATACACCGTGAGGAGAATCATGAAAATCGCAGTCCTAGTCGGTTCGCTTCGCCGCTACGGCTTCAACACCATGCTGGCCGACAACATCGTGTCCAGTGCGACCGCGCAAGGTTTCAGCGCCGAGTTCGAGTACGCCGATCTGACCATTCCGTTGTTCAACCAAGACGACGAGAACGACCCGCCGGCCGCCGTCGCCCGCCTCAAGTCGCTGGTGGCGCAGTCGGACGCGGTGTTGATGGTCTGCCCGGAGTACAACCACTCGTACACCCCGATCCTCAAGAACGCGATCGATTGGGCGTCGCGGCCGTACGGCGAATCGCTGTGGGAGAACAAACTGGTCGGCATCGCCGGAGCCTCGCCGTCGATGGTAGGAACAGCGTTGGCGCAAGCGCATCTGCGCGGCGTGCTGGATTTCCTTGGAGCGAAGACCATGGGAGCCCCCGAACTTTTCGTCGCTTTCGCCCACAAGATGTTCGACGAGTCCGGGGTGATCGTGGCCGAAGAGAAACCCTTCGTCGACACCTTCACCAAGGCCTTCCTTGAGTTCGTCCAGAACAATCAGTGACCAGTGAACCGACTTCGATGACGTCGACCAGCACCCCCGCTGGTCGACGTCATCCACTGAATCCGAGTCGGGGGTAACCAACCCCGGCTCTCAGGGAAGCCCCCCAGCCCTCCTGGAGCAGCCCCGACACCCCCGCCTGGATCGCCCCTGAAGACCCCCGAATTGGCTTGCCCGGCGTTGAACGCGCTCTTAAGGTCGTCTCCATGACCATGAATCCACGACCCAACCCCCCCACGCGTTCCGCACTGCCTTCCGCCATCGTCTCGGCCACCAACCTGGTCAAGATGTACGGCTCCGGCGACACCCTCGTCTGTGCCTTGGACGATGTCAGCGTGAACTTCGCCGCCGGCACTTTCACCGCCATCATGGGCCCTTCCGGTTCTGGAAAATCGACGCTGATGCACTGTCTGGCCGGCCTCGACCGTCCCACCGCCGGATCGGTTGTCGTCGGAAACACCCGCCTGGAGAACCTGGACGACAACAACCTGACCAAACTGCGCCGTGACGAGATCGGTTTCATCTTCCAATCCTTCAACCTGCTCCCCACTCACACGGCGAAAGAGAACATCCTGCTGCCGCTCAAGCTGGCCGGTCGCCGGGCGGACAAGGCGCTGCTCGAACAGTTGGTCACCTCATTGTCACTCACCCGCCGGATGAACCACCTGCCCTCGCAGATGTCCGGCGGCGAACAGCAGCGTGTCGCCGTCGCTCGGGCGCTGATCAGCCAGCCGAAAGTCATCTTCGCCGACGAGCCGACCGGGGCGCTCGACTCGCGCAACTCGACCCGCCTGCTGGAATATTTGCGGGAAGCCTCCAGCGTACGTGGCCAAACCATCATCATGGTGACCCACGACGCCACGGCCGCCGCCTTCGCCGACCGAGCACTCGTCTTGGCCGACGGCCACATCATCGACGACATCGCCGATCCGGCCCGCCACCTGACAGCAGCCACGGTCCGCACTTGGGACACCCGCACGCCGGCGGCAGCCCCGCCGCTGGTCGCCACGCCGACCAGCGGGCTGCCCCTGCCGACGGGGCACGAAACGGCCACAACCCAGCCCTACGCCCCACGGCGCTGGACCGGGAATGCCACCAGTGATGACGCGCAGCCGGCCGCGCGGATGAACGGGGCGAACTGACATGTGGTCCACCGCCCTGCGCGAATTGAAACACCATCCGGGTCGCTACATCGCCACACTGGTGGCGATCGCCATCTCGGTCGCTTTCCTCGCCGCCGCGTCGATCGTCACCGAGACGGAGTCGAACGCGATGAACCACCAGTTGGCCGCACCGTTCACTCAAGCCGACCTCGTGGTTACCCCGACTCGCGACGCCAATGACCCCGCTTCCGATCCGACTCATGAACTCACTGTCGATGACATCACCAACGCGATCAAGCGGACCGCCGGGGTGAGCCAGGCCGAACCGGCCTATGTCGACCGGACCGAGGTCAGCACTGCGGCTCAATCCCAAGCCGGGCTCATGACGGCCGTCCAAACCGGATCGCTGAGCACTCTGCGCCTCAAGGAAGGGGAAGCTCCTCAAGGCGCTCAAGTCGTCCTCAACGAGGCTTTGATGGGTCTGCTCAAGGTGTCGCTCGGAGACACCGTCCAGCTCGACGGTCATGCGATGACCGTGGTCGGAGTGTCGCGGGATCCGAAAAGCCAGATGCTCGGCAACCCGGTCTACGTCGACCAGGCGTGGTTCATTCAAAACCAAGGCGTCAACTCGGTGTATCGCACCGAGTGGCTGATCGATCTCGTCCCCGGAACTGACCCCACCACCGCCGTCCACGACCTCCACCAATCGCTGACCGACGCCGGAGTCGCCCAGGCCGACATTCTCACTGGCGACCAGTTCCTGGCCAAAGCGGCCACGGAGTTCACCAACGGCATCGCCGTGTTGAAGTACGTCCTGTGGGTGTTCGCCGGCATCGCGCTCATCGTGGGTTTGATCACTATCGCCAACACTTTCACGATCCTGTTGACCGGTCGCCGCCGTCAGATCGGGCTGATCCGCGCCATCGGGGCGACCGGCTCCCAGGTGCGCCATTCGATTTGGGCCGAAGCCGCCATCTTGGGTTTGGTCGGGGGTCTGCTCGGCATCGGGCTGGCCAGCGCACTGACCGCGGGACTGGGTTTGTACACCGGTTCGATCGCCTATGGTCTGGTCATGCCGTGGACCGAAACGATCGCCTCGGTCGGGTTGGGCATGATCATCACGTTCATCGCGTGCGTCGGCCCGGCTCGCCGCGCGACACGCGTCACTCCAGTCGAGGCGCTCCAACCGGCTTCCTCCACAGTGGATCGCCGACGGGTGTCAGTCATCCGCGCCATCGTGTGCGGACTACTGGTGGCAATTGGCGTGGCCGGTTCGGTCATCGCGCTGCGGGCGGATGAGAACGCTCTGATCATCGCTGTGGCCGCGGCCGCCTGCCTAGCGATCGGCGTGCTGTTCGGAGCCCGGCTGTTCGTCCCGCGGATTCTCGCGGCGTTGGGACTGATCGTGGCACACTGGGGCTCCATCGGATCGATCGCGACCAAAAACGTCATCCGCGACCCCAGGCGGGCCGCCGCCACAGCGACGGCTCTGATGCTCGCCGTCGGTCTGATCACCACTTTGCAGGTCGGCTCGGCGTCGGTCACGCGGACGGTCACCGACAAGCTGGAAGCTGAGTTCCCGGTCGCTTTGAGCGTGGTCAGCCTGGCGCCAACCAACGCGCCAGCCCCGATTCCGGCGTCCGTGACCTCGGCACTGGCCCGGGTGAAAGGAATCACCGGCACTGTCGAGATCCCCTGCAAGTACGTTCCTATGACCTCGCAGGATTCCAGCGCGACTTTCGTGCAGGTCTGCAGCTATGTCTCGGGCATCGCCGCCATCGCCCCGGGGGCGGGCAGCGTGGTCAACGACGACGAGTTCTGGGTCGGTGAACATTTTGAGGTCTATCAGGATGGCCAGTGGGTTCCCGCGTCAGGGGCGACCGTACGTCTGCCAGGAGCGAAGGGCGCCGTCGAACTGCGGGGTGTGGAATCCGCCTTGGTCCCACCGACCCAACAATGGTCTTTCGTCACACCGGCGACGTACGACCGGCTGAATGGAAGCAGCGTCGCGCCGATGCTGCTGTTCGCCTCGGTCGACCCGAACGGCGACGTGATGTCCATCCAGCGCGATGTCCACGCCATCACGACGGTCAACGACAAAGCGATCGTGGGAACCAGCGGTTACCTGCTGGAGAAGTACATGATGCAGCAGACGATGAATATCATCGTCGGCACGATGACTGCTCTGCTGGCGGTGGCTGTCGTGATCGCGCTGGTCGGTGTGTCGAACACGTTGACCTTGTCAGTCATCGAACGCAAGCGAGAGTCGGCCATCCTGCGAGCCGTCGGAGCCCAAAAGCGCCAATTGAAACTCATGCTAGCGGTCGAAGGCTTGCTGTTGACCGTCACGGGAGCTCTGGTCGGTTTGGGCGCAGGAACCTACTTCGGTTGGCTGGGAGCCAAGGCTGTGGTTCAGCAGTTCCGCAGCGACGGAGTGATCATGCCTGTTCATTTCGCGATCGACTGGGCTCAAACCTTGGGTTTGCTGGCCATCTTGCTCATCGCCACCGCCTGCGCCTCGCTGTTGCCCGGCCGCCGAGCCGCCAAAGCCAGCCCGGTGGCAGCGTTGGCTGATGTCTGATCCGGTAGAAGCCGATCGCCGCGTGGCGGGTGGGGGAAACCCCGCCCGCCACGTCTGTTTCGCGTCTTCAGCGTGGTCATCGGAATTGGATTGTGACGCCTTCGGCGACATGATCGTCCGCACGTTCTGGCGACCGCCATCGACCGGCCCGCAGGCGCGGGTGAGCGGTGGGACCACAATGGTAGAATTATGAGGATTCGTCACACGTAGTGATCCGCGCGACAGTTCAAGCCGATGGCTTTCCACTGGCAGCCGCGATACCGCTGACGAGACCGGGTCGAATCCCTGACCGCCCCGACGGCTAGGACAAGGCACGGTCGCGTTGACCTGTGACGACGCACGACGTGGAAGATTGGGGAGTCTTCACGCACCAAGACATCGCAGGAGGCACTGTGGATCCAGACCTAGACCCCGAGGACGAGGCCCATCCTCGTACTGAGGTCGAGTCCGACATTCGCTTGCTGGTGCTGGCCCGCTTCGACGACCGCTCAGCCATCACCCAGCTGTGGGACCGTTACTACACGACGGCCCTGCTGGGAGCCAGATCCGCTTCGACGCGCCCGAAACGAGCCACACGCGCTGTGGCTGCCAGTTTTCGTACAGAGATGATCCGCGCTGAGAAACGCCACACCCGGATCAGCACCTTCTTAAGCGACTGGTTCATGGCCGCCAACGCTGGTCAGCCGCCCGCCCCCGAACAACGGATGGTGAGTTGGGCCTTCTACGCCATGGATGTGACCAGTCGGGCGATCGTGTGGCATCACAACGTCGACCACTGGAGCGTGGTCATGGTGGCGGCCGAACTCGGACTGCCCAGCGAACAAGCCGCCATCCGCGTCGACCAAGCCAACGCCCGCTTCGACGACTACCTGGCCCGAGCCGCGCGCCTGATCGAACCCGAAATCGCCGCGACCGACTTCGAACTCTCTTTGCCTGAAGGTACGCTCCCGGCCGATGACGCGACGGCTGACAGCACTTCTGCGCCCGACATCAGCCGTTCGACACGACGCGACGCCCTGCTGGCTGGGCTATTGTCGATCAGCCCGCAGACCGATCCCAAGGTCGACGCGGCGAGCGCCACCACCGCCGTCGAAGCGGGCACCGTCACCGAAGTCGAGAGTGCTACTGTCAAGCCCGGGTTCGCCACGGCATCGGCCTGCGCTGCGACCGGACACCGGTTGCCCTTGCCGTCATCACTGATCATCGACCCGCCGCCACCGCCGGCCATCCACCGCCGGGCTCTGGCGGGAGTCGCCAACGCTGGTCAAGGGGTGCGAATCTGGTGGGCGCAGTTGGCTCGACCGCTGAAGATCACTGGGGTGGCCATCGTCATCGCAGGCCTCGGGGCGGGTGGCGCAGCCGCCGTGTGGGCCAACCGTGACTCGACACCGGTGACGCCCATCACTTCGTCAGCTTTCTCACCGACACCGACCCGCTCCCCAAGCCCGTCACGTACTATGCCCACACCGACCATAAGCCCCACGCCGACAACGACGCCGACACCCACTGTCACGCCGACACCGGTGGAACCTCCAGTCGACGACCCGAACCCTGACCAGGATCAGCCTGACACCGCCAATCGCCAGCCGGACAACAACACGAACGACAACTCAGGCGGCGACTCCGATGGGAACAACGGCGGCGACAATGGCGACGACCGCACTGAGATTCCAACTTCCACCACGCCGACACCGACCGAAGTGACACACCCGCCGGAGCCAGAGCCCACACCGTCGGAAGACACAACACCGCCTCCGTCAGACGGGGATGAGACGACACCGACCGACGACACGCCAGAGAACGCTCCAGCCGATGAGTTCACGCCAGCGTCGACGCCAGGAGAAACCTCTGATTCGGTCGACATCACTGGGGACGCCGCGACCTCATCGACGACCCCGAGCTGACCGAGGGACACACGCGAGCGACCGAATCATGCGGTCGACGATGCCGTGACAGGACGATCCAGCCGCAGGCCGTACCCCCGGATCAGTACCAGTTGTAGGACTCGGAATGATCCCAGGCCCCACAAGGGGTGCCGTACCGGTTGGAGATGTAGCTCAACCCCCAGCGCATCTGGGTGACGGCGTTGGTCGCCCAGTCGGCTCCGGCCGAGGCCATCTTGGAGCCAGGCAGCGACTGAGGGATGCCGTACGCCCCGGAATAGGGGTTCTCGGCTGACCAGGTCCAACTGGACTCGCGGTTCCATAGCCACACCAGGCAGGAATACTGAGCATCCGACCAACCGTAATCACGCACCATGCCCACCGCGACGGCCTGCGCTTCCGACGGACTCAGCCGACCCTCACTGGCGACAGGCGGGGTTGCCACGACCGGGGGAGTCGGCGCGGGCGCATCCGGTTGCGCCGCCAAGCGATCGGCTTCTTCTTGCTGACGACGCTCCTCTGCCAGCCGGGCTTCCTCGGCCAACCGTGCCGCCTCAGCCTGACGGGCTTCTTCAGCCAGTCGGGCCTCCTCGGCGGCGATCGCCTGGTTCACCGACACCTGGGTCGACTCGGCCTGAGCGACCGCGCCTTGTGAGTCCGCCAACACGGTCGCGGCCACGGTCTGGGCGGCTTGCTCCTCAGCGAGGGCCGATTCCAGATCGGCTTGGGCCTTCTGAGCGGTCGTACGCTTGACCAACGCCTCGGCTGTGTTCTGATCAGCCACCTGTTTGGCCTCGTCGGCGACGTGTTGAGCCTGCTCGGCCGAAGCCTGGGCGTCGCTCAGCTCCTGCTGGATCTCGCGCAAATGGTCGAGGTCGACCTGGTTCGACGTCAACACGGTGTCCGACCATTGCACACGGTTGGCCAAACTGGCGATGGACTCACCATTGAGCAGCACGGCGATATTGACCAAGGGCGTGCTGTCTTGGACGATCGATCTGGCGTACGCGTTGAGGTCGGTCTTCTGAGCGTCGATCTTCGCCTGACCGAGCGCGACTTTGCGCCGTGCCTCAGCCAAAGCCTGGTTGGCGTCGAACAACTGGCGGGCCATCTCGACTTGGCGGGCTTGGGCTTGGTCCCACGCCTGTTTGGCCTGGGCGAGGTTCTGCCGAGCAGTCGCCACCCGCGTTTGGGCGGCACTGACTCGAGCGTTGGCCTGATCCCAGGCGGTGCTGGCCGAGGCGAGGTTCGACTGGGCTTGACTGGCGGCCGCGTCAGCCTGTCGTTTGTCTTGGCGCAGGTCGTCCAACCCATCCGCTTGGGCCGCCACCATCGGCGCGCCACAGGCCATGATGGCCGCGCAGGCCACACAAACCCATCGTCGTACTGTCGTGATGGACATCAATTCTCCGTCCTCCACCCGCTGTCTCCATGACAACAAATATAGTTGTCATATTAGCCTGGGGCAG
The DNA here is from genome assembly GCA_031285845.1 of Propionibacteriaceae bacterium. Lineage (GTDB taxonomy): Bacteria > Actinomycetota > Actinomycetes > Propionibacteriales > Propionibacteriaceae > WQYJ01. The sequence continues at coordinate 49,330 of JAITVK010000013.1, forward strand.
TTAAATCGACCCTAGTCGCCCTCGTCTCTCACACCCAGTTCTCTGACCGTGGCGCTCCACTCCCCGCGTCGACCCTCAATTCAACCTTGAGAATCTCTCAGGAAACTTCCTGTCAGTCTCAGCTTCATCCCCTCGCCGCCGACCAACGCTCAGGTAAGCTAAGCTCATGACACGACCGATCTTTGATTTCACCCGCTTCGACACCACCGTACGACCCCAAGATGACCTGTTCCGTCACGTCAACGGGCACTGGCTCGCCACCGTGAAGATTCCGGAAGACAAGGCCTCGATCGGTTCCTTCGAACTGCTGCGTGACGAGTCCGAGAATGCCATCCACGAGATCTGCGAGGATCTCGCAGCGCGAGGCGACCTCGATCCTGACAGCGAAGCGGGCAAGCTGGCCAACCTGTATCGTTCCTTCCTCGACCCCAGTGAGGCCGAAGCCGCTGGGGCCGACCCGCTCAAGCCCTTCTTGGCCACCATCGAGGCGATCTCCACTGTTGACGATCTGCGGTCGTGGTTCGGCTGGTGTCTGTCGCACGGCTTCTCCACCCTGCTCGACATCGATGTCGACTCCGACCCTGGTGATCCGTCGCGCTACCTGCCATTCGTCGCCCAAGACGGTCTCGGCCTGCCAGACGAGTCGTATTACCACAAGGAACAGCACGAGGCGATCCGCCAGCAGTATCGAGTCCACCTGGCTCGTACGCTCGCGCTGGCCGCTGGGCGGACCGCCCCCGACGCCACCGACGAGCTCGACGCCACCGCCATCTGGGAGTTGGAAACCGAGATCGCCAAAACCCATTGGGATGTCGTACGCGTGCGCGACATGGTCGCGATGTACAACCTGCGCACCACTGGGCAGTTGAACACTGAAGCCCCCGGCTTCGGCTGGAACGAGATCCTCGCCGCCGCCGGTTTCACCAACCGGTTGGCCGAAGTGGTCGACTGCCAACCGACCTTCTTCACCGACGTGGCCGCGCTGCTGAGCCCCGACCGGTTGAAGGCCTGGAAGGCTTGGGCCCGATTCCATTTCATCACTGACCTGTCCTCGTACCTGTCCAGCGAGTTCGTCGACCTGCGGTTCGACTTCTATGGTCGCACGTTGACCGGGCAGCCGGTTCTCAAGCCGCGCTGGAAGCGGGCCGTCAACTTCACCGAGGCCGCCATGGGCGAAGCCTTGGGCAAGATCTACGTCGAGCGGCACTACCCTGAGCAGGCGGCCGCGCGGATGACCGAGTTGGTGGACAACCTTCTGGCGGCCTACCGGGAGTCGATCACGAACCTGACCTGGATGGGCGAAGCCACCCGGGCGGAGGCGCTGAAAAAGCTCGATCATTTCCGTCCGAAGATCGGTCATCCCAAAACTTGGCGTGACTATTCGGCGCTCCAAGTCAGCCCGACCGACCTGATCGGCAACGTGCTCGCGGAAGGACAATTCGAAGTCGACTGGATGTTGAGCAAGCTGGACGGGCCGATCAACCCTGATGAATGGTTGATGTATCCGCAGACCGTCAACGCCTATTACCATCCGCTGCGCAACGAGATCGTTTTCCCTGCGGCCATTCTTCAGCCCCCGTTCTTCAACGTCGACGCGGATGACGCGGTCAACTACGGTGGGATCGGCGCGGTCATCGGCCACGAGATCGGTCACGGCTTCGACGACCAGGGCTCAACCTGCGACGGCGACGGACGTCTGCGTGACTGGTGGACCGACGAGGATCGGGCCGCCTTCGAGAAGGCCACCAAGGCCCTGATCGCCCAGTATGACGCACTGGAGCCGGCCCAGACTCCTGGGGTCCACATCAACGGCGCACTCACCATCGGCGAGAACATCGGCGACCTCGGCGGTTTGGGCATCGCGATCAAAGCCTGGCGGTTGGCGAACCCAGACGGAGGCGAGACCATCGACGGCTACACCGGGATCCAGCGGCTGTTCTTGTCGTGGGGAACCGTGTGGGGCCAAGTCTCACGGCCGGAGTTGCTCGCCCAGCGCATCGCGACTGATCCGCATTCGCCTGACGAATTCCGCTGCAACCAGACGATCCGCAACATCGACGCCTTCTACGATGCCTTCGACGTCACAGCGGCGGATCGGGAGTGGCTGGCGCCCGAGGATCGGGTCACCATCTGGTGACACCGAGTGGTGTCAGGGTGGGCCAGGTCGGACGTCACCCTGACGTGGCCTGGCCCCGGCTGGCTCGACCCGGTTCATCTCGACCCGATCCCGCCCGCGCGTCTGGTCAAGATGGCGTACGACGGGATCAGATCGCGTCCGGACCGCATTGGGTCGGATCCGGTCCAGTGTAATCCGGCGCCTGAAGACCGACGATGCTGCCTGAGCGGTAGACCTCGACGAACCCCAACCCGGTGGCGTGAGCGTAGGCGTCCATCGTCGTCCATCCGGCCGGTGTCAGAGTCGGGGTCGGCTCGCTCAGATCGAGGGCGTAGAAATCCTGGCGGTGTTGGCTGACCGAGGGCACTGTCACCCGATTGCGATGAGTCAACGAACCGGCGACCATGCCGTCAGCGGCCACACAGGTGTCTCGCGGCAGCCACGCCACCACGTCGGCCCGGGCCTGCTGTTGGGCTGACAGGTGATAGGCCCGACCGGTCAACAGTTCGGTGAAGGTGAACATGCGAGCCTCGACCGGAGATAGACGGGTCGCGGCCAGCACCATCCCGAGAACCACGGCCACGCCCAACAGTTTCGAGGCCGCCTCCATGACAGCCCCGCGCCCGGTGATGCTCCGCAGATGGAAGACCCGCCGCAGGCCGGATCGTAGAGCGTCCAGATGGACCGGTTTCATTCGCGCCACCGCGTCCACCGCCGCCAGGGCGAAGACGATCCACACCGGCGCGTTGTAGTGGAAGTCGATCGACCACAAAGTCCACCGACCAGCCAGGAACCGTTCAGCCATGATTGGGGCGGCGATCAGCGCGTACGGCGACCGCAACGGCAGCAGAGCCAAAGGGACGAGCAGACAGGCCCAGGTCAGTGTCTTGTCCCACGGGAAAAAGAACAGGCTGACCACTCGCCACGGTTTCGTCACCGCGGTGACGACCGCTTGTGACGGGGAATCACCCAAGGCCGGGTAGTTCCAATACTGGAAACCGCCCGGGTTGAAGTGCGGGATCACCACGCTGGTGACCAGGTAGAACACCACGAGGCCGCCGATCATCAACGCCAAGGCGACCACCCAGTCGCGTGGCCGCCGCCTGCCACCCGAACTCTTCGCACGCGGCGGTGGCGCGCTCGACTCCTCGGCGTCGGGAACCAGACCCTTCCACCAGATCAAACGGACCAGACCGATCATGAACACCAGCGCGCCCATGTCTTCTCGGACCAGCAGAAGCAACGCCGAGGCGATCACCAGGCCGCGATCATCGCGACGATCCAAGGCCTCGATCACCCAAGCCAGCAAGGGCAGCGCGAAAGCGATCTCGTGGACGTCGAAGTTGATCAGCGACTGGATCGGCCAGAAGAGCATCATGGCGGCGACGAACACCTTGGCCCAGGCCTTGTTCGTCATGTGACGGCGAACGAACCTCCAGGCCGGAAACACCGTCAACGCGACCACGACCCCCTGACCGATCCCGAGAACAGCGATGTTGTCCCAAATCCAATACAAGGGGGCCCACGCCATGATGATCGGGTGGAAATGGTCAGCCCAAATCAGGTAGCCGTCGCCTTTCAGCGTGACGTACGGAAGCTGAAAGTGGGCGTAATGCCGGATCGCCTGGTCGAAGATGCCCGCGTCGTACCCACCGATCAGGTAGGTGTTCGCCCGAACCAGACTGAAGCCGGAATAGAGCAGCGCCAAGAGCAGAAACAGGGTCCGCGAGAAGTGCCGATCACCGAACTGGCTGGCGACCCAATGCCGACAGCTTCGAAGTCTGGACAATCCCCCACCTCTCGACCTGGTCATCGTATGGACTCATCATAGTCGCAAGACAGGGCCGAGATCGGTCGGTCGATGGGCGACGGGAGCGATCAGGCCGTACGAACCACGGCTTGTTCGCAGAGCAACGTCAGTGCGCGCTTGGCTGCGCTGTCAGGGAACGGCGCCAAAAGCTCGACCGCCTCGCTAGCCCAGGCCCGAATCTGGGATCGCGCCTCGTCCAGCGCGGGATGAGCGCGCAACAGTCGCAACGCCTCGGGGATGTCCGGCTCGGTCACTGGTGCGGCAAGCAACTCGATCAGACGTTCGTCCTGACTGCGAGCGTGTTCACGCACCAACAGGGGAACCAGTGTCGGCACGCCTTCGCGCAGGTCGGTGCCGGGCTGTTTGCCCGACCGATCGCTGATGATGTCCAAGACGTCGTCGGCCAGTTGGAACGCCACCCCGAGCCGCTCGCCGTACTGCGTCAGCGCCTCGATCCGATCATCGTCCAAACCGGCGAACATGCCACCGAAGCGGGCTGAGGCCGCGATCAGCGCAGCTGTCTTGTTCGACACCACGTCAAGGTGATGGTTGATCGCTTCGGCCGGTGTCGCCGGCGCCCTCATCTCGCCGATCTGCCCCTGAACCAGCCGAGCCAGGGTCTGGGCTTGGAACACCATGAAGTCTTGACCGAGCAGCGCCCCGATCTGCGAGGCCTGCGCCAACAGAAAATCCCCCACCATGATCGCGACCGAATTGCTCCAGCGCTTGTGGGCAGTTGGGGCTCCGCGTCGCAACTCCGCCTCATCCATGACGTCGTCGTGATACAGCGACGCCACATGAGTCAACTCGACTACGACAGCCGCACTGATCACCGCGTTCTCGTCACGGTCACCCGAGGCCGCCGCCAGCCCGGAGGCAGCCAACACCAGGCCGGGACGAAAGCGTTTGCCACCAAGTTCCATCAGGTACGACGCGGCTTCCTCGACAAAGGCGTACGGCGTATGGACCGATTCACGAAGCCGTGACTCCACGGTCACCAACTGTGAGCTCACCCAATCGCTGAACTCCTCATCAGTCATGCGTCGCATCGCCTCCTAGGAACCGGACGGAATCAAGAAGGATCCGGCGGCTTGGAACACGTCCAACAGCGGCCCCGGGACGAAGAACAGACCCAACGTCCCGATCAGGCACAGCGCCAAGACGATGAGCGCGGGCATTCCAGGCTGGACGACCTCGGCTCGATCCTCGTCATCAGCCGGAGTCTGGAAGAACATCACCTGAATGACACGCACGTAGATGTAGACCGCGATGACTGACCCGAGGATCGCCACCAGAGCCAACCACTGGTATCCCCCACGCCAGGCAGCCGCGAAAGCGAGGAACTTGCCGATGAAACCGGCGGTCAAAGGAATCCCGGCCAAGCTCAGCAGGAAGATCACCATCGTGACCCCGATCACCGGGTTGCGACGTCCGAGCCCAGCCCAAGCGCTCAGCTTGGTGACCTCGCGTCCTTGAGCCCGAACCAGCGAGATGATTGTGAAGCAGCCGATGGTCGCCAGGCCGTACGCCACCAGGTAGAACTCGACGGCGACCACCGAGCCGATTTGACCGGCGGGCAGCCCCGACTGGATGGTCAGCGCGCCGACCAACGGAACGAGCACGAATCCAGCGTGAGCGATCGACGAGTACGCCAGAACGCGCTTGACGTCGGACTGGTTGATGGCCACGATCGCACCGACCACGATTGTCAGGATCGCGATTCCGGCCAGGATCGGCTGCCAGGTCCAGCGCAGACCCCCCAGGCCGACATAGAACAGTCGCAGCAGCGCACCGACAGCCGCCACCTTGGTGCACACGCTCATGAACGCGGTCACCGGGGTCGGTGCGCCTTGATAGACGTCGGGCACCCACGATTGGAACGGCACGGCTCCGATCTTGAACAGCAATCCGACCGCGACCAATCCCATTCCGGCTAACAGCAGGCTCTCCCCGCCCGTACGGAAGGACAGCGCGAAAGCGAGCTTCTCGTAGCCGAAACCGCCAGCGTACCCGAAGAGCAGCGCGACGCCGAACAGCAGAATCGCCGAGGCGGCGGCACCCAACAGGAAGTACTTCAACGCCGCCTCTTGGGAGGCGAGTCGGCGATGGCGGGCCAAGCCAGACATGACGTACAACGGCAGGGAGAGGATCTCCACCGCCACGAACATGACCAACAGGTCATTGGCGGCCACCAACAGCGCCATGCCCGACAGGGAGAACAAGGTCAATGGGAAGACTTCCGAATGGATCAATCCTGCCTGCGCGGCTTGCGCTTCGCGGTTCGAACCAGGGATGGCCGCCGCCATCGGGGTGAAGGCCGTCGCGCCGCCATGACTGTGACGCTCGGCGTAGAACACGACCGCGATGAGAGCGCAACCGAACAAAATCGCCCACAAGACCTGAACCGGACCGTCGATCATCAACGTGGCCGAAGCGCCGTCCTGCGCGCTCCAGTAGGCGTCTCCACTCACAGCGCCAGACGCGGAGCCAGCCGTCGGATCGGCCCCGCCACGACCGGCGGAACCCCAACGCCAGATCAGAGCGACCAACCCGGCCAGCAGACCCAGAATCGACAACCCGGCCTGAGCGACGAACCGTACGCGGCGCGGCAGGAAGGCTTCGAGCAGGATGCCGAGGCAGGCTGCGCCCAACACGATCAGAAACGGCAACAGCAGCAGGTAGTCCAGTGTTGGTGCGGTGAATTCCATCGGCATCATCGACCCTCCTCGATCCCAGCCACCGGGTCGGTCGCGGAGGCGGATGTCATGTATACGTCAGTGGTGGTCTGCTCGATCTGGCTCAACACCGGCTGTGGCCACACGCCCAGAACCAGGATCACCGCCACCAAAGGAATCAGCGCCCAGCGTTCACGCCAGCTCAGGTCGCCTGTGATGTGGTTTGCCGTGGCCTGCGTCACCGGCCCGGTCATCATGCGCTGGTAGGTCCACAAGATGTAGATCGCGGCCAGCACCACCCCGATCACCGCCACGCCAGCGATCACCGGATGGCGACTCCACGTCCCGGCCAGCGCCATGAACTCGGACACGAAGTTGGCGGTTCCCGGCAAAGCGCAAGACGCCAGGCCCGCCACCAGAGTGAACCCGGCGGCCAGCGGCGCGACCTTGGCCACACCACCGAAGTCGTCCACATCCGGCGAACCCCGTCGTGCGATCAGATACCCGACCACCAGGTACAGCGCTCCAGTGGCCAGCGCGTGATTGACCATGTAGAAGATCGAGCCGGTGATCGACTGGCTGGTGAGGGAGAAGATTCCCATGACCATGAAGCCGAAATGCGAGATCGAGGTGTAGGCGATCAGACGCATCAGATTCTTCGATCCGATGGCGGCGAAAGCGCCGTAGAAGATCGAAATCAGGGCCAAGATAAGAATCACCGGTGAGGCCCATCTCGACTCGTCGGGGAAGATCCCAATGCAGACGCGAATCATGCCAAAGGTGCCGAGCTTGTCCAAGACGCCGACCATCAGCGCCGCCCCGCCAGGGGTGGACTCCTCGGCGGCGTCGGGCAGCCAGATGTGTCCAGGCACCATCGGGGCTTTCAGCGCGAAGGCGACGAAGAAGCAGACGAAGATCAACTTCGTGACGTAGTTGCTGTTGAAACTCAAAGCGTTCAGGGCCATGAATCCCAGCGATGGTTCCTCGGTGTTCGACGACAAGACCGCCACACCGATGACGCCGAACAGCATCACCAAGCCACCGGCCAGACCGAATAGCAGGAACTTCGCCGCCGCCTTGCCCCGCTTGGCCCCGCCCCAGCCTCCGATCAGGAAGTACATCGGGATCAGCGTCGCTTCAAAGAAGATGTAGAAGATCACCAGGTCGAAGCTCATGAACGAGAACAGCGAGAAGCACTCCACGAGCAGGACCAACGCCACAAAGGCTCGCGACGAGAAACGTCCGGTGACGCCCAAGCCGGTCTTCCATTCGGCGATCAGGACCATCGGCACCAGCAGGACGGTCATCGCGACCATCACCAGGCCCATACCGTCCAGATTCAGCGAGTACGACGAGCCGATCATCGGCAGCCAGGTGACATTCTCGGCCACCGAAGCCGTCGTCGAATACGCGATCACAGCCCCGGTGTAGATCAGAGTGACCAGCGCGGTCACCAGCCCGATGACTCGAGCCGCGCCGGCCTTGGAGACCAGCATCGCCACAACCCCAATCACCGGCAGCAGGCCCAGGACGCTCAGAAACGGAAACACCATGATTCGTTCTCCCTCAGACCAACCGACTCACGACCAGCGCCAGGCCGATCAAGACAACACCGATGGCCATCGTCACCCCGTAGGTGCGAACATACCCATTCTGCAGTCGACGCACCTGGTTTCCGGTGGCTTGAACCACCCAGCCCAGGCCGTCGGTGGCCGGATCGACTCCCAATTCGTCCGCCAGCGCCACGCCACGTCCCAACGCCAGACCCGGCTGTACGACCCCATGGTCGATGATCTGGTCGCCGTAAAGGTCATGGCGTCCGATCGTGGTGATGATGGACACCTTGTCGGGAGCGACGGCAGGCACCGGGCGACGACCGAAAACGAACCATCCGAGCGCCACACCAGCGGCGACCACCAACAGCGTCACCACACCGAGCCAGGTGATCTCGGGCAGCCAGGAGGCGTGCTCGCCAGCCTCAGCCCCGATCGGCGCCAGCCACGCGCCGATCCAACCGTTGAGGACCATGCCGCCGATGAACGAGCCGATCGCCAACAGGACCAGCGGCACCCACATGACAGCCGGCGACTCGTGCGGGTGGACGCCTTTGACCCAGCGCGCGTCGCCGAAGAAAGTCATCAACATCAGGCGCGTCATGTAGAACGCGGTCACGCCAGCGCCGATCAGGGCCAGCACACCGAGCGCTGGTTGAGCGTGGAAGGCAGCCTCGATGATGTGGTCTTTCGAGTAGAAGCCGGAGAAGAACGGGAAACCGATGATGGCCAGATACCCGATGCCGAAGGTCACGAACGTGATCGGCATCGCTTTGCGCAGCGCCCCAAAGTGACGCATGTTCACATCGTCGCCCGTCCCATGCATGACCGAACCAGCGCCCAAGAACATGTTCGCTTTGAAGAAGCCGTGGGTCAGCAGGTGGAAGATCGCGAAGGCGTATCCGGCCGGGCCGATCCCAGCCGCCAACATCATGTAGCCGATCTGCGACATCGTCGAACCGGCCAGAACCTTCTTGATGTCATCCTTCGAGCATCCGATCCAGGCTCCGACCAACAAGGTGACCGTGCCGACGATGGCGACGCCAAGTTGGGCGGCAGGGGTGTGTTCAAAGATCGCACCGGAGCGTACGACCAGGTAGACCCCAGCGGTGACCATCGTCGCGGCATGGATCAGGGCCGACACCGGAGTGGGACCTTCCATCGCGTCCAGCAACCAGGCCTGCAGAGGCACTTGGGCGGATTTGCCACAGGCCGCCAGCAGCAGCATGAAGCCGACGAACGTCGCCCAGCCCAGGCTGAGTTGGCTGGCGCCCGCGTCGACTGCCGCGAACGAGGAGGAGCCGAACATGGCCAGCATCGTGAAGACCGCGGCCAGCAGACCCAAGTCACCGACACGATTCATGACGAAGGCCTTCTTGCCAGCCGCCGCCGCGCTCGGACGCTCAGCCCAGAACGAGATCAGCAAGTACGACGCCAGGCCCACACCTTCCCAACCGACGAACAGCACCAGATAGTTGTCGGCCAAAACCAAGATGAGCATCGCGGCGATGAACAAGTTGAGATAGGCGAAGAAGCGACGCCGGTTCGGATCGTCGGCCATGTAGCCGATCGAATAGATGTGAATGATCGATCCGACGCCGGTGATCAGCAGGACGAACAGGATCGACAGCGGATCGATCAGCAGGGCGACGTCGATCTGCCAAGTCCCCGAGGCGAACCAGGTGTAGAGCGGGTCGACCACGGCTCTGGACTGCGACGGCAAGCCGAGCAGTTGGACGAACGCGACCAAGGCGATGACGAAGGAAGCGATCGGGGCCAAAGTGGCGATCCAGTGACCGAAACCGTTGGTCACCCGGCCCAGGATCAGCAGTAGAGCTGCGACGACCGCTGGGATGGCGATGATGAGCCAGGCGTACTGGAAGATTCCAGTCGCTGCGATGGGGGTCAGTGTCTCCAGCATGAATCAGCCCTTCAGCACAGTCTCATTGTCGACCGAGGTCGAACGGCGGGAACGGAAGATCATGACGATGATCGACAGGCCGATCACGACTTCAGCCGCGGCCACGACCATGACGAAGAAGGCCGCCATCTGACCGTCCAGAATGCCGTAATGGTCGCTGAAGGCCACAAACAGCAGGTTCGCGGCGTTGAGCATCAGCTCGACGCACATGAAGATGACCAAGGCGTTGCGTCGAACCAGAAATCCGACCAACCCGATGGTGAACAAGATGACCGCCAGCACGGCGTACAACTCAGTCATTGTGCTTGCCCTTCTTGCCGGTGGTCTTCTTGGGCTCGTCCGACTCGTCGTCGAGGTCATCGGCGGGGGTGTAACCGTCGTCGACCGTGATCGGTGGGTCACCGTGCGCCACCTGGACCGCAGTCGGCTCGGGCTCCACCGATGCGGGCGAGTCCTCGCCCTGATCCGCAGCGGAATCGTCCGGCACGGATTCGTCCGGCGTGGATGACTCGTCCAAGACCTCGATCTGCGCGTCTTCGATCGCCAGATCCGATTCGATCAAACCTTCAGCGGTCTCCTCATCATCGCCGTCGGCCTCGATCGCGGCCAAGACCTCGTCGTGGGGAGCCCACAGTTCCTCGGGATCGCCGACGACCACACGCTGTGCCAACACCGGCGAGACCGAGCCCGCAGCGATCGTGCCATCGGGCAACAGGGCCGGAGTCGCGATCGAATTGTGACGGGCGAACACCCCAGAGTTGGGTTGCGGACCAGGATGGACACCCGACTCGGCGTAGGCTTCCAAGCGTTTGGCCGCCCGCTCGGTCTGACCGATCTTGCGGCGCAACTGCTCCGGATGTGCCAAGACCATCGCGGCCACAGCAGCGGTGATCAACAGCGCGGCGGTCGCTTCGAAAGCGATGACGTAGCGCGAGAAGATCAGCCCGGCCAGCCCCTGGACGTTGCCCCCGGCCGCGTCGTTGGCCTGCGCTACGTTGCCCGAACCACCGGCGACGCCTTGGACGACAGCCAGAACCAACAAAGCCAAGACCCCGATGCCAGCCAAGGCGACCGCAACCCGATGGCCCCTCAACGTCTCCCTGATCGAATCATGGGTGTCGACTCCGACCAGCATGACCACGAACAGGAACAACATCAGAACTGCTCCGGTGTAGACGATGATCTGCACGGCGAACAGGAAGGGCGCGCCCAAACTGGCGTAGATCACGGCCAGCGACACCATCACCAGCGCCAGGCACAGTGCCGAATACACCGGTTTGGTGAAGGTCACCAAACCGACGGCGCCGAGGATCGCCAGGACGGCGCAGATCCAGAAGGTCACCGCCGTGCCCGAGATCATGGGTATGAGAATCATGCGCGATCCCCTTTCCGTCGCGCCTGGGAACGCGAACGAGTCGGCACCCGACTGTCGGTGCCTGAGTCAGGCAAGCCGAGGAAATAGTCTCGCTCGTCGTCACCGAGTCGACGCGGATGAGGTGGAGCCTCCATCCCTTCGACCAGTGGGGCCAGCAATTCCTCTTTGGTGTAAATCAGGCGTTCGCGGGAGCGATCGGCCAGTTTGAACTCATTGGTCATCGTCAGCGCACGCGTCGGGCAAGCCTCGATGCACATGCCGCAGAAGATGCAGCGCAGGTAGTTGATCTCGTAGACCATGCCGTAGCGCTCGCCAGGAGAATAACGTTCCTCATCGGTGTTGGCCCCCGCCTCGACGTAGATCGCGTCGGCCGGGCAGGCCCAGGCGCACAGCTCGCAGCCGACGCACTTCTCCAGGCCGTCAGGCCAGCGATTCAGCTGATGACGTCCGTGGAACCTGGCCTGAGTGACCTTCTCCCGACCCTTTTGCGGATATCCCTGGGTGAAGGTACGGCGGAACATCGTGGTGAAGGTGATGCCGAAGCCCTTCCATGCGTCAAGCCACCCCATGCTCGACCTCCTTGTCCTGGTCACTCATCGGGGAATGATCCTTCTGTCGGGACGCTCCGATCAACTCGCCATCGGGGCCGACGAGGACATCGGCGTACTCTGGCAAAATCTGACCGGGCATCGGCGGAACTGGATAACCGTCCTTGAACGGGTCGAACACTCCCTCATCCAGCAGCGGAGAGCGGGAGACCTCGGAGCGCACCTCTTCCTTCTTCGACGGCAACAGCAGAATCACACCCAAGGCCACCACGGCGACGGCCACAACAACCAGCACGGCGCTGGACGACAGCCAACCGCGCTCGCCGCCGATCCGGATCGTGGCCACAGCCAAGATCCACACCAGGTTGATCGGCATGAGAACCTTCCACCCCAAGTGCATGAACTGGTCGTAGCGGAACCTGGGCAGCGTCCCACGCAGCCAGACGAAGAAGAAGATGAAACAGAGGTTCTTGATCAAGAACCACACCGGGCCCATCCAGCCGGAATCGATCCACTCCCAGCCGGCGTGGACGCTGAGCCAGGGCGCGATCGGCCACGGGGCGTGGTAACCGCCGAGGAACAACGTGGTGGCCACGCCAGAGACAGTGGCCATGTTGATGTACTCCGCGAGGAAGTAAATGGCGTAGCGGAAGCCCGAATAATCGGTGATGTATCCCGAGACCAGCTCCTGCTCGCATTCGACCAGGTCGAACGGTGCGCGGTTGGTCTCCGCCACCATCGAGATGACGTAGATGAAGAAGCTCGGGAACAACAAGATGGCGTACCAACTGGGGAACTGCAACGGCGTCAACAGCCCCCAGGTCTCCATCTGCTTGTTGACGATGTCCGAGGTCGACATCGACCCGGCGTACATGAAGACGGCGACCAGTGACAGTCCCATCGCGATCTCGTACGAGATCATCTGGGCGGTGGAGCGAATCGAACCGACTTTGGAATACTCCGAGGTCGAGGCCCACCCAGCCAGAACGATGCCGTAGATCCCAACTGCGGCGACGGACAAGATGAACAGCACGCCCATCGGCAGATCGGTCAGTTGCAGATGGGTCCGCACCCCGAAGATCGAGACCTCACCGCCGAGTGGCATGACCGACCACGCGGTGAAGGCCGCCGTGCCGGTCAGGATCGGCGCCAAGGTGAAGACCACCTTGTCGGCGCCTGTGGGCCGGAAGTCCTCTTTCAGCAGCAGTTTCGTGCCGTCGGCCAAGGCCTGGGCCAAACCCAGTGGACCATTCATGATCGGGCCTTTGCGCTGCTGCATCTTGCCCACGACCCGCCGCTCGAACCAGACGTTGAAGATCGTGAAGACCAGCAGGAAGACGAACATCACGACCACTTTGATCGTGACGATCCACCACGGATCCGTCCCGAAGCTCACCTCGATGGGATTCATTCCTCACCCTCCTTCTTCGGCCCCGGAGCCGCCGCCAGAGTCACGCTGTCTCCAATGCAGACTCCCGTACGATGCAGTTCGTTGTCCCGGGCGCGCAGTGGAGCCCAGATGACACCGTCGGCCATGCTCGGCTCGACTCGCAGCGGGAACGTGACCGAGCCACGTGGGCCGGTCAGTCTGACGTACGTGCTCGTGGCCAATCCTTCGGTGCGCAGCGTCTGCGGCGAGATGCGCGCCTGCGGCACACGAGCGGTGGCCAACAGCGACGACGCGCCATCCACACAGCGAGAATCGTCGAGCAGTTCGCGCCAGGCTTCCACCACGACGCCGCTGGGGGAGGCCGTGGTCGGCTCGACCATGGTCATCGTCGGCGCTGGGCCAACCCACTGGGCCAGCTTGGCCATCGACTCGCTGGCCCCAGCCGCGTCGCGGAAGCCGAGGTTTGCTCTCATAGCTTCGGCCAAAGCGGCCAGCACCCGAATCTCGGTCATCGGGCTGCGCGGGTTCGTCACCACCTGGTTGACCGGGCAGACCCGATGCTCCCAGTTGAGGAAACTGCCCTCGTTCGATTCGAGCAGGTCCACCGGCAAGACGACGTCGGCCAACGCCGCGACATCAGACATCCGTGACTCCAGGCAGACGACGAAGGCTTTGGCCAGACCCTGTGAGGCGACTTCGGGATCAGCGAAGTCAGCCGCCTCGACACCGGCGGTGACCAGGGCTTTGACACTACCGTCGGCAGCGGCTTTCACCTGTTCCACCGCGCTCAGTCCCAACGCTGTCGGAACCTCCTCGGCCCACACCTGCGCCACTTGGCGACGGGCGGTCTCATCGTCCAGCGGCCGGCCGCCAGGCAGCAGGTTCGGCAGACAGCCAGCGGCCAACGCGCCGATTTCCCCGGCGCGGCGAGGCACCCAGGCCATGCGCGCCTCGGTCTGCTCGACTTTGGCCACCAGGGCAGTCAGCGCTCCAGGAATCTGGGCCAACCGTTCTCCGGCCAGGATGATCGTGTCGGCGTCGACCTCGAGGTCGCGAATCGCCTGGGGCACATCGCCTGGACGGACCGCGATCAAGCTCGCGTCCAGTTTCGTCGAACCACGGCTGAGGTACGACGCGACGGCCACCACGCGCAGGCCAGATTTGCGGACCGCCTTGCGTAGTCGCAGGAACACGATCGGCGACTCGTCTTCGGGCTCGAAGCCGACCAAGACGACCTTCTTGGCCCGATCCAGATCGGCGTAGGTCACCGCGGCGTCGAAACCGATTTGAGCGACAATGCTGGCCAAGAATTGGGCTTCCTCCTCGGAGGCGCCGCGGGCACGGAAGTCGATCGAGTTGGTTTTCAGAACAGTACGGGCGAACACCGAGTAGGCATAGGCCGTCTCGGTCGTCAACCGGCCACCGGTCAGCACGCCAGTCGAGCCTTCAGCCGCAGCCAGGCCCTCAGCGGCCGCCGCCAAAGCCTGCGGCCACGACACCCGGACCAGTTCGCCATCGCGTCGTACCATCGGGCCAGCCAGACGATCCTCGCCACGGGCGGCGACGAAACCGAACCGACCGCGATCACAGGACCATTCCTCGTTGACCTGCGGCTGTTCACCGGCCAAACGCCGCCGAACTGAACCGTGACGAGCGTCGACGCGGATCTGGCAACCGGCTGCGCAATTCTCGCACGTGGTGACCGTGGACACCAGGTCGAACGGACGAGCCGAGAACCGATAGTCGGACGAGGTCAACGCGCCCACCGGGCAGATCTGAACAACATTGCCCGAGAAGTACGAGTCGTACGGCTGCTCGGGGTAGATGCCGACCTGTTGTTTGGCGCCGCGTTCGACCAACTGCAGCAGCGGATCGCCGGAGATCTGCTCACCGAAACGGGTGCAGCGGGTGCACATGACGCAACGCTCGCGGTCGAGCAGGATCAGATCGGACATCGCCACGGGGGTTGGGAAGGTGCGTTTGACGCCGTCGAAGCGCGATTCCATCCGACCATCAGCCAGGGCCTGATTCTGTAACGGGCACTCCCCGCCTTTGTCGCAGATCGGACAATCCAGCGGATGGTTGACCAGCAGGAGTTCCAGAATGTCAGCCTGGGCTTTCGCGGCTTGCTCGGATGTGGCCTGGGTTTTGACGACCATGCCCGGCGCGGCCACGGTCGCGCACGACGGTTGCGGCTTGGGGAAACCCCGGCCGTTGCCAGCGTCGGTGATCTCGACCATGCATTCGCGACAGGCGGCGGCCGGATCCAGCAAGGGATGGTCGCAGAAGCGCGGGATGGCGACACCGGCCGCCTCGGCGGCCCGGATCACCAAAGTGCCTTTGGGCACCTCGACTTCCGCGCCGTCGATGGTCATCGTGACCATTTCAGCCATCGGCACTGGCTCGCTCATGCGGTGACCTCCTTCACAGGCTGGGTGAACAACGCGCTGTTCTCATAGGGCAGATATTGCCAAGCCGGCATGTGGTAACCCATCTCGAATTCGGAGCGGAAATGCTTGACCGCGCTGGTCACGCAGGCCACCGCTCCTTCGGCCAGCGTGCAGAAGGATTTGCCAGTGATGTCATCGCACACGCTCAGCAGCTTGTCGACATCGCCCTCTTCCGCCTTGCCCTCCTCCAGTTTGGCCAGCAATTGGACCAACCACCAGGTGCCCTCGCGACAGGGGGTGCATTTACCACATGACTCGTGCTTGTAGAACTCGACCCAGCGGCGGGTGGTTCGCACCACAGAGACGGTCTCGTCGAAGATCTGCATCGCCTTGGTCCCGAGCATCGTGCCTTTGGCGGCCAAGCCCTCATAATCCATGACGGTGTCCAGATCCTCGCTCGTCAGAATCGGCGTCGATGACCCGCCTGGAGTGAAGAACTTCAGCTGATGGCCTTCACGCACGCCGCCGGCCAGATCGATCAGCTCACGCATGGTGATGCCCAGCGGCGCTTCGTACTGCCCCGGACGTTTGACGTGGCCCGACAAGGAGTAGATGGTGAAGCCTTTCGACTTCTCGGTTCCCATCGAGGTGAACCAGTCCTTGCCGTACGCCAAAATCGACGGCACTGAGGCGATCGATTCGACATTGTTGATCACGGTCGGTGAGGCGTACAAGCCAGCGACCGCAGGGAACGGCGGACGAAGCCGAGGTTGGCCGCGACGCCCTTCGAGCGAGTTCAGCAGAGCCGTCTCCTCGCCGCAGATGTACGCACCGGCTCCGGCGTGGACGATGATGTCCAAGTCGTAGCCAGAGCCCAAAATGTTCTTGCCCAGCAGGCCAGCCTCGTAGGCCTGTTTGACGGCCTGACGGACCCGACGGATCGGATGGACGACCTCGCCGCGAACGTAGATGAACGCGGTGTGAGCGTTGATGGCGTACGACGAGATGATCACGCCCTCGACCAGGGTGTGCGGGCTGGCCATCATCAGCGGGATGTCTTTGCAGGTTCCAGGCTCCGACTCGTCGCCGTTGACCACTAGGTACTTCGGATTCGGGTTGTCCTGAGGAACGAAGCTCCACTTCAGACCGGTCGGGAAGCCCGCGCCACCACGCCCGCGCAGTTGAGCGTCTTTGACCTCAGTCATGACCTCGGCCGGACTCAGCGTCAAGGCCCGGCGCAATCCGTCATAGCCGCCCTGTGCTTGGTAGGAATCCAAAGTCCAGGAACGCTCCGCACCCCAGTTCTTCGTCAAGACGGGGGTCAACGTGTCAGTCATTTCGTTCTCCTCGTCGACCCAGCGGCGGGTTTGACCTTGTCATCAGCGGGTTTGGTCGACGCAGCGGCGGCCTCGTCGGTGGTTGCCGCGGCGGTGGCCTTCGTCCTCGTCGAGCGCGTTCTGGTCTCCTTGCCCGTGTCATCGGCCTTGGCGGCGGCAGCGGGAGACGCGGTGGTCTTCGCCCTGGTCGAGCGGGTCGTCTTCGCTACGGCGGCTGGCTTGGGTGAATCGTCGGTGCTCGCCGGTTCGGCCGCCTTGGCCGGAGCGGTCTTTGAGCCGGCTGGTTTGGCCGGTTCAGCAGATTTCGCCGGGGCGAGGGTGGACTTCGGCACCGCGCTCCAGTGGCGCTCGCTGGCGATGCGTACTCCGGCCAGCGAAGGATCTCCCGCCGATGGACCCTCGTCAGCCAGACCGTCGTCGAAACCGGACAAGACCTTCTCTGTGTCAGCCCAACTGGTCAGAACCGGCCCACGGCTTGAACGGACCTCACGGCCAGCGCTCAAATCGTCGAGCAACTGTTCAGCCTTGTCAGGAGTCATGTTGTCCATGAATTCCCAGTTGACCATCATGATGGGCGCGAAATCACAGGCGGCGTTGCATTCGATCCGCTCGAGGGAGAACATCCCGTCGGCGGTGGTCTCCTCGACCCCGATGCCCAGTTTCGCTTGAACCGCATCCAACAGGGCGTCGCCGCCCATGACAGCACACAACGCGGTGGTGCACACCCCGATGTGGTGTTTTCCCGCCGGACGGCGTTTGTACATGGTGTAGAACGTCGCCACCCCGGAGACCTGGGCCGGTGTGACGCCGACGATCTCGGCGCAAACCTCGATGCCGCGAGGCGACACCCGCCCGTCGACCGACTGCACCAGATGCAGCATCGGCATCAACGCCGACCGCTTCTGCGGATACCGATCCGCGATCGCGGTCAACTGGGCGATCACCGCCTTGTCGATGGCGCTGGATTGATCGGTCATATCCACCGAACCCGTGCCGGCGAAGTCGTACTCCAACTCGTGTTCGCTCATCGATCCACCCCTCCTAGCACCGGGTCGAGGCTCGCCACGGCCACCACGATGTCACTCATCATCCCGCCCTCGCAGAGCAACGGGACGGCCTGCAAGTTATGGAAGCCCGGGTCGCGGAAATGGGCCCGATAAGGACGGGTGCCGCCGTCGCTGACCAGATGGCATCCCAGTTCGCCTTTCGGCGACTCGATCGCGACGTAGGCTTGGCCCGCCGGAACCCGGAAGCCTTCGGTCACCAGCTTGAAATGCTGGATCAGAGCCTCCATCGAGTTGCCCATGATCTTTTTGACATGGGCGTACGAGTTGCCCTGACCATCCGGTCCGACCGTCAGATCGCCAGGCATGCCCAGTTTCGGATCGGTGAACATGTGAGGCTGACCAGCGGTTCGTTCCAGCTTCTCGTAGCACTGTTCGACGATCTTCAACGATTCCCACATCTCCGACAAGCGGACCCTGAAGCGGCCGTAAGCGTCGTTGGTGTCCCAGGTGATGACATCGAAATCGTAGGTCTCGTAGCCACAGTACGGCTGCTTCTTGCGCAGATCCCACGGATAGCCGCTGGCACGCAGCGGTGGGCCGGTCACCCCCAACGCCATGGCCTGGGACAGGGTCATCGTGGCGATGTCGACCATCCGGCCTTTGAAGATCGGGTTCTCATTGCAGAACCCGGCGTACTCCGGAAGATGACGGTGCAGCCATTCGATGACCGTTCGCAATTGAGCCAACCCGTTGTCCGGCAGGTCGATGCTGACCCCGCCCGGGCGAACGTACGCATGGTTCATGCGGGTCCCGCAGAGGGCTTCGAAGAAGTCGAGGATCATCTCGCGCTCACGGAAGGCGATCGTCATCATCGTCAGAGCGCCGATCTCCATCCCACCGGTGCCCAACGCGACCAGGTGGGACGCGATGCGGTTCAACTCCATGACAAGCACGCGAAGGACAGAGGCCCGTTCGGGGACTTCCACGCCGAGCAACTTCTCAACGGCTAGGCAATACACCGTCTCGTTGAACATCGGCATGATGTAGTCCATGCGGGTGGCGAACGCCGAGCCTTGCGACCACGTCCGGAATTCCATCGACTTCTCAATGCCAGTGTGAAGGAAGCCGATGGCCGGGCGGATCGAGGTCACCGTCTCGCCATCCAACTCGACTTCGAGGCGGAGCACACCGTGAGTCGACGGATGCTGCGGCCCCATGTTGATCACGATCGTCTCGTCGCCACGATCACGTTGGGCGGCGACCACGTCGTCGAAATCCCCGCCGTGGATCATGTATTCGGTCGGGGCGGTCTCGTCGACTTCTTCACCGGCCACGTCGTCGTACGCCCCCGTGACATCGGAGTCAGCCCCGTCGTACGAATCCGTGGCATCGGCGTCGGACATGTCGTCGGAGTCGGTCGCGTCGACGATGGCTTCGCTGGATCGCGCCGGCTCGACCGCCGACTGTTCGGGCGTCGAGTCGAGCATGTCTTGGTCGTCAGTTGTTTTAGCCATCAGTACGACCTCCTCTCATCGGCGGGCGGCACTTGCGCGCCCTTGAACTCCACCGGAACCCCGCCCAGTGGATAGTCCTTGAGTTGGGGATGCCCATCCCAGTCGTCAGGCATCAAGATTCGGGTCAGGCCGGGATGGCCGACAAAGATGACACCGAACATGTCCCAGGTCTCGCGTTCATGCCAGTTGGCGTGCGGGTAAACCTCAGTCACCGAGTCGATCAACGGATCGTCTTCGGCGGTGACCACTTCCAGACGGAGGCGACGGTTGTGAGTCATCGAGATCAGGTTGTAGACGACATGCAGTTCGGCGCCCGGCTCGTCTGGATAATGGATGCCCGACACCGACGGGCAGGTCTCGAAACGCAACTGAGCGTCATCGCGGACGACACGGACCACCTCAAGCAGAAGCTGTTTGGGAACATAGACCGTCAACTCGTCATGGTCGGTGCTGACTTCGTCAGGCAGTTGCGGAACCAGAGCGATCAGCCGATCCACGACCACGTCGAACCACGAGCCGTACGGCCGGGAGGCCCGACGATGGCGAACCACGGGGCGAGAGATCCCGCCGAAACCGGAGACGTCGCCCGGCCCTGAACCCCACATCCCTTTGCGGACTGCGACGGGCACCGGGGTGGCCGAGGCGTCGACCTCAGCGCCGATGGTGGCCAGTTCGGATGCGTTGGCGGCTTGGGTCATCTCATCAGACCTTTCATCTCCAGCGTCGACGGTGATTCGAGGATGCGATCTTCCGTGGCCTCGGCCTGAGTGGTGATGTCGGCCCCGATCGGGTGATGCATGACCTCGCCCTTCTTCAGTTTGAAGACGGCGTCGATGAGCATGTCGGGGCGAGGCGGACAGCCGGGGATGTAGATGTCGACCGGAACGAAGTGATCACAGCCTTGGACGACGGCGTAATTGTTGAACACCCCGCCGGACGAGGCGCACGCGCCCATCGCGATGACCCACTTCGGATTGGGCATCTGGTCGTAGACCTGGCGCACGATCGGGGCCATCTTCTGAGACACTCGCCCGGACACGATCAGCAGATCGGCCTGACGGGGCGAGGCGCGAAAAACCTCTTGGCCCCAGCGACCGGCGTCGAAGCGCGGAGCGCCGAAAGCCATCATCTCAATCGCGCAACAGGCCAGACCCATCGTCGCGGGCCAGAACGAGGCTTGTCGCAGCCAACCGAAAACCCCTTCAACGGTGGTGAGCAGAACTCCCGGCAGTTTGTCTTCGATGCCCATTCTTCCCTCAATCCCAGTTCAGGCCGCCGCGGCGGAAGACGTACAAGTAGGCGATGAACACCGTCACGATGAACAGGACCATCTCAACCAGCGCGAAAACCCCCATCTGGTTGAAGGTCACAGCCCAGGGGTACAAAAAAACAATTTCGATATCGAACACGATGTAGAGCATGGCGGTGATGTAGTACTTGATCGGGATGCGCCCGCCGCCAGCCGGTTGCGGAGTGGCCTCGACGCCGCATTCGTACGGCTCGTACTTCGCCTTGTTCTTCCGTTTCGGCCCGACGATCGTGCTCAAGAAGATCGCGATTGCCATGAATCCCGCCGCCAGTGCGAGCAGCCCGATGATGGGCGCGTACAGATTCATTATCCATGTCCTTTGTGTAAAGCTCATGTTCGGATCCCCGAACCGCGGACCGCGCATAGCGATACCATCGGCAAGAAACCCAAGACGATCCTATCAGCCCTCAGAACACCTCCGCCGCGCCGATGGACAGCGGTACGACCTGGGTCGACGTACGCGTATAGACATGAAGAAGTACGCGGTGGCGGGTCGTTCGTCCTCAACCAGAGGGCGAGGCGGACGCTCCACGGGACGAGTGGACTAACGATCCACACTGATCCATAGCGCGGGGCGAATCCCCAGGATCTGTCGGCCGATCGGCTGATCAACTCCAAAGCCTCCATATGAGAACACGACATCTGCCGCCTTGCTCCCCCGGCTCCATGACCGGAGCGACCATGTCATAGGCCGACCATCGACAAAGTCTGCTCGTCGAAGCTCATCGTCTGCCCAGAACTCCTGAGCTTCGGACCGAGTGAGCAAGAACACCGGATCTCCTTGAGGGTCTTGGCCGTAATCCACATCATTTTCCGCCACATGAACGCGCTGAATCCGATCCGTGAACCCCGGATCAGCTGTGGCCAGACGGTCGAACCACTGCGACAGTCGTTGACGGAACCAACTGGCCTGCCAAGCATCCGGGGTGTCGGAAAGGTCTTGCGCGCATGCGGCTCGTATCGTGAGATGTTTCGCGACGAGCAGAGCGCGACCCTTTTCGCGCCGACACACGGTCCATACGACCTTGCCTGCGAGGACCTCATCCCGAAGCTGCAATTCCGGGTTCGAAGCCAGGTTCGGCACCCCAGCCAGCAGGCGATCCGGCGTCAGGACTTCTTCCCAGGCCGGTTGGGGAACCTTCGCGCCACCTTCACCCTTGGAACTTGTAGAGTGCAACGACTCGACATAGAGCAGGAAATTCGCCCTCAGCGGGTCGAAACCTGCCAGCTGCATCGATGGATCCGTCTTGTCGCTCAGCGAGCGCGCCAGGCGTCCGACTTCTGATCTGTGCGCCTGATCCATCTTGATGCCGTGGACGAAGGTCAAGGATGTGAACAAAGACCTCAGAGCAGATGACCGCTCTGTCTGGTGACTGCCGCCGCATAGAGCCAGATAAGCTTCCGGCCAGGAACCCCGGAACGCCACCACCACTGCCAGGATCTCCGGCCAGAAGGTTTCCTTGTCTCCAATTGCTCCAAATCTCGCCTGCGGCTTCTCACGCTCGAAGTAGGACTGAAGAACCTTGTGCTGAACCGTGAAATCCACCACTAACCGCTTCACCTGTCGCAGGCTTGTCTCATATCGGAGGGCTCCCGCGGCCAGAATTCGAATCACTCTGAGTCTGGACTCGTGCCCATCCTCCTCGTCACAGCCCTCCAAACCTGGGTCGAGCGCCCCGTCGACAACGGTCTCAATATCGGAAGACGTCAGTGGTGGCAACCAGAAAGGATACTGCACGAACTTCTCCAGATAATCGGCTGCCCTTGTGCCAATGGCCAGCTCTGCCGCGACCGTCGCCCCGTGGGCCAGAGCGAGTTGGTGAGGATCATACTCATCCAGCTGTTTGACCCTGGCGATCGCTGAGCGGATCGATGTGTAGTCAACCCCCAGGACAAAAACCGCCTGAGGGTGATCCAGATAGGTCTTGACCCGTTCAAGCAACCTCACCGCGGTCTCATCCGAGCATCGGTCAAGGTCGTCAAAAAAGAACACCACGCGGTGTCGATCACCATCAGCCGAGACCAACAAGTCCAAGATCTCTTTGAACTGGCGCCTCAAGGAGCTTTCCGGATCATCCCACGGCAGGTTAGCGGCCGGGAGGCCTGAGCTTTCGCTTCTTGCCGCCTCGTTCGCATCCTCCAAGGCTGTACGGCGGGTCTGCTCAGGGTCATCTCCGCCACCTTGGCTTCCGATGATCTTGCTCAATGTGACGGCCCATTCGGTCGTGCCCTTAACAACACTCGACGCGTCGCTCACGATGGACAGACTGTCTTTCAAGACCGAGAACACCCCGGTGTCGGCATCTCGAACGGCCTGCCACGCAGCAGTTCCGCCGGACACCAAGAGCGGGACCAGAAAAGAGGGAAGAAGCCCGGGCGTCATGATCAGCGCCGTGGCGCCGCCAGCCAGGCACACGGCTGCGACTCCGATCTTGATGAGGAGTTTCTGCCGCGGCGAAAGCTCATGTTTCTGAGAACTCGTCCCTGCCCCGGCCTCGAGCGCAGAACCACGAGTCGCGGGCGTCGTCTGCAAAGGACTGGTCGAGGTCGCCGTGCCAGCGGGCCCAGCGGGCGTGAAGGTCGACGCGGGATAAATCTCATTCACTGCGCTGGTCAGCAACGCCGTGACGGGATCCTGGTCTTGTTCATGCTCCCACAAACTCATCCAAACGCTACGAGTCGAAGACTTCGATTCCAACTCGGCTCGCATCCGAGCCATGAAAGTCGTCTTTCCTGTTCCCCATGCCCCGTACACCCCGATCACTCGCGGGCAATCCATAGACCGAACCAGCTCGACCAGCACCTCGACGAAGGCTTCTCGGCCCGTGTCTTCCAACGGCGCAGACCCATCGCCCGCCCGCTCCTGCGGCACTGCCAACGGTGGTCCTGCCGATGGTCGCATCGTTTGATCGGCCATGCTTCAGAACCCACGCTCGACACTCCACATGGGCCAGCCCAAACACAGTCCTGGGGAGGCAGACAGATTCGGAACAGCGCGCAGAGCCGAGTCAATTCCCGAATCCTTCGACCAGCCCTGCCGGACTTCCGGTGTCATGTCCTTTCGACTCGCAGTGCCCACAGGCGTTCTCCAGATGTGATCCAGAGCCAGTGCGTCCTGATTCTGCAGCCCCTCTGGACCGAAGAAAATGTACTCTCGCGCTGTTTTCGGCCCGCTCGAGCTTACGAAAGGATCCTCGCATTCCATTCCAATCCGCCCCGGATATCGCTGAACAAGTTGTCGGACCATCGCCTGGACTGGATCGCCCGTGGGGCTCTTCGTCACGCGGGTCACAATGGGCTGATCCGACGACGCCGAACCCAGTCTCATCGTTTGCATCGTGGATCTCTCCAGGTCCACCAACGTGATCACGGCTGTGCGGCTGAACATGGATCCCCAAGCGGCGCGTTTGCTGGAATGCCAGTCCGACAAGCCGACGAGCACCTCCTCACGAGCCTCGCGGTCACAAACGTGCCCCGGCTCCAATCGTCCGCCGACTAAGGCTGGCCCGGCCGCGATGTGTTCGGCATACCACACGGCATCCGGTAAAGACGCTCCGCTTGCCTCGCGCGCCTTCCGTTCCGCCGGCGACGTCACATGGAAGATCCCCCGACCACGGTTTGGGTTCCCGACGGCCGGTTGATCTGGTGACGACGGCACGGTCTCATGTCCGCCGCCGCCGTACGACACGCCTATGGCGTCCAAGACTGCTCGCAACCTGTCGCAAATCGCCCTGACCGAGGGCCGAGAGTCAGGCTGCGACAGCATCCGCCTCGTGGTCTTGACGGCTAGATAAGCGAGGTCTGAACCGGTGATCATCTCACCCGCCAGCTCGTCAGCGTCCGCGCCGGGGAAGACCACGGAGAAAACGGCGCGGGTGTCCTCGCTCTTGCAGTCTTCTGGCACCCAGCTCTCTCCGTCAACGCCTCGGAAGAACAGCACCCCTGGTGGCAGTTGCGATCGCTGATTTGGAGCGCCAGTCTCACTCGTCTTGAATGCTTCCACGAATTCGGCGGCGGTGAAACAGGTCAGTGTCGGTCCGTCCTTCTCGGGTGCGACGCGATCGTTGTGCACCTGGCGCTCAACTTTCTCGATGAGCGTTTTCATCTGATTCAACGCCCCACCCACGGTGGTCGGCAAAACGGTGACTCCGACCTCACCCGCAGAGCTGCCATCCACAAGAATACGCAAAGGCTGATCGCCTAGGAACCGACTCACCTGAAACATCGCTGTCTCCCACGCGCCTTTGAGAATCGGAAGCAAAACCTCGCGCAGTTCAGCCCACATGCCTCCAGTCAGCACATGATGCTGACTTTGGCGATATCCTGCGCTGGCCAGAACTGACTGAAACTTAGTCAACACCTGGCCGGTGAGGTTATGCTCGTCGAAGGACCCAGCCAGGGCGTTGACATAGTTGACCGAGGACGCCACGAAATCACCAACGACTTCATGAATCAGTGCGACATGAGCCCTTTGAACAGGACTTCGCCGATACTCACACTCAGCGGCCTGCCAGCCCTGCACTGTTTGACACAACGTGCCCAGCAACTCGCCCAGGGTCTGACCGCTCTGGCAGGCCGGTCCACCTGGCTGTGATGGGATCCCATAGCGCTGCGCGCAGCGACTCGCATAGAACCACAGGTCCAGGACAACCTCACCTGCCGCCTTCAGCCACAGGCTCTCTGGGGATTTCCCCCGTCCCCCAACGTTCGTACCAGAACTCTCCGAAAATCCGCCCATCCTGCCCCCCGGCGCTGTCAATATAACTCCTGTACGACTCTTGCGGGGCAAGTCTGGACCCGAGAAAGTCACGAGGCAAGTTGTTCTCGTCATGTGGCGACACCTCGGCGGATCGCACAGCGGGCACCAGGTAGCCTGTGCCATCAGATTCCCACTCGCTGCGCAGCCAGACCGTTGACAAATTGTCCTTCACCAGCAGAACATTTCCATGCAACTTATCCTGCTCTTCAAGCGTCAGGTCTGCGTAGGAGGACGCTTCGGGATGCGCCTGCCTGTATCGGTCTTGTATCCGTTCCAATAGAGCCTCGTACCGCAATGCCTTTCCCGCGGCAGGCCGCTTCACACCCTCCACCACCGCGTAGACCCAGTGGGAGTTCTCGAAGGTCACTGGGATGGCGCCACGAGTGTCAGCGACCAAGTCGAAGTCGGGGTCGAACATCGGTTTGAGCGCGTCCTTCTCTGGTTGCTTGTGCGCTCGATGGGACTCATCAATCGCATACCATGATCTCCAGTCCACTGTCGCACGCAGCGAATCTCTCGACTGCAGCCACTGCCTGCCCTGGAGATAGACCAGTGCCTCATCGTCTGGAGTGATGCGCTGCAGACGATCGTCGTCGAGTACTCCCACCTGCTGGACGAACTCTTTCCACGTCTCAAGGACGACGGCACTCATGAGCGCCACCGCTCGTTCCGCCGATCGACGCCAGACAACTTTATCGCCCGGCACACAATCCGATCGCACAAGATCAGCCGTCGCCTGGGGCAGTAAACGTCGAAGCTCGTCTTCCCGCAAAGCATGAGGCATCGCGCGGGGCACGAACCGAACAAACACCTCATCCAGTCCTGTCCACCGCACCAGCCAACTGACTCTCGCGCTGGCCAGAATCTCCCCTGGACCTTCATCGGACTCAAATCCGAGTCGGAGACCGAGGTTCTTCCACAGTTGGCCGCCCAGGAAAATCGTGTACTGGCGCGCGCTGGTGCCCCTGAAAGTGGCTTGCGGGGTCACATCCCAGACGCGAGAGAATGCCTCGCAAGCGAGCTGAAGCTCCTGAAACTCGCGCGCGTCCATGCGCAGTTCCTCGCTGTAGCAAGCGTCGGAGGCATGAGGAACACCGTTCACTGCCAATACCCGAGCGACCTCCACGTGGTATTTCAGCGCTTCTCGAAACTCGTCGCTCTTCTCATCCTCGTCTTCGAACCCCGTCACGGAAGGTGGACGCTCAATATACGAAGCCACAATCCTGGTCAGTCGACCACTCAACCGGTCTTCGTTCCACCCCTTCAGGCCCAGAACGGCTCTGGCTGAACATTCGGTCTTCCACATCGCGTGGCCGTAGCGAAGCAGTTCATCGGCGAGCAGCACTTTGCCTGTGGCAAGACCCTCGGTCCTGTCAGGCAGAAACATCCGATCCGACTGAATCGGTTTGAACTGCAGACCCTTGATTTCCTTCCCCAGAACACTGGCGGTCAGAATCCATAACGCGGTCATCGTCTGTCCCTGCAAAACGCAGCAGGAGTACGTATCATTCCCAAAGCCGGGAATCCCCTGCGCGTCTGTCCTCATAAGTCGGGCAATGGTGAGCAGAACGGCCATCAACCGATATCGCCACTCAAGCCTCTGAAGGCATCCCAACGCGTCGTTCATCCGATCAAAGACCCGAAGTGGTTCCTCTGGATCCCAGAAGGCCGACTCTCGCTTCAATAATCGCTCCAACGCGACGATGTTGTCGATCGGTGAAGCATCGCGGCCCATTCCGGGAGTCAGGACGCTCTCCCACCACTCCGACGGGGGTGCGCCCATATCCTTACCCTCAGTGTCGGGCATAGCCAAAGGTCGCCAAATGGGACCTTCGACGATGTTCGCCAGGTCGTTCTCTTCAGTTGGCATTGTCAGCAAGGCCACGACACGCAACCCCTGTCAGCACGCGCTCTTGGCAGTCCTGTTCTGCGGTAGGCCGCCAGATGAGAACCTGCCCGGAAGCGGGTGAGCGACCACCGCCTGGTTCACCGTGTGACGAAAGAGAAGAAGTCGAATGACCCCAACGTGTCCGATCATGACGAGCCCCTTGGTTATCGCTCTCCGCGGCCCGAATTTGAGTGCGTTGCAACCCGCCGCGTGAGGGAGCAACTTGAAGAACTCTATCAGAATAGATCTCACAGCCGCAATATCCCTTGCCACAATGGGCTCTCGGTTCACGATCCGACTGAATCGATAGTCCATGATCGACGCCAGCATGATCGATGCAGAGCACTCAGGGCTCCCCGACTCGTTGCCGTAACAGTCTTCGGCCTCATGATCGGATCACCCGACCCTTGTCTTCAGCGCCTACGCTCGCCGCTGTCCGTCCCACGGGGTTGGCCCTGGGTAGGTCGGCGTGGCCATCAAGATGATGTACCAAATCCAACCGATGAGCGGGATGAGAGCCACGAGGAACCACCAGCCGCGATGGTTCGAATCGTGGAGTCGACGGACTGACAGTGCCAGGCTCGGGATCACGGACACTAAGACGTACACACCGAGGATCGAACCAAGGACAGCGCCGAACGCGTTCGTCGGTGGATTGTCGAACCAGCCCGACGGATAAGCTTGAGCTAGCTTCCAGTCGACGCCGACAGTGGACAGCAGAATCGAGCCGATGCCCATGATGATCGCGTTCATCAGCCACCACCACCAGTATTCACCACGTGAGGCGCGGCCGTTGAACATGACGTACTTGCGAAAAAACCGGCCAATGGCATGGCCGAAACCGATGCCGTACCACGCGCGCTGGATGCCAGGATCTTGGCTCGTCGCTTGTCCGTGTTGCTGCGTGGGGAAATGACTGGGCTGGCTCATCTGAGAAGCGACTTGCTCGCCGTCGGGGATGTTCGCGGCGTACGGTGGTTGACTCATGACGGATCGATCCTTTCAGACATCTTAGTGAAAGCGTACTCCTCAACACGGCGTTTTGCTAATATCACTATCGGAGAGGATCTTGATTCCTGACGACCGAGTTTGTCGGACCTCTCAACTAGGCTTGAAGCCATGGATCATCCGTTTCATGCCGAAGACTGGGATCAGGTTCCCGGGTTCGAGTTCACCGACATCACCTACCATCGCGCCAAACACATCCCAGCGGTGAGGGTGGCGATCGACCGACCTGAGGTGCGCAACGCTTTCCGGCCACACACCGTCGATGAGCTTTACACCGCGCTCGACGACGCCCGAATGAGCGCCGATGTCGCCTGCGTCTTGTTGACCGGCAACGGTCCCAGTCCGAAGGACGGCGGGTGGGCGTTCTGCTCCGGGGGCGATCAGAGGGTACGAGGCGCACAAGGGTACGAATACCGGGGCGAACCGGCGACGAGACCAAGCACGGCCAGCGGTGGCGCGATCAGCGAAGAAATCGGCCCACATGGGCCGACACGACAGCCGGGGCCGTCGATCGACGGCCCGACTGACGATGACGCCAGCGATCAAGCGGCCGAGAGCGGCGCATCCGGCCCAGATCGTCGAGCTCAGGGACGATTGGGTCGTCTGCATATCCTCGAAGTTCAGCGTCTGATCCGGTTCATGCCCAAACCGGTCATCGCGCTGGTCAACGGCTGGGCCGCCGGTGGCGGCCACAGCCTGCATGTCGTCTGCGATATGACGCTCGCCTCACGCGAGCACGCCCGCTTCAAACAGACCGACGCCGACGTGGGCTCGTTCGACGCCGGTTTCGGTTCGGCCTACCTCGCCCGCCAGGTCGGCCAGAAGTTCGCTCGCGAGATCTTCTTCCTCGGTCAGACGTACGACGCGGCGCGCGCTCTCCAGATGGGCGCCATCAACGCAGTCGTTCCGCATGCCGATCTTGAGCGAGTCGGCCTGGAGTGGGCGGACATGATCGCGGGCAAGTCACCGACCGCGATCCGGATGCTGAAGTACGCCTTCAATGCGATCGACGATGGGTTGATCGGTCAACAACTCTTCGCCGGAGAGACGACCCGGCTGGCATACATGACCGATGAGGCGCGCGAAGGACGCGACGCGTTCTTAGAGAAGAGGGAGCCCGATTGGTCGGATTATCCGTACTATTACTAGCCCTTCCTTTCACTGGCCCTTCGCGGAATGAGATCGCTCGCCGGTCACGAAACGATCGCGCGGACTGATTTGTCTGGACACTCTCCGAACGGATCGGTCTCGATCCGAGGCGCTGATCGATGGGGCGCTCGGACACGCCGGCGACCGGATCAGTCAGTGCCGCTTCGGCGTCCCGGTGGTCGCGCGAACCGCCAACTCGCAGGTCAGCATCAGACGGTGGAGCGGCATCGTCGGGTCGGCCAAACGTCGGAACACCAGCGAGGCGGCCTCGAAACCGATCTGGCGTTTGGGCGGTCGAATAGCGGTCAAGGCCGGATCGGGCAGTGCGGCGATCTCATCGTCGTACGACACCAGTGACACGTCGCCTGGGACCTCGACTCCGAGTTCCTGACAACGCTGGAGCAGGGCGATCGCCTCGGCGTCGGAATGCACAATCACTGCCGTGGTGTCCGAGGCCAACAGCCGCGCGATGACGCCATCCCACCGCCCGTCGCAGTCATCGCCGCCCAGACACGGGATGTCGCCACAGAACACCGCGTCAGGGTCGAGTCCGAAGTTGCGGCAAACCCTGATCCAGGCGTCACGCGCGCGAGCGCGCCTCGGCGCGTCCTCGTTCAGCAGCAACTCGATCCGACGATGCCCCAGACCGGTGAGATGCTGGACGGCCAACTCAATCGAATGCAGTTGATCGGACGACACCCATTCCAGGTGACCCGCGAACACCGGTTCAGGGACAGTACGCTCCATCAGGACCACGGGAATCTCCAGCGTGTCCAACCACGCGAACAACTCGTCGGACTGTTCCGACTGAGGCCCCGGAGCGACCAGCAATCCCTCGATCCGACCAGTGGCGACCAGCCGCTGAGCCTGCCGTCGGTCATCATCGATTCCCTGGGAGGACGTTCGCAAAACCAATCGCCCCCGATATCCACTGGCAGCCGCCTGAGCCCCGCTGAGCACCTTTGACCAAAACTCGTCGACTGACGGGGTCACCACCCCGACCGTTCTCACCGCCGACATCGGAGCGGGACTCGCCACAACTGGACGGCCCGCCGTCCGCCGAGCGACCGCTCCGCCGTGAACACGCGTGAGAAGCCCCTGACGCGCCATCGCAGTGATGTCACGTCGGACCGTCACCACCGACACCCCCAGTCGGTCCGCCGCATCGCTGACCGACACCGAGCCGCGGAGCCGTACTTCGTCGAGAATCGACCGTCGACGCTCTTGACCGAATCTGGCCAGATCAGCCATTCCATCCGTTCCTGTTCCGCGCGCTCATGGAGGCGACCAGGTCATCACCTGCGCGCAGCCGATGCGGACCTCCCCCATGAGCCAGACCAGGACTGGACGGTTGATCGAATCTGACCGAGTCTGACCGTTGTGATTGTATCGTTTGACCGGCCGTGAACCGAAAGCCCAAGCTATGGACGAGGAAGACCATGCCGTCCACCATTGACGTCAGGACAGCACAACAGACCGTTGACAAGCACGCGAAGGAGTAGCCGGTGACCAGCCGTCGGGGCAGCGCCCTCCTGCTGGGCATCGACGTCGGCACGTCGGGATGCAAAGTGGCCGCGTACGACCTGGACGGCGTTCGCCGCGCCCAAGCGTCGCGGCCGTACCCGCTGCTCACGCCCGGACCCGGTCGAGTCGAACAGAATCCCGACCAATGGTGGCAGGCCGCCATACTCGCGACGCGCGAAGTGACCGCGCGAGTCGATCCGGCGCGCATCGTCGGTGTCGGGGCGTCCGGCCAATCGTGGAGTGTCGTGCCAATCTCCGACGACGGTGAAGTCTTGGCTCACAGCCCGATCTGGATGGACTGCTCGACCGACGCGATCAGCCGAGAACTGGCGACACGGATCGGAACCCCGCGACTGCTCAGCGTCAGCGGCAACCCGCTACAGCCGTCGTACTCGACCACGAAGATCATCCGACTGCGACGCGAACACCCAGACCTCTACCAGCGAACCCGAGTCTTTCTCCAATCGAATGGCTTCATCGGATGGCAGTTGACCGGAGTGGCCAGTCTGGATCGTTGTCAGGCCTACGGGCTGCATTGTTTCGACACCACCACCGGACAGTACGACGCTAGATTGGCCGACGACTTGGGCCTCGACCTCGACAAGCAGCCCGACCTGGTCGACTGTCATCACGTGATCGGGCAAGTCAGTGATCAAGCCGCTGGGCTGACCGGCCTGCGCGCGGGAACCCCGGTCGTGGCCGGTGGATTGGATGCCGCCTGCGCCGCCTTCGGCGCTGGGGTGTGGCAACCCGGCCAAGTTCAGGAGCAGGGCGGCCAAGCTGGCGGGATGTCAGTGGTGACCAACCGCCCGACCGTGGATCAACGCCTGATCCTTTCCCGCCACGTTGTGCCCGGCCTGTGGTTGACCCAGGGCGGCACTGTCGCCGGAGGGGCCAGCCTCCAATGGGTGTACGACCAACTCGGCCACCCGCAGATGAGCTTCGAGGACATCGACCGCGAAGCGGCTGCCATCCAAGCCGGATCAGACGGCACGTGGTACCTGCCGTACTTAGCTGGTGAGCGCAGCCCCTTGTGGGACCCGGCGGCCTGCGGGGTCTTCTACGGTCTGCGCCTGACGACCAGTCGAGCCGCGATGTTCCGAGCCGTGATGGAAGGCGTGGCTTACTCTCTGCTCGACAACCTGACCGTCGCCGAGCAGGCTGGGGCCGACGCCCGCCAACTGCGAGCCACAGGCGGGGCGGCCGCTTCGAGGCTGTGGACGCAGATCAAAGCCGATGTCACCGGGCGGATCATCCACGTCCCCGCCGCCACACAACCGTCGACCCTCGGGGCGGCCCTGCTCGCCGGCATCGGGGTCGGGGCCTATCGCGGGTTCAGCGACGCGGCGGCGATCACCGGCCAGATCAGTCGTACGCACATCCCGGGCGAAGATCAACCTGTCTACGTGGAGGGCTTCGAGGTTTATCGTCAGCTTTATCGCGCTCTCAAACCGCTGATGGCCATCACCCACGGGCCCGACCGACCAAGTGGTCACGCGAGGCCGGCGACCCCGGCAATCCCATCTTCAACTCCCTCGACCCAGGCCGCCCCAGATCCCATGACCCACACGACCCCGACGGCGTCGACCCCGTCCTTGACGCCGACCAGCCGTGCTTCAGTCGCGCCTCATCCTCCAACCTCCGACAGGCGACCGTCATGTTAGCCGCCGTGCTCCACGGGATCGACGACATTCGATTCGAAGAGTCCCCGACTCCCCAGCCCGGGCCAGGCGAGGTGTTGATCGACGTACGCGCCACCGGGGTTTGCGGGTCGGACGTGCCCCGTGTCTTGCGCGACGCTGCCCACTACTATCCGATCATTTTGGGCCATGAGTTCGCTGGCGTCGTGGCCGAGCTTGGCGACGACGTCGACACGACGACAGTCGGCGACCGAGTGGCCGTCGCCCCGTTGATGCCATGCCACCGATGCGCCCAATGCCAGCGCGGACAGTATTCGATGTGCCCGAGCTATTCCTTCATCGGTTCCAGCCGCGCCGGGGCGTTGGCGCAGTACGTCGTCGTGCCCGCGGTCAACCTGGTGAAGTTGGCCGACTCGGTCAGCTTCACCCAGGCGGCGATGATCGAGCCCTCGACGGTCGCGTTACACGGTGTCCGAGTCGGTGATTTCCGGCCCG
Organism: Propionibacteriaceae bacterium; assembly: GCA_031285845.1. Lineage (GTDB taxonomy): Bacteria > Actinomycetota > Actinomycetes > Propionibacteriales > Propionibacteriaceae > WQYJ01. The sequence continues at coordinate 82,738 of JAITVK010000013.1, forward strand.
GAGGCCATGTCGCGATCCTAGGCGGCGGCACGGTCGGACTATTCACCGCCCAATGGGCTCGGATCCTCGGCGCCAAAACGGTCACCGTGGTCGACATCGACGCCCATCGACTGAGCGTGGCGGACCAATTCGGCGTCACCCACACGATCGACTCGCGGACGAGTGACCCGATTCAGGCCGCGAACGCGATCACCGACGGTGAAGGCTTCGCCCACGTGTTCGAGACCGCCGGCCAAATCCCGACCCAAAACCTGGCGTTGAAGTTGGTGGCACGAGCCGGTTCGATCACACTGATCGGCAACGCCCACGACGACCCCTGCTTCCCGGCCGCCACCTTCGAATTGCTCAACCGGCGCGAAGTCACGCTGACCGCCTCTTGGATGTCATATTCCCCGCCATTCCCCGGCGTTGAGTGGCTCGACACCGCTCACCGTTTCGCCACCGGCGATCTGCGATGGTCGGCGGCCCTGTTGCACGACCAGTGCGCCTGGCCGTTGAGCGCCGTCGGCCACGCCTTCGGCCTCTACCACACCCCAGGCAGGATCAATGGGAAACTCCTGTTCACGCAGGACGTCTGAGACGACCGCCCCCACCACCATGCGACCCCCCGACGCGATCCCCCACCTCGAAGGAGCCCCAACATGACCCTCGTCACCCCTCAACAGATGCTGACATCTGCCCGGCGGGACGGCTACGCGATCGGCGCGTTCAACGTCGAAAACATGGAGATGATCCAAGCCGTCGTCACCACGGCTGATCGACTGCGAGCTCCCGTCATCTTGCAAACCACTCCCGGCACGCTCGAATACGCTTCACTGGCCATGTTCGCCGCCATGGTCGCCGCAGCTGCCGCCACCACCAGCGTGCCGGTGGCGCTGCATTTGGATCACGGCGACTCTTTCGCGCTGGCCGCAGCCGCCGTACGAGCGGGCTACACCTCGGTCATGTTCGACGGATCACAGCGGCCGTACGCCGAGAATGTCGCCATCTCCCGGCGCGTGGCGGAGATGTGTCACGCGATGGATCTGCCGGTCGAACTGGAATTGGGCACAGTCGGCGGCAAAGAGGACCGTCTGCAGTCCAGGGGCGCGCACTACACCGACCCCGATCAGGGCGTCGAGTTCGTCGCCAAGACTGACCCAGACTATTTGGCGGTGGCCATCGGCACTGCCCACGGCCCGTACAAAGGAACCCCGCAGCTCGATGTGGAACGCCTGAGCACCATCGCCGAGCTGGTACGCCTGCCGCTGGTTCTCCACGGCTCGTCCGGATTGAGCGATGCTGCTGTGGCCGACTGTGTGTCGCGCGGCATCGCCAAAGTCAATTTCGCCACCGAGTTGCGCGCGGCGTACCTGAAGTCGACCCGTCAGTATCTGGGCGACCATCCTGACGTGATCGACCCGAAGAAGATGGGAGGTCCGGCGCGCGCCGCCGTGGCTGACCTCGTGGCCGCACGAATGGCTGTGCTCGGCTGCGTCGGAAAGGCGGTCTGACATGGCCCCGCGAGTCATCACCGTCACACTCAACGCCGCCATCGACAAGCGGCTCAAGGTCGAACTGCTGCGCCCTGGCGCAGTGTTGAGAGCCGCAAGCGCGGAATACAGCCCTGGCGGCAAAGGCCTCAATGTCGCCCGAGTCATCGCTCAACTGGGCGGTGAGGTCACCGCCACCGGTTTTCTGGGCGGACACGCCGGACACTACATCGCCGATCGTCTCGACGCGGCTCACGTTCCCCATCAGTTCGTCTGGGCCGCTGGTGAGTCCCGCAGCTGCGTGAACATCATCGACGCGGCCGGACGGGCCACCGAGATCCTCGAACCAGGCCTGGTCATCACCGATGCGGACCTGCTCGCCCTGACCGCCACGATCCGGTCGCTGTCCGCTCCGGGGGTCGCCGTCGTCTTCAGCGGTTCACTGCCGCAAGGCTGCCCGCCGGACACGTACGCCCATCTGATCACTGCGGCCAAGAGCGCCGGAGCGTTGACTGTTCTCGACACCAGCGCCGAGCCGTTGCGTCACGGGCTGGACGCCTGTCCCGACGTCATCAAACCTAACGCGGTCGAGGCGCGAGCGCTCACCGGGACCACCATCGAAGATCCGACCAGTGCCGCCCGGGCGCTGCGCCAGTTGGCGATCGACCGCCACATCCCGGTGGCGATCTGCTCCCTCGGCGCGCGAGGAGCCGTGTTGGTCTGCCAGTCGGGTCTATGGTGGGCCGAGCCGCCGCTGACCGCTGCCGTCAACACGGTCGGTTGTGGCGACACGTTAGTCGCTGGGTTCACGTTCGCCGCGATGGCCGGGCTCACCCCTGATCAGGCCTTGGTCGCAGCCGTCGAATTGGCCACTGCCGCCGCACGATCGGCGACCACCGGATCGTTCGACCCGACCGATGTGGAGTGGGTCCGCCAAACCGGAGTTCAGTTGTACGAATTGGCCGGTCAGGACTGACCCGTACAGCAACTCAATCGGGGTTGACTCCGACCGAACGGGACGTGTTGGGTCGCGACCGATGAGTCAACACCTCTCCCATGATCGGATGCTGGCTGGTGTGGCGGGTCGGATCGGAGGTCTCTGAATTCGCGAAGCGGGTGATCGCCGCTCGACGAGTCACGATCTGATCCAAGCTGAGCGCCTCGACGTGGGGGATCTGATGCCAGGTCGTGCTGCGATGGAACAGGACCACCACATACAACAAGACCCAGGTCAGCATGAAGAACGGGAAACCGACGACAGCTTTCCAAGCTCCTGGCCAACTGGCGCGCTCCAAACGCAGAGCCAGGTAGCCGATCACCCCAGTGATCAGATAGCAGAGCGCCATGATGGCGACTGACATCACGAGCACGACCACCCATTGGCCAGTCAGAATCCCTGTCAACACGGTCGCCACCGGTCCGACGATCGTGTTGACCGCCGCGATCGGAATGCCGACGCAGAACATCACGGCGTCGAATTTGGACAGGCGACCGGCTTTAGTCGAGCGCCACAGTTTCGGCAGACACAGCCCGGCCGATTGCATCGCCCCCACCGTCCACCGATACCGCTGACGGATCGATTGTGCCAGTGTCAGCGGCTGCTCGTCATAGAACACGGCGTCAGTGGCCAGCGTGATCCTGCGTCCGTCGGCGATCGCGTTCAGCGTGAACTCGATGTCTTCGCTGGTGGAACTCGTGTTCCACTGACCGTCGGGCAAGACGTCGAGGGAGAACATGAATCCGGTCCCACCCACTGAAGTGCAGGGCAGGCCGCGACGTACCCTCGACCGATTGGAGAAACGGGTTTGGAGCAGCCAGAACAGCGTGGTCACCCCGGCGACCCAGGAACTGGTCGGGTTCTTGCCCATGCGGTAGCCCAGCGCGATGTCAGCGCCCTGATTGAGTTGCCGGTTCATCGCCGCCAAGAAACCCGTCTCGACGACGTTGTCGGCGTCGAACACGACACAGGCGTCGTACTGCCCAGCGTATTCAGCGCTGAAACGGTCGAAGAACCAGTGCAACGCGTAGCCCTTGCCGACTCGCTCAGTGTCGTGGCGCTCCCACACGATCGCACCATTCTCGGCCGCGATCGCCGCAGTGGCGTCAGAACAATTGTCAGCCGTCACAAAGACGTCGAACAAGCGGGCCGGATAGGCCTGCCCTTTGAGGCTCTGAACCAGACTGGCGATCACTTGGGCCTCGTCTTTGGCGAAGATCAGAATGGCGAAGCGATGTTGAGGTTTGTTGTCAGTCGGAACCGGTGTCAGCCACGGCGTCAACGACAGTGCCATGAACGCTTGATAGAGGCCATAGCAGGCAGCGATCAGCATCACGAGCTGACACACCACGAGGGCGACGACCACCATGAACACTCTTCCGTATATTTAGTACCACTTTACGGCACTTCGTGTGCCAAGCCTACCGGGACGACCCGACCGCATCGCGGATTCTTGGCATAGTGCAGGTACGGTTCAGGGTTGGCGCCTCAGGGGCGATTCATGGTACAGCGCCGAAGAGCTATCCCACCGATGCCTCAGCCGCTGTGCCGCCCGAGCCGACCCAGGTTCCGGGCCCGAACTGCGGGGCAAGACTCTAGGCCCGAACTGCGGTTCAGGCTCCCGGCTCAAGCTCCAGTGCACCGGCTCTGGGCCCAGCCTGCCAGCTCAAGCTCCGGTGTTCACCGTCGGCATCGCGCGCGAATCCGAACACAACACCACCAGCAGGTTGGAGACCATCGCAGCCTTGCGGTCGTCGTCGAGAGTGACGATGTCTTCGCGCTCGATTCGGCTCAGAGCCGACTCGACCATGGTGACTGCTCCTTCGACGATCTTCGCCCTGGCCGCCAAAACTGCCTGAGCCTGTTGACGTTGCAGCATCGCCGAGGCGATCTCCGGAGCGTACGACAAGGAGGAGATGCGCGTCTCGATGATGTCGACCCCAGCCACGGCCACCCGTTCGGCGACTTCGCGGGCCAACTCGTCGGCCACTTGATCGGTCGCGCCGCGCAGAGTGGCCTCACCCTCTTCACCGTTGTCATACGGATGCACGGTCGCGATGTGACGCAAAGCGGCCTCGGCTTGAACATGGACGAACTTCTCGTACGACTCCACTTGGAAGACCGATTGAGCGGTGTCGCGCACCTGCCACACGATGATCGCCCCGATGACGACCGGATTGCCCTGGGAGTCGTTGACTTTGATCTCACGGGTCTCAAAGTTGCGCACCTTGACCGACACGAGACGTTTCGAAGTGAAAGGGTACGTCATGCGCAAGCCGGTGGACCGCAGCGTTCCGACGTAACTGCCGAAGAACTGCACCACCTTCGTGTCGCCGGGCTGGACGATCGTGAACGCCGACTGGAACAGACTGGCCACCACGATCAACACGATGCCGATGATGATGTTGGCCGCGCCCGTTCCATTGTCGTTGACGTCGATGACGCCGCGCACGAAAGCGTAGACGCCGTACGCCAAGATCAGCAGCAGGATCAACAACCCGAGCAACCCAGGAATCGACGGCGCAGACTTCTCCGTGATGGTGGTTCCTGCCGATCGACCGTAGGTGGAGGCGACCGTCGGATCGGCAGCAACTGACTTTTGACTAGGTATGACAGTCGACATGCGGAATCCTTCGTCCAAGAAATCTGACCATGACAAGGATACCACCATTCGTTGATCCGGGACCGATGGGATGGGGGTGACGACGAGGCGGCCGGGCGCGGCTACGGCCTTCGCCGTCCCAGTGACGCTGACATCGAATCGGTCCGGGGTAGGCTAGGGATGAAGTTCTGCAAGCGGCAACCAAAGGAGCTCCCATGTCACAAGAAGTCACCCTGCCTGTCCTGGGCGAGTCAGTCTCAGAAGGCACCATCTCACGCTGGCTGAAGAAAGTCGGTGAGACCGTGGCTGTGGGCGAACCGATTGTGGAGATCAGCACCGACAAGGTCGACACCGAGGTTCCCTCGCCAGTGGCCGGTGTCGTTATGGAGATCAAGGCGCATGAAGATGAGACCGTGTCGGTCGGTGCTGTTCTCGCCATCGTCGGACAGCGGCCCGATCCTCTCGAAGCGGTTGCGGCCCCGTCGAGCACACCGAGCGCTCCTGCGATGGACCCGACCGTCGGCCTTGCGCCGGACGAGACAGTCGCCCCCGCAGCTGACTCGATCACTCCACAACCGGCACCGAGCGCTCCAGCGCCTAGCCCGGACCTGGTTGCCGCGGCAACCCCCGAGTCGGCCCCTCAACCCCCGGTTGCCGCGGTAACCCCCGAGCCCGCGGTTGTTCCAGTCGAGGCCCCCGCCGTTTCCCCGACCGTGCCCGCTGTCGCAGCGACCCCGCAGCCCGCAGCCATGCCAACTCCCCAAACACCGGTCGCGGCTTCAGTCGAGCCATCGGTCGTCCCGGCTCCCCCATCCCCCGCCGTTCCCCCGACCGTGCCAACTCCGAACTCAACGATTCCAGCCGAGGCAGCCCCACTGACTGCGACCATCGTCGCGCCCGTCGTCACACCGTCGCCTCACATTCCCGCCGTCGCGGCCCATGAGGTTCCCGGGCCGATCGGCGGTGGTCCCTATGTCACACCGTTGGTACGAAAACTGGCCGACGAGGCAGGCATCGACTTGGCCACGGTCCGTGGCTCCGGGGTCGGTGGCAGGATTCGTAAACAAGACATTCTGGATGCTCGCCCAGCCGCCACTGCGCCCGGCGTCCCACCGGCTGGCGCCGCCGAGCCTGAACCCCCCGCGCCAACCCGGGCCGTCATCCCTGCGGGGTACGCCGTCGCCCCGGCGATGCCAGACGTCATCGCGACCGGTCAGCCGCCGATCGGAGCGGCACCGAGTGCGGCAGTGGCCACACCGATGAGCAGCGTGCCTGCGACCGCAGTCGCCACCCCCGTCGTACCACCGGCTCCGGCTGCTCAGTCGGTCCGCCCACCCGCGCCCGTCGCTGTGCCCGCGCCCGTCGCACCCTCCTCGACGGCGACCCCGACTTTCGCCACTGATCTTCCCACGACCGCGCCAGCGTCAGCCGACACCCTTGACGAGTCGGCCCAACCGCTGACAGGAACGACCGAAAAGGTCTCCCGACTGCGGGCCACGATCGCCCGCCGCATGGTCGAATCACTGCAGACCTCTGCCCAGTTGACGGCGACGGTCGAAGTCGATCTGACTCGAATCTCGCAACTGCGGGCGCAAGTCAAAGACGAGTTCAAGGCCCGGGAGGGCGTGTCACTGACCGCGCTCGCGTTCATCGCGAAGGCAGCGATCGAGGCGCTCAAGCAGTATCCGAAAGTGAACGCCACCATCGACCTGGATCAGGGTGTCATCCATTACCCCGACGGTGAGCACCTCGGAATCGCTGTCGACACGGCGAAAGGCCTGCTCGTACCCGTCATCAAGAACGCCGGAAACCTGTCAGTCGCAGGTTTGGCGAGGAACATCGCCGACCTGGCGGCTCGCACACGCGGCAACCGAATCAGCCCTGACGACGTGGTGGGTGGCACGTTCACCATCACCAACTACGGCTCCACGGGCACGTTGTTCGACACTCCGATCATCAACCAACCGCAAGTGGCGATACTGGGCACTGGCGCGATCACGCGACGTCCGGTCGTCGTGACAGACCCCAGCCTGGGCGAGATCGTCGCCATCCGAGACATGGCGTACCTCTCCCTCAGCTACGACCATCGCCTCGTCGACGGCGCCGACGCCTCACGCTTCTTGAGCACAATCAAGGCGCGACTCGAAGCCGGTGACTTCGGTTCAGAGTTCTGAGTCGTACGAGGTGTTCCACGCTGGGGTACGGGCAGTAGACTAGACCGCGATTTCGTACCACTGCGAGGTTGTGAATCGAGTTGGCCTGACTAACCGATTCACGACCAGCGACACCCATCGGAGGATCATGGCCAGCGAACGCGCGAAAAAACTCGAGGCGGAACAGAAAGCCGCTGTCAAAGCGGAGAAGCTGCGCAAGAGGAACTCCAACGACCCCAAGGATTGGGGCCAACTGAGACAGTTCTTCGAAGCGTTCAAGATCACCCGTGAGTACGACAAGGCGCTGGTGTGGCTGATGCTCGGCGCGTTCGTCGTGGTCGTCGCGATCTTCGTCCTCGTCGGAGTCTTCCTGGTGAACCCGTGGTGGATGTGGCTGATCTTCGGGATCCTGTTCGGCCTGCTGGCCGCGATGTACGTCATGTCATGGCGCGCCAAAGGCGCGATGTTCCGTCGCTACGCCGACCAACCCGGTGCGGCCGAAGTCGGACTCAACCTCCTGCCGAAGACCTGGGTGAAGAACCCGGTGATCGCGGTCGATCGCCATCAGAACATCGTTCATCGTGCGGTCGGACCTGGCGGAATCGTGTTGGTGGGCGAAGGACAACCCGGGCGAGTGCGCGAGATGCTCGCCACGGAAGAAAAGCGCCACTTGTCGATCAAATACAACGTCCCGGTGACCCTCATGGTGGTCGGCCCGGCCGACAACCAAGTCCCGCTGAATCAACTCGACAAGCGCATCAAGAAGCTGCCCAAAGTGATCAAAGCCAGCCAGGTGACCGAAATCACCTCACGTCTCAAAGCGTTGGACGGCGCACGACCGCGCATGCCAATTCCGAAGGGGCCGATGCCGACGATGCGTGGCGCGCGCTCAGCCCTGCGCGGCCGCTGATCACCGCACTTGCGGCGGCAGAGCGAAGGTCAGCGTCTCTGACACGGACTCATGCTCGACCACGTCGTCGAATCCGACACTGCGAAGATGGTCGACCACGTCTTCCACCAGGTGCTCGGGAACTGACGCCCCCGACGTGACACCGATCGTGCGCGCGTCGACCAACCAGGTTGGATCGATCTGGTCGACATCGTCGATCAGGTAAGCCTGACCAGCACCGGCGTCATGGGCGACCTCGACCAGGCGGCGGGAATTGGACGAATTGGCCGAACCCACCACGATGACACAGTCGCATTGGCGCGCCACTTCTCGTACGGCGCTTTGCCGATTCTGGGTCGCGTAGCAGATGTCTTCGCTGGGCGGATCGATCAGGTCGGGAATTCGTGCCCGCAACCGCGCGACCGTGTCACGGGTCTCATCGACGCTCAGCGTGGTCTGTGACAACCACGCCACTCGATGGGGATCTCGCACGATGATCTGATCCGTCGCGGGATCGGTCGGGTCGCCCGTCTCGTCCGACGGCGCGGGATCGGCCGTCTCGCTCCGCTCCCCCGCGAGGTTCCCCGTTCCAGTCTCGGTTTGTTCAGCGTGGGTACGGACGTTGGGGCGTACGACGATGCGGTCCACATCTGAGGGATGTTCGATCAGGCGGATCGCGTCCGGCGCTTCACCGAAAGTGCCTTCCACCTCTTCATGACCTTCGTGGCCGATCAGCAGGATCTCCGTGCCCGCGTCGGCCAGACGCTGGGCCTGCTTGTGAACCTTGGTCACCAGCGGACACGTCGCGTCGATCGTCACCAGCCCGCGACTGGCCGCCGCTGCTCGTACCGCCGGTGAAACCCCGTGAGCCGAGAAGACGACCACCGCGCCGCGAGGAACCTCATCGATCTCATCGACGAAGATGGCGCCCTTGTCACGCAGCCGATTGACCACATGCTTGTTATGGACGATCTGCTTGCGCACGTAGACCTGCCCGTACTTCTCCAGGGCCCGTTCGACCGTGGCGACCGCCCGATCGACCCCAGCGCAATACCCCCTCGGCGCGACCAGGATCACTCGACGTCGCGAACTGGATTGGTTTGCTGCGCCTGCTAAACTATTCGCCAACACTGGGCTATCCATGGATTCGATTCTACCGGTCGGGCCAATTCGGGGGATGGACTGGTGTGACGCGGATCGACTCTATCCGATCAGCGTCCGGTGGTTCCCAGCGTGATCCGCGCCGGTCGTACGCCTGGCCGGGATCGGGAACGGGCTTGCGAGACGTGGCGAAATCGGTAAGATGATATCTGTCTTGACTCCCGTGAGGCTCCCCCGACTCCCTTACCGCCGACGGACGCGCAGCGCGGGACACCAGTGACCTACCTGATGAATGAGGAGCAGTCATGATGATGTCTGTTGGCCTGTTCGAGTTCCCAGACATGGAGATCCTCGACTTCGCCGGGCCGTACCAAGTGTTCGACACCGCCGCACGTCTCAGCAGTGAACGAAGCGGTAAACCCCGATTCCACCTGGTCAGCATCGGGGCGACCACCGAGCCGATTCGCGTCAGCGGGGGTGCGACCTGCGTGCCGGAAGCCTCCATCGCCGACCATCCCAAACTCGACTGTCTGCTCCTGCCCGGCGGTCTGACCGGCGTGGACGCCCAGATCGAACGTCCCGAGGTCATCGATTGGGTCACTGCGGCGGGCGAGACGACCGGCATCATCGCCTCAATCGGCACCGGCGCTTTCCTGCTCGCACAAACCGGCGCGCTGACCGGCTTCGAAGCCACCACCCACCACGCTCACACCGACGATCTGCGCCGACGCTTCCCCGGCATCGACGTGGTCACGAACCGCCGCTGGGTCGACACCGGGCAGTACGTCACCTCGGCCGGTTCGAGCGCCGGGATCGACATGGCAGTCCACCTCGTCGAGCGCCTCGCCGGGCGCGACCTGGCCGTCGCCACCGCCCGTTCACTGGAGTTGTGAGCCGGGTCAAGACGTACGGAGCGCACGGCCGCTTGTGAGGTGCGGAGCCCCGCGCGGTTAGGCGCTCTTCAAAACGTTCAGCCAAGTCCTGAGCGGAAGTCAGGAGGCGTACGGAAGCGCACTCCAGGCGGAAGTCCCCGTCGGCGCCCGGCGAAGCCGGTGAAGAATCCGAGCACACCAGGTGTGTCACAGGCCCCGACCCGGGGCGCCGAAGGGTGAGCGTCGCGACGCCAAACGAGTTCACCGCCGCCCGCCTCGGAGCCACAGGGTAGGAGGATCGCGTCGCCCACCATGAACGACTCAGCCCTGCGATTGACACAACCCTGCCCAACTTGACGCGACTCAAGCAACTACACTTGACCTTATGATGTCACCGAATCATAGGGCACGTATCGGGCTGGCCGCAGTGAGCTTGACCATGGCTTTGGGAGTTCTGGCCGGCTGCACACCGGGTCAGACCCAAGATCAGCCCACCACGGCCACAGAACAATCTCAAGGGGCATCGTCCGCCACCACCGGACCATCAGCCGCGTCTTCCGCTGCCACTACGGGTGACGCACCGTCCGACCAATCCACCACCTCGTCTCAAGCGAGTCAGGGTTCAGCCACGACCTCGGTCGTCTTGCCCGATCTGGTGGGCACAGCCACCACGAAGGCGACTCAAGAGTTGACCGCGTTGGGCCTGTCCACCTCGGTCGTCGTGACGGACTCCACCGCGGAGCCGGACACCGTGGTCGCCATGACACCCGCGGCGGGCACCCCGATCACCACCGACATCGAGGTCACTTTGGAGGTGTCCGCTCCAGCGCCAAGCGCTTCGCCATCCAGTTAAGGACGTGCCGACTTCTGCCGCGTCGTTGGATGAGCGTCGGATCGGGCTGCGACAAGCGGCAGCCGGCGTGACCCAGCCAACCAGGCTTGTAGGGCGGGTCACCTGGATTCGGCGACCAAGCGAACTGGCCATAGACAACGCGAACTCGACCCGCAAGCCGTGTGCGCCGAGCCCCCCAAACCCGAGGCTCCGCGACCCAGCCAACCGTACGCACCAACCGCGCTCTCCGATCCAGCGCGAGGACAACGAATGGTGAGCCGGTCCAACCGTACACACCAACCGCGCTCACTCGGATTCAGTAGCCGCGTGAGCTGTCTTCCACCCCGGCGCCATTCAGCGCTTCGATGTACTGCACAGTCGTCATCGGCTTAGAGAACATCGGGTAGTCGTACTTGATGGCCGCCTCCTGCTCGCCTTGCGACGTGGCCGCCACCGCGTCAGTCAACGTGATGACCTCATAGCCCCGCTCGTACGCGCTGCGCATCGTCGACTCGACGCAGCAGTTGGTCAGGAATCCGCACAGAACCACCGTCTGGATGCCCTTGCTGCGCAGAATGAAGTCGATGTTAGTGGAGGCGAAGGCGTCGAGCCCACGTTTGCCTTCCAAGACGATGTCGCCCTGTTTGGGCGCCAGTTGGTCGACGATCGCCGCACCCCAGGTGTCTTTGACGAACGAGGTCGAATCCACCACTCCAGCGAGGATGCCGTACGGATGATCGGTGATCTCGTAGTACCCCGGCTGGAACGAGATCGGGCTGTGGATGATCGTCGCGCCGACGCGACGGGTGGCATCAGCGGCCTCGACGGCGTGATCCAACATGTGAGTCGAGTCCATCACGTCAGCCACGGCGGCATGCAGCGTGCCACCATCGGAAGTGAAATCGTTCTGGAATTCAATCATGACCAAGGCGGTCTTGCCAGGAATCATCAGGTGTCCTTTCGTCAGCAGTGACAATGTTGAGACCAGTCTAGTCCCTCACACAAGCCCGGATGAGTACGCGGCCTCTCGTCAGCCCCCCAATCCGTCAGCCTCGAAACGCAGTTGTGCCCCGGGTCTCCCCGGGGCACAACCATGAGTCAATGCCGGGCCACCCCGGCCTTACCCTTACTCCTTGACGTCGTCGTCGACCCAGTCGAAGGTCTTGGTGACGGCCTTCTTCCAGTTGCGATACAGACGATCGCGCTCGGCCGGATCCATCTTCGGCACCCAGCGCTTGTCTTCAGCCCAGTTGTCGATGACGTCCTGCTCGCCGTTCCAGAAGCCCACGGCGATGCCAGCGGCGTACGCAGCACCCAACGCCGTCGTCTCGGCCACGACCGGGCGAACCACAGGCACCCCGACCATATCGGCCTGGAACTGCATCAAGGTGTTGTTGGCGGTCATGCCGCCGTCGACCTTGAGCTCGGCCAGCTTCGCACCCGAGTCGGCTTCCATGGCGTCCAACACCTCACGGGTCTGGAAGGCGGTGGCCTCCAAAGCGGCGCGGGCGATGTGTCCACGGTTGACGTACCGGGTCAACCCGACGATCGCGCCACGGGCGTCGCCACGCCAGTACGGGGCGAACAACCCCGAGAAGGCGGGTACGAAATAGCACCCGCCGTTGTCGTCGACCGACAGGGCGAGCTGCTCGACCTCAGGCGAGGAGTCGAACATCTTCAAGTTGTCGCGCAGCCACTGAATGAGCGAACCGGTGACAGCGATCGAGCCCTCCAAGGCGTAAACCGGCTTGGCGTCACCAATCTTGTAGCACAAGGTGGTGAGCAGACCGTTGCGAGAGAAGACAGGCGCTTCGCCGGTGTTCATCAGCATGAAGCAGCCGGTGCCGTACGTGTTCTTCGCCATCCCGATCTGGAAGCAAGCCTGGCCGAAGGTGGCCGCCTGCTGATCTCCCAAGATGCCCGCGATGGGCAACCCGGCGACCACGGCCTCTTTGGCTTGGCCGTAGACCATCGACGAGCTGACGATCTTGGGCAGCATCGACATCGGAATGGTCATGTCCGCAGCGATGGAGGGGTCCCACTCCAAAGTGGTGACATCCATCAGCATGGTACGCGAGGCGTTGGTCACATCGGTGATGTGAATGCCGCCGTCGACACCGCCAGTCAGGTTCCAGATGAGCCACGAGTCGATCGTGCCCATGATGAGCTTGCCTTCCTCAGCGGCCGCGCGAGCGCCTTCGACGTTGCGCAGAATCCACGTCACCTTCGGGCCGCAGAAGTAGGTCGCCAGAGGCAGACCGACGCGGGCCTGATACTTGTTCTGGTCGCCGCCGCCCAACTCGTCGACGATCGACTGGGTCCGAGTGTCCTGCCACACGATGGCGTTGTAGACCGGCTTGCCCGTGGTCTTGTCCCACACCACGGTCGTCTCACGCTGGTTGGTGATGCCGATGGACGCGATGTCGTCCTTGGTCACCGAGGCGTCGTGCAAGGCCCCGGTGATCACCTGCACCGTACGGGTCCAGATCTCGATCGGGTCATGCTCGACCCAGCCGGCGCGTGGGAAGATCTGCTCGTGTTCGAGCTGATGGCTACCCACAATGCGGCCAGCATGGTTGAAGACGATCGCCCGCGAACTGGTCGTGCCTGAGTCAATTGCGAGAATGTACTTTTCTGACATTAATTTCCTCCACATCGTTGGATCGGATGGTTTGATGATCTGGTGACGAAGCGTTCCCGGTCACCTGGGGACGGGCATCGGTCCAAGACTGCCTGGACGACATGCCCCCGTTGGTTGAGCGGCTCTTGGTGAATCCTGCCGGTGAGCGGTTGTCCACCGGTGGCGGTTCAGTGTGTTTCCTCGTTCCTTGGCCTGGCCTGCTGTGAGCAGCCACTCGACCTCACAGCAGGCCAGGCTCAAGCAATCTCATGCGGGTCGACTCACGCCGGGAAGAAGACCGCGTTGTAACCAATGAAAGCCAAGCCAGCGATGATGCCGCCGAGGAGCGGGCCGATCACCGGAACCCAAGCGTAACCCCAGTCGGAGTCGCCCTTGTTGGGAGCAGGCATGACAGCGTGCCAAATGCGCGGACCAAGGTCACGAGCAGGGTTGATGGCGTATCCGGTCGGACCACCGAGCGAAGCGCCGATGGCGACGATCAGGAAGGCGACGCCCAAAGCGTTCAGCCACCCCAGTTCGCCGGAGTTGCCCTGGTAACCGCTGACGAGAACGACGAACACCAACACGAAGGTGCCCAGCAACTCTGTGACGGTGTTCCACAACGGGGACTTGATGGTCGGGCCGGTGGAGAACACGCCGAGCTTGGTGCCGGCGGGCTGATCAATGTCGAACTGCTTCTTGAACGCCAGCCAGCACAAGCCTGCGCCGACGAAAGCGCCCACGAATTGGGCGATGATGTAGATGGCGATCGTCCCAGCATTGACAGGCACCGCACAGGCGGCCCCATCCATCACGAAACACGGATCGGCTTGGCCGATCTTGGACATCGCGACGCCGACTGTCACAGCCGGGTTCAGATGCCCGCCCGTCTTGAATGCGACCAACACGCCGGAGAAGACCGCGAGGCCCCATCCGAAGTTGATCAACAGCCAGCCGCTGTTTTGACCTTTGCTCTGATTGAACACGTTCGTGGCGACCACACCTGCACCAAGCAGGAGCAGCATGGCGGTGCCAGCGAACTCAGACAGAAAGATCTGCCCTAGTGATACTTCGAGAAGCACTTTCCCTCACTTCCTGGCATCGTCCATGATGCCGTAGTCATTGCTGCCTAATCTAGCCACAATTCTGACGTTTGTTCTACCCTGTGAGAGAATGTGCACGAGGAAGGGACAATCATGCACGACCGCTACGATGATATGTACGAGGCCTCGACCAGATATTACGTTCAAGATGAGACGATGGAGTCCATCGCCCGCCACCTTCAGCTATCCCGCTCTTCCGTCTCACGCTTGCTGGCCGACGCCCGCGCCTCAGGGATGGTTCGCATCACGGTGGAAGCGCCGGAGGGATCCTCATCTCCTGTCGCCCGTAGCCTGTCCATGATTTTCGGGGTCCACGTCCATGTGGTGACCGTTGGCGAGACCGCGCCGATCACGAGCCGCTTCGAACGTGTCTCCAAGCTGGCCGCCGCCCTGCTGCGCGATTGCGTCCACGATGGCAACCTCATCGGAGCGGCCTGGGGGGTCACCGTGTCGAACGTCGTGCCCTTCCTGGAGCGGCGACCCTTGCATGACGCGACCATCGTTCAGATGAACGGTGGCACTAATATCCGCGATAGCTCAGCTCGACATGTCTCTGGTATACTACAGGCCTTTTCGGCGGCTTTCGATGCTCGAATCGTCCAGTTTCCTGTGCCGGCTTTCTTCGACTACGCCGAGACCAAGCAGGCGATGTGGCGCGAACGCTCGGTCCAGTTGGTCCTCAACTACCAGTCGCGGCTCGATGTGGCCGTCTTCGGAATCGGCTCGCTCCACGCTCGGGTGCCGTCCCACGTCTACACCGCCGGGTTCCTCGACCAGCGCGACCTCAAACAGCTGCGAACCGAGAACATCGTCGGCGACGTCTGCACCGTCCTGCTGCGCGCCGATGGAACCTACGAGGACATCGAACTCAACCAGCGGGCCTCCGGGCTGACCCCGGCTGAACTACAGCGCATTCCCCGGCGTATCGGCGTGGTCGGCGATCCGTCGCGCGCCACCGCTGTGCTGGCAGCACTGCGAGCCAAGACCATGACCGACCTGGTCTGCGACGACACGACGGCACGGGCCCTGCTCGACCTGGTCGACGGATCCGGGCCAGTACGTCGCCAGCGAGGCTGAGAGAAACGACCTCAGCGCGGCGAGCCGCGACCACCCTGGCGACGGGCAGGCTGAACGAGACGACTCCAACGGGAACGGAAGAAGACCACCCTGGCGACGGGTCGGTCAAAGCCAGGCTATGCTGGCGACCGGTCAGTGGAGTCATCCAAGAAGTCAGAACAGAAATCCGACACCAACTGAGCCACCAAAGCTGGCGCCGTCTTCACAACGTTCGGATCCGACCCCGGTGCCAGGCGAACTAGCGCCCCGACCTGATCGGCCAACTCCTGTGCGCTAGCTTTGCCGTGGAGATCGTCGGCCGCGGCGATCGCCAACATCGGGGCCTCGACCTTCGACACATCCACACTCAAGTTCGCCTGAATCAGCGCGTCAAGCGCGTCGAGCACGTACTGCTTGCCGACGCCATGGAACAAAGCGGCCGGGGTGACCTTCGCCAAAGCCCGCTGGCGTTTGATGACTGCTTGACTAGGTAGTATCGGGGTTGAAATCAAGACGACGTGAGCGACCTTGGTCGGGTAGCGGGCAGCCATGCGTGCGGCGACCAGACCACCCAGCGAGTAACCGACCAAATCTGCCCGTTCGGCGCCACGCGCCTCCATCAGATCGAGCAAAGACTCCACCGCTTTGTCCATGTCGAACCCCGACTCTTCACCCGGTTTCAGGCCGGTGAGCCACGGAGCGACCATCGGCTGGTCAGGGTTGATGTGAGTCACCACGTCCTGCCACGCGGGCGGAGACTGACCAGGGCCGTGAAGGAAAATCAGCAGGGGAACATCCATGGGCGCAATTCTGCCATGTCGATCTTGGAGCCACCCGATCCCGCGAGCGCCGAGCGCCATGTTGAGCGGGAAGCCAGGCCGCGGCGGCGTACTCCCGCTCGGGTCGGTGATGGTGCGCCTCCCAGCGCGAAACCAGAGTAGGCTGAGCCGCAACCGAGATCTGGGGAGGCAACGATGAAACCTTCGGTTTTGTTCATTGGTGGCACTGGCGTCATCAGTTCAGCATGCGTGGCTGAGGCGGTTGATTTGGGCTTCGATGTCACGGTGCTCAACCGTGGCGAGCGGGCGCGCCTGCGTCCGCTGCCGAAAGGCGTACGAACCCTCACGGCTGACCTGACCGATGACGACGCGATGCGGAAGGTTCTGGGCCAAGGCTCGTGGGACACGGTGGCCGATTTCTTCTCCTTCAACACCGAGCGCCTGGCACGCAACATCGGGCTGCTCGAAGGCCGCGTCGGGCAGTACGTGTTCATCTCGTCAGCGTCGGCGTACGCCAAGCCGGTTCCGAGCCTGCCGATCCTCGACTCCTCGCCCCTGCGCAACCCCTACTGGCAGTATTCTCGCGATAAAATCGCCTGCGAAGAACTGTTGACTCGGCAGTATCGCGAACATGGCTTCCCAATCACGATCGTGCGCCCGTCCCACACGTACGACCCGACCATGGTTCCGTTGGAAGGCGGCTGGACCTCGATCGAGCGGATGCGCCAAGGCTGGCCGGTCATCGTCCATGGCGACGGCACGAGCTTGTGGACGCTGACCTTCAACACCGACTTCGCCTACATGTTCGCCGGGTTGTTGGCGAATCCCTGCGCGATCGGCGAGGCGTACACGATCACTGGCGACGAATTCTTGACCTGGGACGCCATCGTGATGGATCTTGCCCGCGCGGCCGGGGTGTCCAAGCCTGACATCGTCCACGTCGCCTCAGACACGATCGCGCGCGAACTGCCCGAGATTGGCCCGGGATTGCTTGGCGACAAGTCCCATTCGGTCATTTTCGACTGCTCGAAGGTACGGGCGCTGCGCCCTGGCTTCGCTCAAAAGGTCATGTTCGCCGAAGGCGCTCGCCGGATCGTGGACTTCTACGACGCGCACCCGGATCTGAAAGTGATCGATGACCAGCTGAACACGGGATTCGATCGATTGGCGAAGTCCAACCGGTGAGGTCTGTCCTGTCTGGGCGGGCACGCCCGCTTGCTCCGAACGCCATCACGACTGTGCGCGAGCAGATGATCACCGCGGGTGTGGAGTTGACCGATCTGACCGACACCAACCCGACGCGCCACCACCTGTTCGACTCGCGGATTTCCGAAGTCGTCTCGCGCCACGCGCTTCAAGCCAACCGCTATGAGCCGACGCCACGCGGACCGTGGCCCGCTCGAGCCGCGTTGGCCGACCGTTTCGGCGGCGACCCGCAGGACTATTGGTTGACCGCCTCGACCTCGGAAGCCTACGGCTGGCTGTTCGCCCTGCTGAGCGATCCCGGTCAGGCCGTCGCGATCCCCAGTCCTGGGTATCCGTTGCTGGAGCCTTTGGCACGCTGGCAATCGATTCGTACCATGTCTTACCGTACGTTGTACGCACATCCGAGCGGCTGGGAGTTGGATCGCGACGACCTCGAACGGGTGGTGTCCGATCCCGCGACTACCGCGGTGGTCGCGGTCAACCCGAACAATCCGACCGGGGCCTATGTCGAGAATTCCTTGGTCGAGGTGGCCAGCGCCGCCGAGCTGCCGATCATCGCCGACGAGGTCTTCTTCTCGTACGCCCTGCCGAGTTCGTCCACGTCGCTGGGTTCGTCCGCGCTGCCGAACCCAGCCAACGATCGCGGCGGCTCGCGCCAGCCCACGACCCACCAGCGCATCGCGGGAACCACGACCACCCTCACCTTCGGGTTGGACGGTTTGTCCAAACTGTTGGCGGCCCCGCAGCTCAAACTCGGTTGGATCCGGCTGTCGGGACCCCAGGCTGAGACCAAGGTGGCCGCCCGTGCGCTCGACCAGATCGCCGACTCGTACCTCAGCGTCAACGCGCCGGTCGCCCTGGCTTTGCCCGAACTGCTCGGCCTGGCCGACGACTGTGTCGCCATGGTGACGCGCCGCCTGACGACGAACCTCGCCACAGCCCAGCAATCCTTCGGCGACTATCGAATCCGTACGACGCACGGCGGATGGATGATGTTGCTCGACGTGCCCCCGATCATGGATCCGGACGCGCTGGTGATCGCCTTGATGAGTCGCGCCGCGCTGAGTGTTCATCCTGGGTATTTCTATGACCTGCCCGACACGACTTTGGCGATCAGCCTGCTGCCCGAGCCGGGGGTCTTCGAGGAATCCTGCCGACGGTTGTCAGCCGCATTGACTGTTCTGGCCGACGAGGTCACGGCTTCGGCAGGTGCAGCCGGCGGGACGGTGTGAGCCGTCAGGGTGGGCGCGGCAGTCGGTCCGGTCTAGCTCGAACGTCTGGGCGGAGGCGCCTCACCCGGCGACCTCGCTCAAACGTCTGGGCACCGTCAGTAGAATGACAATCGTCGCTCACCCTTCATCGGTTGGGGATCCATCATCCGCCAGCCTCACAGCAGGAGTACCCCGTATGACGTTGACCAGCAACATCACTGACACGGCTCTGATCTTTGAAGGCGGGGGGATGCGCGCCTCGTACACCGCTGCCGTCGTCGCCACGCTCCTAGACGCGGGGCTGTATTTCGACTACGTCGCTGGCATCTCAGCCGGTAGTTCCAACACGGCCAACTATCTGGCCCGCGACGCCAAGCGAGCCAAACTCAGCTTCGTCGACTTCGCAGACGACCCGCGCTTCGGGTCATGGAAGACCTGGATTCAGGGCAAGGGACTGTTCAACGCGCACTACATCTATGAGGAGACCTGCTTGCCCGGTGGGCCACTGCCGTACGCCTTCGACACCTTCGCCGCGAATCCGGCGCGACTTCGTATCGGAGCTTTCGACATGGACTCTGGTCGTACGATCTACTGGTCGCGCTCTGACATGGCCAGACCAGCCGATCTGATGCGACGAGTCCGCGCCTCGTCGACGATGCCGATCATCATGCCGCCGGTGACCATCGACTCACGAACGTACGTCGACGGGGCGATCGGTCAGGGCGGAGGAATTCCGCTGTCGATCGCGCAAGCCGACGGGTTCCGTCGATTCTTCGTCGTCTTGACGCGAGATCGCCACTACATCAAACCCCCGACCAAAGCGGACGGGTTCTTCCGGGCATATTACCGTCGCCATCCGAGCGTGGCCGAGGGAATCGCTGACCGCCCGAGGCAGTACAACGCCACCCGTGAGGAGTTGTTGGACCTGGAGCGTGAGGGCAGGGCGTACCTTTTCTTCCCCGAACACATGACGGTCAGCAACCGCACCCACGATGTGGCGGCGTTGCAGGCTTCGTACGACGCAGGCCTGGCTCAATCGCGGAGAGAATTGCCGCGGTGGCAGGATTTCCTCGGTTTGTGAAACATGTTCCAGTTGGGGCGCGGGAGGCGGCTCGACGCGGGCGTGCGACTGACAGGATCGGCCCGGGAGTATTCTTCACACCATGACATCGCCCGTGATCTTGGAAGGCCTTCACGCCTTGAAGCATGCAACACGTTTCAACGCCCGCGTGACGGCGATCATGACTGACGACCTCGACAAAGCGCTGGCCGCGACAGAGAACATTGATCCAACTCTCGGAGAAATGCTCCGACGATCGGCACAAGTAGTTTCACGCCAGGAGTTTCGCGAGCGCGTCTCACAACCGGTTCCCACCCATGTCTTGGCCTACGCCGAGCGGCCACAGTGGACGCTGGAGCAAGGGTTGCCGACCGCCAGTCGGCCCACGATCCTGCTCGACGATCCCCGAAATTCGGGCAACATCGGAGCCGTCATCCGAGTCGGCGCGGCTTGCGACGCCGCGGGGGTGCTGATCCGGGGCAGTGACGACCCTTTCAATCCGATGACGACCCGAGGAGCGGCCGGGTTGCAGTGGGCCATCCCGGTGTGGGGGTCCCAGACCCTGTTGGAGCAGCTGCCGCGCAGCGCTTCCCGAAACATCGGCTCTGACGGCCTGGCCGGAGCCGTCGACTCAGTCGCACCGGCCGGACCGGCTTCGGTGACCCCAGTCCCAGCGCCCTCAACCACGGCGGCCCCGGCCCCGCTGCTCGTCGGATTGGACGCCGACGGCGAACTGTTCGACCCCTCGCAGTTCCTCGGCCCGACCATTTTCGCCTTCGGATCCGAGCGCGTCGGTCTGTCCGCCGCCGTCCGCGACCGCTGTGACCGCGTCGTCGCCTTGCCGATGCGGCCACACGTGTCGAGCCTCAATCTTGCCACCTGCGTGGCCGCGACCCTGTACCTGCGTCAGTACGCCGCCCGTGCCCTCGCTCAGTCGGCTGACGCTCGGCTGTCGACGCCGACCGAGAAGGACTGACCTCACACTGCGCGACCGTGACCGCCCTCGCGATTGACGGCGCGGGAAAGCCCCTGCGGACATACCCCGTGCAAACTTCGTCTGATGCCTGGTCAGTCCATCGCGCGAGCCCGCGCCTCACGCCGCCCAGCCGTCGCCGACCTGGCTGAGCCCAAAACGTCTGGTCACCCGCTACCCCACAGGGCGACCACTCAGCCCCAGACCGCTGCGATCCGGGGTCCATGATCAGACCGCCGCCGTGGACCCGACCGCCGAATCGAACCGCGTCATGATCGACGCGTTGAGGTCGCACAGGAACTGGCGATCGACCTTGATGACCGCCCGATCATAGGTCAGCAGGCCGTTGATCTCATCTTCGACGTCACTGACTTGGGTGTAAACGATCGCGGCCAGGCCCCAATCGATCTGGGCCAGCACATCGCGCTCGTACAACCTGGTCAGCGCGCGTTCCAGATCGGACTCGCGCTGAAACACCTTGTAGCCGAATTCACGGTCGCTGACGGTGTGGCCACGGTACGACAAGCTGTAACCGCCGAACTCGGTCAGAGCCAGGACCCGAGGGATCAAGGATCGAACTGAGATCCCCGGTTCGCCGCTCGAACCCCCCGCACTGCGGTTCACAGTCCCGACGTTTCGGCTGACGGGCCCCTGCTCAGCTCCAGCCTGCCCGAACGAGCGCGCACAGTGTCCACCGGCCCGATCAAATCGGGGACGGAACCGTTTGAAGTAGACATGATGGGAGTCGAAGTCGCCGGCCCCCTGGTCGAAGTAGCCGCTGGCATGATCGATCAGTCGAGTCGGATCCGCGGCGCGCAGTCGGCGCGTCACTTCGGCGGCGTCGAACTGCCCCCAGCCTTCGTTGAACGGCACCCAGACACAGAGGCCGACCACGTCGCGCAACAGCTCGACTGTGGCGGCCATGTCGCGCAGGAACACCTCCCGCCCGCGCTGCGATCCACGCCCATGAGTCTGATATCGACACTGCCCGTCACCGAGGTTGACGCCGAGCCATCCGGCGCCCTGGATGACCCACGGTTTGTACGGACCACCGCCGGAGACGAGATCCTGCCAGACCAACAACCCGAGCCGGTCACAGTGGTGATACCATCGCAGTGGTTCGATCTTGATGTGCTTGCGCACCATGTTGAAGCCGAGCGACTTCAGGGTCTGAAGCTCCCACACCATGGCGTCGTCATCGGGCGCAGTGTAAAGGCCGTCACTCCAATACCCCTGGTCAAGCAGGCCATTGTGGAAGATCGGCACGCCGTTGAGTGTGAGGCATGGCTCGCCCGTACGACTCATGGTGACCCCGAATTGACGCATGCCGACGTAGCTGGTGACACGGTCGTCACCGGCCGTCACCTGGATCGTGTAGAGGTACGGGTCGTCTGGGCTCCAGTGGCGACTGCGCCCCATCGGCAGGCGGACCCGGTTGTCGACCAGTTCGCCGCTGACGAGGATCTGGTCGCCATCGAGCACGTCGACCCAGCCGCGCAGTGTCTCGCCAGGCGACGATGGAACCACCGTCACTTGAACGGCATCGCCCACGCCCTGAATGTCCTCCACTGCGCTCACCGGATCGTCCTTCGCCGTCCCGACGCCCGGATCGTGGCTCCCCGCACCCAATGTCGGTTCGATCCGCAACGCCGCGACGTACGTGCGCGGGACAACCTCGCACCACACGGTCTGCCAAATCCCCGACTGTGGGGTGTACCAAATTCCGCCTCGATCCAGTTTCTGCTTACCGTAGGCCTGATCGCCCCTGTCGGAGTCGTCGCGGACCGCCACATCGATCCGGTTGACGCCTTCGCGCTGAGCTGCGCTGACGTCGAGGCTGAACGGCCAATAGCCGCCCTCATGGCCTCCGACCGAGGCGCCGTTGACCCAGACCTGGCAGCACTGGTCGACCGCGCCGAAGTTCAACAGTCGCCGCTGATCATCGGGCAACGCCTCCCACGTCACTTCGCGGTGATACCACAGCGTCTGACCGGGCAGGAGACATCGTCCAACTTCAGACAGAGCAGATTCAGGTGAGAACGGCACGACGATCTCACCGTCCCAGTCTCCTGGTGGCGCATATTCCGTACGTTGTACGGCGTCAGCGCCACTCCGCCCAGCGCCACCGGATCCGTCCACTCCCGTGTCACCGTGCGCCTGAATCGCGTACTGCCACACTCCATTCAGACACTGCCACTCGTCGCGTCGCAACTGCGGTCGCGGATAGTCGTTGAGCGGGCACGTACGATCCACCTGCCGTCCCCAGCGCGTGAGCAAAGTGCGCAGCGTGCTGCCCTCATCGGTCGTCATGACCCTCCATCCTTCCACCGGCCCGACCCCAGGGATGACCCGGCGACGACGGGTCGAGACTCACCACGTGTTGACAGCATGCTCGCAAAAGGCGAACACGTCCCGAATCTGAACCTCCCGACCATCCGACAAGCGCACATGCCCCGAGAACAACCCGTGAACCTGGTGAATGCTCTTTCTCAGAACAGCCACATCGACCGTCGTGTAGTAGTCGTACGTCGGGGTCATCGTCAGATCGAAAGCGCCGTCCTCGGTCGAGAAGCGCCACGGAGCCAGATAGTCCTCGACGTCCCGATCAACCTGCAATTGCCCGAGCTTGTGAGCCACACCGTTGAAGAAGAACATATTCTCCGACGCCAACCGTAGATCACCGAAGCCCCAACCGATGTTGAACCCAAAACGATCCTGACCGATCATGGCAGCACCCATGCCCCAGAACCATTCCTGATGCAAAGGCCACACGCCACGGCCCCAATCCATGATCGCCGTGTGATCACCACTCGGCTCCAATTCGAAACGCAGATCACCGAAGTGGATATGACCGGTGACACCGAAGAAGACAGCCTTGCAGTTCAGATAGAACTGGGTCGGTTTGTCGAACGGGGTCGCGATGACCATCTCGTCATCGCCGCGGCGCGGCAACACAAGGTCGATGTCCACCTCGCCATCGTGCGCGTCCAAAGTCAAGTGGCGCTCCTTGTCAGTCACGTCGTACGCCATCTCGTAATCTCGACGGCTGATCAGAATCTCACTGGGACGATCAGGGTTGGTCGGCATCTTCAGCCGTCTCAGCGGCAGCGGCTCCATCTTGGCGAACTCGCGAACCTCACCACTGACTGTGTCGATCAGCGTGGCGGCGAACTGCGCGACGTACGACACCTGACCGATGACCATCTGGAGGACGTGACGTCCCACTGTCAGTTGGTAGTAATCCCACTCTTTGAGCGCCAACGGCCGCCCAGCGACCGCGTCGCGGTTGTAGACCCAGAACATCTTGCGCGCCCAGCCTGGGTAGAGGATGTTTCCATGTTTGCCCAGCAAGGGCACTAGTGTGGTGATCTCTCGTTGGATCATTGTGACTCCTTTTCCTGGTGACTAGCCACGCGACGCCGGTAGAGCACCGCCGTCACGCGCAGAGGGATGAAAGTCCAGACGGCGAGGATCGCCGCCCAGAAGAAAATGGATTCAGTCGGAATGTTCTCGGTGATGCCCTGGGCGTTGACGATCGTGCCCGCCCCACGGGTGACGATGATGTTGCCGATCGCCGTGCCGATGATCATCGGGATCAAGGTGAAGAACAGGATGCGCACACCTTCGAACTGACCGCGACTGTCTTGGGGATACAACTGCTTGACCCACATCGTCATCGACTGGATCACCAGAATATAGCCCGCGCCAGCCAAAAACACAGCCACGAACAGCGGCAGGTTCTTCAAGCTGAAAACTGTCGTCGGATCAACCGTCCCAGGGCGGACGCCGACGGTGATGAGAACCAGCCCAGCGATGTTGAGCCCGACGGCGATAGTCGCCACCAGCGGAACCCGATGCCGATTGATGAGAATCCCGGCCGGAATCACCAAGACCGAGGCGAGCAATAGACCCAGCCCCTGAATCAGACCCATCGAGTCGGGGCCGAAGCCCATGCGATAGATGATCCAGTTGCCCATGTGGACGAAGTAGACGTTGAACGGGATGAAGAACAGCGCTGTGGTCAGGCAGGCCAGGGCCAATTCACGCTGCGCGAAGAAGCCTTTCAGATGGAAGACGGAGGCGAATTGATGCCAGAACGTGCCGTCGCGGCGCGGGCGCAGACGATCCGAGTCGCGCAGAGTGAACAAAGACACCACCCCGACCGCGATCACGATCAGGCCCATCGTCCAAAACAGTCGCTGATAGTTGTCGTCGGCACCGATCAGCAGCCCGCCGAGAATGGTGCCAGCGATGGTCCCGATGACCGGAACAGTCGCCAGAACCGCGCCCACTTGGCCGCGGTTGGCGTCACTGGTCATGTCATTGCTCCAGGCGTTGTAGCCCGAGTCGTTGCCCATCGACCCGAAGAAACTCATAACCGCGTCCGCTAGAACGACCAAGGCCGCGACAAGGATCGACACTTTCGCGCCATCGCCGACAGTGCCCGAGGCGAGGTACTGTGTCAGGCCGAACGCGATCGTGAGGACCCCCCACGCGATGTAGCCGATCGACACGAACCGACGGCGACTGCCCGCCCGATCCGACCACGTCCCGAACAGGAAAGTCGAGAACGTCGTCACCAACGCGGAGACGATCACCATCCAGGTGACGATCGTCGAATCCTTGGCGATCTTGGCGTAGACGAATGTGTTGAACCACTGATTCTCGATGTTCCAACACAGTTGCCCGGCGATCCCCAGGCCCCACATCAGGGCCCAGAAGCGTACGCCACCTGACCCGACCAGGCGCTCTGGTTCACGCCGCGCCGATGGGGGTCCCGCAAATGGGCGGGCTTCGTCGGGAGCCGAATCGGGCTCGGTCGCCGAGTTGATGGCAGGCCCGAAGGTTGTCGCTGAGATCGCCCTGTTGTCAGGCACGAAACTTCTCCTCGTCGTAGAGGTGGACCGGCGTCGATGGGGGATACGTCGACTGTCCTAAGCCACGACTCCATTATGCCGTGTCCGCCACAAGATGCGACAGGATTGGCGGGATGGCCCGCCCCGTCGTCGATCCGAGTCAGAGCCCGACCACCTCGTTCGTGCCACCACGATGACTGACATCACGATCACTCGCGTGAACGTTTCGCACCGTTCTCAGTGAGACCTGAGCGCAGCCGCCACGATCACTTCACGACATTGACGTCTCTTCGCTAGACTGACGCCTTTGAGCATTCACCGGACAGGACCAACCATGACCACTTCGTGGCGACGTGACGTCGCGCTCTACCTCAGCGGCCAGACGCTGTCGATGTTCGGCTCGTCGGTCGTCGCGTACGCCATCATCTGGTACGTCACACTGAAGACCGGATCCGGCGCGCAATACTCCCTGTTGATGATCGCCGCGCAACTGAGCATGGCCGTGACCATGATCCCCGGCGGGGTGTGGGCTGACCGCTACTGGCGCAAAGCGCTGATGATCGGGGCTGACGCGGTCGTGGCCCTCGCCACCGTGGGACTGGCGATCCTGATGCTCAACGGCTTCGAAAACCTGTGGATGATCGCTGTCGCGTTGGTGATCCGCGGCCTCGGTGGGGGCATCCAACACCCGGCAGCCAACGCCGCGCTGCCCCAGATCGCACCGGCCGACAAGCTGATGCGCATCAACTCGATCTTCCAGTCGATCCAATCACTGGTCTTCATCGCCGCACCGGCCCTGGCAGCCGTCATGCTGGTCTACATCCCTCTGGGCTGGATCTTGATGGTCGATGTTTTCACCGCCGTCCTCGGCATCGGGTTCACCCTGATGGTGCGTATCCCTCGCTTGGAGGCCGATCCTGACCGACCGGCGCCCGAAGGTGCGGCCGGATACTTCCGTCACGTCGGTGAGGCTGTGAAGTACGCCGGCGCGATCCCCGGCCTGCGCCGTACCGCCCTGCTCGGTGTCCTGCTGCTCGTCGTTGTGATCCCGTTCGCGCAGATGACTCCCGTGTTCGTCGTCCGCCTGTTCGGCACTGACCAGTGGATGCTGGCCGCCGTCGAGATCGGGTGGAGTGTCGGAATGATCCTCGGCGGTCTAGCGATCGCGGCTTGGGGAGGTTTCAAGAACCGCATGACGATGATCATGTTGGCCTGTGTCACGATCTCCGCGCTGACCATGGTGATGGGCTTCGCGCCCAACATCTGGGTCTTCCTCGTCGTGATGGTGGCTTGTGGTCTGGTGATGCCGATGTGGAACACTCCGACCATGACCGCGATCCAGGAGCTGATCCCCGAACACATGATGGGCAGAGTGATCAGCTTCTACGGGCTGATCAACGCCATCTGTGGCCCCATCGGGATGGCGATCATCGGTCCAGTCTCCGACCAGCTCGACATCTCCTGGATGGCCCTGGTCTGCGGTGGGATCGGGCTAGCCGTCCTACTGGTGTTGGCCGTGCGACGCGGTCCAGGATCTGTTCTGATGGCGGCGGAAGTGTCGAAGACTGCCGAGCCTGAAACGGTCTGATCAACGAGACGTGCGGCGTGGTCACCCGCCGATCTTCACCTCGAACACCCCCGGCTGATCGAGATGAACACGATGAGTCACCCCACCCACCGTCACGTCATACTCCCCCAACCAACCCATCAACTCAAAGCGGCCCTGGTCGTCCGTCGCACCCTGACTCGGACCAACCCACCACTGTCCTTTGATCAAGTCGTGCATCGCGTCATACGACGGCTTACGCGAGCCATCAGCCCGAACAAAACCAATCGGCGCATGCAGCCACGCCGTACGATCAGTGATCCCCCAATACACCAACGCTTTCACCGCCGGATGAGACACCATCGAACGATAATGCTGAACCATCTCCTCAGCCTGACGCTCCTCCCCAGCCGGAGTCGACGGCCAAAAATCAACCTGATAATCATTCAGATCGACAATGTGATCAGGCATGATCTCGCCTGAAACCAACGACGACTCCGTCATGTGGATCGGCAGACCGTAGCGAGCGAACTTCTCAACCTTGTCAAGGAGTTGCTCCGCGCCACGATAACCCTGGTGCATGTGCGTCTGAAGCCCGATGGCGTCGATCGGGATTCCCGCCTCGAGACAACCCTCGATCAGACATTCATAGGCAGAAGTCAGATCGAAATCATTGAGCAGCAGGTACGCCTGGGAGTTCGTCTGACGAGCCTCCTCAAACGCCAAGCGAATCATCTCGATGCGCCCTTTGACGTACGCCAAGTCGGTCACCCGATTGGCTTCGGCGGTGAACACCGGCATGATGACGACCTCGTTGATGGCGTCCCACATGTCGACCACACCAGCGAAGTCGGCCACGTCGCGACGAATCCGCTGACGCAGCACGGCTTCGACCTCACTGACTGGCAGCGCGTTCAACCAAGCGGGAGTGACCGTGTGCCAGACCAGAGGATGGCCTTTGACCACGTGTCCCCGGTCACGGAACAGTCGCGCCGTCGCCATCATTTCGGCGGTGTTCGGCTTGCCGCGCACCGGCTCGAAACGCCCCAGATAGAAGGGCAGCGTCGTGGCGTTGAACAACTCCAGGTAGTCGTCAAGCAATTGCTTTGTCGCCTCGGAGTCATCGTGGCCGTTGGCATGAGCGACGAAGTCGAAGCCAATGTTGCCGAACAGAAAATCATGACTGACTTGGGCCACGCTCACTGTCTGATCAGCGATCGGCGTTCCATCCGCACCCGAACAGGTGATCGTCGCCTCAGCGACCCGATGGTGGAAATCAGTTTCTTGAGCCTTGACGGTCCACATGAGCACTCCTTCTTTTGGCCCATTGTCGCCCGATCAGGCCAGATTCGGAACGGGTTGAGACCGAGAACAACTCATCGGTACGAAACTTGCCCAGAAGTGGAGAGAACCACCCCCGCTGCCCGAACAATCACAACCATTGTCACTTCTCAATGCTGTACTATCGCCACTACATCGAAACTTTCGTATCGGGAAGATGTCGTCTAGAGTCAATCTTGAGTAGAGATCGATACCGCACTTCGGCAATCAAAGGGGAAATCATGAGTATCCGAACGATCGCTATCAAGACTGGTCTTATCGTGGCCGCTGCTATTGGCCTGGCTCTCGGCGGATTCGCCCCAACCGCCCAAGCGTCATCAACTGAACGCCAAGGGATCGGGTTCGACTGCAGTTCATCCCATCGTATGGTGGTGGCGGAATCGACAGCCAAGTCATTCGCTGAGGCGCGTGCAGGTGCCGAGCATGACGCGGTGGGTGGGAACGGTCCGTACACAGCGACGGCTAAGTCCGGGCGCAGCATAGCGGACTGGTGGATCAAGGGCCTACCTGTCATCTCGTACGGTGGCGCGTCCTGTCGAATCGCTTGACCATGGCAAGTATTGCGGTGGATGCGCCGGGCAAGTCAGTGCCGGCGTGTTCATCGGACCCGAGCCTCCGTCTGAAGATCAACCCCCTGCTGACGACGACCTTGGCCATAGTCGGACTGCTCCTCGCGCTCGCCGCTTGTGGCGCCATTCCTGCCGACCCCGAGCAGTCAGACACAGTCCCGTATGCCGAACCAGGATGGATGGCGAACACCAGAGCCGACATCGAACGGGAGGGCGGATTCATGGTCTCCTGCATGGCCGAACAAGGTTGGACTCTGGTGATCGAATCCGATGACTCTTGGTCGTCGGGCACCGAACTTGCCGAAGAGCAATACGAGTTGTGGTCCGACTCCATCGACAAGTGCGTGACATCACTGAGCAGTGAGACGCCCGAGCCCGGCGAGGCCGAGTGGCGGGTCAGATATCAGCACATGCTGGACACCCGCGCCTGCCTCATTGATCAGGGGTACGACATCACGAGCCCTCCTAGCGAAGACGCCTGGGTCGACGCCGCGCTGAACGACCGGCCGCTATTCGCTCCCTGGCGCGACATCGTCGACCGTGTCGGAACTGGAACGCTCACCATGGACCAGGAGACCTACTACGCTCTGTATGCCCTGTGCACCCAGGACGGCCCGACCGTCTCGATGAGTTGGTGATCCTATGTCAGGCATACGCGGCAGACACCGTTTGCCAGTAGCCATCGCCGCTTGGATCGTCTCCGTGCTCTTGGTTGGAGTCCTCGCCTGGTGGTCCGGCCGGATGACGCTGGCTAGGCCTATTGCCGCACAGTCCACTCAAACTCCACTGACGGTCGAGGTCGTCGAGGGATCTCTCGGACGTAGCCTCACTGTGCCTGTCCGGGCCCAGTGGGAGCTGACCCCGCTGACGCTGGCCGTCAGTGAGGCTGTGGTGACATCGATCGACATCGAGCCAGGCACGAGTGTCGACGTCGGAACGCGTCTCATGACCGCAGACCTGCGCCCCATGACAGTCGCTCAAGGGGCGATTCCGGCCTTCCGTGACCTGACGCAGACCTGTGTCGGTTCTGAGGTGGAACAACTACAGCACTTCCTGAGCGCGAAAGGATTCTTCAGCGCTACCCCAAATGGCACGTTCTCCCAGAGCACCACCACAGCGGTCAAAGCCTGGCAGAAGAGCCTGAGTCTGGAACAGACCGGGACAGTCCTCGCCTCCGACCTGGTCTTCATCCCCAGCCTGCCGCGCAAGGTCGTCCTCGCCGAGGGGATCAGAGTCGGTTCACACCTCACCGCCGGCGATGACCTGCTTCACTTCGTCGCCGAGACACCAAGTTTCACTGCTGTCTTGGACGAATCACAGATGTCACTTCTTCCAGACAAGACCGAAATCATCATCACCGCTGGTGAGCGAACCTGGAACGCCGTCATGGGGTCAACCACCACTTCCCCGGACAAGTCAGCGGTTCTCGGCCACCTGAGCGCAGGGACATCCGATTCGATCTGCGGCGATCAGTGCGAGGCGAGCGTGCCCGTGCGACCTGATGGAACGGCCACGATGCTCAGGGGCGAAGCAGTCATTGTGCCCAACACCATCGGAGCGAAAGTGCCTGCGGCAGCCGTACGAACCAACGCCACAGGGGAAGCGTTCGTGCGGTTGCTCGACGGCGGCCTTCAGCCAGTGAAAGTCTTGGTCACCCAGGATGGCCAATCGATCGTCAGCGGTGTCAGTGTCGGAACAACCATCCTCGCCAGCCCGGCCTCATGAACGCCAGCCCACCATGAATCCTGCTGAGCCACCATTCGCCGCCATCGAAGCCAGACAGTTGTCCTTCTCGTACAACTCCAGCCTAGCCCCCGCGATCGATCGCTTTGACTATCGATTCGAGCCGGGGCTCGTCACTGCGGTGTCGGGCATCTCTGGTTGCGGCAAGTCCACTTTGCTGTATGTGCTGGCCGGGCTGTTGCGGCCCAGTTCGGGCCGTCGGCTCACGACCCGTACGATGCGCCTGCCGCGACGCCGGGTGCCGACACACCCGCCCGACAGCGGACGACCGTAACCCGCGGTCGATCCGAGAACCCCGGTATCCATCACCATCTGCCTTTACCAGGTGCTTCCGCTTCCACCCGACCCAGCGGTCATCCCACTGCCCTGGCGCTGCTGCGTGAAGCGGTCGGGACCGCCGTGGCCCGGCCCACCGCCGGGATCGTGGTCGCGCTGGTGACGGCCGTGGTTTGTGTCACCGTGCTGCTGACCACCGGCCGCGCCATCCGAGCCGAACAGGATGTCGTCTCCCGGTTGGACCAGATGGGAACCATGCTGATCGCCGTCTCTGACAATCGGGGTTCCGCGGGAATCAAGGCGTCGTCAGTGACGACGGTCAACACGCTGACTGGCGTGGATTGGGCGTTTGGACTCGGTGAAGCCTTCGATGGGCACAATTCAGCCCTACCTATCGATGGAACGGGAGTGGCGACCCGCCGCTTCTATGGTGATGTGCGTTCGGTTGTGACATTGACCTCAGGCCGTTGGCCGCGAGCTGGCGAGGCGATCACCAGTGTCGCGGGGGCCGACGCCTTGCGGTTGCTGCAGGGAATCGGTGGGATCACCGTGTCTGAAGTCACCCACCGCTCGTACCCCGTCGTCGGCTCCTACCAGTCGGACCCCACGCTGAAGTCACTCGCCAATACTGTGTTGGTGATCCCAGAGCCAGATTCCCCCTTGGACGAAGCCGTGCTCTATCTGTACGCCAAAGCCACTCAGACTCAGATGGTCGATCCGATCGTCGAGGCGATTCCCGCAGTCCTCACCGCCACTGCCGCCTCGGCCGTGACCGTGGAATCACCACAAGCTCTGCGGGAGGTGCGCGAGCACATCGGACAAGACCTGGCGGCCAATTCGCGGGCCGTCATGCTCGCCACCATCGCGACGGGACTGATCCTCGTGACCATCACCATGCTGGCCGCCGTCAGGGATCGGAAGAACGACATCGGGCGACGCCGAGCGCTGGGCGCTTCCCGCTCAGCCATCATCGTGATGGTGATCGTCCAAGCTGTGCTGGCGGCACTGATCGGAACGGTATTGGGGGTATTCACCGGCTGGGTGGTCAATGCCGCCACCCACGCCGCACCCGCGACTGTCCGCTTCACGCTCGGACTGGCTCTTCTCACCACTTTGAGCGCGATGCTGGCGGCCGCGCCACCAGCGATTTTGGCCGCACGCCGCGACCCCGTGCGCATTCTACGGGTTCCCTGAACGCAGCCCCGCGGACAGGACGCACCCGCCCCAGAGGATCGAACCCCCAAGGCTGGTCAAGGAACCTGCGCTGTGTTCGACCCCGACTGGATCACCGATCGGGGTCGACCGTCTCATGAAGCCAAACCGCCATCCGGCGATCCACGGTTCGATCAAGACACCGTTCGAGTGTCTGATGGACTGACCGATTCTTGCGCCGCCGTCGGCAACACGGCCAAATCGACTGATTCGGGGGCTTTGCCTGTCTCGAACCAGGTCTGCATCAGCTCGGTCAGATCCAAACCTGTGGCCGCTTTGACGACGGCCGGGAGTTTGACGAGCAACTCAGTCGACAACTTGGTGACACCCGCGGCCGCACCGGCGTCACCGATGACGGTGATGTTGTCGACGTCGCCGATCGGCTTGGCTGCGGCGGCCAGCATGTCGGGCATCGACGCCAACACCCGGTCGATGACAGCCTGCTGGCCGTACTTCGAATAGGCCTCGGCGAGGAGCTCCTTGACCTCGGCCTCAGCCTGGCCCTTGGCTTTGATCGCCTCAGCCTCAGCCAAACCGGCCGCCCGAATCGCCGACGCTTGGCCGTCGCCTTCACGCGTCAGACGCGTCTGCTCAGCCTCAGCCGACGCCGTCACTTGTACGGCTTGAGCTTTGGCCCGCTGCTCAGCGGTGTAGAGCTCGGCGTCGGCCGCCTTCTGAGCCGCATAAAGATTGGCGTCAGCTCGCGCACGGACGTCAGAATCCAACTGCAACTTCGTCAAGGCCACTGTCTGCTGAGCGTTCTGCTGCTCGGCCTGGGTGATTCGAGCGTCCTGCGCCGCTTTCGTCATCGGCCCGACCGCCTGAGCCTCCGCCTCGGCTTGAGCCGTCTCCTTCAAGAAGTCGGCCTCTTTCAGTTGGGCGTCTTTGTTGGCGGCGGCGATCTGAATTCGCGCCTCCGCTTTGGCGCGGGCGGCCTCCTGCTCATTGTGAGCCTCGGCCACTTCGGCCGACTTGCGAACTTCGGCCGCCTGCGGACGTCCCAAGTTGGTGATGTAATCAACCGGATCAGTCGAGATGCCATTGATCTGCAGCGTGTCGACCCGCAACCCAGCGTCGGACAGCGCCGACGCGGCCGCGTCTTGAATCTTCGTCGCCAAGCCTTCACGATCACGCAGCATCTCTTCAATCGTCATGTTGCCGACCACGCCACGCAGAGCGCCGGCCAGGATCGATTGGATGATGCGGGGGATCTCGTCCTCGCGGCCAAGGAAACGCTGAGCGGCGGAGCGTACACCTGAAGGGGTGCCATCGATCTTGGCCAACGCCACCGCGTCGACGACGACTTTGATGTTGTCTTTGGACACACCCTCGGGAACCTGCATCGCGATCTCAGTCGCATCCAAAGACAGCACGCGACAGCGCTGAACGAATGGGATGATGAACGAGCCCGCACCCATGACCACTTTGAGACTGGCCGTGCCGTCGGCGGCTTTGCCTTTGGCGCCGGTGACGATCAGGGCTTCATTGGCGTCCGGAATCTTATAGCGCTTGGCGATGGCGAAAACGATGATGACCACCGCGATGATCGCCACAACGATGGCGATGACAGTGGACAGTTGACCGTTCATTCAAGGGTCCTTCCGAACGTGGGTTGACTAGGTATGACATTGACAATGTCCGGGCCAAGGACCTCGGTGACTGTGACCTGGTCACCAGCGGCGACCGGGGTTTGGGAGGCGAAGGCGACCGTGCGTGGCGACCCGAGATACATCAACTGGACCAGACCACGACCATTGGATTGCGGGGCCGCAGTGACCAGACCGGCGGTCCCGACCAGCTTGTCCAGCGAAAACTCTTCTTCGTCCACTTCGGTTCGTCTCAGCAGACGGTACAAACCGACAGCCGCCCCCCCGATCGCCACACCGATGACCAAACCGAGCAGAATCGAGGGGAAGAAACCCCATCCCTGCGAAGTGCCGATCACACCGCCACAGCCGATCCCGGTCAGGAATCCGCCGAGAGACGCGCCCGAAAAGACACCCGAACCGGTGATGTCGGCGTGAACCGCATCGAGCACACCGTCGAAGATGAGGAAGATCAGCAAGAGGACGAACCCGACCGCCGCTGCGACAATGAAGCCGACCATGATGTCTCCGCTCGTAAAGTCTCTCTATTGTACCAGAGCCCGCCACCTGCGGACTTCGTGAATGCTGCAACCATGATGTCCTGTTCAGGAGGTCGATGTCGGGCCGCAGACAGTTGTCACGTCTCGTCGCGGCGTACTTCCGCCGAAGAATTGAGGCTGCCCCTACACTGGTGGGCAGTATCACCACTGCGTCTTGGCGCGGCCCTGAACCGACGCCACACGACTCCCCGCAGGAAGGACCGCCACGAATCGTTTCGCCAAACCGTTGTTCACCTGGTACGACACGTAAGCCCGTGACCTGCCATGGCGTCGGGTCGGAGTCGATGCCTGGTCGATTCTCCTGTCAGAGATCATGCTCCAACAGACTCCGGTCGGAAGGGTGATCCCCTATTGGGAGGATTGGACACGCCGCTGGCCGAAACCCTCCGATCTGGCCGGCGCCAGCCCCGGGGAAGTGATTCAGGCGTGGGGCACACTCGGTTATCCGCGACGCGCGTTGAGGCTGCGCCAATGCGCCATCGCGATCGCCACTGAGCATGGCGACCAGGCGCCCGCCGACGAGACGACTTTGAGAACTCTGCCCGGCATTGGGGAGTACACCGCAGCCGCCGTCGCCGCCTTCGCTTACGGACAACGTACGGTGGTGCTGGACACGAACATCCGTCGGGTGTTGTCACGCGCCCAGCACGGTCAAGCACTTCCTCTGCCCAACCTCACCGCCGACGAGCGATCGCGTGCGGCAGCACTGGTTCCGACAGATCGAGCCACGTCGGTTCGCTGGAACCAAGCGACGATGGAGCTGGGAGCCGTCCTCTGCCGTGCGCGCGGCCTCGACTGCGGGCCCTGCCCAATCAAGAACCTCTGCTCCTGGGCGAGAGCCGGTTACCCCGGAGACCTCCACGCCGACAAACGCAAACCCCAAACTTGGCGGGGCAGCAACCGCCAACTACGCGGTCAGATCATGGCCATGCTGCGACAGGCCGAAGGTGAGACAGTGCCGATCGACGCGCTTCAGGCAGCGGTCGGCGACCACGCTCGGTTTGAGGCCGTCATCGACGAACTCGTCAGCGATGGATTGGCCAGAGTGAACGAGGCCGGGGTCGGATTGCCCTGACCGAACCGGGCCTGGTCGCGCCGCCCGGCTCGGGTTCAGCCGACGATCAGCCTCCGTACACCTCGGAGCCCTTTGACCAGGCCGCGCGTGGTCGCCACCAACCCCTCAGACCCCTGAGATCACTCCAACCAATCGCAGAA
The DNA here is from genome assembly GCA_031285845.1 of Propionibacteriaceae bacterium. GTDB lineage: Bacteria > Actinomycetota > Actinomycetes > Propionibacteriales > Propionibacteriaceae > WQYJ01. The sequence continues at coordinate 118,568 of JAITVK010000013.1, forward strand.
TCAACACCACGAGGATCGCCAAGTCGCCGAACGCCGCGACGACGATGATCACAAACCGCAACCGCCACACCCGATAACCGGCCCCATCCGGGGAAGGAACGGTACGAGGACCACGATAACCCCACACCGCCAGCGCCGCCGCGACAGTCAGGACGATCTGAGCCGCGACTCCCAACAGACGCAACCCCGCGCTCTCCACGTACGTCTGCCACGCCAGGTTGAGCAGCCCCAGCATTCCGACGACGATCGCCAATCCGACCCAGGCGACCCCGCCAGCCACACCGCCCGCCAACCTCATGTCAGCCCTGCCCAACCATGTTGCGATAAACACTCTTGTCAGGAGTCGAATCCGGGATTAAGGTCGCGCCACAACTGCGTTCATAAAACCCGAGCGCGTCTGGCGCGGCCCAGCCGATGACGGCGTATCCGTAGCCGACTTCGCGCATAGACCACAAGCAGCGCAACAGCAGCTCGCGACCGATCCCCAGTTGTCGATGACTCGCGCTCACCCCCGTCGGGCCGAAAAAGCCCTTCGCGGTGGCGTCATAACAGGCGAAACCAACAATCTGATGGTCGAGGACCGCGATGTGACATGACACCGGATCGCGGTTCAGCGCGTACTCACACTCAGCCAACCACGACAGATTCGCCGGAAAAGTCTGCCGAACGAAATCCAGCACCAGCGCCTTGTCACCCGGGTACGCCCGCTTGACCACGATCCCTTTCGCGGCCAACTCAGCATCGAAACGAAAATCCATGGCGTACAACTTCACCAGCATGTCAGACATAGGTTCAGCCTACTCGATAATTGAGATATCGCACACAAATCCGACTGTAGGTGTTCTTCGTACGCCATCCGAGACCAATCACATGCCCAGCATCGCGACGAATGCGTGTGAGACACATCAGCGAGTGGTTGTACGGTATCGCCGACCGCCCGCCGATCCACACTCTGACAAGACACTTCGACGCGCCAAGTTCGAATCCCCGCCTCGCGCGGCGAGACCGCCCGCATACGAACGGGACCGGCCTAACGGCCAGTCCCAAGTTCGAATCCCCGCCTCGCGCGGCGAGACAGGGATTCGAACCCTGGAGGCTGTTACACCTGGCCGCTTTCAAGGCGGCTGCACTAGACCACTATGCGATCTCGCCAATGCCGTACCATCTTAGCGCCCAGAGCAGACATACCCCCACCGGGCAGCGGATGTACAATCGAAACAATATCGACTAGAAATTGGGTGGGAAGATGGCAAGAAACACGGGCCGGACCATGATCGCGCTGGCGCTGATGGTTCTGACCAGCCAAATCAGTCTGACCGGTTGCACCACCCCCACTTACGGCCGTCCAGCCACAACTGACGAAATCACCCAGATCCTTGGCCTGGCACTGGACATGCCGTTCGAGATCATCAGTTTCGACACACCAGACGATGCGGCCCAAGCGACGACCGACGTGATCCAACAGACATGGACGATCCGTGCCGAAAACGCCGTCACGTTCACCTGCGCCAGTCGCCGCTCCTATGGCGGCGGTCCGTTCCAGTCCGTGTACAGGTGGTCGACCACCTGTGATTTCGCGGCAGCTTGGGTCGCGAGTCAGACCGACCAGATTCGAGAACCCCTCGCATCGTGGCAACCACAATTTGAGGAGTTGGCCACCGAGACGGTGGGGGCGGCCTCTCATCAGCTCGCCTGGGTCACCCTACAAGTCAACCGTTGGTCTGACATCATCGAAGCCGCCAAAGCTATCACTACCGTCGTCAATGACCTGGTCATCCCGCTGAAGCGTACGACGGTCGAGGTGGGCGAGCTATCCGTCGAACTCCCCATCCCAGAGGTTCGCGTGAAGGCAGGGAATTCTCTCCTGTTGACCAGCGGGCCTGATCTCATCTATTTTCGATCACGCGGCGCCGCTCCCCTCGATCCCCAGAAAACCCGTGGAGACCTGGAAATGGGTTACATCTGGACGATACGAGCGGGCATGAGAACCGATCAGACCGTTCCGCCCTATCGGTTGACGGTCGGTGATCGCCAGCGCGTCGCCCGTCTCTCGTTCGAGGGGCATGAGTGGATGGTTCTATCGTATTCCGACAGTTGCGCGGGGTACGTCCTCACGCCGGCTTCCCTTCAAGGCAATGGCGGCCGAGACTGGCAACAGTGGGCGGATCAGTTGGGCGGTGACTCACAGACCCATACGGATGGGTCGAGTGCTCAAGTCAGGTGGACCGTGGGTGATCACACATGGACGATCAACCAGAGCGCTGCTGCCACCACAGGGGCGACATCGTCCTCGACCTCGCCGCTCACCGCGACGCTCGATGGCCAACCACTGCCATTGTCGCCACGACCCGCAGATCATTGTTGGGAGACGGTCGACGCGGATGGGTACTGTTATTCGCTCAGCGAAATTGAGGCTCTCTTCAACGTCACCATCAGCCCAGCGAAGGGCAGTTCAGAACCGTCGATTGTCACCCTGAACGACTGACCGTCGCACTCGTCCGCTCGCATCGAGCTTATCGAAGCCAGCGGCCCTATACTCGATATTGATATGAAACGCAGTGGAGGGGCAATGGACAAGAAGCCGGTCTGGACGATGGGCCAAAAGATCGTGACCATCATCGGCGGAGTCTTCTCTGGGGTTGGGATTGCCCTTGTCGCCGTCGGCCTCCTGCTCGGGTTGCACCCCTGGTCGCCCGACTCCGCCCGTGTGACGACACAGGCCACGATCGTGGGCTTCGACACCAGTAGCAGCACGAGCGGTCACACATACAGCTCACCGGTGGTTGAATACTGGGTCGATGGTGAGCGCCACACCGCGCGACTGAACGGCTCCGCAAGCGCTGACAGCATCGGCGACGCCATCGAGGTGTCGTACGACCCGAACACGCCGACCGATGTGCGTTCCTCACGCAGCGACATCATGGTGATGGCCGCTGTCGGCGGGATCGGCGGACTCTTCGTCCTGATCGGAGGAGGACTGCTCATCGGTGGTCTGGCTAGACGACGACGGAATGCTCGCCTGTTCAACGAAGGAACACGATTGACCGGCGAGATCGTCGGAGTCGAACAGAATTGGAGAGTCACCATCAACAACGTCCATCCGTGGCGCATCCGTTGCACGGCGTATCTCCCCGGTTCCGAGACCCCGGTGGTCTGTCTGTCCGCCAATTGGATGTCAGATCCGACGCCGATTATTCAGGCACAAGACGTCAGGACCTTGCCGATCTACATCGACCGCGACGACAAGCGTGGCTCTAAGCCTTACGTGGATGACTCAACACTGCGGACCATCGCCCGGTCAGGAATGCTCCACAGGGGCAGTTTCACACCCATCACCTACCCGACCGCACCCGAGACGGCCTATCCCACTTTGCCACTGACGGAAACTCTCGCCCCACAGCCCGCGCAGGCCCCGCCGGTCACTGAGCGCTGATCCACCGGGGTTAGCAGCGGACCTTCGTCAGGAATGAGTCAGCGGCGTACGCGCCGAACCTCCACCGCGAACTCGTCGGGGGCGTACCTCCTAGTCCCGCCCGTAAAGGTCACGGGTGTAGACCCTTTCGGCCACGTCTTCCAACTCCGGGGAACGTCGGTTGGTGACGATCAGGTCACATCGACGCTTGAAATCGGCCAAGTCCGCAACCACCTCGCAGCCGTCGACATGGCGAGAATGAGCCGACGGCTCGTAGATGACAACCTCCACGCCAGCCGCTTTAAGCCGCTCGATCACCCCAAAAATGGACGACGACCGGAAGTTGTCCGACCCGGCTTTCATGATCAGCCGGTGCACGCCCACCACTGACGGACGCCTGGCCACGATATCGTCGGCGATGAAATCCTTGCGTGTCTCATTCGCCGTCACCACCGCGGAGATCAGGTTCTGTGGAATCCCCGAATAGTTGGCCAAGAGCTGCTTGGTGTCTTTCGGCAGGCAATACCCGCCATATCCGAACGACGGATTGTTGTAGAAGTCACCGATCCTCGGATCCAGGCTGACCCCGGCGATGATCGCGCGCGAGTCGAGCCCCGCCGCCACCGCGTAGGTGTCGATCTCATTGAAGTACGCCACGCGCAGTGCGAGATAGGAATTCGCGAACAGCTTGATCGCCTCCGCTTCGCGCGAACCGGTCAACAAGACCGGGACGTCACCGGTCGCGCTGACCTCGACCGCCATCCGGGCGAACTCCTGGCCGCATGGCCCGCGATCACCGACGATCACCCGGGTCGGATGCAGACAGTCCTGTAGCGCTTTGCCCTCGCGAAGGAACTCCGGCGAGAAGACGATGGCCTCCCGGCCATGGCGCGAACGCATCGCGTCGGTGAAACCCACTGGCACTGTCGACTTGATGGCCACCGAAGTGACAGGGTTGACCTCCAGCGCGCGGGCGAGACACTCTTCCACCGAAGAAGTGTCGAAATAGTTGGACTGCGGGTCGTAGTCGGTCGGGGTGGCAATGATGGTCCACTGCGCGTCTCTCACAGCCGTGGCCAAGTCGGTGGTCGCCGTCAACCGCAACGCGGTGTTCGCTAAGAATTGGGCCAACTCCGGCTCGGCGAACGTCGGTTCACCCCGCTGGATGCGCTCCACTTTCGCCACGTCGACATCCATGACACAAACCTGATGCCGCTGCGCCAACACCGCCGCATTGGCGAAACCGACGTACCCGGCGCCGATGACCGCGACCTTCATGAAGCACCCCTCGCAACACTCGTGGAGTCGCACAGCCAATCGTACGAGCCCCACTCTCAGCATACCGGCGCTCCCCCGGAGCTGAAACAATGCTGATGTCTGGGCGCGTCGCGCCTCAGACGCCGGAGCTGGGGCCGAAGCGAACCCGGCGTCGGAAGCTCAGCAGAGGTGGCGGGTCTCGGCTGAGGTGGCGGGGCGTGCCTTCCGACACCGCGCGCCTCGGGCGGGATTGGCGAGGGGCGGGGGCGGCGAGGGGCAGGGTCGGCGAGGGGCGGGGGCGCGTCGAACGATTCCGGGCCACTCGCACCTCCCCCGGCACGAATCAGCGCAAAATCGACTCATTCGCAGGCCGACCGACGATTTTGCCCCGAAACCACCGCCCACAGCCCTCAAATCAGTCCATATCCCATACCCAATCGACAAACTCGACTCCCAACGATCGATATTGCCCCAATTCATACGCCGAACAAGACCGAGACCCCCTGAACTCCGCTCCTGACCATTCGCGGAC
>JAITVK010000025.1 GCA_031285845.1 Propionibacteriaceae bacterium
TCGACCGTCGCACCAGGCTCACCACGACCCGTCACCGTCGGCGTCGAATCATTCGTCACCGAACCCGGCGCAGGAGACGAAATCACCGGAACAGAAGGCGCCGTCGTATCCACCACAAAACCGGTCGGAGTCGATGCGGGGCTCTTGTTGCCCGCTGGATCGGACTGGGTGGCGCTCACGGTGTGAGGACCCTCGGCCAGTGGTGTGGTCGGAGTCAACGACCAGGTGCCATCAGGGCGAACCGTGGCTTTGCCAATCGGAGTGCCGTCGACCGAGACTTCCACAGTGTTGCCCGGCTCGCCAGTGCCCGTGATCTCAGGCGTCGAGTCATTCGTCACCGCTCCCGGGGCGGGACCCGTCACGGTCGGAGCGCCCGGAGCCTTGGAATCGACCGTGAAATCGTTGTTGGCCTCGGGTGAGGTGTTTCCGGCCGGATCGGTCGCCGTGGCGACCACTTCTTGGGGGCCTTCGGGCAGCGGCGTGGTCGGAGTCAACGACCAGGTGCCGTCAGGCTGAACGACCGTCTTACCGATCGGTTCGTCGCCCAGATCGCGGCGATCGCGCACGGTGATCTCGTCACCGGGAGTGCCTGTGCCTTTGATATCCGGGGTCGAATCAGTCGTGGTCGACTCGTCCGGTGGAGTGGTGATCACCGGCGCGGTGGGGACCGTCGTGTCGACGGTGAATGTGCTGGTCGTCGGACTCGACGTGTTGCCCGTCGGGTCGGTCTGGGTCGCCCTGAGCGCGTGCGGGCCCTCACCCAACGGGGTCGACGGGGTGTACGACCAGTTGCCGTTGGGGTCGACCAGAACCTCGACTGGGGTCCCGTCGTCGATGCTGAGCTGAACCTTGGCGCCGGGCTCGCCGACTCCGGTGATCACCGGAGTCGTGTTCTTGGTGCTCGACCCGTTGGCCGGGGCGGTGATCACCGGCGGAAGAGCAGTCGTGTCGACCGTCACCTGCGCCGAGTCGGTCGGTCCTTCCGGAGTGCCCGCAGGAGTGGTCTGCGTGGCGACCAGCACATGCGGACCGTCGGCCAGCGGAGTGCTCACCTGGCAGGTCCAGGTGCCGTCGGCTTGGACTGTCGCGGTGCACACCGGCTGGCCACCGTCGCTGATCGTGACCGTGTCGCCGGGATGACCGGTGCCCGAGATGGTTGGCGTCGGTTGGCCGATCGTCGTGCCGTTGATCGGGGTCGTGATGACCACTGGCGTTGGGGCTGCTTGATCGACGATGAAGTTGTTCGTCGTGTCGGGACTCTTGTTACCCGCCGGATCGACCTGATTGGCGGTGACAGTGTGAGCGCCAGGGTTCAGCGGTGCGGTGTCAGGAACCTGATATTCCCAGTTCCCGTTGGTGTCGACCGTGGCGGTTCCGACTTCGGTTCCGTCGATGCTGACATGCACGGTCGCCCCCGGCTCACCCGTGCCAGAGACCAGCGGCGTGGTGTCGTTGGTGCTGGACCCGTCAACCGGGGCAGAGATCACCGGTGCAGCCGGAGGGGTGTTGTCGACGTTGTGTCGATTAGGCCCGACGACCGCTTTGCCCATGTCGAGTTTCATGCCTGCTCCGCCGAGGAACGTCATGCGGGCGGCGACCTCAGTGAATGTCCCTTGGCCATCGACGTTCTCCTCTTGAACGTTCATAGTCAGGTTCATCACCTGTCCGAACAGTGCCAGCGCGGGGGACAACACGGCGCCCATGCCGGAGAAGAGCGTGCCGATGGTGGCGCCGGCGGTCGCGATCGCGCCAGAGATGACAGGTTGGACGACTGTCGACAGGCCGGTTTGAACCAGCGAGATCGCCGGATTGATGACGGCCGCGCCCAGTGACGCCAGACCAGATCCGCTCACCTGGAGAGTTTGCGCACCGGAGATGAAGTCTTGCAGGCTGCCGTCGTACGACACGCCGACTGTGCCGGAGACACAGCCGAGGAAGGGCAACTGGGGAACCGGGCAGCCACCGCCGGAGACAGTCAGCCGCACACTGCTGAGCGCGTTCTGCACGATGGTGTTGATCTGGTTTTGGAACCCGCTCATGATCGTGTTGATCTGATTGCCGACTGCCGTGGCGAACTGTGACGAGAAGACCTCGGTGTTCGGCGGCAGGTTGTTCAGCGCCAGCAGCGTGTTCATATCGATGGTGATCGTGCCCTTGCTGATGTTGACTGTGACACCGCCGGAGGACATGTCCTGGTTGAGGACGGAGTCGACCGCCTGACGCAGGTCGACACTCAGGTTTGCGCTGAGGTTCACGCTTCCGCCGAGCACGTTCAACCCGGTGCTCAACGTGCTGGTGATGGTGGAGATGATGGTGCCGGCGATCCCGTTGATGGCGTCAGACACCGTCCCGATAGCTGTGTTCAGCGTCGACACGGCCGGTTCGAAGATCGGTGAGGTCAACGTCATCGTGGCATCCCCGATCGCATAACCGCGACAGTGGGTCGGATCAGACAGGTTGGCGCAACTGGTCGACAGGTTGGTCCCGTTGGCCAGTTGAGCCCCATCGAGAGCTGCCACGCCGGTGACCGCTCCCAGGTGGAGGTTGGCGGTCGACAGCAGCGGAGTCGCTGGCAGAATCTTCATCAAGTCGAACGTGGCGTCTGCTGGGAAGCCCGAGGTTCCGGACACGTCCACGACTCCGTCTGAACTGACCGCGCCAGAGGCGGCTTTGGCGATTCCGTCGGGCCCTGCGTAGGCGTACTGGTTCGCCAGCCCGCCTTTGACAAGATCGGTGAAAGGAAGCGAGATCCCCGACAGGTTGATGTTGACCAGTCCGAGCGCTCCGGTGGCGTCCAGATCGCCAGTGTTGACCACCGCTGGTTGCGCCGGGCTCTGTTCGACATAGTCAGCCTTCACCCCCGCCAAGCCCGCCACCGCGGACGTGTCCACCCCCCCGAGGATGGTGCCGCTGATGAATTGGGCGCTGGAATGCGCCTGGTCGCCAGTGGCCGCCTGGGTGATCGGCGCACCCGCGACCACGAAGGACAGCATAGTCAGTGTCGCCACCGACAACGCCAACCATCGGGTTGGATTGGTCTTACTCATGGATTCTTTCCTCTTGAGATGGGTGCTGGGCGGTGATCCCGCCAGCGGGTTTGCTCGATCACAGTGTCAGGTCGAATCCGAGACCCGCCCGGTCGACGACCCGGGGTCGTTCGAGAGGGTTGGTTGATGTCATGGGCACGCTTCATGGAGTCCGCCCGACGATGCCACCGTGGGTCGAATCAACCTGGCGTGGGGGTGAAACGTGCCAAGGCACGGCGTGGCCATGCCCTCGCTTCATGTCAGACTCGATGTCGAGACACTGTCGATCCTTAGTCCCTATCCCTGGTCCCTAAGGCTGCCTCCACCATAAACCGCTATCGAATCTATGTCAATAGCGTAAAGATAGCTAAATCATTGCCTCGATCGGCGCTTCGCCTCGTACCGTCCCAAGTATTCTGTTCGAAAGGCCTCGAAGTCGCCGTCGACGATCGACGACCGGATCCGCTCGACCAGTCGCACGTGAAACCGCTCATTATGTATGGTCATCAGCGTGTAGAGCAGCAGTTCTTTGGAGCGCGCCAAGTGGTGAAGGTACGCCCTCGTGTGATGGGTGCAGGTGTAGCAATCGCAGTCAGCCTCCAGCGGGGTGAAACTGCGCTTGGACGGCAAGGTGTCGACGTTGTACCACCCGTCGTCAGTGTAGGCCCGCCCATTGCGCGCTGTGCGCGACGGGTTGACACAGTCGAACGTGTCGACCCCGGCCTCGATGGCACAGAACAAGTCCTCCGGCTCTGAGATACCGAGCAGATGACGGGGTTTGTCCACCGGAAGTTCTTCGTTGATCCAGCCACAAATCGTGCCCAAATTCTGCTTCTCCAACGCCCCGCCCAAACCGAAGCCGTCGAACATCTGACCGTCCACCTCGGCCGTGGCCAGATCATGGGCGGCCTTGCGGCGCAGATCCTCGTACTGCGCGCCTTGGACGACTCCGAACAGTGCTTGGTACGGCTTGGTGGCGCGCTCAGCGGTCAATCGGCGATGTTCGGCCAGGCAACGCAACGCCCAGGCGTACGTCCGCTCCAACGAGCGCTCCTGGTAGGGGCGAGTGTTCATCAGCGTGGTGCATTCGTCGAAGGCGAACATGATATCCGCGCCGAGCTGATGCTGAATCCCCATCGACACCTCAGGCGTGAAACGATGTTTCGACCCGTCGCGGTAGGACCGGAAGTTCACCCCGTCGTCGTCAACCAAAGCCAAGCGATCCTTGCCTGGGGCGATGACGTCGTCGTCGGCCAACCCGGTGACATCCATCGCCAAGACTTTCTTGAATCCCGCCCCTTGGCTGAGGACCTGGAATCCGCCGGAGTCGGTGAACGTCGGGCCCTGCCACCCCATGAAGGCCGCCACACCGCCCGCCTCATCGACCAAATCAGCGCCAGGCTGCAGATACAGATGGTAAGCGTTGGCCAGAACCGCTTGCGCGCCGAGGGCGGCGATGTCTCGGGGCAGCAGCGCCTTGACGGTCGCCTGAGTGCCGACGACGATGAAAGCCGGGGTGAGAATCGGACCATGTGGGGTGTGAATCACCCCACAGCGCCCTAGACGCCCAGGAATCGACTGCTCGGGCTGAAACCCGAAGCCGGTCGCAGGAGCGCAAGTGGTGGGTGTGGTCATCCGTGTCATCCTTTCACCGATGCTGTTGGGCGGCCCACAGCGTGCGCGCCTGGGTCACGGCCACCGCACCGGCGGTCGACGTCCGCAACACGGTTGGCCCGAGGCCCACCACCTGAGCGCCGCTGGCTTGGAAGACATCGAGCTCATGATCGGTCAGCCCGCCTTCGGGCCCGATCACGATCAGGCAGGACTCGACGTCACCCAGAGAACAGTCAGTCAAAGCCACGGTCGCTTTCTCGTGCATCACCAACGCCAGCGTCGAGGCTTGGATGAGGTCGGCGATCTCGGCTGTGGTCGCCAACTCGGCGATGGTGGGAAAACTGAGACGTCTGGCTTGCTTGGAAGCTTCTCGGGCGACCACTGACCATTTGCGTCGCCCCGCCTCGGCCTTGTCGGACGACCATTTCACGATCGAACGATTCGCTTGCCACGGAACGATGGCGTCGACGCCGACCTCGGTCATCAGGTCGATCGCCTGATCGGCCCGATCATTCTTCGGCAGCGCTTGGACCACAGTGATGGCTGGGCGCCGCAAAGCCTCGGTCACCACCTCAGTGACCTCGACCTCGACCTTGGAAGCGGTGACACTGGCCACCTCGCCGATCACACCCTGACCCAAACCGTTGGTCACCGTGACAGCCTCACCGATCCTCAGGCGACGTACGACGCCGGCGTGGTGAGCTTCCGACCCGGTGATGGCGACCGTCGCCCCGAGACCGACGTCGAGCGCAAGCTCGGCCACGAAGAAGCCGTCACTCACGAGAACGCGTCCTTCAACCGTCCGAAGAAACCCTTGGACGAGGTGGGGCGGATCGGCCCATCTTCGCCACGGGCAGCGGCCAACTGGTTGAGCAACTCGCGCTGGGTCTCATCCAAACCGGTCGGGGTCACCACCATGACAGTGACGGCCAGATCGCCACGTCCGCGTCCACGCAGTTTCGGCACCCCCATGCCCCGGGTCACCATGCGCGCCCCAGTCTGGGTTCCAGCCGGGATGGTGACCGTGACGGTCTGATTCTCCGGATCACAATCCTCACGCTCGGAGTCGAGGGTCATGACTTGCAGCTCGGCGCCGAGCGCGGCTGCGGTCATCGGCACCTCCAACGTGGTCTCCAGATCGTCCCCGCGGCGGGCGAAGACCTCATGATCTTGGACACTAAGTTCGATATAGAGGTCACCGGCCGGGCCGCCGCCAGTGCCGACATCGCCTTGAGACTCCAACCGAATCCGGTTGCCCGTGGTGACACCGGCGGGAACTTTCACCGTCACCGTACGCTTGACTCGAACTCGACCTTCCGAGTAGCAGTCCGGGCAAGGGTGTTCGATGATCGTGCCGTAGCCGCGGCATTGCGGGCAAGGCGAGGCCGTACGGATGTCACCAATGAAGGAACGCTGCACCTGGGTGACTTCGCCTCGACCCTGGCAGGTTCGACAGGTGACCGGCTTGGTTCCGTCGGCCGCGCCCGATCCACCGCAGGTGGAACACACGACCATCGAGTCGATCGTCAAATCTTCGGTGACGCCGAAGGCCGCCTCGACTAGTTTCAACGACACCCGCTCCAGTCGGTCTTGGCCACGGGCGACCCGCGAGCGCGGGCCGCGCGACCCGCCCATGCCCGAGCCGAACATCGCGTCGACGATGGTGGTGAAATCGAAACCCCCGCCGAAGCCGTTGAAACCGGGCATCCCGGATTGAGACATCGGGTCGCCGCCGCGATCATACAAGCTGCGCTTCTGCTGGTCGGACAAGACTTCGTAGGCTTCACCGATCTGCTTGAACTTTTCAGCCGCGCCCTCCTCCGTCGCCACGTCGGGATGGTATTTCATCGCCAACTTGCGATAGGCCTTTTTGATCTCTTCCTCGGAAGCGTCGCGGGGCACGCCAAGCACAGCATAATAGTCAGTTGTCATTTCATCTTTCAGCCAGGATACGACTCACATAACGAGCCACTGCTCTCACCGAGGCCATGGTCGCGGGGTAGTCCATCCGGGTCGGACCGACCACTCCCAGTCCGGCGCCGGTGGTGTCGACGCCATAACTGCTGGCGACCACCGAAGCGGACGCCAGGTTGACGTGATGATTCTCTTGCCCGATGCGCACGGTCACGTCACTGGTCGCCTCGCCCAACAGTTTGAGCAGGACGACCTGTTCCTCCAAGGCGTCCAGAATCGGAGCCAGCGAGGTCTTGAACTCATCGGAGAACTGGGTCAGGTTGTTGATCCCAGCCACCACAACTTTGGTCGACCGCTCAGCGGCCAGGATGTCCAGTAGCGCGGCGACCACTGTGGAGGCCAACCCGCGAACTTCTGGCATGAGACAGCTGGTGAAGTCTTGCAACATCTCCGCCGCCCGTCGAGGCCCCATACCAGCCAACGCCTCGTTGAGTCGCTCCCGAACCAGCCCGACCGTGTTCTCGTCGGCCACACCGAGATCGATGGTGCGTTGAGACACTTTGCCCGACGAGTTGACCAAAATCAGCAGGACTCGAGTGTCATGCAGCGGCACGATGTCGATGCGGCGTACGACCGCTGAGGTCATCGTCGGATATTGCATGATCGCCACTTGTGAGGTCACTTGAGCCAACAGACGGACCGTACGGCTGACGATGTCGTCAATGTCGACCACCCCTGACAGGAAGGCAGCGATGGCTTTCTTCTCGCCGATGCTGAGCGGCTTCATCATCCCCAGCCGATCGACGAACAAGCGATAGCCCTTGTCGGTCGGGATCCGCCCCGCCGACGTGTGAGGGTGAGTGATGTAGCCTTCCTCTTCCAAGGCCGCCATGTCATTGCGCACCGTGGCCGAACTCACATCAAGGTTGTGACGTTCCACGATGGCGCGTGAACCGACCGGCTCCCGCGAGAAAACGTAGTCGGTGACGATGGCTCGTAAAACGGCCAGCTTTCTGTCATCGAGCATCCCCACCTCCTCTCCAGAGCATACCCGGGCAGACTAGCACTCCCCCCGCCCGAGTGCTAGTCTACAGGGACGAGGGGCGAGAGCAGTAGTCAAGCTCGCTCGACTACTGCCGAGGCCGAGGAACCTGTTGCAGGGGCGAAGCCCCGAACACAGGGACGTGAGCGACCTCTGACGCAATCCGTGCCGTCTCGTCGCGCACCCCCGACCGTTTTCAGACTCGTCACACCCGGGGTGGAACCGTTACGCTGGCCAGATGGAGTTCACCCAGGTTCGCCCCCACCTTTTCACTGCTCATCTCGAGGCCGCCCACGCGTCGGCCTGCCTGGTCGTCGGTCGTACGAGCGCACTGTTGGTGGACACTGGTTCGTCGAACCAAGTCGGCGCTCAGATCCGTGACGCGATTGGGGCGGTGAGCGCGGTCCCGCTGACCACAGTCGTGGCGTCGCACGCCCATTGGGATCACGCGCTCGGACTGGGAGCGTTCGCCGACATCGCAGACACCATCGGCGCGGAGCACTTCGACGAGGATCTACTGGGAGTTGAGAACGCCACCTGGGCCAAGACTCATCGGGTGAATCTGAAGAAGGCGGCTCGCCCGAATCACCACGTGTCGCTGATCGCGGTGCGGGATCTGGGCGGGATCACCGTCGAGATCGCCCATTTCGGCCAGGCGCACACCCGGTCGGACCTGGTCGTGGCGGTGCCAGAGTCGCAAGCCTTGATCGTCGGTGATCTGGTCGAAGACGGAACTCCCCAATTTGACGAGTCGACCAGTCTGGATGGTTGGGTACGCGCCCTGGATTCGCTCCACTCGCTGCTGCGCGACGACACGGTCGTCATCCCCGGTCACGGCCCAGCGCTGCACGCCGGCCACGTCGCCCATTTCCGTACCGGCTTGGCTGCGATCTGGGACCAAGCCGAGTGGGCCTACCACCGCGAGATTCACCAAGCCGAGGTCTACGACTACGACCAACTCCAGTGGCCCTGGGATCGCGCCACCGTCGAGCGAGGGATCGCCATCGCCTACGCCGAGTTGGACGCGCGCCCCCACCTCCACGCCACCTCAGGCCAGATCGGCCCGAGCTTCAATGGCACGGGACTGCCGATCAGCCCAGTGTGAAGCTGAGTTGGGCTCGCCGCGTTCGGGTCGGGGTGGGCCGTCCCGGGTCGAGCACGGCGCGAAAAGCTTGGTACGAACGGAGCCGCGGGCCGAACTCTCCCAACGCTAGCGTCCACAGCCATGGGCCCGCCAAGTCATGGATTTCACCCACATCTCCTCAGAACGAAAAGCAAGTGTCCTATTCCCAGAAGAGTGGCATCAGTGTTAGAGTGGCGCGAGATCATCATTGACCACGGAAGGTTGTCTGATCTATGCCTGAATTGACCACCTCATGGCTGAGAAGCCTGGGATACGACATGCTGAACCAAGCTCAGCTGCTTGCCGTACTCAAAGAGGCGTACGAAGCGCTCCAGTTAGAAGTTGGCGGTCGCCTCACTCGAGCAATGACCGAGACGGAAATGGAGACCTGGGACAGTTTTGACCGGCTCCCCGCGGCGATCGCCGACGAACGCCGATATGAGTGGTTGCAGAAGCACCGCCCTTATCACAGAAATATCGTAGCCACGGTGCACGCGGAACTCGAATTGAGACTTCGCGAAATTCGTCGGGAGTTTGATGATCTCCAAGACACGTGGAGTCCCACCGTGACGGAGATCACTACCCCGGCCGAAGACACCAGGGTAACTCCGACATCTTCAAATGGCGGTAGCAGCAATCCAAGCGATGAGTCGCTGCCCACCGCACAGCCTAGCAACCCACCAAGGCCACCATCCCCGCATAGAGAAAGCTGACTGATGATTCCCGTTCAGATACTCGACACCGCGGCCAAAGAAGTCATTGAGCGTGTGCATCATCTTGCGGATGATGTCGACAGAGATTTCCTAGACGAGATCAGCCGCGACGACTGCGCGACCGCCCGCGCTCTTGACATTGCGCTGAAGCGAATCGTCGAACCCGCGCACCACGTGAGTCTCCACGGCGCGCGTGGCTCGGGAAAATCATCCGTCCTGAAAACAGTCCTTGAGACCCTCGCTCAAGATGAGCACGGCCGCTTCGTTGTCCTCCCACCTGTATCACCGGAGTTGTTGAATCGAGACACAAACCTCATCGATGTGCTGCTCGCTGCGCTCGACTACTCAATCCCGCGAATACTGCCAGAACACGCCACTCCTCTCCAAGCAGCCGGACTTCACGAGGCGGTGGCTAACGCTAGGCGTAGCTCAGCCCTCAACCAGATCACCTCGACCGGGCGGCGCACTGGCGCTGCGACCGCAGTTGACCTCGAACGAATGATTGAAGCCTCAGCCGGGGGAACCGAACGCCTGTGGTTGACAATCCAAGTCCTCATCGCGCAAGTGGTGAACACGAAATCCACCTACCGAGCAGTCATCGTCTCAGTCGATGACTTTGACCTTGCCCCAGTGGAAAACGAACAGGTGATCCTCACAACGCTGCGCACATTCTCCTCGCTTCAGGGCGTCATTGTCATCACCACCGCCGATCCGGCCGATCTCATCGAGAATGCCCCTCCCGCGATGACGCAGGCAGGAGACAAAGAAGCTTCAGGCATTCAGAGAGCGAGCCGCGACTACTTGGCCCTGCAGCACCAATACGAGAAAGACCGCAATGCCCGGCTGAAGACCTTGCCCCTAGGCCAACTTGTCAAGCTTCCACCAGTGCCATGGTCAGACCGACGGCTCGTGGCGCCTTTTCACAAAGGTCAAGAGTCCACCATTGGACAGAGCATGAGCAGACTGGACGCGCTCATGTCCAAAGCGTGTGGCTTGACTATCCTTGAGAGAAACCTCCTCGTGAATGATCCCATCGCAGAGAGGCTTCGTCTGAAGGTGCGCGGTCTCGACCCACTTCCCTCGAACCTCAGACTATTGAGCTATTTATCTGAAAGCCTTGCGGTTCTTTCCGCCACTCTTCCCAACTTCCCAACTGAACTGGGCATACAAGCAATATCTCAATCTCTGTTCCAGACCATTCAGCAACCCTTCGGTGCGAGCAAGCCACCGCAGCTCGACTGGGTCGCCGACTATGAGAACGAAGAGAACACCTCTATTGTGTCTTTCGATTTCAGCGGGATACGGTCAAGCATCAAGAGTGGGAGGTGGACCAGCGACGATGCCCGCTCCTCGACCGTGACAGTCGAACTCCGACCGATCGATGAAATGTTGTCGAGATGGAATGTTGGTGAGACTACGAGTCGTCAAGATCCATTGTCGAATCCCGGAGATTATGGGATCGCATTGGCCATCCAGGGGATCCTCCTAGACGCAACGTCGGGTTCACTCGAGTCCGGTGACACTCCGCACACATTCGGACTTGGGCAAAGCGACTTCGCTTGGTGCCAGTCCATCTCTATCAATAAGACAGAAACTGACGATCGATTCCTTTCACTCCCGCTATGCTCCAATCTCCGAACCACTATGCGGTCACTGGCTGGATGGAACGCCATTACTGAAAGACACGACCGCGAGCACCTGAGGATCGATCAGCTCATGGCTTTGACTATCCACGCTGCGATCGACATTTTCTTCAAAGACACGTGGTTCGTGGCAGCGGAGGCCGAGACCGACTACGAAAAGGCCATGGAGGACCTCAGCGCAGCAGTCTCAGACTGTCTCGCCCGTTTCTCGAGAGAAGGATCACGAAAGGCAGGAGACCGCGAGCACCTCGTGGACTGGTACTGCTATTGGGTCCCCTCGCACTGGCATGAGTCCTTCTTCAGTCCGCTCCAGATCACAGCCTTCATCCACACGATAAAAGACACGATGGGCGTTACTTCATTCACCCACAAGAGCCTCTCACGCTTCAACTATGTGAAAAGCGCGGTCGAACGTATTCGAGACACGATCCGCACGTCGGGAACAGGGGCGGCGATCGAAGAAAACCAATGGTGCGGCGGCTACCGAACTCTGGTCGAAGTGGCCGAAGTCGTGCTCAATCCCGAGCAGATGGATACTTTCCGAGAACTGATCACCGCCTATGACCGCCACGCCACACGGCGATCCCTCGGAAGTCACGCCACGAGCGGCTCCACATCCAACCGCGAACCGGACAACGGCCCAGAAGACTGGCAACCACCACGGTCGCCTTCGGAGCTTAGGGAAGGCTTCACAGGAGAAACCAACCCGCCCCCCGATGAAGCAGAGTTTCCACGGCTCGCCCAAGCGCTCACTGACTTCACCGTCCAGCAGCTTCGTCGGTGGCCCACAGCCTAAGGGAGTCATGCAACATGCTTGATGGTGTCGGCGCCTTCATTCTGTCCGAGATCTTTGATCCTCGGTATCTTGGCGATGAGAAAACCGTTGTGGACCGCGCGCTGGACTGGAACGGCGACAAGGAATCGGCGACCAGCGCATGGGCTCTTCGCGTGGCCGAGTCGCGACTCATGACTGGCGATGCCGCGAAGGAATCGGTCCGCGATCTTTTAACCCGCAAAAGCTACTGGAACAGACGAGAAGGATTCGACCCTCTTGAGTATCTCGGCAGACACCGATTCGACGCGACAGATTTGGAGTCCGGTCGCAGTTCGCTAATCGTTGATCTCTGCGGTCAGTACCAGCCTCGTAAGGAAGCTGAACCAGCCGAGGTCGTCCCAGTCACGGACTCTCATGTGCATGCTGGCCTGGCGTTCAGCCGCAGAGAGCTCGCACGAACTCTGACAACTCCAACCAAGTTCGCTTACTCCCCCGGTAACCTGCAGTCTGGCAAAGTGACCGTTCTGGCAGCTTCCCTCCGGTTCTCGATATGGGTTCTCAATGCCTGGCACACCGAGCATATGAGCGGTCGCAAAACCAGCCCCGCTCCGTGCGCGACAAGCTGGCTCAAGGTCATCAACGGTTCATTTTGGAGCCGCATCAGGAAGCTACTGGACACCCCTTGGGAAGTTCAACACTGGCACGAAGACGGCTCCCCAGCAAATCTGCTTTACCAAGAACTCCAAGAGCTGGACACTGATAAGTGGAACAGTCTCACGCCAACCGACCTTCCGCCGATTCCTGATCTCCTGGCGTCACTCAGTGGGGACGGCCTATTCCAAGCGATGGACGATGCCAGACGACACTTCACCGTGAACACCATTCGCGCGATGATGACTCTGTTTAGCCCCATAACATCGGTTGTTGGCGAGGGTTTTGCGGCTTTTCAAGAACGCACGCTCGCCGCGGGGCGCCTTCGTTCTGTCTTGTTTCCAAAACACGACCCGTCGGAGCATCGGCAACTCTCCGAACGCACTCGCCAAGCGAATTCCATCTCCGCCGCCTTAACCTCCTACCCCAGCCCATTTGAGTGCGTCGGACTTGAACTTCGACGAGAGATCGATGCTCATTCCACTGTGAGCGAAGCCGCCATTGATGTTCTGGAGTCTGTGAGCAAGGGATGGCTGACTATCGAACAAGTCCTCAAAATGAACCCAGGCCTGAAATCGTTCGCCAGCCCAGTCTCATTCCAGCGCCCACGCCCCGCTTGGTGGAGTGAGGATCTATCCTGGAGCACACGCAGAGACTCCCCGTGGGCGATTGAACGCTTCGGATTGCGAGGATCCGACTTGCGTCACGCGCAGGCCTGGCAGGCTTTGAGCTATACCAGCATCACAGCCAAAGGCCTGCTCACAGCGCGCGACGCATTCAATCGAAAGGCCACAGAACTGTTACCGCAGTCGGCATCTGCGCTCACCTTCGATGTTGTCGTGAAGTCGGTCGATGTCTCCGGGACAGAATTGCGCCACCCCACCTGGATGTACGTCTCCGCTATTCGGTGGATCCGCGCCCAGGGCGCGGATTTGACTTACACCGCGCACGCCGGCGAGAGCTTCGAACGCGGGTTCAGTGGCTTAAGAACCATTGGCGAGCTCTATCTCGGGGACGATTCAACCTCCAGCCATCCACCGAGTCGAATCGGGCACGCTCTCGCCCTGCACGCCGAGTCGCGATATCGTATAGCAGCTCAGCACCGCCACCAGCGATACACCAGCAGCCCGCACCGTTTCACAGAGATGCTCTTCGATCTATGCTACCTTTTTTACTTATGCATGAATGACTCTCACTTCGAGCCGTCGCGGTCGGGTGTCGACTCATTGATCCAGGAACTCGTCAAACCCTCTAAGATCCCATCACACATCTGGGCTGATGCATTCATACTCCTACACACCCCCGATGTCACCCGCCAGGTCACCGACGGATTTAGACTGGGCTCACACGACACAGTGCGGCTCCTTCCACCTCACGGTCTTCCCGGGTCTTCCACTGCGACCCCAGCTCTCGGCGGGCTCTCGCCCTACGATCTGGCGTGCGACGGAAAACTCCTCCTCGCACCCCGCCCGAAAGAACAAGATGCCTACAATGCTGCGGTAATTTGTCTTGGGGGCTATTACAGGAATACCCCAGCATCCGTCGCCAGGGTTCGGCGCTGACACATCCGGGGTCCCGATGACTCACATTCCCCGCGACCTTGAGGACAGGATCGCGTCATGCCTCGCACATCACGAAAAGAGGGTTGCGCGACTCCTACTCCAGAAGATCAAGCGCACGGAAACGGTCCTTGAGATGTGCCCCGTGTCAAACCTGACCATCGCTGGTCTCTCCGACTTCTCCAGACACCCCTTCTGGCCCCTGACAAAAGATCCCGAAGTTCACGTGTCGATTAGCTCTGACAACCCACTGATATTCGGCGGCTTCTCGCACAACGACATCGATTCGCTCCGTTCATCATGGAATCACCATAATAAAGCCGTTCGTAAGCGCATTGACCGTTGCTGGCACTGCCTTCCAAGCAACTCGCCTATCACCGCCGCCATGGCCAGACAGGTGTCTGCAATCGCTAAAGAATCGATTGCCATGCTAACTGATGCCACAATCAACCATGAACTAGGTCTCTCGTATTAGCCACAAACCACGTGTGTGAACAACGGCCCGAATCCCGCGCTCAACCGACAACATGCTGCGACAGCCCACCTCCAAGATTCATGTACTGAGACCAACGCGTTGTCACTGACTTCTGCTTGCCCCCTTTTGACCCTCGACGCACGACTGGCCAGATCAGTCCTGACCGCCGCCAACGCCGGGTCAGCCTCTCTCCCTGAGACCTGATCTGGGTCACAACGACTGACCTCACCGTCGTACCATCTGCTCGTCATGGACCCGGACGGGTTTGACGAAACTGCGGGCCCGGCGCACCCGGTGGGCGATCTCAACCACCACTGCGCCGCAACCGCCGATCAACAAGGCCAGTGGCCACTCAGCGCTCGGCAGGTTGAGTTGGAAGAAGGTCTGCGGAAGTGGCAGGAGGAAGGCGCCGACTGCCAAGACGACCAGTGTGACGATTAGCGTGATCTTCCACCAGTTCAAGGGGCGCGCCAAGACGCCCAACAGCCAGAAGAAGACGACGAACAGGACGACCAGACCCAAGGTGCTGCGCTCGGTCTGAGCTCCTTGACCGATGATGAACGCGACGAAGGTTGCCACCCCGGCGGCGACACCGGCCGGAATCGACAGCGACAGCACTCGCGTCAAGAACCCAGGGACGTACTTGCGTTTGTTCGGTCCGAGCGCCAAAATCGCGGCAGGAATCCCGATCGTCAGCATCGACAACAGCGTCATGTGCCTCGGCAGGAACGGGAACGCGACCCCGAGGATCGCCGTGCAGGCCAACAGGCACGTGGCCATGACGTTTTTGGTCACGAACAGGGAAGCCACCCGTTCGACGTTGCCGATCAGGCGGCGACCCTCCGCCAACACTTTCGGCATATGCGCGAACGACGAATCCAGTAAGACGATTTGCGCGACCGCTTTGGTCGCTTGAGCGCCGTTGCCCATCGCGATGCCGATGTCGGCGTCTTTCAACGCCAGAACGTCGTTGACCCCATCGCCGGTCATCGCGACAGTGTGCCCGCGCGATTTCAGCGCATTTACGATCAGGCGTTTCTTCTCAGGAGTGACCCGACCGAACACGGTGATCCCTTCCACCAACTCGGCCAGTTCCTCGACTGTGTCAGGCAGAGTACGAGCGTCGACCACCGCGCCAGGGATGTCACGCCCGGGCATGGGGTGGGACTGATCGACCCCGGACATGTCGCTGGGACGAACATCGACCGCCGACTGAGGATCAGTCACGTTGAGACCGACACGACGGGCCACCGCCGCCACCGTGACCGGGTTGTCACCGGAGATCACTTTGACCATCACGTCCTGGCTGGCGAAGTACGCCAAGGTCTCGGCCGCGTCGGAGCGAATCGCTTCAGTCAGTCGGACCAGCGCGACCGGTGTGATCTGGCCCCACTGTTCCATGTCATCCACTTTCGCCAACACGATGACCCTGACACCGGCGGCCGCCAACGGTTCGACCACCCCCAGCAGGTCAGCGTCGGAGCCGGCAACCACCTCAGGGGCCCCCATCACCCAGGCTTGACCGTCATCCAATTCGACCGCTGAGAATTTGCGCGCCGATGAGAACGGCACCCTGGCTGTCGCCTGCGCCACCGATTCAGGCACGCGAGCCGCGATCGCTTGAGCCGTCGCATTAGGAGCCGGATCGTGAGCGAAGACCCCCAGCGCCGCCATCGCGGCCGCCTCGTCAGCCCCAGGCAGGACATCGACGCGGTCGAAGACAATCTCGCCTTGAGTCAAGGTTCCCGTTTTATCCAAACAGATGATGTCGACACGGGCCAGACCTTCGACGGCAGGCAACTCCTGAATCAGCGCCTGCTGGCGGGTCAGTTGGAGCGCGGCCAACAGAAAAGCCAACGTCGTCAACAGGACGAGACCTTCCGGAACCAGCGCCACCAGCCCGCCGCTCGACCGCAGAACGATCGTGCGCCACTCGGCTTTCACACCATCCCATGATCGATCCGACAAGCCACGATACTGGGCGATCAACGCCACAGGGAACATGACCACCACGACCCAGGTGATCCATTTGAGAAGACGATTGGTCGACGCCTGGACTTCGGAGTACGCCCGCGTGAACACCTTGGCCTCATGCGCCAGGCGCTGAGCGGTCGACGCCTGACCGACCACGGCCGCCCGAAAACGTCCTGTGCCGGCGACCACCACCGTACCCGAATAGGCCGACTGGCCGACCTGTTTGTCGACCGCGTCAGACTCCCCCGTCAGATTCGACTCGTCGATCTCCAGATTGTCGGCCACCAACACTGGACCATCGGCAGGAATCTGATCCCCCGGTTTCAGACACACCAAATCGCCTTCGACGATCTGGGCGACGTCGATCACCTGCTGTTCACCGTCACGAGTCACCGTGGCCGTCGGCGCATGCAACACCGCCAACGAGTCGAGCTTGTGCTTGGCGTACCACTCCTGCCCGATCCCCAACACCGAGTTGAGGACCAGCGCGATCCCGAACAAACCATCGATGTACGACCCGGTGAGGATCACCAAGACGAACAACGCTCCCAACAGCGCGTTGAACCGCGTGAAAACGTTGTCCTTGATGATCTGTCCCAACGAACGCGATGTCACCTGCGCGACAGTGTTGGCTTTGCCAAGCGCGAGAAGCTCAGCCACTTCGTCGCCGGTCAAACCTTGGGTCAGGTACTGCTCAGACACCGAAGCCAACGGCGCTGAGATGGGCGACGCTGACGCCGATGGAGGAAGAACCGACGAATTCATGTCATCATCATACGAGAGGATTCGGCGTGCCTGATGCCGATTCGTCCCTGGCTCGTCCCGGAACTGTCCCCCCGCAAGGTGTGCAGACGCTTCCGCTCATCGCAGCATCGTCACAGCGGCGCGCGCCAACACGCGCGGGTCACGCTCATAATGATGCAGTTTGGTCAGCTTCGACGAGGGGATGTCGAGAAAGTGATAGACCGCGATCTGGGCCGCCCGAATCGAATACTGTTCGGTGAACACCATGTCGAACGGCATCTCCACGAATTGGCTGATGAACGCGAGATTCTTCGAGTTGGGTGGGACCACGTCGGGGCGATCACCCAGACTACGACGAGCGAACAGCGCGCTGGCGTACGGCATATGCGCTGGCACGACGTTGACGATGCTGTCCCAAATCTGTTCCGTCTTCGTCTCGATCGTCACCGGACGAGTGTCGACCCGCGCGAGTTGACCCAGCGTCTCCTCCAACATCTCGCGCCCCGTCATCTCGATGAACGGTTTGTCGACGAAGTCGCCGTGGCGGCGCGGGTAGAGCGAATATCCCCAAAACACGGTCTCGTTTGGGCGCTGGGCGGCGAAGTGGGGCTGATGATGAACCACCAAGGAAATCAGCGGGGTGGATTCGACGAAAGTGTTGAGGGCATTGCCCGGCTGCTGACGGGTGATGGCCGCGATCTCGTTGAGCAGGATGTGGTCGCTGGTGGTGACCGTGAAACTGGTCCACTCCGATTGCGACCGATCACCGAAAAAGGCATCAGGATGCCCCAGACCGAAGAAATGCTGCGTCGCCTGGGCCCACAGCGCCGCCGACGGCGCGTAATCCAGGTTCTCCCCCGCAGGATGCTCCAGGTCGCCCAATGTGGCGCTGTCCGTGATCGACCCATTGGTGCAGAACACCAGATCCTTCTCACCGACATCGACTCGTCCGGTGGTCTTGCGCTTGCCCGCCGAGGTGGACTCCCACACCAGGCCAGTCACACGAATCTCATCGCGCATCGGATCGTCTTCCGCGAACACCAGCTCGGTGACCCGACGATGATCGATCAACGTGACGCCTTTGTCCGCCAACCACGTCCGCATCGGTACGATGATCGATTCGTACTGGTTGTAAGGCGTGCGGGTGACCCCTTCCAGCGTGTTGATCCGGGCGAACTCCAGAATCATGCGATTCATGTAGCGCCGCAACTCCATCGCCGAGTTGTTCCTCAAGAAAGCGAACGTCGTCTGCCACATGTGCCAGAAGTTCGTCTCGAAAATGTGTGGACTGGCGGCGAACCATTGCTCGATCGTGACATCGTTGAGCTCGGACTCACGGGACTCTGGCAGCATCATCAGCCTCGTCAACGCGATTCGATCGCTCATCGTGAACTGCATGTGTCGCCAATCATCGCCGTCGCCGCGAGTCCTCGGGCCATGAGAATCCAACAGCCGACCAACGTCATGAGTCGGGTGAGCATGATCGAAATCCAGAATCTCCCTCGTGACCGATTTGCCCGGGCTGTTCAGCGACGGAATAGTGTCAAGGACGTCCCACAGATTCTCGTACGTCTCCTCATTCAGCATCCGACCGCCGCGGGCGAGGTATCCCCGATCATTCGCCAACCGGCTGTTGCCCCATTCGGTCTCGTACTGCGACACTTGGGCTCCGTCGTTGGCTCCATGGGTGTCCAGCCCCATGATGGTGATCTGTGATCCTTGCCAGTGGCCGTCGCGAATCAAATAGACAGCGGCGGCGAGATTGCCGATCCCCGCCCCGATCATGTACGCGGCCGCTGAGTCCTGCGGTTGAGTGTGTGTCTGGGCCATGTGATCCTCCAATCGATCATCGGAGTCGTTCGGCTCCGTACGCCAGGAGACCCACGGCTCGCCGATCATCGTCGAATAAACCATGCAGTCGCCTAGCGAGGTCGATTCTACTCACCTGTAGCGCTATGAGATCACTGCTTCGCTGGCTTGTCGCGACACCAATCTGAGGGCTCGCAGGGTTCATCGTCGTTGTGGGTCTCAGTCCCCGGATCTCGGCGTGAGCAGCAGCGCACTGAGCCCACAGGGCACGCGAACCGCGGTCATTCGGAACCAGGCTCCGCGAACCGCGGTCACCCAAGGCCAGATCACGGCCGCAGGATCCATCAACGGTTGCCGCTGCGGACCAGGTTATGACCGCAGCGTCGCCTTCCACGGACGCTGCTTGGTCGTCAGACGCACCGCCTCGACAGTGACCCCCAGCGCGGTGAGGAAGATCGCCATCCGGATATTCAGACCGTTGTCAGTCTGATGGAAAATCGCCAGCCCGGACAACTCGTCGACGTCGCTGGACAGATCATACGAGTCTGGGCGCGAGTCGCGTGGTAGTGGATGCATGATGATGGCGTCCTCATTGCTCGCCTGGGTCAGGATCGCGCGGTTGAGCAGATCGCCGCGGGCCGCCGATTGGGCCAACTCAGCGGTCATCCGCTCACGCTGCACCCGCGTGGCGTAGATCGCGTCCGCGCCGCGCACAGCCTCTACGACGTTTGGGGCCACCTGCAGCCGATGACCGCGCTGCTGGGCGTACTGCTCCACATCAAGGGGCAACTCGAGCCCGGTCGGAGCGAAGACTGTGAAGGTGATCGACTCGTAGAGACTCATCAGCTTGATCAACGAGTGGACCGTACGACCGAATTTCAAATCACCTAGGATCGCGATGTGGCAACGGTCGACAGTCTTGCCACGCTGATGAAGCTCCTTCTGCAAGGTGTAGACGTCCAAGAGTGCCTGAGACGGATGCTCACCGGCTCCATCGCCGGCGTTCACCACCGGAACCGTCGAATGACGAGCGAACTCGGCGACCGAACCCGCCTCCGGATGACGCACGACCAGCACGTCGGAGTAGCCCGACACGACCCGCGCTGTGTCTGCGATGGATTCCCCTTTGGCCATCGAGGAGAACGTGAACCCCGTGGTTGTCGTCACCTCACCACCCAGACGCAGGAAAGCCGACTCGAAGCTCAGGCGAGTGCGTGTGCTCGGTTCGAAGAACAGCGACCCCAACATCGCACCGTCGAGGACTGTGCACACGCCCTGCCGTTTAGCAATCAGGTCGACCGCGTCCGCGACCTCGAATATCGTCCCAAGGTTGCTTCGATCGAATTGAGAAACCGACAAAAGATGACGCCCTTGCTCGAACAGGGGCAGTACGTGGGTCATAAGGCTCCTTCTCCGCAGGCCACCTTACTGGGATTGGGTTGAAGTCGAAGAATCGAGGTCAGCGGGTGGACTGTCATGCTCGACGAAGGTCCTAATGTTCCACGTCGCGTGCCTGGGACGGGTCGGCCACCCGAGACAGTCTGTTCACCTGACCCCGCTTGTTCACCTGGGGCGGTCTGTTCACCTGGGACGGTCTGGTCGATCCGAAGCGCCGGGCCCGAAACGGGGCAATGGGGCCGCCATCCGAAGATGACGACCCCACCGACTGCCTCATTCACCAGGAGGCTTGATCAGGAGCGAGCTCCCGAACCTTTGCGCCGAGTGGCGCCAACCCACACACCCAGCGTGGCGACCATCAGGCCGGCGACCAGCGCCCGCAGGTTCAACGCGCCCGAATTGGCGATCTCGCCACCGGTTTGAACCTTGACGGTCTCCACCACGGTGAACTTCATCGACACTGAACCGGACTTCTCACCCGTCAGGGTCGCAGTGTGCTCCCCGAGCTCGAAGTTTTCCGGCACCGTGTAGGTGAAGGTGACTTTACCGGTCGCGTCCGCGTTGCGGCAGCCCGGATCGAACACCGCCGAATCCAGCGTCAGGCAAACCCGCTCACCAGGGTTGAAGTTGGTGCCCGTCACAACCTGCGTGTCACCACGCTTCGGGTTTGCCGGCTTCACATCGATCGCCAAACCGACGATCACGACCGTGGTCGGCTTCGAGGCGTTGCCCGCCTTGTCGACCGCCACAACCTCGACCTTGGTTCCCGGCTCGACCGGAGTGGTCGGAGTGCAGGTGAACCGGCCGTTGGTGTCGGCGGTCACGTTCTCGCAGCCAGGAATCGTCTTGCCAGTCTCGTCGGTGATCTTCACCTGCGAGCCGGGCTCAGCCGAGCCACCGATCTCGGAACCATTGGACGGGTTCGCGATCGGAGACTCCGGCGCGGTGACGTCCAACCAACCCTCGGTCGGGCCGGAGGTGTTGCCAGCGTCATCAGTCGCCGTCGCGATGATCTTGGTGTCCTTGGTCACCGTGTCCGGCGTCAGGCAGGACCAGTTTCCATCCTTGTCCGCCTTGACCTCGCACAGCTGGGTCCCATCGGGCAGAGTCACCTTAACCGTGGAACCAGGCTCAGCCTTGCCACCGATCTCGTCGCGGTTGGCGACATCGATCGTCGGGGGCTCAGGAGCCGTCACGTCCAGGTCACCGGTGGTCGGCTTCGACACGTTCTTCGCCGGATCAGTCGCCACAGCAATGATCTCACCGTCAATCGCATCGTCCGGAGTCGGCTTCACCGTCCAGCGACCATCCGGTCCCACCGGAACAGTCACCTGCTTGTTCCCATCCTTGGTCGGATAGGTCACCGTCACTGTCGTGCCCTCATCCAGATCACCAGGCACGCTGCCCGAGATCTCGGAATCGTTGGCGTTGTCGATGATCGGCGCGTCCGGAGCGGTAGTGTCCACCGTCACCTTGACCGGAGCCGACGGCTCCGACTCGTCACCATCGGGATCGGTCTGAGTGGCGGTCAGCGTGTGCTCGCCGTCCTCCAGGCTGGCCTCGCAGGTCCACGTGCCGTCAGGCTTGACAGTCGTCGTGCAGACTTCCTTGCCGTCCTTGTCGACCACGGTGATGTCGTTGCCGGACTCACCGGTTCCTGTGACCGGCACAGGACGGTTGTTCGTCAAAGACCCATCCTTCGGACCAGTGATCACTGGAGCGTCCGGCGTGGTGTCGGGAGCGGTGACGGACTTGAAGTGGAGGTCCACCGGCGACGACAGTCGTGCGACGGCGTCAGCGTTGTTCAAATCAGAGCCGGGCTGCGGGATGAACACGATCTCCTGACCAGCTGCGTACACCTTGGCGGTGAACGTCTCATCCGCGCCAGTGGCCGTGCGGTACTCGATGTCGGAGACACCCTCAGACACCGGCTTGATCGCACCGATCTCCAACGCAGCGTCAGTCGAATCGGTGGTGATCACACGGGTCGTCGGGTTGCCCTGGTAGTCGAACACCCGGGCCTGAGCGACGTCGGCCTGCTCACCATCGGAGAGTTGGTCATCGACCGTCACCTCGACCTGCGTACGGCGATCGTTGGGAACCGGAGGATTCGGAGTCTCCTGGCAGTCCTCATCGATCCGCGGCACGCAGCCAGCGGTGAACGCCACGGTCTGCGGTGAATCCGACACCTCGACGGTGGCGTCATCAGCCGTCTTGACCAGGCCATGGACGTCGACCGACTCGGCCTCGGGGTCAGTGAACTGAACCGAGCACGTCCCATCGGCGCCCGTGACACAGCTGGCCGTACCGGTCGCGGCCACAGTCGCGGTTTCCGCGCTATCGCCGAGGAAGGTGGCCGAGTCAACCAAGTAGGTGCCGGTCTCCTTGTCCAAGGTGAAGGACGCGGTGACATCCGGAACCAGGTTGCCGTTGGCGTCACGCGCCGTCAGCGTCGCCGTCACCGGCTGATCGATCGTCTTTGTCGTGGCGTCCACGGCGAGCGAGGACTGGCCAGGATCGACCGGACCTGCACGGAAGTGCAGCTTCACCGGGGACCCTTCGGGAGTCACCGAGGCCGCGCCGATCGCGATGGTCGCGGTGTGCTCACCAGCCTTCTTCGACGAGTACCAGATAGTGGTCTCGCCGTTGTCATCGGTCGGCCGGACGCCCGTCTGAGCGACCAACGTGTCGTCACCAGGGGTAGTCACCACGTTCTGGCCAGGCACTGCGTTGTCGTACTTGTCACGAGCGGTCACCTTGACCACGTCGTGGGCGACACCGTCGGCCATCTCGTTGTCAGTCACAACCTCAGCCAGCGAGCAGGGGCCACACACCACATCAGGAGTCCAAATGGCTCCCTTCGCCTCGCCGATCGGGCCGTTGGACAACGTCGCTGTGAACGCGAAGGTGCCAGCGGCCGTCGAGGTCACCGTGACCGAGCACACACCAGACGCGTCCGTGACGCAACTCTGATCAGTCGCGCCCCAAGCCGTGGTGTCTTTGTCCACACCGAAGCTGACCACAGCGCCATACACCGGCTTGTCTTGAGTGTCACGAATCGTGGCAGTCAAGGTGAAAGCGGAGGCATTCGTCGTGCCAACGACCAGCGGAGTGGTCGGAGTGATCGTCCACTGCGAGTGGGCCGGATCGCCGACGTTGCCGAAGAGCAACTTCGCCGGAGAACCGGTCGGAGTGACCGTCTGGTTGATCCGAACGTCCGCCAGCTTCTCACCAGCAGTCGTCGAGGTGTACCAGATGGTGGTCTTGCCGTCGGCGCCAGTGGCCGCGACATCGCTCTGAATCATCAGCGCGTCCGCCTTGCCCTCGACACCAGTCGACGTCACAGTCGCACCCGGCACCGGGTTGCCGAAGCGGTCCCGAGCCGTCACCGTGGCGATGTCCTGATCCTCACCGTCGAAGCGAGCACCGTTACGCGTGACCTCGACCGTGCTCATCGCGCCGTCAACCGGACCGACCAAGAACTCAGCGGTCACCGGGTCGGACACCGCGCCACCGACACGACCGTCGATCGGGTACTCCCCGACCTTCTCGGAGGTGATCGTGATCACGCACACACCGCTGGCGTTGGTCTGGCACGTCGCCTCAGCGCCATCCACAGCCCCGACCATGGTGACATCATCGGGCAGCGTGAAGCTGACCGTGGCATCAGGCAACAGGTTGCCCGTGGCATCCTTCACCGTGGCCGTCACCTCGTAGTTCTCGCCCACCTCTTGTCCAGAGGCCGGGTTCAAGGCCAAGGTGACCTCCCCGACCGGACCATGGGTGAAGCGCAACTCCGCCGGTGAATACTTCGGAGTCAGTCCGTCCACCGTGACATCGGCCATGTACGAGCCAGCCTTGGTCGAGGTGGCGTTGAAGTTCACCAACCCGTCCTGGTTCGTCGTGGCAGTCGTCACCGGCATGGTCACATCGGCAGGAGCATTGACGATGGCCTTGGCATCCGGAACACCGTTGCCGTAGCGGTCGTAGGCGAAGACGTTGAGCACGTCCTTGTCCACGCCGTTGTCCTGAGCATCGTTCGGATCAACCGTCACCTTGGTGAGGTTGCTCTTGCTCTCGTCCTCCGGAGTACGCGGATCATCGATCGGGGTGCAGTTCTCGGTGCAGACCTTGTCGGGCACGAAGGTCACCGTCTGAGGACTGGCTTTCGCCGCGACACCGTTGCCACCCAGATCAGTGGCCACGCCCTTGATCGGCACAGTGGCGTGCACGTCGTAGTCGCCAACCAGCTTGCTGGAGACATGGATCGAGCAGGTTCCGTCAGCGCCGGTCTGGCAGGTGTCATCATCCACCAGAGCGACCTCGGGCTCGCTGGTGTAGAAGGACACAGTGACCTTCTCCAGCGGGTTGCCCGTCGCGTCGACGATCTTCGCCGTCGCGGTGAAGGACGAACCCACCACCTGGTCTTCCTTGGGCTCGATCGTCAGTTCGGAACGCTCAGCAGAAATGTCACCCACCGAGAAGCGGATGGCGTTCAGCCCGTCCTTGGTCGCGATCGGAACCTCGACATCTTCGGTCATCTCACCGGAACGAACCTTCGCGTTCGCTGTGAAGGTTCCCGCCTTGGCAGAACTCCAGCCCATCGCCACCTTGCCGTCAGCGTTGGTGCCATCAGTGGTCACAGTCTGCGGGGTCAAACGCCCAGCCAAATCACCGGTGCTGGCGTCGGTCACAGTGAAGACCGCGCCCTCAACGGCGTTGCCGTAATGATCGTAGGCCGAGCCTTGAGCCTCGTCCTTGGACTGGCCGTCAGCGGGCTGATCATTCTTGGTCATGACGATGCTGGTGCGGTGCGTTTGACTCTCGTCCTCGTCGGTGTCCGGGTTGTCCTCCGGATCGCACTTGGAGACGCAGACCTCACCGGCGGTGAAGACCACCGTCGGAGCGTCCTTGATCTGGACGTCGGTGACGACCGCGTGCAGCGTGAACGACCCAGCGAATTTCGAGGTCGTCTTGAAGACGTAGTCTCCGCCAGTCGGCGCAGTCTGAGCGAAATCGGCGTCAGCCAGATCCGGAATAGCCGAAGCGGCGTCGCCAGACAGGACGAAGTCGCCCCGCGTGAGACCCGTGACCGGGTTGTCGAAGGCGTCGCGCACGCTGACAGTGACATCAACCGGGGAGCCAGCCACCTGGCGAGCCGGATCAACCGTCAAGTGGGTCTTGTCCGGATCCACCGGGCCAGCCACGTAATGCAGCTTGAGCGGAGACTCGGCCACCACTTGGCCGTTGTACGTGGCGTTGGCCACATGCTCGGTCGCAACGGTCGAGGTCACGTTGAGAATGCCCTTGCCGTCCGCTCCGGTCACGATGGTCGCCGTACCCAGATTCAGGTCAGAATCCTCGGTGGTGATGACGAACTCGATCCCCTCAAGCGGCTTGTTCTGATCGTCGAAAGCCGTAGCTTCCAGAACGTCAGGATCCGTGCCGTTGGCCACGGCGCCGTCCTTGATCACCTTCACACCAGACGGCGTGGGGCAATCAGAGCCGAAGCACGGGCCAGGGTTGTTGAACGTAATCTCCAAGTCGCCAGGCTTGATCTTCGTCGCGATGTCTTGGTAGGTGACATTCGTGGCGTAGGTTCCAGGTGTGGTCGAGGTGTAGGTCACTGAGTACTTGCCTTGACCGTCGCTGACCACGTCCGGCGAAGTCGTCACGCCATCGGCCGCCGTGAAGTGGAAGTCGGCCGGCTTCAGGTTCGTCAAAACGTTGCCGAAGCAGTCGGTCGCGTTGACTGTGCCAGTCCACGACGCCTTGCCATCGGCCAAGGCCTGGGTCGCGGCCGGGTCACCGGTCACGCTCACCGCATAGGTGGCGGCGTCCGGATCCTGCGGATCCAGGCACAGGGCTCCACCCTTGAACGGAATCGGCAGGTTCTCGCCCACCTGCCGACCCTGATACGCGACCGAAGCCGTCGGCGTGGCGGAAGCCTTCGTCGAGGAGTAGGTCACGGTGTAGGTGCCGTCGTTGTGGTTGATCACCGGGCTGGACACTGTCACATCGGCCGAGCTGGCCGCGAAAGCGATGTCAGCCAGGTCGAGGTTCTTCAGCAGGTTGCCGCCAGTGTCTTTCGCCGTCAGCGTGCCCGTGTAGCTGGTCTGGCCATCGGCCACGATCCAGTTCGTCTGATCAGTCAGATCCGTGATCGTCGGGGTCACCTGGAACAGCGAGTTCTCCCACGAGAAACCCGTGGCGGTGAACTCGACCGACTTCGGCGAACCTGGCAGAGCGCCCAGATCGATCCTGGCCGAAACCTCGACCACCTCAGCGGTCATGTCCGTGATCTCAACGATAGCCTTGCCACCAGCGCCGGTGTTCACCGGGACTGTGACAGCCAGCGGCTGATCGGTCGAGCTCATGACCGCGTCACCGCTAGGGCTGGTCAGCCCGAAGGTGACAGGGGTGGCCGTCGTCACCGGGTTGGCGTACTCGTCAGCCAGGTAGGCTGTCGCGACCGCCTTCTCACCGATCGGCAAAGACGCCGGAGCGACAGACAAGTTGGAGCAGACCCGACCACTGTTGGTCGCATCCTCGCAGGTGAAGGAGACCACGCCAGCGGCGAACGGGATCGGCTTGTCCGAACCCACCTGCTGACCGTCCCAAGCCGCCGAAGCGGTCGCGTCGGACAGCGCCACCTTGGACGTGAACTTCACGGTGTAAGTGCCGTCGCCGTTGTCGACCACATCAGTGACGTCGACGTACTGGCTCGAGGCCTCCATGGCGATCTTGGTCAGATCCTGGCCGGGCAACGGGTTCTTCTTCTCGTCACGCAAGGTCAGCGTGCCGGTGTAGAACTGGTCGCCATCAGGGGCGCCCACCTTGACCCAGGTGTCAGATTTGTTCGGGTCGGCAACCGGGGAAACCTCGAAGGAGGAATCCTTCACGCTGACTGTGCCTGGGGTGAACACCACCTCTGCCGGCGAGCCGTCGGCGATGTTGGTGGAGCCCAAGGCAGCCGACACGTTCACCGTCTCAGCCGTGTCGTCGGTGACGTAGACGATCGCATTGCTGTCGGCGTCGGTCACGACCGAAGCGGACTGGCCACTGGCGCTGACGCCAGCCGGACCGTTGTTGAACTTGCCAGACATGTCCACCGTGAAGGAGACGGTCGTGCCGGCTCCCACCGCGTTGCAGTATTTGTCTGTGATGTAGGCAGTGGCCGTGGAGTTGCCACCGACAGCCACGGGCGAAGTCGCGCGCAGGTTGGTCGGGGTCTTGTCACCACAGCTGTCCTTCGGCGGGTTCGGATCACCCTTGCCCGGCTTGAAGGTCACAGTCTTCGGCGACTGCTGAACATCAGTCAGCGCGCCTTGATCGTTCGGAATCTGAGCATGGATGACGAAGTCGCCCGCCTCGATGCTTTCAATGGTGATGGAACACGTGCCCTCAGCAGAGGTTGTGCAGGTCAGATCGGGTTCGACGAAGGTGCGAGCCGGGTCGATTGCCTTCACCGAACCGTCAGGATTGACCTGCTCGACCGTGTAGGTGACGGTTTGGTTCGGGCTCAGGTTGTCGTTGGAGTCGCGCACCTCAGTGGTGGCGGTGTACGTCCGGTTGGCTTCGTCATCCACGGTCAGCGGACCGGCTGGAGCGACCGTCAAGGTCGAATGGGCCGGATCGCCATCGTTCGCGGTGAACTCGACGTCAGCCGGTGACCCGGAAACCTGGACGGCGGACCCGTTCTTGGTCACGGAAGCGGACAGCTCCTTCGGATACTTGGCGGCCACCGTCGAGGTGATCTGGATCGAGCAGACGCCATCAGCGTCGGTGGTGCAGGTCGAAACCCCGCCCACGAAGTTGATTTGGTCAGAGACCTTCGAGAAGCTCACCGTACGGCCAGCCAGCGGCGTACCCTCGGCGTCGACGATCGTGACAGTGGCGTTCATGTTCGTGCCAGCCGACTGCGGCGTGTCGACGACCAAAGTCGACTTCGTCTCATCGACGGCACGGTCGTAGCGAACCTCGATCGTGAGATCATCGCCCATCTGTGGGGTGAAGGTGAGGCCCATCCCATCGGCTGACAGCTGACCGCCACGCGCCGATGTCAGGTCGTCACCAGTCTTCGTGTCTTTCACAGTGATGGCGCCGACTGACCATGACGCGTTTGGAACGGTGGCCGTGACCGTCTTCGCCTGGTTGGCACTGACCGCTTTGCCCACGCCGTACGCCACGGCCGGAGCTGGGTTGGCGTTGAGCGTCTGGCCGTCGACGGTCACCGTCACCGAACCACCGGAAGTGGTGGCGGCTGGGCGGTAGACCGCGTCGCCGGCGGTGAAGGTATAGTCCTCGATCTCACCAGGGGTCGACCAGTTGCCCGTCGAGGACCCCGGAGCGGCCTGATACTCATTGGTCGCGTTGGTCGGCAACATGGTCGCGACCAGCGAGCCCTGGGTGCGCAGCTGGACAGTCGGGGTGCCAGACACCGCGCCTGTCGTCTGTAGTTGAAGCGTGCCGGTGGCGCGAGCGCCGCTGGTTCCCGCCGTCGTGGTCGGAGCCCACTTGACCGCTGAGTTCGACGCCGTCCATGAGGTGGCGCCAATTCCCGGGGTCCACCCGGTCACCGTCGCCGCGCTGGCTGACGCGCCGCTCAAGTTCGCGGCCAACTGATACTGACCGGTGGCAGCCAAGGCGTCACCTTGCAACGGAATGTCGCCGCCGTACGCCGCGATGAAGACACCGTCATCGGTGGCGTTGTGCGCCGCGTTGTCGGTGGCAGGACCGTCGTAGGTTCCCAAGGTGTCGCCCATCCACAGTGTGGCCGGCTGGCCCTGAAGGTGGATCGGAGCGCCCTCGGCCAGGCTGGCCGGGCCAGCGCCCGCGTCGCCATATGACGCACGAGTGGTGATACCGAAATTGACGATCGCCAACTCGGAGTCGCCGTTCATCTGAACTGAGGCGTACACCGGCCAGGTCGCCGGGTCACTGTGCTCGTTGATCGCCCCGATGGCCGGATCGACGTACGGAGAAGCCTTGGCGCCGGCGCACGCGCCCGAACCGGAGGTGATGTCGCCGTCGACACAGTGAATTGTGACATCATTCAAGGTACCCTCGACACCGCCCCAGGTCTGGACGGCATTGGCGCCGTTGATCTGCGGCTGAGTCAGACGCACACTGTACTTTCCGTTGCCGGACACGATCAAACGATAGGAACCGTCTTGTGCGGTCACCTGAGTGCCGACCAACTCGTCAGCCTCGTCGTAGACCGCGATTCGGACGCCGGCGGCACCAGGCTCCCCAGCGGAGATGACGCCATCGGCGTTCACGTCGTTGTAAACCGTGCCACCGACGACGGTCAGCATCTGAGCTGAAGCGTTGTCACGGTAGATGCGGCCGAGAAGAGTGGACATGTCATAGTTGGCGCCGTGGAGGCTGTCAGAGGCCGGTTGGTTCGCTGTCGAAGCCGAGATCGCGATGTCACCAGACAACGGATCCAGACGCAGCATACGCGAAGCGGTGGTCGACACCGAAGCCCCGGCGGCAGCCGGGTACGTGGCGGATGTGACGTCGATATAGCCACCCGCCAGGAATTTGCCGTTATGGATGCCGGTGCCCACACTCCAGATAGCCGACTGAGGATCATAAATCGTCGGATCAGACTTGGTGAGCTTGGTCACCACGTTGTAGACCCAGGGCGCAGCGCTTGAGCCGTTCAGGAACATTCCATCAGGACCGCGCGCTGGCGCGATCCTGACGATGGCGGCCGCGCCGTTATCCGTGGTGAGAATCGGTTTCGCTGAGTAGATGTAGATGTTGCCTTGCGCGTCCAACGCGAAGTCGGCCGCCGTCTCCACACTGACGCCGTCACCGAAGTCAGGGGTTGGCGTGCCGTAGGTGCACCCGGACTCGTATCCAGTGACACAGGTCGTCCCATTCGTGATCGCGAACAGGCGCACCCGCTCAAGGGAGAAACCAGCGCCGCGCGTGTCCGCCGGCTGGACCGGGCCAGACGAGGAGAACTTGCCCGTGACCGGGTCCCAGATCGTGAACTGGACCACGTGAGTGGAGTTCGGCGCGGTGGAACTGGCCGGCTGATTGTCCAAGCTGGAGTAATCCGACTGGATGTAGATCAAGCCGGTCAGCTGATCACCCTCGCCGCCAGTGGCGTAACCGTAGCCAGTCGGAGCCGGCGGGTAGGTCGGAGCCATCGACGGAGCCGGCATACAACCGACCTGGATCTTCGAGTCGCCGTTCGTGACGCGCACCACCGAGATCCATTCGTTGGCCGGACGACCGGTGACCGCGTTGCAGTCGAGGATCGAAGTGTTCACCAGATCGGCGCCGTCGTGAGACCAGAAGTACATCGACAGTTCGTTCCCCGAGTCGACTCCCCCGATCGGCGCGATCGCCTGGGTCGAGAACTGTCTGAAATCTATGAACGCTGCCGGTCCAGGAGCCGTACGGCGGAATTGCATCACCGGACGGGTCTGGAACTGGGTCGCGTCGGCGTTGAAGTCGTAGGACTCACCGAGCATCGTCACCGTGTTGCCGACAGCCGCGCCGGGCTCGCCGGTCGACCAGTCGGACGTCCAATACACAGAATCCTTGTTCAGCGACTGGAGCCAATCGGCCTCCAGGCCGGGGACAGTGGTCCATCCCGGATTCCAGCCGGTCGACGCCAACCCCGGCGTCGCGGCTTCAGCTTGGGGAGCCTGCAGGCTCTGTCCCAAGAAGATTCCCCCAATTGTCAAAGCGAAGGCGGACAACGAAGCGACTGGCTTCATCCATTTGCGCCTGGCTCTGAGATTTGTGTCATGAAAAACGCCTGAACTACTAGGCATCAATACCCCCACATAACTCGTTCACTAGTTTCACGACATCCGGTTCACTAGGCCGTCATCGTGAAACCGCGGTAGTGTCACCGCGTCACGGCTTATCCTGTCATGCCTGAGCGCACAGTGCAATAGCAACGACACTAGTTTGACATGCCCGTTAAAGCACTGAGAAATGCCTCAAATCTAGGGGGGACGTAGTCGAGTGCGCATGACAATCAGCAATCTATATGCTCATCCGAGCCGAGCTCATGCACCAATGTGCATGAGCCAATGATTATGGTGCACATACGACAGGAGAAACGCATGATGCCGGATTCCGGAGGAAATAGACGAAGACGCATGGCAATGGTCCTCGCGGCGCACGCCAGAGGACGTGCGCCGCGAGGACCATTG
The DNA here is from genome assembly GCA_031285845.1 of Propionibacteriaceae bacterium. Taxonomy (GTDB): domain Bacteria; phylum Actinomycetota; class Actinomycetes; order Propionibacteriales; family Propionibacteriaceae; genus WQYJ01. Next base: position 31,644 of record JAITVK010000025.1, read on the forward strand.
AAACGACGTGGTCAGATGCCGCGAGCCAAGCGATAGTAGGCCGCGTTCCACCGCAACCGATCTTCGAAACCGTCGCGAGTCGTCGTGGCGTCGATGAGCGCGAACTCGGTCGCGACCATCCGGGCGAACTCGCGCCAATGCTGCGGACGAAGCGCGGTCGACATCACGGTGTGATGGGCCGCTCCAGCCGCCAGCCAGCAGGCCGCTGACGTGTACAGATCAGGAGCGGGTCGCCACACCGCTGAACCAACTGGAAGCTTCGGCATCGGTTCGTCAGGCGCGACCAACTGGACCGTGTTCGCGGTCAGACGGAAACGATCGCGCATGTCCGACAAGGCCGCCACAATCCCGGCCCCTGGGTCAGCAGTGAAGACGAAACGAACCGGATCCTCACGATCACCGATGCCCAACGGGTGGATCTCCACCGACGGAGTGGCGGTCGTCAACGATGGGCAGACCTCCAACATGTGAGCGCCCAGAATCTTTTCCGCGCCCGGGCTCAGATGGTAGGTGTAGTCCTCCATCAGCGAGGCTCCGCCGGGCAGCCCAGCTCCCATCACTTTGGCCACTCGCACCAACGCCGCCGTCTTCCAGTCGCCCTCGGCCCCAAAGCCGTACCCGTCCATCGTCAAGCGTTGGACCGACATCCCCGGCAACTGTCTCAGTCCGCCCAAATCCTCGAAATTCGTGGTGAACGCCATGGCGTCGTGAGCCTGAAGGAACCCACGCAGCGCGATCTCCAACTGGGCTGAATACACCAGCGCTGAATGTCGCTCACCGCCACGTCGCAGCTCTGGCGCCACCCGATACAACTCCTCGTACTGCTGCGCCAACTGCTCAGCCTGCGCTGGGTCGACCCCAGCGACCGCGTCGACCAGATCATTGACAGCGTAGGTGTTGACACTGATGCCGAAGACATGCTCCGCCTCAGTCTTGTCACCCTCTGTGACGGCCACGTTGCGCATGTTGTCGCCGAACCGCACCAGATTCATCGATCGAGCGGCTCGTACGCCCGCAGCGGCACGCATCCACACGTCGATCTGATCGGTGACCTGGGGATTCGAGACATGTCCAACCACGGTCGTCCGAGCGATCCCGAGCCTCGACTCGATGTAGCCGAATTCACGGTCACCATGGGCCGCCTGATTCAGATTCATGAAATCCATGTCGATGGTCGACCACGGCAACTCGACGTTGGCCTGCGTGTGCAGATGCAACAATGGCTTGGCCAAGGCGTCCAAGCCGGCGATCCACATCTTCGCCGGAGAGAAGGTGTGCATCCACGCGATGACACCGATGCAATCGTCGTCGCTGTTCGCCTCCAGCATGGCACGACGAATGGCATCCTTGCTCGTCAACACCGGCTTCCAAACGACCTCGACAGCCAGCGAGGCCTCATTGAGACGATCGACGACTTGGCGGGAATTGTCAGCCACTTGAGCGAGGGTCTGCTCGCCGTACAAATGCTGTGAGCCGGTGAGAAACCACACCGTGGACTTGAACATGAGGAACCTTTCTACGATGACGTGACCGTGGCGGATCTGCCACGATCACGGTTGACCCAGTGGGCCGATGGCTTCATGAAGCGACCGGAGCCGACGACGCCTGCCCGTAGGCGTGGGTGTAGCGATCATACAAACGGTCGACGTCGTCTTGCGGGATCGCGACCGGCAGCCCCAACTGACGGGCGACATGGACGGTTTTGGCGACCTCCTCGCACATGGCCGCTGCTTTGACGGCGGCTCGGGCGTCCTTGCCGATCGTGAAGACCCCGTGGTTGGCCATGAGCACCGCCGGCGAACGTGAACCGGACAGAGTCTCGACGATGCCGCGACCGATCGAGTCGTCACCGATCAACGCGAACGGCCCCACCGGGATCGGCCCGCCGAACTCATCGGCCATCATGGTCAACACGCACGGGATCGGCTCTCGGCGAGCCGCCCAAGCCGTGGCGTAGGTCGAATGAGTGTGCACCACCCCTCCAACCTCAGGCATATGGCGATAGACATAGGCGTGGGCGAACGTGTCAGAACTGGGAGCACGATCGCCTTGAACCAGACGCCCATCCAGATCCGTCACCACCATGGCGCTCGCGGTCAGCTCGTCGTACGACACTCCGGATGGCTTGATCACCAGCAGGTCGGCCCCGGGCACCCTGGCCGACACGTTTCCCGCCGTCCACACGACCAGACCCCAACGCGGCAGTTCAGCATGCAAAGCCGCGACCTGCGCGCGCATCGTCTCAATCGCCTCACCAACCTGTGCTTTCATCGAATTCTCCTTCATAGTCAAGGGAGGTTGGTCTCCTCCATCGTTCGAGCTGATGGTCTTCATCGTACGACCAAGGCCTCGCGCGGCGACCCAGCGAGCGACCTACATCGCCGCCACCGCCGCCCGTTCGATCCCCAACCCGGCTTCGAACCGGTCGAGGAAGACTTGAAAACCCTGTACGTCCCTGGGATCGGCAGGCACAGCCACCACCGGCGCTTGGGCGAACACCTCAACGTCCAGGTAGTGGCTCAGCCTCGACGGCTCTGCCCGAGCGGCGAAATCCGCCAACACTGCCATCCCCCAGGCCCCACCCTCAGATGCGGTCTCGCCGACACCGACAGCCGTGTCGAGCGCGGCCGCGAGCGCCTTCTGCGCCACGCCTTTGGTCGCGAAGATCCCGCCATGGGCGAACATCGAGTCCACCTCGACCTTCTCTTCACGCAAGATCCTCATCCCCAAAGCCAGCGTGCCGAAGGCGGACATCAGCAACGTGCGCCACAAGGCAGTCAGGTCAGCCGTCGAGTCGGGGGCACGAACCACCAGCGGGCGGCCCTGCTCCAAGCCGGTGATCGGTTCTCCGGCCAGGTAGTTGTAGGCCAGCCAGCCCCCGCCATCTTTCGGCCCTTCCGACGCGGCGGCGAACAGTGCGGCGTAAATGGCGTCATTGTCGAGGTCGACTCCGATCTGGCGAGCGAATTGGGCGAACAGGGTCGCCCAGGCCTCGATCTCGGAGGCGCCGTTGTTACAGTGGACCATCGCCACCGCATCCCCGGCCGGGGTGGTCACCAGGTCGATCTCAGGATGACGCCGGGCCAGTGGACGCTCCAACACCACCATCGCGAAGATCGAGGTGCCCACGCTGACATTGCCAGTCCTGGGGGCGACCGAGTTCGTCGCCACCATGCCCGTCCCAGCGTCGCCTTCAGGCGGAGCCATCAGCGCGCCAGTGGCCAAGACGCCACTGGGATCCAGCAGCGCCGCCCCTTCGGCGGTCAAAGTTCCGCCGGACTGACCAGCGACCAGGACGGTCGGCAAAATGTCCTCCAGCCGCCACGACAGGCCGCGCTGTTGGATCATCGCCTGAACGGTCGCCAGTCGTGCTTGATCCCAGTCGCGGGTCTGCGAGTCGATCGGGAACATCCCCGACGCGTCGCCGATCCCCAGCACCTTGCGTCCAGTCAAACGCCAGTGGACGTACCCAGCCAAGGTCGTCAGGTACGCCACCTCACCCACATGAGGTTCCTCGTCGAGAATGGCTTGCCACAGGTGTGCGATCGACCAGCGTTGCGGGATGGCGAAATCCAACGCCTCGCTCAGGGCGTCGGCGGCGACCCCAGTGGTCGTGTCGCGCCAGGTCCGAAAGGGCGTCAGCAACTGGTCATCAGCTCCGAAAGCCAGATAGCCGTGCATCATGGCTGACACCCCGATGGCTCTCAACTGCGTGATCGGCGCGCCCAAGGCCGCCTGGGCTTTCGCGTTCAGCGCGGCGTACGCCTGCCGCACCCCGAACCACACCTCATCCAGCGAGTACGTCCAATGACCATCCACCAGGCGATTCGCCCAGGCGTGCGAGCCCGTGGCCACCACTGCGCCAGTCTGGTCGATCAGAACGGCTTTGATACGAGTCGAACCGAGTTCGATTCCCACACAACACTGCGTCATCTCAAGCTCCTTCGCGGTCAGACACCAGCTTGTCGATCATGTTAGCGTTCACACCATGTGGCGTCAACGCCTTTCCGCCACGGCGATCGTACGAGCTGATCAGCCGTTCACACCGCCGTGGCGACCCAGGTCACGCGATCGCCGACGAGCGGCGACGGTTCCACAAATCGAAGGCCACGGCGATCGTCAGAATCAGGCCCTTGACCACCGGCTGCACGCCTTGGGAAACCCCCATCAACTGCATGCCGTTGGAGATGACCGCCATGATCAAACCACCGATCACAGCCCCGGAGATCCGGCCGATGCCACCGGTGGTGGAAGCCCCGCCGATGAAGCACGCGGCGATGGCGTCCAGTTCGAAACCATTGCCGGCAGCCGGTTGAGCGCCGTTCATCCGCGAGGAGAACACCACGCCGGCCACAGCGGCGAGGAAGCCCATGTTGACGAAAGTCCAGAACGTCACCCACTTGACCTTGACACCCGACAGTTGGGCGGCGGCCAAGTTCCCACCGATCGCATAGATGTGGCGACCAAAACCAGTACGCCCCATGATCATCCCGTAGACCATGATGAACACGGCCAACACGATCAGGATGAACGGCAAGCCGCGGCTATGGGCGATCTGCCAGGCGAAAGCCATCGCCAAGACCGCGATGACGACCAGTTTAGCGATGAACACCGGCAGGGGCGCGACCTGCTGTTGATACCTGATCTGACCACGACGGGCCCGCCACTGTGAATAGGCGAAGCCGACGACGGCGATTCCGAACACCACCAGTGTGAACACGTCATACCCGTTGCCGCCCAACAACCCATTGATGAAGCCATTAGCGATGTCGTAATACGTTCCGTTGAATGGAGACAAGGACTTATAGTCGAGGATGAGCTGAGCCAGGCCGCGGAAGATCAACATGCCACCCAAGGAGACGATGAAGCCTGGGATGCCCACAATCGCCACCCAGAAGCCCTGCCACAGGCCGACCAGGATGCCCACAGCCAGCGCCGCCAGCACTCCGACCCACCAGGGAGCTCCACCACGCAGCACCACGACGGCCGACACCGCCCCCGACAAGGCGATGACTGAACCGACGGACAGGTCGATCTGGGCCAACACGATGACCATCAGCATCCCCAGCGCGAGGATCAGCACGTACGCGTACTGCAAGACCAGGTTGGTCAGATTGGCGGGTGACAAGAACATCGGTTGCAGAATGGCGAACACGATCACCACAACGACGAAAGCCAGCAGGATGCCATTCTTGCGGGCGGAGTCGAGCAGGTACTTGCCCAACGCGGGCGACGATGATGTCGGCAAGGTGTCCAGGTCTGATGACATGCTCATTTGACGGCTTCCTTCTCCTTGGTCATGAGTTCCATGAGGTTTTCTTGAGTGGCCTCGGCGGTGGCGACCTGACCGGTCATCGCGCCGAAGCTGAGAGTGTAGATACGGTCGGAGATGCCCATGATCTCGGGCAACTCCGACGAGATGACGATCACCGCGCGACCGGCGGCGACCATCTGGTTGATCAGGGTGTAGATCTCGTATTTCGCGCCGACGTCGATCCCCCGGGTCGGCTCATCCAAAATCAGAATCTCCGGCTCGGTGTAAAGCCACTTGCCCAACACCACCTT
>JAITVK010000031.1 GCA_031285845.1 Propionibacteriaceae bacterium
GTTGAGAGCTTGCTCTCAAGACGTGAACGATTGAGGGTTGTAGGACGCGTAGCGTCCGAACACAGATGATTGAGGTGAGAGCAGTGGAGCTCGCTTCACTGCCAAGCCGAGTGAAATCTGTTGCAGGACGCCGGGCGTCCGAACACCATATGTTCGACGTTCCAACCCTGTCCTCATGCCAAGTTCTGGGAGGGCAGGGTTGGGCTAGTCATTGCTCGACGCCGCATTAGTGAGAACGCCTGAGTCCCACCACCTGGCGGGACTCAGGACTGGCTCGTACTGCCCAAACTAATGAGACTTTAGGAGCCTGGTCTCCTCAAAGACTCTGTCATCACCATTCTGACATTAGGTTTCCCGCTTCTGTTCCGATCTGTTTCTACTAGATCCGGAACCGAGATACTCCGGCGAATTCGAGTAGAGACAGTACTAATACCTACGTTCCTGCTCTTCGGAGTCGACTCTCAGACCTGGTTGAGCGCTAGTCTGCAGAGATCGGCATGAATTCGCTCGTTCTTCAACGCCCAGAAACTGATCATCCAAGATCCGTTGGCTGAGCATTTCGATGAACACCGCGGAACGTACCCCCGACCAACCTAGCGACTCAGCGGCCCAGCGCCTCTTCGACAGCGGCAAAAGTCGTGGGATCGAGTGGCCCGAGTTGGCCCGCGTGGAAGTTGTCCTCCATCTGCGCTTGAGTGGTGAAGCCGGGCAGGGGCACGGCGAAGCTGCTGCGGGCGAGGATCCACGCCAACGCGCCTTGGGCAAGCGTACGTCCACCGGTGGTGAGCAACTGCCTGACAGCTTGGAGGCGATCCCAATACTCGGGGGTGGGAACGCCGGCGTCGAACCACTTCAACCAGTCGGGTTGAGTGCCGCGAATATCGTCGAGGCGAATCGGATTCTCGGCCGAATAGCGACCGCCGAGCAACCCCATCGCCAACGGCGACCGGCAAATCGAGCCGAGTCCCGACTCGGCACACGCGTCAAGCGCGGCCGGATTGTCGTCGAAGACGTTCAGCTGAATCTGAGCCACTGTGCAGTGCTCACCCAGAGCGAAGCGCCGAATCTGGTCAGGATCGTCGTTGGACACCCCGTACCACCGAATCGATCCTGCGGCGACAAACTCCTCGAACAGGGCGACGATGTCATCGACCTGAGTGTCGGTCAAGGTGAAAGTGTGAAGCTGATAGACGTCGATCACGTCGCGGCCCAAGCGGCGCAGCGACGCCTGAAGCGCGCCACGGATGTAATCCGGATCGAGGTTCGGACCCAACGGCTGACCGGTGGCCTCGTTGAAAGAGTTGCCGACTTTGGTGGCCACTTTGATGCCCGGGAAGTCATGCAACACCGGCGCCAAAGCACGCTCCGACGCCCCGCAACCATAGATGTCGGCGGTGTCGATGAAGTCGGCGCCCTGCTCGGCCGCCCAGTAGAGCGCGCGCTGAGACTCCTCGGGGTCGCCGCCGGCGTAACCGTTCGGTTCGCCGTTCGTCGTTCCGCCAAGCGCCCACGCGCCGATCGACACCGCCGGAACCCGAAGATTCGATCGGCCCAAGGCGCGTGTGATGATCGTCATGTTGTCTCCTCGTCAGTGGTCGGCTGGATGAGGGCGGTAGCCGGTTCGATGCCCCCGCCGCATCCATTGTCCGACACTGAGCGGCCTGACACACCGCGACACTCCACGACAGTCACACCGGCGGTGGGACGTACGCCCCTTCGTCGGCCCCGCTCTCCGTCGCTCGCCGCCAGCCGCGGCCCATGCTGGGCCCGAGTCATTGATGTGGAGCCACATCGTGGCCCCGTACTCTGACATCACGACCGCCATCGGCGCTTGCGGGTTGGCGGCGTGCAGACGCTGGAAGTCGGGTCGGTTTTGATAGTCGGGAACGTACGTGACGAACCAGCTCGCCATGCGCTCCTCATTCATGTCGACGAACCAGCCGAACTCGTCGAGTTGTTCGTCGGTCTTGTCCCGGGTGAGCTCTTCTCCGACGCGCGACTCCAGTTTCGTTGGTTGATTGATGACGTTGTTGGGCTGAAAACGGTCGGTAGGCCGTCGGTGGTGGGGCCTCAGGTCGGCCAGACCCGGACCCGTGCCGCCGACTTTGCGCGACCTGGACGTGTCGGCGCGCCAGAACGGGTCGAAGATGGCGTCCAGCTTGTCGGCGGGAATTCCGACGCCCGTGTCGGCGATGTCGAGGATCAGCCAGCCGGGCTCCGTACGCGCTGCGACCAGTGACATGGTTCCATTGTGACTGTGGACAATCGAGTCGACCGATACCTCGACGACCTGCGCTCTTTCGGCGATCAGGCGGCCTACATCGTCGCACAGGGTCGCTCAGAGCACATCGCAGCCACCGCTCGCGGCACGATGCTGCGCAACGCGGGCGAACGTGTCCTCATCAAAGTCGCCACCGTCGTTGAGCGACTGCCTGACGAGTTCACCTCCGCCCATCCCGAGATCGAGTGGGCGAAGATCCGCCGCATGCGAAACCTCGTCGCCCATCACTACGACCACGTCGACGACCTGCTCTGGGCTGCCCTCAGTCGGCGAATCCCCGATCTCGTGAACACAATCAACCACCTGCCAGCAGCTTGATCTCCCAACATATCAATGCCCTTTGTGCTTCTGTTTTCGCTTGTCACAGTGCTGTTCGTACCGTGCCTGTTGTTCGAGGGCCCGCCGAGCGCGAGCCTCGTCGCGCCGGTCTGTCTTGATGTGCTCCTGCTGCTGTTTGAGAGCCGCCTGTGCTTTTGTGCCCACCGGCTGACCGGCCAGCTGGCGCGCGATCTCGCGCCGCTCGCGCTTCGGGTTCCGCCGAGTCGGAGCCGACGCAGCCTCAGCCACGGACGGGCCGAATCGAAGTCGACGACCGCGACGCAGAAACTCCCACAGCTCACGGACTGACGGCTCGGCGCCGAACACGACGCGGCACACTTCGACCCGGTCGTCGTCCCACCGCTCGAACACGCCGACCCAGAACTGGCCGTCGAAAAAGATCGTGTGCCGCCCGCCGTACCTAGACATGCCAAAAACCTCCTTGTGAGAAGGCGCTGGGCGGACGACCAAGGAGGAAGGCTACTGACGGCTGTTGCCGCGCCCGGACTACCAGCCGGGACTGTGTTTTCCCCAACACCGTGATGATGTGATGTGACGGCCATTCTACCGGTCACACCAGCGGACGTACGGCCTGCGGCGACGCCCCCGCTCACCACCCAGCCGACCGTTGGGCCCATATCATCCGGCCTCGGTCACCACCCGCCCGTACGGCGCGCCGACCGTGCGGTTCACCGACCTTCGTCACTCCGAGACCGCGACGCGACCGCGCCTGCGCCCACGCCAGATTCGGCTCACGTAGTAGTACCCCAATGGGGCGATCAACCCGGCGGAGAATGTGAGAGTGAACGGGTCATCCCATCGCGCGACGACGATCAGCGCCACCAACAGGACCACGACCACACCGGCCAAGATGTGGTAGGCCACCTCGCGTAGGGCGGCGATGATGATCAACGCCCCCAAGGCGAAGGCCACCACGATCGGCAAGATCAGTTCGAAGGGAGCGTCAAGATCCGGCATACGTAAAGACGCCCCCGCCATGCCCAGCAGCAGCGTCTCGACCAGCAGGAACAGGATGAGCGCTTCAGTCGCGAAGACGGTCAAGGTGACGTGCCGCGTCCGATCCTGCTTCGACGGGCGCGACGCGCCGTCTCCCATGTCGATTCCGGTCATCTCACGCCACCGCCTTGACGTACCCTGCCATGGCGATCACATCTTGACCCTGGTCAGAGGTGAGGAACTTCACCAGCCGTCGCGCAGGCGAGTCGAGCGGCTCGTCACCCCGTACGACCGCGAAATAGTCGGTCACAAACGGGTACGCCCCCGAACGAATGGTCTGATCATTGACCGAGACTCCGTCGATGTCCAACACTTTGATGTCGTCGTTGCGATACAGATTGTGCAAGTAATAGTCGTAGGTGTAGCCGATGCTCGCCGGCCCTTGGTCATATTCGGCGACCGCGTCGACCAGCCCGCCCATGCCCCACGCGACCTGGGTCGTCTTCGGCTCAGCCATGGCCCGACCGGCCATCACCAGTTCTTCCATCGCCGTCTGACTGCCCGAATTCGCTTCGCGCTGGTAAGGGACGATCGGGCGATCGATCCCGCCGACTTGCGCCCAATTAGTGATCTGACCAGCATAAATGCCCCGCACCTGATCAACAGTGAGGCTGGAGACCGGATTGTCTTCGTGGGTGATGAACACGAAACCGTCGCGCGCGATCGGCGTCTGCTCCAACACCACGCCACGGTCACGGGCTTCGGCCTGTTCGGCCTGGGAGGGCGGTGTCACGAGGAGCAGCCGAACCAGATCGTCAGCGTCAGTGCCCCCGACACCGTACTTCGGCTCGGCGCGGATCAACCGTTCGTACGCCTGATGTGTTGTCGAATGGTCGATCACCCGACTGCGACGCACATCCTCGTCGGACAAGCCATAGAACTGCCGCAGTAGCTCCGCGCTGATCGGAATCGTCGCCGTCGAGCCGTCAACCATCGCCAGCTCCGCCTGATCCACAACCGGGGCGTTGACAATCCGCCGCCACTCCGCCGGACGAGTCAGCAGTACATTGACACTACCAGTCTTGTCTGCCGGAGCGAACTGATTGAGCTGAGCGACGACGATCACACCCGCGGCGACCAAAGCTGCGGCAACGAGGATCGAGCCCATCACGATAGCGGTCTTCTTCACCGTTGACACCTCTCCCATTGAGCACGTCCCCACCCCGACGAGGTCATCGTAGCGTACGAAAGACCGCAGGGGCCCCGTCCGAACCTTCGCCCGCCTGCGGGACGGCGCGGCCACGCCGTGTCTAGGTCGCCCGCGAGTCTCAAGCCTTCTCCGGCGCGGGGTGGGGATTGTCCTGCGCGCCTGGCATTCATTTCTTCCTCACTCGTCCTTCTCCCGCGCGGGGCGGGGCACATGGAGAACGAGCGAGTTGGTCAGCATGGAAGCCTTCGCCCCAACCATCCCCAGCCAAGTCACCAATGTACGTTTTACCTTGTCGTAGCGTAATTCCACCCTGGTACACTCCATGGGCGAGGAGGCGCGTCATGAGATTGTTGGTCGTCGAAGACGAAGAGGATCTGCTCGCGGCGCTCGCTCTCGGCCTGCGGCGCACAGGATACGACGTGGACACCGCCGCCGACGGTTTGACAGCGGTCGAGTTGGCCGACTCCGGAGCGTACGACCTGATCATCCTCGACCTGAACCTGCCCGGGTTGGACGGGCTGGACGTCCTGCGCCACATTCGGGCCACCTGCCGCGACCAACGCGTGCTCATCTTGTCGGCGCGGTCGGCGACCGGCCAGCGCATCGAAGGCCTCGACCTGGGCGCGGACGACTATCTGACCAAGCCGTTCGATTTCGGTGAACTCGAAGCCAGGGTACGGTCCCTGCTGCGGCGCGGCCACGCCCAAGACGAGATCGTGTTGAGATTCGGCGGATTCGAGCTGGACACCGACAGGCACGTCCTGCGCGACGCGAACCACGCCGTCGTAGCGCTGACCCCGAAAGAGTACGACATTCTGGAACACCTTGTCGCCGCCTCGGGCCGACCGATCTCAGCCGAAGACTTGATCGAACACGTCTGGCAATCCGATTTGAGCCTGTTTTCCAATTCGATCAAAGTCCACATCAGCGCCCTGCGCCGCAAACTCGCCGACCATGGTGGGGTCGACCACATCGTCCACATTCGTGGGGCAGGGTACGCCATCCCGGCGGCCCGACAGGACGAGGCCTCGTCTGTTCACAACTCCCCGACGCAGAACGCCATTCCGGCGGCGCGACGCGAAGGCGGCCCCGACCATGCCTGAGGATCCACGATGAGAAAACTGTCCCTGCGGATCGTCTTGACTGGGTTCGTCATCCTGCTGTTGACCGGAGTCAGCTTGATTCTGACTTTCGCCGCGCTCCACAACGCCGACGAGACCTTCTTCGTCAAAATCCCCGACGTCGGCGCGATCGAATCCGCGGCGCCGACCCCACCCGAAGCGCCCTCAGACGCTGTCACTCTAGCCCCGGCGCCTGGAGCCGTCGACAATCCACCGGCGGGCGCCGTACCCCCTGATCCGGCTGGCCAGATCGGCGGGGTGCTCGTCCGAACCCAGTTCACACAACGTACGTTGTGGGCGATGGTCGCAGTCATCGTGGGGGGCGGAGTGGCGACGTGGTTCCTGCTCGGGCGGGCCCTGCGACCACTACGAACCCTGACAGGACAAATCGCCACCATCACCGAGACCGACCTGTCCACACCGATCGGCGACCCCGGCTCGAACGACGAGATCAGCTCGCTGGCCCGATCCTTCAACACGATGACAGGTCGGCTGGGCAAAGTCTTCGCCGACCAAAAACGCTTCTCCTCCGACGCGGCCCACGAGCTGAAAACGCCGCTGACCGTGATCAGGACCAGCATCGACGTCCTCCACCTGAATCCTGAACCGAGCAGCGAAGAGTACGAACGCACGATCGAGGTGGTCGACAAGCAGTCCCGGCGCATGGCCCGGTTAGTGGACGACCTGTTCGCCTTGTCCGCTCAGCGCGGCTTCGCCACCGACGACGCGGTCGACATCGACTCGATGATCGGCGACATCATCGAGCAGTTGCGTCCTGGCATGGAGGAACGCGACCTCCACCTGACCGTGGCTCCCAGCGGTTTCCACACGACCGCCAACGCGGTCATGCTGATGCGGGCCTTTTCCAACCTGATTGAGAACGCCATCAAATACAACACCCCGGGCGGACAGATCGACATCGCAGCGCGTACGGAGCCCGGCTGGCTGATCCTCGACATCGCCGACACGGGCGTCGGAATTCCCGCCGACAAGCTGGACGCCATCTTCGACCCGTTCTGGCGCGCCGACACCTCCAGGTCGCGCAAAGTCGGCGGCACGGGCCTCGGACTGGCCATCACCCGAGAAATCATTGAGCGCCACGGCGGGCGCGTCCACGCGACCCGGGGCGCCGGCTCCGGCATGGTGTTCACCGTCATGCTGCCCGCCTGACCCGTACTCTCGAACCTCTTAACCGTCCCTTTACCGTCTGGTTCCTATCGTGGTTGTCAACCGACGAAATGAAGGACATCGTGAAACTGAAGAAGCTCCCCAAGCGGCTGGTGGTCGTCATCGTGGCCACTGCCGTCGTCATCAGCGCCGTCGTGGGCTGGCGGTTAGTGGCCGACTCTCAAGCCAGCCAGACTCCCGACACCCTTGCCCGCCAGTACGACACCAAGAAGGGTGACATCACCAGCGGAGTGACCGGTCAGGGGATCGTACGTTATGACCGCCACCCGCAGGCGTACGCTCAAACTGGCCTGTTGGGTGGGGTGCTCGTCCAAGTCGGACAGCAGGTCAAAGCCGGTGACCGTTTGGCCGTGTTGGATGAGAAAGCCCTCGACGACGCTCTTGACGCCGCGCGCGACGAACTGGAGAAGGCTTTGATCGGGCTCGAACAGGCGCGCAGCGCGAAAACTCTGGGCGAACTCAATGACAAGAAGAACAAGACCGCCGGCGACAGCGCGGCCGCCGACACCGGGGCCCAAGTCGCTCAGGCTCAATCAGCCGTCGACGCGGCGAAATCTGCCGTCACCGGATTGGAAGCCCAGCTGCGCCAACTGCAGGGCCAACTCGACGCGCTGAGCGCCGACGACCCGCGAACGGCGACTTTGACTGGCCAACGCGATCAGCTTCAGACCCAACTCGACGCCGCGCGCAACCAGTTGCAGACCGCTGAGGCCAACCTCGTTTCACAGACGGAGGCTAAGAATCGTCAAGACGCCGCTCGTCAGAAACAAGACAAGCTGGATCAACAGATCGCGGGCGCAAATTCGACCAGTTTGGATCAGGCGATCGGGTTGGCTCAAGTCGACGTGGATGCCGCGAGGAAGAAAGTCGATCAACTGCAAGCGCTGAAAGACAACCCCTACTTGACCTCGGATCGCGACGGTGTCGTGTTGAGCATCGACGCCAAGATCGGCGACGAAGTCGGCCCGACTGTGCCCGTGACCTCTCTGGGCGACCCGGGCAAGAAGCAGATCGTTCTGCAGATCCCCCAGTCAGACATCGGTAAAGTCACCGAAGGCCAAGAGGTCGACTTCACTCTCGACGCCTTCGGCGACCGTAAATTCACCGGCCGCGTCACCAGCCGCAGCCTGGTTCCAATCAAAGATTCCAACCCGGTGGCGTACGAAGTCGTGGTGACGATCGACGGGAACGACGCGGACATCCTGCATGGCATGACCGCCAACGCCACGCTGATCATCAAACAGAAGAAGGACGTTCTCCAGTTGTCGAACAAGGCGATTCGTCTACGCGACGGCAAACAGTATGTCAACCGGAAGAACGCCGATGGGACGTACGCCGAAGTGGAGATCACCACTGGATTCTCTGACGGCAAAGTCTCCGAAATCCTCAACGGGTTGACGCTCGGCGACACGGTCGTTGTGGAGGGTTGACGAACGATGAGGCTCGTGGAGACGCTACGCATCGTCGGGACCAACCTGATGCAGAACAAGTTCAAGGTCCTGCTCACCTCGCTCGGCATCATCGTCGGCGCTGTCACCATCATCTTGGTGATCGCCATCGGTCGCGGCGGCGAAGAGCAGATCACCGGACAGTTCAAAGGCTTGTCGGCTGAGACGATCTACGTCAACCCGGATTACGGCAAGACGATCGGAACCGATCTGGATTTGTCGAAACTGCCCAAACTCACCCAAGACCACATGAAGCAGATTCTGGACGAGAACCCGTTCCTGAAAGACATCACGATCCGCAACACGTACTTCCGCGACACCTACATCAACGGTCAGAAGTCCAACCCGCAGATCGCCGGTGTGCTGCCCAACTACGAGACCATCAACAATCTGCGTGTCGTCGAAGGGACCAACCTGTCCGACGACGACGTGGAGAACAACAATCGCGTCGTGGTCCTTGGTGACGGTGTGGCTCGAAAGCACTTCAACACCCCGGAGGAAGCGATCGGGAAGATGATCAAGATCGGCGAGCAGCTCTACCGCGTGATCGGGGTGTTGGAACGCAAAGGTGACGCCATGCAGGGGGTCAACCCGGACGAGGCGCTGTTCATCCCCTTCACCACCGGACAGCGATTCTTGGCTGACGACTATTCGATGCCACAGATCGTGGCCTTGGCCGATTCGATCGACCACGTTCAGGCCGCCATGACGCACATGCGCGCAACCCTGGACTTCATGCTCGAAGACGGCTCTGACTACATGTTAGAAGACGCGGGCAGCCGGATCGACGCCGCCATGGCTTCGGCCAGGACGATGAATCTGCTGCTCATCTCCGTGGCCACGATCGTCTTCATCGTCGGCGGGATCGGCATCATGAATGTCTTGTTCGTCTCCGTCAAAGAACGCACCAAAGAGATCGGGATCCTCAAAGCGTTGGGCGCGTCGCGCGAAGACATCATGGGTCAGTTCCTGCTCGAATCGGTGATCATCTCCCTGTTCGGTGGGATAGCCGGGGTCGGGTTGTCGTACGCCTGCACGCCGCTGCTGAAACTGACCGAGATCCCAGCAGTCGCCACCTGGGACGGGAAGGCCATCGCGCTGGGCTTCGCGGTGGTAACCGGCACCCTGTTCGGCTTCTATCCAGCCTACAAAGCGTCACGACTGAAACCGATCGACGCTCTGAACTACGAATGAGATCCACTCTCGGAACTCCGAATGACATCGGCGCTGCGAACGACAGATGACCACGCTCTGAACTACGAAGGGCAACAAATAACAATGAAAGGTACAGAATGATGAAGAAAAAGATGACCGCCGCTCTGGGTCTGACCATGGCGACCGCGATGCTGCTGACCTTGGGGGCGTGCAGCCCTCAAACTCCAGCGAAGAACACGGATCCGAAACCTGCGGCCACGAACACAGCCACCACATCGGGAACCGACCAGAAGGGTAAGAACACCAACCAGACGAAAATGCCGCTGTTCGGCAAAGTGTCCAACGCGGTCGGCAACGAATTGACCCTCGAATTGGCTAACCCGCCCGAAGGATTCGACCCGGCTCAGATGCCGAGACGTCCAGCCGGCGACCAGGGGAACCCCGGGGCGGCCCCAGCCGGTGACGATGGCGGCGTGCTCGTCCAAGCGGCTCCTGGCGACTCCGGGAAAGACAACGAAGGCGAGCCGAAGATGGGCTACGTCGACGAGGACGGCTCGATGCACGACTCGGCGCAAGAAAAGATACAGCTCGACTACACCGGTACATCACAGGATGTCACGATCCCGGCCGGCGTGCCGATCATGAACCTGCTCGGCAAGACGCTGAAACTCAACGACCTGAAACCAGGCAGCGTGTTGATGATCACGTTCGACGACAAAGGCAACATCGACTTCGTCAAAGTGATGGGATGACTGATGGATCGCTTCTTGACCTTGAACGCCGTCAACAAGTCGTACGCCATGGGGGCTGAGAAGGTGCACGTCCTGAAAGACGTCAGTCTGAGCGTGGCATCGGGGGAGTTCCTCACCATTCTCGGCCCCTCCGGCTCCGGCAAATCGACTCTGATGAACATCATCGGCTGCATGGACACCCTCGACACTGGGTCGTACCATCTGGACGGGCAGACCGTCCATGCCTGCACCGACCGCGAACTGACCAGGCTGCGCAACCAAAAGATCGGGTTCATCTTCCAGAAGTACCACCTGATTCCGCAGTACACCGCACTGCAAAACGTGATCATGCCCCTGCTATTACGCGGCACCTCACGAGCCGACGCGGTCGTACGAGCAATCGAAGCCATGCGGCTCGTCGGGCTAATC
>JAITVK010000011.1 GCA_031285845.1 Propionibacteriaceae bacterium
ACCCAATCGACAAACTCGACTCCCAACGATCGATATTGCCCCAATTCATACGCCGAACAAGACCGAGACCCCCTGAACTCCGCTCCTGACCATTCGCGGACCGATCACCCCGAGCACAACGCGTCGCAACCCGACCGCAACAGACCGCGTACGACGACAGCGACCGCGTGTTGAGGCCATACCGCGCCAAGATCAGTGACAAACCCGTCGCAGATCATCCAACACCGTCTCATCCGCCCGCTCTGCGACAGGTTTTGAACCGCAGGCATTCAGCGCGGTGCCACCGTCGCGGTCGCCAGCTCATCAGCGCGCTCTGCGACGGTTTTCGCGCGCATCACGCCACCGCCAGCCGCCGCTCCGTGGCCAGTCTTCCCCCCTACCGCCGCCTCGACCCCCGCCGAGCCCGCCATCGCAGACCGTTGCTCCGTGACCAGTTCTCCCACCGCGCGAGTCACATCACGCCACCCCCAGCTCGGCTATTCCACCATCCCGGGTCACCTCACGCCAGCGGGCCACCGAACATCAGCGTCTGAGCGTCAGCGTCCAGACTCGCCTCGACCCCGATCGGGAAGATCGCGTGGCGGGTCCCATGTCCGAAGTCATCGGTGTAGATCACCGGAATGTCGTTGCGTCGACCGAAGCGTTCGAGCCGGCTCAGCAGATCGGCCGGAACCTCCAACGCGTAATGGCCGAACATCAGACCCGTCACGTTGGCCATGAACGGGCTCTGCTCGATTATTGACAAATACGTGTTCACCGTGCCGACTTCGCTGAAGTATTCGTGGTCTTCGATAAACAGCAGGTACGAGGCCTGATCGTCGTACGAAAAGTACGGGCTGGCGAGCATCAACGCGAACAAACCGGCGTACCCTCCGATGAGTCGGCCACGGGCGCGACCACCGGCCAAGGTCCGCCACACACTGTCGGAGACGAAGCGTGGATTCTCACAGCCGTCGACGAAATGAGTCTGGAACTGCTCATAGTCGTACTGTCGCAGGTCGGTGAACTCGTGGATTCCAGCGCCATAGTAGGTGACCAGCCCGGTTCGCGCGTGAATCGCCAGCAGCAGCGATGTCGCGTCGGAGAAACTGCTGAAAATCTTCGGATGGGCGGCGATGTTGTCGTAGTCGATCAGTGGTAGCAATTCGATCGCACCATCGCCACCGCTGAACAGGATCATTTTGACCGAGTCATCAGCCACCATCGAGTTGAGATCGTCGGCGCGCTCCTGCGCCGATGCGATGTAACCGTCGGTGTCCTGGGTCACATTCGCCGCTCGCGTCACCTGGAAGCCCAACCGATTCAGCACAGCCACGTCGCGGGCGTACTTCACCTCGTCAAGCACGGAACTGGGCGAGATCACCCCGATCGTGTCACCGGGTGTCAACCGAGCGGGCAACATGCGCACCTCCTGTCAGCGGCGTCCAAGCGAGTCACCACGAATTCCTCCAGCATACGACACCGGGGTGTACGGAAGCGGGGAGGCGACACCGGGGCGTGCGGAAGCGGGGAGGCGACAGCAGTGCGGCGACGCCCCTCGCCTGTTCGCCCCGAACATGACGAGGGCTCCGACTGGTCCATGCCAGCCGGAGCCCTCAATCAGGTCAGATGATTACCGAGCGCCTCCCTCGTCACGACGAAGGCGAATCCCGCCGTAGACAGCCAGCGCGCCCGCCGAGCCGACGAACAGCGCGATGGCCAGCCTCGAGTTGACGTCGGAGCCGGTCGGGAACACTTGCCCGCCCGTCTTGACCGTCGTACGAGCTGTGGTCGTCGTCGTGACCGGCTTGGACGAAGTCGTGCCCGCTTTGGCCTTGGCGGCGGTGATCGCCGTGTTCAGCGTCTGCGTGCCCTTGACGATGTCAGCTGTGGTCGAAGCCGGATCACCCAAGCAAACCACCAGCGAATCTGTGGCTTTGGACACATCCGGATCGGTGATGACCGGCTGGGCGTCCTTGATCGTCTGGTTGGCGTTGTTCTTGGCGTCGTCACGGGCCTTGGTCGCGTCATCAAACGCCTTCTGCAGGTTGTTGATGGCGTTGACGATCTCGGTCACCGACGAGTTCGGCTGGTTGACCACGACCGTCAACTCGGTCTTCTGGTTGACAACCACGGGCTCGTTCGCCACCGGGGACTTCTCGACCACGATGATGATCTGAGAAGCCTTCTCGGTCACCGCATCCTTCATCGCCTGGATCAAGGCGTTCGTCGCGTCGATGATCGCCTGAGTGGAACTCGTCGAGTCATCGATCACCTTCTGGACGTTGGTGACCTGGACAGACACAGCCGGGATCACCAGGTACGGGAAGGCTTCCTTCACCTGGTTGTTGGCGTTGTCCACCGCCTGATCACGGCTGGTCTTCGCATCGGTCACCGCCTTATCCAATCCGGTGATCGCGTCGATGATCTGCGGCGTGGTCGACGCGGGGTCGCCCACCACCTTGGTCAAGTTCTCGATCGCCTTGACCACACTGGGCTCCTTGGCGACCGTCGAAGACTCAGCGGTCGTCTTGGCCTTGTCAGCCGCACCGATCGCCGCCGTACGACTGGCGTCGTTCAGCTTCTTCGTCGCGTCGATGATCTTCTGAGTGGTCGACGTCGGATCTTTGAGCACCTTCTGCAGATCATCGCGCGCCGCCACGACAGCCGGATCCTTCGCGATCGTCGGAATGTTCGACAGCGTGATCGCCGTGTCAGCATCCGTGGTCGCCTTGTCCCTAGCGGTCTGAGCGGTCTTCTGAGCGGTTGTTAGATCATTCATCGCCTTGCGGATGTCGGCGGTCAGAGCCTCCGGCGAATCCGTCTTCGACTTCTCGATCACCGCGTTGAGCTTGTTCAGCGCGTCCTTCACCGGCGTCTCGTTGGCCACCGGCGAACCCATCACCGTGGTGATCAGCTTGCCGCCATCATCGACAGCCGACGTCCGATCAGTCTTGGCCGCGTCAGTGGCGCTCGTCAGAGCCGTGGTGGCGTCCGTCATCTGGTTCAGCGTCGCCGACGGGTCGTCCAGAATCTTCTGGGCGGCGTCTCGGGCAGTCTTGACACCAGGCTCGTACGACACGGGCTTGCTCGCCTCGATCGCCTTCTTGGCCGCGTCACGAGCAGCCTCATCGGCCGTCACCGCACCGCCGACCGCACGAGTGAGCGCCGTCGTGGCGTCGATGATCTGAGCCGTCGTCGACTTCGGATCGTTCAACACCTTCTGCAGGTTGTCACGAGCCGCGATCACATCGGGATCGTTGGCCACTGACGGGTCGTTCGACTTCGTGATCGCAGTCTTGGCGTCGTCAATCGCCTTGTCACGGGCTGTCTGAGCCGTCTTCTGAGCGGTCGTCAGATCATCCATGGCCTTCCGAATGTCCTCTGTCAACGCCTCCGGGGTGTCCGTCTTGGCTAGATCGACCACGCCGTTCAACTTCGTGATCGCGTCCTGCACCGCAGGATCGTTGGCGACCGGCGAACCGGTGACCGTATTGATCAGGTTGTGAGCGTCATCATTGGCCTTGATCCGGTCGGTCTTCGTCGGACCAGCCACGTTGTTCAGCGCGGCTGTGGCGGCAGTCACCTGGTCGGTGGTCGCGCCCGGATTGTTCAGAACGGTCTGGACCGCGTCGCGCGCTGCCTTCACATCCGGCTCGTTCGACACCGGCGAAGCATTCTCCAGCGCCGTACGAGCTGCCTCGCGCGCGCCTTTGTCCGCCACGGCCGAATTGTCGATCGCGTTTTGCAGTTTGTCGTCGGCGTCCTTGATCTGCTGTGTCGTCGAAGTCGGGTCATCCAACACAGTCTGCAGCGCGTCACGAGCGGCGCGTACCGTCGGATTGTCGGTGATCGCCGGATCCTTGGACGTGGTGATGTCCGTGTTCGACTGGGCCGTGGCCGCGTCACGCGCGTCCTGAGCCGTCTTCTGAGCGGTCTTGAGCGCATCGATGGCAGCCTTGATGTCCTTCGTCAGAGCGTCAGCCGTGTCAGTCTTGGACTGTTCGATCACCGCGTTCAACTTGGCGATCGCATCCTTGACCGGAGCCTCATTGGCCACCGGCGAGCCGTTGGCCGACGTGATGAGAGTGTTCGCCTCGTCGATCGCTGACGTACGAGCCGTCTTCGCCGGATCGGTCGCAGCCGTCAACGCGGTGGTCGCCGCAGTGAATTGCGCCGGAGTTGAGTTCGGATCGTCCAACACCTTCTGGGCCGCGTCACGAGCCGCCTTCACATCGGGCTCGTACGACACCGGCTTGGTGGCGTCCAACGCCCGCTGGGTGGCGTTGCGGGCCGCCTGCTCGCTAGAGCCTGCGGCGTCGATCGCGTCGTTCAGACGCTTGGTCGCGTCCTTGATCTGCTCGGCGGTCGAATTCGGATCGTCGAGGATCTTTTGCAGGTCGTCGCGGGCGGCCACCACAGCCGGGTCGGTCGACACCGGAGGCTGGTTCGAAGCCGTGATCGCTTTCTTGGCATCTTCCACCGCCGCGTCTCGGGCGTCCTGAGCGTTCTTCTGCGCGCTGGTGACCGCAGTCATCGCCGCACGGATGTCAGCCGTCAGAGCATCAGGGCTATCGGTCTTCGACTTCTCGATCACCTCGTTGAGACGGACGATCGCGGCTTGGACGCCAGGATCAGACGCCTGCGGGGATCCGTTCACGGCAGTCACCAGCGCATTCGCGTCGTCGATCGCCTTGGTCCGATCAGCCTTCGCCGGATCGGTCGCAGCAGTCAGCGCACTGGTGGCAGCGGTCAGCTCCTCTTTGGTCGACGTCGGGTCGTCCAATTCGGCTTGGAGCTTCTTCCTCGCGTCAGCGACCGCAGGCTCGTACGACACCGGCTGGGTCGCCTGCATCGCCTTTTGAGCCGCGTCGAGCGCTGTCGAGCGGTCACCGCTGGCGGCGGTCATCGCATCCTTGACACCCTTGGTCGCGTCCGTGATCTGCTTCGTGGTCGAATTCGGATCATTGAGCAGATCTTGCAGCTTCTTGATCGCATCAGTCACACCCGGATCATCGGCGACCGGCGAAGATTTCGCCGTGTCGATCGCGTTGATACCTTCCGTGATCGCCGCGTTGCGGGCAGCGGTGTTGAGCGCGTCCGCCGCGTCGTTGATCTGCTTCGTGGTCGCTGTCGGATCCTTCATCAGGTCGTCCAGCGTCTTCTTGGCGTCAGCCACCGCAGGCACGCTCGCCACCGGGGTGGAGTCGTCGATCGCCTTCTGGGCCTTGTCATTGGCCGCGTCACGGGCGGCTTTCGCGTCATCGACCGCCTTGTTCAGGGCAGTGGTGGCGTCCATGATCTGTTGCGGGGTCGAGGCTGGATCCGCTCTCAGATCCTCCAGGGCCTTTTGCGCGTCCTTGACCGGGGTCTCGTTGGCCACCGGCGAGGCTTTGGCGTTGTCGATCGCTTTGCCCGCCGCGTCGTCCGCCGCCTTCTTGATGGCGTCGTTCAGCGCGTTTGTGGCCTCAGTGATCTGAGCCGTGGTCGACATCGGGTCATCAAGCAGCTTCTGCAACGCGTCACGCGCCGCCACAACCGCCGGATCAGTGGCGATAACCGGATCCTTCGACGTCTGAATCGCCTTGTCAGCGTTCTGCAGCGCGGTGACCCGGGCATTCTCGGCATCAGCGTAGGCTCCAACGAGGTCGTCGATGGCGGCCTGGATGTCCTTCGTCAAAGCGGTGGAGACATCGGTCTTCGAAGCTTCGATGACCGCGTTGAGCTTGGCGATCGCATCCTTGACCGTCGGTTCCACAGCCACATCTGTGGCGTTGACGTCGGCGATCATCTGGTTGGCCTCATCGATCTTGGCCGTGCGAGCCGTTTTGGCTTCGGTGGTCGCCGCAGTCAGTGACTGGGTCGCAGCCTGGATCTGCTCGTTGGTCGAATCGGGGTTGTTCCGAATGGTCTGCAACTGGGTCTTCAAATCGGCCACAGCCGGTTCGTAGGACACCGGTTTGGTGTCGGCCATCGCCTGATCGGCCGCGGTGTCGCGGTCCGTGCGGCTGACCGTGGCGTTCGACACAGCGTCCTTCAGTGCCTGGGTCAGCGCCGTCAGATCCTTGGTCAAGGCGTCAGGCGAATCCGAGGCCGCCGTCGTTTGAGCCGACTGGAGGGCTGTGATCGCGTCACGTACCGCCTTCTCATCGTCGACCGGTGAGGCTTGAGCAGCCTTGATCGAGTCGGTCGCCGCCGTGTCAGCAGCAGTACGAGCCGGTTTGGCGGTGTTGAGCGCGTTCTCCAGCGCAGTGGTCGCGGCCGTCATCTGCTGTGTGGTGGTGGCCGGATCCTTCAACAAGGTGTTGACGTTCGCCATCGCCTGGGCGACCTCGGGCTCGTTCGACACGGGCTTGGTATCAGCCAGCAGCGTCTGGGCATGGTTGATGGCCGCTGTCTTCGAATCATCGACCGCCTGCATATAAGTGTGGAGCAGGCTGGTCGCATTGACGATGTCCTTGGTCAGGTCGGTCGACGAGTCAGCCGCCGCCCGATCCATGATGTCCTGCAACTTGACCAGCTGAGCCTGGACCGCCGGATCCTGGGAGTCCAGCGGATCAGACTTAGCCTGGGCGATGGCGGTGTTCGCCGCAGTCACCGCTGAGTTACGATCAGCCTTGTCAGAGTTGACGGCGCCGTTCAGGGCGCTGGTCGCGTCGGTGATCTGCTGGGCGGTCGAGTTGGGATTGTTGACCGTGTCGCGCAGCTTGGTCAAAGCGGCGGACGTGGCTGGTTCGTTGGACACCGGCGCAGTGGCGGCGATGGCCGTCTGAGCGGCGTCGGAGGCAGTCTTACGGTCGGCGTCCTGCTTGGCCACCAAGTCATTCAGCGCCTTGGTCGCGTCGATGATGTTCTGAGTCAGATCGGTCGGCGAATCCGCAGCGGCGGCCGCCTGAATCTGTTGCAGTTTCGTGATGGCGGCAGCCACATCGGGGTTGGTGGCGCTGGGGCCATTTTTGGCCGAGTCGATCGCCGCGTTGGCGTCGGTGTTCGCCTTGTCACGCGCCGTCTTGGCGGCGTCGGTGGCCGACTGAAGCGCGTGGGTGGCGTCAAGGATCTGCTGCGTGCTGGAGTTCGGGTCGTCCAGGACCTTCTGCAGATCGCTGGCCGCGGTCTTCACGGCGGGTTCGTTCGAGACTGGTTTAGTCGCCGCCACAGCGGCTGCGGCCTTGTCTCTCGCGTCAGCCAACCCAGAGGTCGCATTGTCGACCGCATTGTTCAACCCTGTGGTGGCATCCTTGATCTGCTGAGTGGTCGAGTTGGGATTGTTCAGCGTGTCTTGCAGCGCCTTCTCAGCCGCGACGACCGCCGGATCGTTTTTGCCTGCAGATTCACCCGCGCTCACCAGAGCCGAATTGCCCGCGTCTTTGGCCGCCTGGCGATCATTCGTCGCCTTGGTCACCGCATCGTTGAGCGCCTTGGTGGCGTCCTGAATCTGCTGCGGGGTCGCCGCCGGGTTGTTCAACAGGTCTTGCAGCTTCTTCTGCGCATCCTGGACTGCAGGCTCAGTGGCCACAGTCGAAGCCTTGGCATCAGTGATCGCCTTGTTCGCGGCGTCGATGATGTCTTGGCGGATCTTGTAGCTCACAGTGAAGAACTGCGGAGCCGAGTCGGTCTTGGCCGTGCCGTTCGGCGTCGCGTCGTAGACCGCCGAGGCCTGCGCCGCAGCCAGCGTGGCGTACGCCGTGCCGTTCGGAGCGGTTATCGTGGCGGTGTAGCCCGTACGAGCCAAATCAGCGTCGGTCGCGTTCAGGCCAGTGATGGTGTTGCCGGTCAGACCGCTGACCGTCGCGACGGTCTTCGCGCCCTGCGGATCGGTCGCGTCAGTCACCAGGCGCGCCTCTTGATAGTCGGGGGCATAGTAGATGTTGAGGACGTTGTTGGCAGCGACCATATCGAAAGTCAGGTCCGATTTGGTCCCAGACTTGTCGGTGGTACGCGTGGGATGCCAACCTGCCTTGTACTTGGCGTCGGCGGTGGCCGGGACTGAGCCGTCGTAGGCATAGGTGTCTGTGCCCGCGATGGCGCCAGTCGAGACGCCGGCGACGCCGACGATTTCACCAGGGCCGGCCGACAAAGTGGTCGACGGGGCGACTGTGCCGCCCGCAGGGACAACCTGGGGATCGACCAGGTAGTTGACCGCGGCCTTGTAAGAGCCGGTGGTGCCCTGGACCGAGTCGATCGAGGCCCGCATACCCTGGGTGTTCTGACCGTTGACAGCGTTGACACCGATAGTGAAAACACCGTCGACGGGGACGTTCAGCTTCACTCCCGAGTTCTGAGTGTTGACGGTGAAGGAGCGGGTACCGTCAGTCAGAGTGTAGATGACGTAGGGGTTGCCGCCGTTATAGAAGTACTGGAGGGTGTACTTCATGGTGGTTCCCCACTGGCGGATGTCCTGGCCGGCCGTCGCCTGACGTGTACACATGCCGATATTGTCACAGCCGACATTGTTGTTGATGCCGCCTGAGGAGTTGGTGTACCGCACGCCGACGTAGGGCCCCCACATGCCATCGTTGTACTCGGAGTTCAGGTTCATGTCGACACCGGCTGCGATGGCGTTGGGCACCTTGTCAATACCCAGACCGCCACCCACCGTCGGATTGATGGTGATGTCTTCCCACTTCTGCGGAATCAATACCAGACCCACCCAGTCGCCGTGGTTGGACTGGTTGTTGTCCACCAGACGATTGGGGTTGAAGTAGCCGTTGACCGTGAAGTCGGTGTTTGCCGACACCTGCTTGGTCAAGAAACCGTAGCGGAACTGGGCCTGGCCACCGTCCTGGGTCAACTCCAGGTACTTCTGGCCGGTCGGGTCGTTCGTGGAAGCCCAGGTCGGGGCATTGGGCGAGCCCTTCAGGTTCATGTTGGTCTGAATGGTGGCCGCGTCCCAGTTGAAGGCACGCGACGCCTCGGTGCTGGTGTTGGTCACTGTCGAAATGTTGGCCGGAGAGGTCTCTTGGGCGTACGCCACACCACCCAACAGCCCGGTCGATGTCAGTAATGCGAATCCGGTCAAAGCGGCCGTTGCGGTGACGAGCCTCGACCCTCGCCGACGCTTCACCTCCGGCGCCGCCAGAGCGGTCTTCTGTTGAATCATGTGAACGTCTCCTTCGTGACGACTTCCTCGGTCGAATCCATATCACGACCATATTTTGATGATCTTATCGTGATAGATTCATGCATGTCCAGCCTCGGTTTTCCCACCTGCCGAAACGGCCAGAAGTTCGCTTGGACTAGACACTCGAAACAATATTTGACAAGGAATACTTCTTCGTCTTCAGGCAGTCGTGGCCTCACTTGCTGGAGGTCTCACTCATATCGAGTGATGATGTGTTATTTCTCGTCGTCAGTGATCCGGGCCTCACCCCGGTGGCACGAATGACGGCGACTGACGCGGCAGCATCGCGCCCCACCTCGGTCACACGAACCCTCCTCACTAGACAAGGAATGGCGTAACGTGGGAAGCCGAGGTTGGGAGTTCGATGACTGGGACCGCCGCAACAGATGACCATGCCCGACATGGGACGACTCAGTCCGGCCTGAAACGGGGACTGTCCAGTCGTCACCTCCAGATGATCGCGTTGGGCGGGGCCATCGGAACCGGCCTGTTCAACGGTTCGGGGCAGACCATCTCGGTGGCCGGACCTTCGATCATCCTCGTTTACGCGATCATCGGCTTCTTCGTGTTCTTCCTGATGCGGGCGATGGGCGAGATGCTGCTGTCGAATCTGGCGTACAAGTCCTTTCGCGACATCGCCGAAGACAAACTCGGAGTCTGGGCGGGGTTCTTTTCCGGCTGGACCTACTGGCTCTGCTGGATTGCCAACGGACTGGCCGACACCGCCGCGATGACGAATTACGTCTTGTGGTGGTTCCCGCAGTGTCCGAAGTTTCTTCCCGGGTTGGTTCTCGTCGCACTGCTGTTCATCCTCAACGTCATCGCGGTCAGGATTTTCGGCGAAGTCGAGTTCTGGTTCGCGTTGATCAAGATCGCGGCGATCGGTGCACTGATTCTCGTCGCCGGTGGCATGATCCTCACCGGGTTCCACTCCGATCTGAGCACCCTGATCGGGCAGCGCAGCGACGACGCGGTTGTCGTACAAACACTGACCCAAGCCTACCCAGGCGGAGTCGACGCCTCGCTCGGCAACCTGCTCAACACCGAAGGCGGGGGCGTGTTCCCCAACGGCCTGCGCGGCTTCATCGGCGGTTTTCAGATCGCTTTCTTCGCTTTCACTGGCGTCGAATTGGCCGGGACCGCGGCGGCCGAGACGGAAAATCCCCGAAAGTCGCTACCCAAAGCCATCAACTCAATCCCTCTGCGTGTCGGACTGTTCTATATCGTCGCCCTGGCCGCCATCTTGTCGGTCACCCCATATCTGGCGGTCGATCCGAGCGTGTCACCGTTCGTCAACATGTTCGGCCTGACCGGACTCGGTTTCGCCGCCTCTGTCGTCAACTTCGTCGTCTTGACCGCCGCCGCGTCGTCAATGAACTCGGGGATCTATTCGGCGTCACGAATGATGTTCGGTTTGTCGCTGAGCCGGCTCGCCCCGAAGGCTTTCTCCATCCTGTCACGCTCCGGCGTGCCGATTCGCGCGCTGATCTTCTCCTGCTTGTTCATCCTGCCAGGAATCGGACTGCTCTACGCCTCATCGTCGGTGATGGGCGCGTTCATGTACGCCGCTTCCGCGTCCAATGTCTTGTTCATGTTCGTGTGGATCCTGATCGTGGTGTCGTATCTGGCCTACCGCCGCGCCACTCCGGCGCTTCACGCCGCCTCGAATTACAAGATGCCCGGCGGGGTCGTCATGAGTGTGATCGTCTTGATGTTCTTCGCCGCGATGCTCGTCGTGCTCTGTCTCAACCAGCAGACCCTGATCGGAGTGCTCGCCACCCTTGTCTGGTTCGTCGCGTTAGGAATCGCCTACGGGGCACGTCTGATGGCGAGGAGAAACAGGTCGGGCGCGAGCCGACGTGCTACGCCGCGCGACTAAACTCGGGCGCGAGCCGAGGTCGTATAGCGCGGAAGACGGTCGTTCGCCATCCATGTGCTGACCTGGACTGACTCTCGTTCTGCTCGCACGACGGACCCAGTCGGGGCTAGATCGCCTGCGGCATCGAATCAGCGAATGACCTCGGCTCGATCCAATCCGCTCCAGGCCCGATCGGTCGTCAGAGCGGAGACGCCCAGCCGCGTCGCCAAGGCCAGGCACAGGCGGTCACCGAGCGACAAGGTCGGATGCGCACTCCACAAGTCGGCGGCGACCACCGCGTCATCGCGAGTCACCTCTTCCACGGTCATGCCGTACGCCGTGAGCACCGCCTCGACCGTCAGCCAATCGGCGCCATGATGACGTACCTTCTGACAGACCTCTGACCAGTTGGCGGCGGAGCAACACGCTTGGCCACCGTCGAGCGCTTCGGTGACAGTTTTCGCGCCAGATTCCCCCTGAAGGAACGTGAGGATCGCCGAAGCGTCGAGGACGATTCTGTTCACCGGACCTCCGCTTCGACTTCGCGACGCCGATCCTCGATCAGTTCCTGACTGAGTGACGCCCCGGCCAGATCTCGACGCACCTCAGCGAGCGCGCCGTCTCGATCACGGATGATGACGCCAGCGTCAGTCTCGATGAAGATCAGAATCGTTCCCTGCTCCCAGTCGTGTCGCTCACGAATCGGAGCGGGAATGACGACGCGACCTTTCAGTCCCATCGACGAGATCAAGGTGTCACTCATGAGCCAATAGTACCACTAATAGCTATCCAAAGACACAACCCGGTCGACTTGTCACTTCAGCGAAACCAACCGGCAATGCGGCAAGTCAGTCCACTTCTGTGGTAAACATGATCATGGCGCGTTGTTCATCGGCGCACGCTGGGAAAGGTGACACCCACGCGGTCGCTGACCGGGATCCAACCACCCCGGGAACGACCTGTCGATTGGCGCCGCACCACACGGTCGCCGACCGGACGGACGAGGCAGCCGCAGGGCGACTCACTTGGGTGAATATGCGTGGTCATAAGGGGGAACGATCATGGTCACGGCGGGGGATCTGCTGTGTGGCTTGGCCTATGAGGTCGTGCGCGGCGACGCGGACGCACCGGTGGCGGACGTGGCGTACGACTCTCGGAAGGCACAGCCCGGCGGGATGTTCGTCGCGATGCCCAGCGCCCGCGGACCACGCCACGACGGCGCGATCCACCTGGTCGACGCCCGCGCTCGCGGAGCCCGCGTCTTCATCGTCGATCAGAGCTGCGACCTGCCCGAGTCACTCGACCATCCAGCCACGGTCATCCGAGTTCCTGACACGCGCAGCGCTCTGGCTCACATCGCCGCCCAGTGGTTCGGCCACCCGGCTGACGACCTGACCGTCGTCGCGATCACGGGCACCAAAGGCAAGACCACCGCGTCGTACCTGATTCGTTCCATTCTCCAGGCCGCTGGTCGACGCGTCGGCTTGATCGGTTCCAGCGGGGTGCTCTACGACGACACCCACGTCAAACTGCCGAACACGACACCCGAATCCTTCGACCTTCACCGCATCATGGCCGAGATGGTCGCCGCCGGGATCGAGATCCTCGTCCTCGAAGCGACCAGCCAAGGGTTCGCACTGCGGCGAACCGAAGGCATCCGCTTCGACATCGGGGTCTACACCAACATCTCGCCCGACCACATCTCCGCCACCGAGCACGCCAGCTTCGCCGAGTACTTCGCCGCCAAACGACAGATCTTCGCCCAATCCAACGTATGCCTAGTCAACCGTGACGCCAGTTT
This sequence comes from Propionibacteriaceae bacterium, assembly GCA_031285845.1. GTDB lineage: Bacteria > Actinomycetota > Actinomycetes > Propionibacteriales > Propionibacteriaceae > WQYJ01. The sequence goes on from JAITVK010000011.1 coordinate 12,760, forward strand.
GTACGACCAGATCGTGGCCGACGCGGCCTGCGACATAGCGACTTTCGGAGTGCACGACACGGCCGGGATTCGCGGATCCGGAGTTGTCGCGCTCGGCGGGGACGCCCACTTGGGAACCGCTTTCACCTGCCACTGGCCACAGGAGTTGGGCCTCGAGGACGCAGTTATGACCGTAGCGCTGCCCGGTGAGTTCAATGTCTCCAACGCCTTGGCGGCCATCGGGGTGACGACCAGACTCGGGGTGGACTCGGCGAGCATCATCCGGGGCCTGGCGACAGCGCATGTGCCTGGGCGGACCGAGATCGTGCCCACCCCCACTCCGTACACCGTGATGATCGACTTCGCGCATAATGCCTTGTCAATCGCGGCCTTGGCTCGCGCCGCCCGACAAACCCACCCGCGTCGCCTGCTGGCCGTGTTCGGTCTGGAAGGCAACCGTTCCCGCGCCCGACGCTTCGACTGCGGCGCAGTGCTCGGCCGAGAGTTCGACCATGTCATCCTGGCCGACGCCAGCCCACGAACCGACGATCCAAACCAGATCATCGCCGACATCGCCCATGGGATCGAAGACGGTGGCGGAGCCGGAAAGTACGAGGTTATCCGCGATCGACGCCAGGCCATCACTACCGTGCTCGACCAGGCCCGCCCAGGAGACCTCATCCTGCTCATCGGCAAGGGCGACGTGCCCTATGAGGAGATCCAGGGAGTCAACCATCCGTTCGATGAGCGTGAGGTCGTACGCCAGTATTTCGCGCGACCAGCGCGCGACAGGCAACACGGTCGGGTTCGTCACACGCCACGCGACAGGTACGCTCCGGTGACGCTGGCAGGGTCGGCTGCGATCTGAGCCACTGTCCCACGGGCCACGACCGTTCCCCCGGCCTCGCCACCGCCAGGCCCCATGTCGATCACATAATCGGCATTGGAGATGACATCGACGTCATGCTCGATCACCACCACCGTCGCCCCACGGTCGATCAAACGCTGGAAGACGTGGAGCAGAACACCGACGTCGAGCGGATGCAAACCGATCGTCGGCTCGTCGAACACGAACACCGCGTCGTTTTGACCGCGTGGCATTTCCGAAGCCAATTTCAAACGCTGCGCCTCACCTCCCGACAGCGATGGAGTCGATTCGCCCAACGTCAGATAGCCCAGACCCAAGTCGTGCAGGATCCGCAACGGCTTGCGAATCTTCTTCACCGAGTCGAGCACGACCAGCGCCTGATCGACACTCATCGCCATCAAGTCGGGCAAGCTCGGACCGCTCCCAGACCCGGTCGAGCCCGTCATCGGGTCAGACCTGAGACTCGCCTCGTCGAGCCGCACGCCGCGCGCTTGCTCGCCGTAGCGTGAGCCGCGGCAATCCGGACAGGTCACGACGACATCCGGCAGGAACTGCACGTCCAGACTGATCGTTCCCGTCCCATCACACGCTTGGCAACGCAGCTTGCCTGTGTTGTACGAGAAGTCGCCGGGCTTGAGACCGGCGGACTCCGCCTCAATCGTACGAGCGAACAGGCGGCGCAGATCGTCATGAATCCCGACGTACGTCGCCACAGTCGAGCGCACGTTCGCGCCGATCGGCGTCGCGTCGATCAGATGGGCCCGTCGGATGTCGACCGCCTCGATCGTACGAACGTGGCTCGGCAGCGGCGCGCCCGCGATCATGGACTCCAGCGCAGGCAGAAGGCTCTCCAGAATCAGCGTCGTCTTGCCCGAGCCCGACACTCCAGTGACCGCAGTCAGCCGCTGACCAGGAATGTCGACATCGACCGATTTGACGGTGTGGAGCGGTCCAGTGGTCAAGTGAATCCGACCATGGTCGAAGACGTGCTCGGGCGAAACCTCCGGTCGCGGCCTGACAGCAGCCGAACCGGTCAGAAAGCCTCCGATGCGCGACACCGGATCACTGCCGAGCTCGGTCGGAGACCCCTGCGCGATGACATGGCCCCCGTCGGACCCAGCGCCGGGTCCCAATTCGATCAGGTGGTCGCATCGATTCAGGATGTGGATGTCGTGGTCGACCAAGACCACTGAATTTCCGTCGGCCACCAGATTGCGGATGACATCGACCAGACCGTCGATGTTCGACGGGTGCAATCCGATCGACGGCTCGTCGAGAACATAGAGGACCCCGGTTGTACGGTTTCGTACGGCGCGGGCCAGTTGGACCCGCTGACGCTCACCGGTGGACAGGGTCGCGCTAGCGCGATCCAAGCCGAGATATCCCAGGCCCAGTTCGAGCAGGCGGGCCGCGGTGTGAAGCAGCGAGTCGATGATCGCAGTCGCCATCGCCGTCAACGAGTCGGGCAACGTCGACGCCACACTGGGGGCCCAGTCGACCAACTCAGTCAAGGTCATCGCGGTCGCGTCAGCCAGACTGATGCCCCGCACTTGGGGAAGACGAGCCGCTTGAGACAACCGAGTCCCTCCGCAGGCCGAACAGGGCTGCTCGGTCAAGAAACGCGCCACCCGACCCATTCCTTTGTCGTCTTTGGCTTTAGCCAACGCGTTCTCCACCGTGTAGATCGCGTTGTAGTAAGTGAAATCTAGTTCAGCGAACGCGTCGGTCTTCTTCGCCTTGTAGAGGATGTGCTGCTTGATCGGTGGGCCGTGAAAGACGATGTCACGTTCGTGGGGTGTCAGTTGATTGAACGGCACGTCGGTGCGTACGCCCATCTGAGCTGCAACTTGTTTCATCAGGTCCCACATCAGCGTCCCCCAAGGCACGACCGCGCCCTCGTCGATTGTCTTCGTCTCATCAGGAACCAGACTCGTCACATCGACCGTCCGTACAACACCCGTACCACCGCAGGCGGGACACGCGCCCTCGCTGTTGAACGCCAACTGCTCGGCCCCGGGCCCAAAAAACTCGACCCCGCAGACGGGACAGGTGATCGCCCGTTCAGCAGCCACCGCCGTCGTCGGAGCCACCCGATGCCCATGGGGGCAAACATGGGACCCGACGCGGGAGAACAACAGCCGAAGACTGTTCAACAACTCGGTCGACGTGCCGAAGGTGCTGCGCACTCCGGGGCTTCCCGGTCGTTGATGCAGCGCCAAGGCCGCCGGGACGAACGTCACTTCGTCGACCGCCGCCCGACTGGCTTGAGTCAACCGACGGCGGGTGTAGGTTGACAAGGCTTCGAGGTAGCGTGCCGACCCCTCCGCGTAGAGCACACCCAATGCCAGTGACGACTTGCCCGAGCCGGAGACACCCGCGATCCCGACGAGTTGATGCAGCGGAACGTCGACATCGACATGATCCAAGTTGTGCACCCGCGCGCCACGCACGCGAATCCGGGACGGTTGGTGGTCGCCAGTCTGTTCGGGGGTCATCTGGCCAGCCTAGCGACTGGGAAGCAGGGCGACACGTCAACACTCACCAGGAATCGACCCAGCTCAACCCGCCCCGAGGCGACCCGACCCAACCTGGGTCGACGCCTGACGGACCAGTCTCACCGCGACCGACCGTCTCACCACGAACTGGAACCGCCGCCACCGAAGCCACCGCCACCGCCACCGAAGCCGGAGCTGCCGGAGTAGCCTCCACCCCCGCTCTGCGAGGCGTACGACGACGTCGAAGCCTGTGTCGAGAGGCTGCCGAGACCGCCCGATCCTCCCGCAGACGCGAATCGTCGCACCGCCGCCCAGTCACCTGAGAACAACCACTTCTCCGAACTGGTGTAGCGTCCCTGCTCCGCCAGAGTCGAGAAAACCTGGACCCAACGCTCGGTCAAGCCGAAGATCATCGCCCACGGCAGATACTCGCTGAAGATGTCATGGCCCTCCTCCCAGCGCAGCTGGTCGGCTTCGGCGGTGGCGATGTACTGACGAAAACCCAAAACTTGAGCCAGTTCGGCCGATCCGAGCGCGGACAGGCGAGCCGTCGGCGGTCGGAAAACCATCATGACCACCCCGGCGAGCGCACAAGCCAAGCCGATCCATGACAGCTGCGCTTTGACCAAGTAGAAGAACAACACGACCCCGGCGAACATGAGCGACCACGCGACGGTGGTGAGGAGCCCGCGGAGCGGGTCGGGGGTCTTGACCACCCATCCCCGCTCGTCACGTACCAATGTCACCAGATCGTCGACCGCATTCGCCAATCGCTTGCGGCGATACACCCTGGAGAGATCCTCCACTTCGACGACCTCTGCAAAGGTGGAGACACTGTTGAAAAAAACGCTCGACAAAACAGCCTGCTCGAACACCGACAAGGTCTGGAGCGTCGATTTATCCGTTCGACGAAGCCGTACGCCACCGTCATCGGTCGACTCGATGGCCAGATACCCTTTGACACCCAGATCGACCAGTGTCGCGCCGATCACTTCGTCGGGCGCCTGGCTGGTGCTGGGGGCGCGCGCCTGCAGGACCGCAGCCATACCAACACTCATCCGCTCCGGCGGTGCGAAACAGACGGGCACTTTCCATCGGCTGAGGGCCGACTGGGGTCGCGTGCCGATCGACGCCCTCAGAGCCACACCGGGCTCGACCCGACCAGAGATCGAAGCCGAAGCGGATTCGGCCCCAGTGGCGGTGACTTCGCCACCGGCCGGAGTCGAACCAGGAGCCACACCGAGGAAGACTTCGTCACGCCCGAACTTTCGTCTCAACCACGCCACCACGCCAACCACCACGCCCAGGATCCCGGCCGCTCCAGCCGCATTGCCTGTGTTCGGCATCAGCGACCGACCCACGGCGCGCATGTACGACTGATCCTCGATGGCGACCTCCACATCGGTGAACGTGCCACTCGGAAAACTGGTGGTCACCTCACTGGTGAGCCTCGCGGCCGAGTAGGCGTCCGCCAGACTGAAAACCGCGTCATCACCGATGAGACAGGACTGATCCAGCGTTGAACGATCTTCCATGACCGCGCACGAGATCGGTCGGACACCGTCCGGTCCGATGATTGTGACCGTCGGCGCGGACAGGATCTTCGCGTCGACAAGGGACGAAGGGTCCCACCTCACAAGATCGGAGCCATTGTTCATGCTCTGCGTGACAAGCCCCGCCACAGTGAACGTGAGGACGTACGTTGTGACCGGGCCGCCAGCCGGACCAGATTCGCCAAAAGACACTGTCGTCGTGGGGCCGAACAGACCGTTGACATTCCTCGAATGATCGATGAGGCTCGCCGTCGAATCGGTGACCTTCATCGCCGTGTCAGCCCCAGTCGGACTGGTCAGGTTGAATTCAGAAAACGTCAGAATCCGATAGCGCTGGTCGCCGATGGCGCGCCGCTCATCGAGACCGAGCAACACCTCTTCAGTCGGCCGGGTGGTGTCGACGTCGAACTGCATCCGCACCTTCGCCAGACCGTGGCGGTCTAGGGCGATCTGCTGATCCACAGCCGTGAAGTACGCGTGCGATTCCAGCAGAGCGGGCTCGTCTTCGCCCGTGAAAGTGCCGGCCGGAAAGCCCGCCACGACACGCATTCCTTGGTAAAGGTCCAGCCGATCCCAGGTGTATTTCGCTGTCGACGACGTGTGCTCTGCGTGGCACGGATCCCAGACGTCTTCGGAGCCCGCGCCAGTGAAGCACACTGCCCGCGTGACGCCCGTCGGCCCGGTCAGCGTCACCGTGGGGTGTTGAATGACCATGTCCGACGCGGTTCCGAACCCGATCCAGTTGAACTCGTCGAGCCCCGAACCCGAGGCGGCACGATCGACGAGTCCCCGTACGGTGTACGTCACAACGTACTCCTGCGTGTCCCGATAAGTCTTGGCTTCACTGCCGATCCGATAGGTCGTGTCCGAGTCGTTCCCGCTGACTTGGAGCGACACGTCGGCCCCGGTCGGACTCGTCACAGTGAAATCGGAGTAGACGATCTCGCGATAGGTCCACGGCGGATCCTTCAACCTCGTTCGCGTCACCAGCGAGAAGATCGGCCCGTGGCCCTCTTGTGAGGAGAAGTCGAGATCGACCGTCATCGTGACTTTGGCCGTTCCGTCGGCGCTTAAGATCACGTCCTGGTCATATCGGGTGTACGTCCGCTCCGGCGGCGCGCCCTGGGCGCTCGGCGCGACACAGCATCCGAGCAGAACCATCATGACGGCCACAAGTGCGGCGATATCGCGTCTCACCTCATCATGTTAGCAGTATTGACACATTGGTTCTCGTCGAACTGAGCAGGGGGTCCTCGGTCAGGACATCACGCCGTACGTCATCCGTACAATGACGCGATGGCCGCGAATCGCGCTCAGGCCGCGGTTCTCAGGAACTGCTTGATCTTCTTCATTGCCCAGCCATAGTGGCTCGGACCAGCGGAAATACAGTAGCTGGCCAGGTTGGACGTCCCCGTCCACCCGAAGTGCTTTTTCGTGAACAGCTCCTCGTCACTGTAGGACTCGATCAACGCGATCACGGCAGCGTGACTGGTGCGAAGCTGGTTGGCCGCCTGCTCGAAGGTCACCGCTTTCGCGTCGTCGGCGAGTCGCTGATTCATCAGCCCGTAGGTCTTCCAGGTGTACGGCGCGGGTAGGAAACTTCGAGGGGTTCCGGCGCGGTTCGACTCGACCCATTCCAGCAGGAGACGTTGCCAACCCCACAGATGAACCAGAACGTCGCGCATGTTCTCGTCACGTGACCAATGAGCCCCCGTCAACGCTTGGCCACTGAAGTCGAATCTCACCGCCTCTGCGCCGCCGGGAATCGTGTCGATCAACGCCCACAGTTTGACCCACTGCTGGTCGGCAGCTGTGAGCAGTTCCGCTTTCGTCGTCGCCCGCGCCATGGTCCATCCTTTCGATCCCCGAAGTCACAGCATACATGGGCGCTCCACGCGCCAGGTTCACGCCCAGCAGTCTCGCTCCAGGTGGACACTCCACGAGCCGGGTTCGCGTCCCCAGATCACTGCCCGGTGGCGGCGGCGATCTTCTGCCGGAAGGTCTCGTACCTGGCGACAGCGGCAGCGTTGGACGAGTATCGTTCGACGGCCCGAATCGGCCCCATGACCTCGTTGGCGATCGACCACGTCCCCGGCGTGTTGCCCCACTGATAGTACGGCAGCACGTCATAGGTGGAGTGCTTGTTCGGCTGGGTCACCGGATCGGCGAAATTGTAGGTCCCCATGTTCACCGGATCGTTTTCCTCCGTCAACAGCGTTCCAGCTTTGTTGTAGACCGCCTCCAACAAGCCGTCGGCGGAGACGAACTTCAGGTTGAACTCCCCGTCGGGCCCGAGCATGTGATAGGCCGCCTGACTGGGCGCGAGCAGGATCCACTGGAGTCCTTGCGGCCGGGTGAACGTGGCCATCATCTCATCGAGGGTCGCTGGCCCCTCGTTCAGACGGTTGCGCAGATAATGCTCCCAGGGCGACTTCGGACCAAGCTGGACGTCGACTAGATGGTTGACCTGTTGGCGCAGTTGCTCGCGTTCAGTCGCCGTCAAATCTGTCACGTAGTTCGGGTCCTTCTCGATCGCGATCAGGATCTGATTGATGGCCATCGACGCCGACCGATAGTCCCCCGTGCCCTGGTCTCGAATCTCAGGGCCGGAATAGCGATGTGACACGAGGCCCACAGTGCCCACCACTCCGGTCAGCGTCACCACGAGAATCAGGTTGAGGACAACATTGATGACGACATTGGCGACCGATCCGATGAACGTACGACGCTGGCCTTTGCGTACGAACGCGCGACGGGCGGCCAACTTGATGACGAAACCGATGATGAACAGCGACCCGACGATCACCAGGGATTCGACCGGATACAAGTAGGTGTAGCGGGCCAGTTCGGGGACCCAGGCGAAGTTGATATTCATCGCGTACTGGATCACATAGTCGACGTAGTAGCCTTTCGCGAAATACTTGTCCGCGAAGTACGCGCCGAGCACGGCGATGATGAGAATAGCCGTGATCAGGAAGCTGACCACATTGACCGAGCGCATCACGAAGATGCCGGTTCGGTTGATGAACCGGCCCAATCCGCGCACGACCTTGGTGATTCTGTTCATGAGCCATCGATTGTACGCCGCTGATGTCGAGTTCGATGGGTCGCAGGGCCAGCCGAGGCAGTCGACCGGCGCGGCGGCGCAGTCGGACATGCCGGATGAGACGGTCACCGCCGCCTGCAGTCGGCCTCCGCGACAGTCATCACCGTACCGGCGATCGCCATATCACTGTGCCTTCTCCGGTCGATCGCCCGACTGCGGCTCGCCGCATCACCAGCGCCGCTTCGACCGAGCGGACAACCTCGGTCGGATACCGCAGTTGGTCGGCGGTGACCGTGATAATCAGCCAACCCTCCTCTTGGAGCGCGCGTCGCCTGATCGCGTCGATCTCCATCTGATGCCGATTCCCGACATGAACCACGCCGTCGTACTCCACGCCGACCCGCTCCTCGACGTACCCCATGTCGACATGGAACGTACGTCCCACCGAGCGGCAGAAGACGGGCGGATTGACCAGTGGACAAGGCAATCCGCCATCGATGAGCGTCAGGCGGGTCCGAGTCTCCGCCAGGGAGCCCGTCTGCGGCACGACCAGTTTGGCCAACCTTCGCGCCCGGCGAATGCCCTGTGTTCCGTCAGATTCAGCCAACCGCCGCTCGAAATCCCCGAGTGTCACCAACGGATCGCGCCGCCGCAGAATCGCGTCACCAACCTGGACCAACTCCGCGTCGCTGGCACGGGTCAGCTGAAGCCAGTGGTCCACCGGATGAAGCAGCCTCACCCCTTGCCTGGTCCGCCACGTCGAGCTCGCCCGCACACTGCGATGAGACACCACTCCGCGCCGCTCGGGCCGATACTGATCAGTCGGTGTCAACACGTGAAACGTCTGCCAGTCTTCCAACGACGACGGAAGATCCACCCCCAGAAACTGAAGCGCAGTCACGCCGTAGAGGTGGAGTTCACGTCCGGCGTACGCTCTCATGACCGCTGACACGGCAGCCCGAAAACGAAGCAGGCGCGCCTGCGAACCCTCGCCGCCTGACGACTGGGGACGTCCGTACACTCCTCGCGCCAGGCGGAGGTACCCCCAACCGCGCGTGATTGCGGCAGGTCACTCGCCCGTCGCGGGCCAACTCGACGTTGCGCAATGTCATGGTCATACCACCATCCTGGTCGAAGGCGAACCCCGATGGAAGAGGTTCGGGTGAAATCTGTGGATAACTTGTTGTGGTGGGAGCGAGGAACCTACAAGCCGATGCTGGGAGTTGTCGCCAGAAGCACGACGAGGCCGGGCGGGCACGGAGGTCGGCCCCGAGCGGATCAGAGGCGGAGAACCCTGTCGGACGCGTGGTGTGAGCGCGAAATCGTCCGGAGAAATCTAGGCGGCGAACCCTCCCCGAGCAGCCCCGTACGGTCCCAACAGGCGACACAACCCTACCCAACTGAGCACATCCGAGCCTCAAACTCATCTCGTGGATGGGTTGCGTCGGCAAAACCGCCCAAATAGGCCCAAATCGACGACACAACCCTCCCTGAGTCAGCGAAACCCCCTCGCGGGCCGCAACTCTGGGAGGGTTGTGTCGCCGGACAGCAGGCCCGCCATGTACGACCCGAAGCAGAACACCGAGTATCGTTGAAACCATACTTCACCGCGCGACGAGCCCGAGGGCCATGACGCTCGACCCATCGTTTCGCGGTCTGACGTCTTGGGGAGGACGAGCATGACGATTCTCGAGGAGAAGGTCTTCCTGTCCATCAACGAGTCTCGCCAAGGGATGATCTTGACCAGTCGGGACACGCGCAACCCGGTGCTGCTCTTCCTTCATGGCGGACCAGGGTCGCCCGAGGTCGCGCTCTCGGGGAAGCACCCGACCGGGCTGGAGGACCTGTTCACTGTGTGTTGGTGGGAGCAGCGCGGCGCTGGATTGTCGTACCGTCGCGGCCTGTCCAAAACCACCATGACCATCGACCAGATGATCGCCGACACGATCGCGGTCACGCTCTACCTGCGCCAGCGGTTCGGCCAAGCGAGAATCTACCTGATGGGGCATTCGTGGGGAAGTCTGCTGGGGACTCTGACCGTTTCGCAAGCGCCCGAGTTGTTCAAGGCCTACATTGGCGTCGGACAGATCGTACGCCAAGCCGAGTCGGAACGAATCGCCTACCGTCACATGCTCGACGTGTTTCGCGCCAACGGCGACAAGACTATGGTCCGCAGGCTCGACAAGCATCCGATCGACCAGGGCGCGCCGATCGACGAGGGCTACATGATGCTGCGAAGCGCGGCGCTGAACAAACTCGGCATTGGCATGACGCGTCGTCCGCCGTCGATGATGGAACTGCCGCTCGCCCTGATGAGGTGTCGATGGTATTCGTGGCCCGACAGGCTGCGTTACGTCCAAGGCATGATCTTTTCGAACAGGTGTCTGTGGAGCGATGTGCTCGCCTTCGACCTGGAGGCGCAGGCGCCGTCGCTCACCATTCCCGCCTACATCATGCATGGCGCGTACGACTATCAGGTGTCGTACGACCTGTCGCGGCAGTACGCCCAGGCACTCGTCGCGCCATTGAAGGGTTTCTACACTTTCCGCCATTCGGCGCACAGCCCATGTTTCGAAGAACCGGAGCGGATGTGCCAGATTCTGCGCGACGATGTGCTGCGAGGAAGAACCGAGTTGGCTGATCCGACGCCTGATGAGCGACAATGAGTCGGGCGCCGCTCCACCACGCCGCCTGACCTGCCGCCCGACTATAGCCGCGCCTGATGACAGATCAGGACCGCATCACGACAGATCGGGACCAGCTCCGAACGCCGTCGAGACAGCTTTGATGTAGTCGTCAGGCGAGGCCGGGTCGCCGAAGAGCGCCGCGTTGACGACGTAACCCTGAAGAATGCTCACCAGCGCACGAGTCGTCACCTGGGCCAATTCGACGGCGTGTTCGTCGAACTCAGCAGAATCCGAATGATCAGACCCACCGCAGGCGCGCTGTTCAGCCCACGGCAAAAGTAACTGTGACACTGTAGTTTGCAGCAGACCGACGGATTCATGGAAAGCCTCGCGCAGTTCGGGGTCGACTGTCACTTCGGCCCAGAATTGAGCGAAAATCACGTACGGCAGACCAGTGGAGTTGAGCATCTGCAGCATGCGATGAAGCATGTGCCCCGGCGTCGCGACGACACGGGCCGGGGTCGATTCGTCCTCTGGAACCGCGTCGGATTGGATCCGCAATTGGTCCAGCCGAGGCAGCAGATAGTACGAGAAGATGTAGCGGACCAACTCAGCTTTGTCGGTGAAGTGCGAGTAGATCGCCCCGGTGGACAACCCTGACTCGGCGACGATGTCGGCAATGGAGGTCTCATGGACCCCGCGACGCTCGATGCAGGCGATGGCTGCGCGGGCGATCAGATCACGACGGGCTTGACGATAGGCAGGGGAAACTCTGGGCATGCAAAGAGAATACCAGTTCTGCTAATGTAATCCCAGAACGTACGTTCTCTTAAAGAACAGACTGAGCCAAGGAGAAGACCATGAGCCTCATCACGCCGACCACGTCCGCCACCACCAACCCCCATCGCCGACGTCCCCCGGCTATTGTGATCGCGCTCGGCGCCGCGATCATCGTCGGACTGATCGTCTCCGCCTTCGCCTGGCCAGCCGCCACCGCCAAACCCCACGACCTCCCGGTGGGCATCCTCGGCCCGACCGAGGCGGTCGACGCCGTCGAATCTGTCCTGGCTGAGCAGGACCCCGCTCCACTCAAGCTCACGGCAGTGGCTGATCGTGAGGCGGCGATCACCGACATCAAGACCCGTCAGCTCTACGGCGCGATCCTGCTCGGCGACAAGCCCGAAATCCTGATCGCCTCAGCTGCGGGGGCCGCTCCTGCTCAAGCGCTGCGCGCCATCGCCACCCAACTCCAAGCGCAGATCGACTCCAAGGCGCTGGGGGCCGTGACCGAACAGTTGACCGCCATCATGACCGCTCTCACATCAGGCAAGGCTCCGGCGTTGCCCACCGGCCAGACCGCGAGCGGCGCAGAAATCCCTACTGTGACTGTGACCGACGTGGCGCCCCTGGTGGAGTCAGATCGACTGGGCGCGGGATTGTCCTCGATGGTGTTGCCACTGGTCTTGGGCGGCCTGCTCGGCGGAGCGCTGATCTCTCAACTCGTGTCAGGGCGAGTCCGCCGGATCATCGCCATCGTCATCTTCGCCGTCGGCGCGGCCGCTGGGGTCGTCGGAGTCATGCAATCCTGGCTTGGGCTGATCGGCGGGCAGTGGTTGCTCAACGCCGGTGTCGTCGCCCTCGGAATCGGAGCCACCACCAGCTTCGTCGTCGGCTGCGCCGCCCTGTTTGGCCTGGCCGGTCTGCCACTGGCCGCGCTCGTCACGCTGCTGTTGGCCAATCCGATCTCCGGGGCGGCCATGCCGCCGGAATTCCTACCCACGCCATGGGGCAGCGTCGGCCAAGCCTTCGTGCCCGGCGCGGCGTCCACCCTGCTGCGCTCGGCGGTCTACTTCCCGTCAGCCGCGACCTGGACGCAATGGCTGACCTTGTCAGCCTGGGCGCTCGGCGGAATGGCGCTGCTCCTGCTCGGCCGTCACGGCAACTCCGCCAAACGGTAGCGACGGTCGTCGCCTGGACCTGACTGACGAGCCGACAAGATCACGCCAACCGCTGCGGCGTCACATTCACCACGGCGGCGTCACGCGACGTACGATGGGGCCACTCTCACACCGTGGCCTCGTCGTACGTCCACCTGTCCTCCGCGAACCTGTCAGCGGTTCGGCTCCACGACCGACTTCACGAAGTCGTCGGGGTGGGACTCCATCAGACGGTACGCCTCATCGATGCCGTCCAAACCGAATCGATGGGTGACCAGCGGCGCTTGGGTGATGCGACGACCGCCGATCAAATCGACCGCTTTCGCCACGCTCGTCATCAAGCGGTCCTGATTCGGAGTGAAACCGGCGCGCACGGTCAACGCCTTGTGCCAAGCGTCCATCGGCAGCGACAGAGCGTCGGTGTAGTGGTGGTAGCCGACGATGGACAAGGTCGAGAACGGTCGCGCCAGAGCCACGCCCAACTCCAGCGCTGAGGCGTGACCGGCCGCTTCCAAGACCACATCCATCCGTGGGTCGGTCGTACTCGGTTCGGCGGGTCCACTCAGCAGCTCGGCTGGGATCTCGTGCGGGTCGAACGCCAGGTCAGCTCCCTGATCGAGGGCCCGCTGGCGCGCGGCGGGCGACGGGTCGATCGCGACCAGCAGTTGCGGAGCCCGCAACCGCGCCAACTGGATCAGGCCCAAGCCCATGAAGCCCGCGCCGACTACCGCGATGCGCTCCCCTGATTGATTCGCGGCGTCCTCACCGATTCGGCGAGGCACGGCGTCGATCGCGGCCACCAGGTCAGAGAACGGCTCGCTCAAACACAGCCATGGCGCGATCCCCGCTGGCACCAGCACCAGGTACCGCTCGTTCAGACAAGCTTGGGTGGCGAAACCACCATCGCCCAGGCCCGTGACCAGATCGCCGACCTGGAACGGGCTGGTCGCTCCCGCCCACGTGACACGTCCGACGATCTCATGCCCGAGCAGGACCGGGTTGTCTTCGCGCCCCCATGAACGCCACGGCGGCAGATCAGAGGTGCAGATGCCACAGGCGACGACATCGACGATGACATGGCCTGGGCGAGGCGTCGGATCAGCCACTTCGACGACCCGACTCGTTTTCGGTCCAATAACGTGACTGACAAACACAGTCGTTCCTTCCAGTTGATGAATATCCTTGCCAGACCCCATATAGAGGGGTCAAGCCCATGAGCCCCGCGGCAGGGGCCCCGAGAAATAGACAGTCAGCGTACGAACGAGGTACGCAAGCGGTAGCGCTGCCCGGCGTAGGTGATGACGGAGGTGAAGACACGTCGATCCGAGCCATCAAGCGCGATCTGTTTCATCACCAGGATCGGGTCGCCCACCGCGATCCCCAGATGAGTCGACACGTAGGCGTCAGCGCCGAGAGCTTCGATCGTGGATTCCGTGCGAGCCAGTTCGACACCACAATCGGTCAGTGCTTGAAACAGCGAGGCGGTGGTGAAATCGTACGACGGCAGCGTGGGGGCTTCTCGCAGCGGGATTTGTGAAGAGTCGATGGCGATAGGAATGCCCCCGAGCATCCGGACGCGTTCGAGATGGAAGATCGGCAGTCCCGGTGGGATGCCCAGGCTCTCGGACAGGTCGAGGCTGGCAGGCTCGGTGTCGGCCCGCAACACGGCCGACGATCCTTCCAACCCCAGGCGAGCCGCTGTCTCGGAGAAGGACTCCAACCGGTTCGGCCATTCTTCACTCGACGCCTGCCAACCTTCGACGTACCACCCGCGGCCCTGGGCCGGTTTGATCTTGCCCTCGTCGACGAGATGATTCAGCGCCTTGCGCAAGGTGACCCGCGACACGCCCAAGTCTTGCGCCAGCTGTCGTTCCGGCGGCAGACGGTCACCTGGGCCGAGTCGATGCTGCTCGACCTGCTCGTTGATCCAATGCAGCACCTGGATCCACAGCGGATCGGGATAAGCGGCTTCAATCCTGCGCGGGGTCGGTGAGGCGGTGGGATCATCCATGCTCTGTCACCTCCTGCTCGTGAACGATATCATCCATGATGGTCATCAGCGCCGGATCGACCTGACTGACCGGATCAGCGAAGACATGATGAACAATATCGCGTGCCCCCTGGCTGAAAGACACTCTAGGGGACCAACCGGGCAACAGGCGACGCAGCTTGCTCGTGTCGAACACCATCGAGTGACGGAAATCATGTTCCATGACATCGGCCAACCCTGGAATCCGTCGACCGATCTCCTCATAGCCGACATGGATCAGTCGCGGTCGCTCGACGCCGACAGCGCGCGCCAGCATCAGGTGGATCTGGTCCCAGGTCACCATCGTGTCGTCGACGATGTTGAGCGACTCCCCCACGATGCGCGAGTCCCCCAGCAGTGGGACCAGCGCGGCGGCGAAGTCGCTGGTGTGGGTCAGCGACCACAGTGAGGTCCCATCCCCATAGACCACCACCGCCTGGCCTGTATGCATCCGCTGCAGCGCCGTCATGCCCGACAACAAGGGAATCACGCTGCGATCGTAGGAATGAAATGGTCGGATGATCGCGATCGGAAACCCGGTCTGTTGGAAGATCTGCTCGGCGGCGAACTCGCATTCGAGCTTGCCCCGTGGATAATCGAACGTCGCCTGGCGACGAGCCGAGGATTCGGTGATCGGCAGACACGGAACTGGGCGGGCGAACACCGAGCAGGTGGAGATTAGAACGTATTGCCCCGTCAGACCGGAGAACAGCTCGACGTGGTCGACGAAATCCGCTGGACGGTAGGCCACCCAGTTGACGATGGCGTCCCACTGGCGGTCGCCGACGATACCGCGCAAGGCGGTCGGATCGGTGACGTCAGCCAGATGATGGGTCGCCCCGGGACAGGCCCGCTTGAGTGGCCCGCGGGTGATGATCGTCAGCTCATCGCCCGCTTTCACCAGCGTGTCGGCCACCGCCGACGAGATCAACCCGCCGCCACCGAGAAACAAAACCCGTCGCATCGCCGCTACACCCGCCCACATTCTGACAAGCCGGAACTCACCAAAAAGTCACGCGACTGCGCCAAAGCGTCGAAGACGTCGATCCCCAGGCGTTCCAACTCCACAATGTGCCACTCAAGACCGACACCGTGAGGCAGGACGCGCTGCCAATCAATCGACCCCTGTTCCGACCCGAGCGGAACGAGCGTGTCACGACCGTAGTCGCGCAGCGGTCCATCTTTGAGGTGGATGTAGCGAATCCGATCCGACGCGCGGTCCAACACCTCGGTCAGATCGGCTCCCCCGAACCTCGCCCAGTAGGCGTCGAGCTCCAGCACGACCCGCGGATCCAACACGCCACACAGATAGTCGTACGCCCGCTGACCGTCGTAGCGCTGGCTGAACTCGGCCGTGTGGTTGTGGTATGCGATCCGCATCCCGCGCGCGGCGGCCCGCTCGGCCGCCTCGTTGACCCGCTCGACGCCATGATCGACCGTGGCGGCGGTGGCGAACTCGTCCGGCTCCAACGACCACACCAGGGTCGTCGCACCAAGTTCCTCGGCCTGGTCGAGCAACTGCTCGGCCTGCGCTCCGGCAGGAAAGGGCATGTGGGCGCTGGTCAGGGTCAGTCCGGACGCGTCCAGCGCGCGCTTGACCCGCGCCGGACCGTACTGTTCGACGATGCCGTAAGTCTCCATGCCGGTGAAGCCGAGGCTGGCGACCTGGTCCAGTGTGGATTCCAGATCAGCCAAAGCCGGTTCGAGGACGGTGTAGGCCATCACAGCCAGCGGTGTCGGGTGGGTCACGCCTCAACCTCCAACCCGGCCGCCCAGCGCAAGCTCCGCTTGACCAGCGTACGGAAACCGGGTTCACCCCAGGCGCGCAGATCGTGGCCGAGCGCCAGGTAGACCACGCGGCCCGCCCCGACCTCGCGGGTGTACATCAGTGGAATGGCGACGCCATCTTCGACCCTGGCCCGTGTCGCCAAGACCTGATGGCCGTCGTCAGCGAAGGCGTACTCGTAGTATTCGTCGAAGATCTCGAAATTCTCCAGTCCTTGGGTGATCGGATGCTCGCCGACGAACTCCACCGTCTGGCGGCCCTCATGATAGCCCGGGCCGTGGGACAGGTAACGGTTGCCGAGCAGATCGAACAGCGGACGGTCCGCCTCAAGTCCGCCTTCTCCGAAGCCGACAAGATTGGCGCAATGCAGCGCGACCACACCTTTGCCGGCTCTTACGGCTGAAGCCAGCGCTTCCTGCTGGGCCGTCGGAAACGCCCCGCCGGAGGTGTACAGCAGATAGACGTCAGCGTCGGCGGTGGCAGGGCGCGGGTCGATGAAACGATTCATTCCCATGCCTCGATCAGTCACCAGGTCGGCGTCAACGCCGAGCTGCTGCAGAATCGGGGAAGCGGCCAACAGGTCGTGATGTGTGTCGTCCCCGTTGACGAGGACGAGCGCCCGAGTGGGGCGAGTAGTGCTCATGATGTTCCTTTGTTCGATGCGACCTCGCATCCGGCGCTGCCGTCGGCGAGGTCGCGTTGTGGTTCCTGGGAAGGCCCAGGCAAGGTCAAGGTTCGGGTCGGGGAGGGGCCGCGGTGGGCCAAGGAGCTAGCATGGCCCACCGCGGCTTGGCTCACTTCGTGACCGGCACCAGGTTGATCGCTGTCACCGGGTTGGCGTTCGGGCGGAAGTACGGATTCGAATCATCCGGGAATCCTGTCACCTTCTCTGTCGACCAGTCGCCGTAGTAGCCCCAGTAGAAGATGGTGATCATCGGCAACTCTTCGACCCAGGCCTTCTCCAGAATGCCCAGATTCTTGGCGCGCTCCTCATCGGATCCCGCCACCAGATAGTCAGCGAAGGCCTTCTCCGCCGCCGCGTTCTGGAAACGTTCGATGTTCATGTAGGACGGATCCGCCTGGCCGGTCGGCACGTAGTGCGACGGGTTCATGGTGAAGTCGTAATACAGGTACGCGTTCGGCGGAGCCGCCACCGGGTAACCGATCGTCGACTCGAAGTCACCCATCGAGGTCAGGTTGTTGATGTCGGACACCGCCACACCGTTGATCTCGGCTTTGATGCCGACCTGCTTCAGGTTGTCGATGATGACCTGGGCGCGAGCGGTGATGTCGGTGTAGGCCGACGGGAAGGTGATCGTGAACGAGCACGGTTTGCCATCCTTGACGTAAACCCCGTCAGGACCCATCGTCCAGCCATCGGCTTCAAGAGTCTGCTTGGCTTTGGTCAAATCCTTCACATAGTTCAGACCTTTGAATTGCGGGTCGATCACCGACTCGAACGCGGGCATCGGCAGACCGATCTGCGAGGTGGCAGTGACATCATTGGTCGATTGGGCGACCTGCTCACGGTCGACCGCCAAGGAGATCGCTTTGCGAACCGACAGCTCAGACAGCGGCCACTTCTCCAAGTTCGGGATCAAACCGTCCAAGCCGACCGTCGGATGCCAGTAGTGATTCTTGTCCGACTTGCCCAGATAAGTCTGTTCAGCGTTGGCGATGAAGGTGGAGCCCCAATCGACATCGCCTTGGACCAGAGCGTTGGTCTGGGCCTGATTGTCCTTGTAGGCGATGAAGCGCAGACCATCGATCTTCGGCTTGCCTTCCTGCCAGTAGTTCGGATTCTTCTTCATCGTGATCGCCTGGGGAGAGAACTGGTCGAGCATGAACGGGCCAGTGCCCACCGGGTTCTCATCGGCGTAGGTCGTCGGATCGTCGACCTTCGACCAGGTGTGCTCCGGCACGATCGGAACGTTGCTCAGCAGGAAGAAGTACGGTTCGTACGACGCGTCGAAGGTGAAGACCACGGTGTTCTCATCGGGGGCTTCGACCGTCTTGAACACCACGCCAGTGGTGTTCAACGCGGGGTATTTGGTCAACAGGTTGTAAGTGAACACCACGTCCTTCGACGTGAACTTCTCACCATCAGTCCATTTGACGTTGGTGCGCAGGTGGAACGTGACTTTCTTGTTCTGGTCGGACCACTCCCACTTCTCGGCCAGCCACGGGTGGTCGTTGCCGATGTCGACTGGGTTGGTCTGCACCAGGGGCTCGTAGACCCAGGTCTTGTCGCCCGACATCACGTCGTACGACCCAACTGGCAGGTACGGGTTGAACACCTGAGTCAGGTTGTCCGCTTGACCAGCGACGTTGATCGTCACTCCGCCACCGCTCGGTCCACTGTTGCTGCCACAGGCGGTCAATCCGACCGTCATCATCATGGCCATCGAGACGCCGGCCACGGCGACTCGCTTGGCCCTATTTCGTAATCCCATCACTCTTCTCCTTCGTCCGGTGGGGGGTATTCGCATTCGTTGAGGTCTGTTGGGTGGGGCCGATGAACCCGGCGGGGGCTTGACTGTAGAGCCAGCACTTCGCCCAGTGCGGTCGGCCAGCGCTCGACTGGCCGCCTGGCGCCAAGACGGCCACTGGGGGTTCTGTCGTCGAGCAGAGCTTCGTGGCCAAGGGGCAGCGCGGATGGAAGCGACAGCCAGTCGGTGGATCGATCAGACTTGGTGGCGCGCCGACATCGGTCCGCTCGGTCGTGCCCCGCGGCCGGTTGGGGTCGGGCGCGGAGTCGATGAGCAGCCGAGTGTACGGATGGGCCGGGGTTTGCGTGACCGCTTCGGAGTCGCCATGTTCGACCATGTGCCCGGCGTACATCACGGCGGTGTCGGCGGCGAAGTAGCGGGCCGAGGCGATGTCGTGGGTGACATAGAGCAGAGCCACGTCATGGACTTCGGTCAACTCCCGCAGAAGGTTGAGCACCCCCAGTCGGATGGAGACGTCCAACGCCGAGACAGGCTCGTCGGCGAGGAACACCTTCGGATTCGCGGCCAGACCACGCGCGATCGAGCAGCGCTGCAGCTGGCCACCAGACAATTCGTGAGGGAACTTGTCCAGAAACTGCCGCGGCGGTTCCAGGTGAACCTGGCGGAGCAGGTCTTCCGCGATCTGGGCGACCTCGGCCCGGCTGGCTTTCGGATGATGGACTTTGATGGCTCGAGTCAGGTGCTGTTCGATCGTCGCCACCGGGTTGAATGAGCCGTACGGATCCTGCAACATCAACTGGACGTCGGCGACGTAGCGGCGAAATGCCGAAGCGCGAGAGGCTTGAGCCGTGGCCCCTTGGAACACGACTTCACCGGCGGTCAGCGAATACATCTGAGCGAGAAGCCTGGCCAGGGTCGACTTTCCGCAGCCGGATTCACCGACCAACGCGGTGATCTGGCCCGCGTAGAGATCCAGGCTGACACCGTCGACGGCGTGCAGGTGGCCAGCCTTGGCGAATCCCCGACCGCGCACGCGGAAGTGTTTGGACACTTCATGGGCGGACAGGATGGCCGGTTCAATGTTGCTGGACATGAGCGTCCTCCTTCGGCTGAGTCGGGATCTCCAGACTGTGACAGGCGACCTGAATCGTCGTGTTGTCGACCATGACCTGACGCAGATCGGGTTTGTGTTCCTGGCATCGCTCAGTCGCCTGGTCACAGCGCGGCGCGAACGGACATCCTGGCGGCAAGTGACGCAGATCGGGCGGAGATCCGGGGATGCCCGTCAGTTCGCGCTTCGCGCCGGACAGAGTCGGGAAGGATCGCAGCAGCCCTTGAGAGTACGGATGCACGGGGTGCTGATAGAACTGTCGCGTCGGCGAGCACTCCACCAGTCGCCCGGCGTACATGATGGCGATCGTGTCCGACAACTCCATCAACAGCGACAGATCGTGGGTGATGAAGATGATCGTGAAGCCGAGTTCATCTTTCAAACGAATCAACTGTTCGATGATCTGACGCTGAATGACCACGTCGAGGGCGGTGGTCGGTTCGTCCATGATGATGATCTCCGGGTCCAAGGCCAACCCGATGGCGATCATGGCTCGCTGGCGCATACCGCCCGACAACTCATGCGGGTACGCCCGTACGCGATCGGATTGGATCCCGACCAGGCCCAGCAGCTCACGGATCTTAGTCTCGCGCTCGGCTTTAGTCATGTCCGCTCGGTGTGCCCGCAGCACATCGTCGATCTGCGTGCCGATTGTCAACACCGGGTTGAGAGCGTTCATCGCCGACTGGAAAACCACCGACAACTCGTCCCAGCGGAAACGCCGCAACTCCTCGTCGCTCATCGTCAGCACGTCCGTGGTCGCCCCGGCCGCGTTGGTGTAGAGCAGTTGGCCACTGATCGTGGTCGCGGCCGGTCGATACAACCGAGCGATCGCGTTGGCCAGGGTGGACTTTCCAGAGCCCGACTCACCGGCGATGCCCAAGACCTCGCCGCGACGGACCTGGAAGCTGACATGGTTGACAGCCACGGTCGCGTCGTCGCCGACCCCGTAGCCGAAGACCAGGTCGCGCACGTCGAGAACCACCGAAGAATCCGGGTGATCCTCAGGCGGAAGAACCTTGTCGCGCGTCGGCAGACCGACCGCACCCAGTTTGCGCGCCTTGGCCTCGGCTCGACGCGCCTTGGCCTGCGCCTTCGTTCCAGCGTTGGCTTGGCGCAGACGCGGGTTGATGAATTCGTCGATGCCGAAATTGATCAACGACATGCTCGTTCCGAGCAGGGCGATCGCCAGACCAGCCGGAATGAACCACCACCAAGCGCCCATCAGAAGGGCAGAATTGACTTGAGCCCAGTAGAGGATAGTGCCCCACGACCATTCGGAGACCGATGTCAGGCCGAGGAAGGACAGCGAGGCTTGGGTGAGGATCGCGCCGGTGACCGTGCCGAGGAACGACGAGGCGATGATCGCCATCTCGTTGGGCATGATGTCATGCAAGATGATCTTGGCCGTACGCTCGCCGGTCGCGCGGGCCGCCTCGACGAAGTCGCGTCGGCGAAGCGACATCGTCTGCGCCCGCAACACCCTTGATCCCCAGGCCCATCCGGTGATAGCGATGATCAGGATGATCCCGGCCGACCCTGACTTGGGCAGCAGCGAGACCAAGATGACGGCCAGCGGCAGCGACGGCAAGACGAGGAAGACGTTGGCCAGCAGCGACAGCAGGTCGTCGGTCAAACCGCCAAGGTAGCCGGCCACCAGACCGACCACGACAGAGACGACCGTGGCGAGCAGTGCGGCGCAGAACCCGACGATGATCGAGATGCGCGCGCCGTAGAGCATCTGCGAGAAGACGTCCTGACCGGCTTGGGTCGTGCCGAGCCAGTGCGCGGCGCTCGGCGGTTGCAGCGTCTCCCACGACACCGAGGAAGGATCGTAGGGGGCGAAGATCGGGCCGAAGATCGCCAGCAGGACGAAGAAGGCCAAGATGATCAGACCGACCAGGGTTTTGGGACTCTTCAGCCCTTGCAGCCAGGCGAAACGGTTGGACAGCCCGACCGAGGCGGTCGGTTGCGACACTGGGTCAGTGTCGACGATGGCGGCGGCGCTCATCTCAGGCCTCCTGACGGGTACGAGGATCGAGGAAGACGTACGCGATGTCGGCGACGAAGTTCGCCACCAACACCATGACGGTGATGACCAGGAAGATGGCCTGCATCAGTGGATAGTCCTGGGATTGCGCGGCTCGGAACAGGATCGAGCCGATGCCGGGGTAGTTGAAGACGATCTCGGTGACAATCGAGCCGCCGACCACGAAGCCAAGCGACATGGCGAAGCTCGACAGTGACGGCAAGACGGCGTTGCGCGCCGCGTACGCCAGAACCACTCGGCGCTTGCGCAGCCCTTTGGCCTCGGCCATGCGGACGTAATCCTCAGACAAGGTGGTGACCGTCATGTTGCGCATCCCGATCAGCCAGCCGCCGATCGAAGCGACGATGATCGTCACCGCAGGCAGGATGGCGTGATAGACCGCCGAGGAGATGAACGACGAGTTGAAACCGATGGTCTCCCACACGTCGTAGCCGCCTGACAAGGGGAACCATTTCAACACGATGGAGAAGACCAGCGCCATGATGATGGCGAACCAGAAATAGGGGATCGACGAGATGAACGAAGTGACGGGAACCAGCGCGTCGAGCCAGGTGCCGCGCTTCCAACCGACGACTGTGCCGAGGCTGACACCGATGACGAAGGCCAGAATCGTGCACAAACTGATCAGGATCAGCGTCCACCAGATCGCGCCGTTGACCACCGAGGTCACCGGCGTCGGATAGTAGGCGTACGAGATGCCGAAGTTGCCGTGGAACAGGTTCTTCCAATAGTCGACGTATTGGAGCCACAGGTTGGAATGTTCCTGACCGAACAGCACCCGCAACGCTTGGATGGCTTGGGGTGTCAGTCGGCCGCGGAACCGCTCGACCATGTTGGTCACCGGATCGCCCGGCATGATGCGCGGCAGGACGAAATTGAGCGAGATGGCCGCCCAAGCGGTGAGGACGTAGAACACCAAACGGCGCAGCAGGACTCTCATCGGTTCACCGCCTCGGCGTTCGATGTCGCCTGTGATTCCCGCGGGGCGACCCAAACCAGTGCGTTGGTGAGCAGTTGGCGTACCTCGGGGCAACCGAAAGCGCGCATGTCGTGGCCCAACTGAAGCCACACCACCCGTCCTTGGCCCCACTGTTTGGCTGTCATGACCGGTTCGCGGGCGGCGTCGGCCTCGCGCCACGCGACCACCTGGGGCGCGGGATCGTCCATGACGACGTGGTAATGCTCATGGTGGATCGGGAAGTCAGTCACCGTTCGGGTGATCGGATGGTCTGAATCCACATGAACGGTGAACGTGGTCTCGTGCGGTTGCGGGCCGTGCGAGTCGTACCTGACGCCGAGCAGGTGGAAAGCCGTCGACCAGTACTGCGCAGCGTCCGGGCGGGGATCGTCGGCGTTGAACCCGGGAAAGTAGGCCGAGCAATGAATCGCGACCAACCCTGTTCCAGCCCGTACGGAAGCGTCGACCCGCCGTTGCTGTTCGGGGGTGAACTGACCAGCGGCGGTGAACAGGACCATCACTTGTGGACTGGTCGACTCGCCGACGACACGAGCCAAGCCACATTCCAGCTCGGCCACCATGTCAGCGTCGGTGGCCAAACGTTTGACCTGGTCGATACCATTCGACAGGTCTTCCCACACATCATCGCCTGCGACGACGATGCGACAGTGCAGCGGATCTGGGGGCATCCGTCTTCTCCAATGAACGACATTCTTGAATCGATTGCGGGCCATGGTTCCCGTCACACCAATGTTGTGGTGAGTACCATTGCAGACCAATCATAGATCAATTGAGGCCGTCGGTGTCAAATGGTCATATCCGGACTAGTGATCACGCTGACTTCAGGCAAGGCTTGAGGCCAAGTCAGCGCCCAAGTCGCAGGACTGAGGGAGAGGACTGCCTGACAGGTCGCCCCACGGGGCGATACCTCAACATACCAATACTTGACCAATTCGTTCCCAACTCGTTACACTTGGGGTCATCCTCCAACAACCAGAGCAGGTGTCGTGATGCGTTTGACCACCAATCATCTGGGGTACCTGCCCCAGTCGTCCGTACGGTTGCTGCTGCGCGGCGATGACCATCCCGACGCGACCGCCACCTGCGTTCGGACCGACACCGGGCAACCCTTGCCCACCAGCATCTCCGCGCCGGTTAAGGTCGTCGGCTGGACGCCAGGGGTCTGGCGCGTCATCACGATCGACACCGCCGACCTAAACGACTCGGCCTGCCCGATCGCCGTCACCGTCACAGATGGTTCGATGGTGGTCGCTGAGGCGACCTGCGAAGTCGGACCCGACGTCATCGCCAACAAAACCATCTCTGACGTGCTGTATTACTTCAAATCCGTCCGCAGTTCGGGCCAGATCGACCGCAAAGACCGCCACGCCCTGTTCTTCGGCGACTCACCGACCCGAGACAGCGGCCGAAGCGGCACGGTCCACGAAGTCGACGCCCACGGCGGCTGGCTCGACGCCTCTGGAGACCACTCGAAATTCCTGTCACATCTGACGTACACCACCATGATGAGTCCCCAACAGATCCCGCTGGTCGCCTGGGCGATGATGGCGGGCGACGAGGCGCTGCGCGAAAACCACCCTGACCTGTGGCCGTACCTTCACGATCGCCTGCGCGACGAGGGTCTTCACGGGGCTGACTTCCTGATTCGTTTCCAGCATCCGTCGGGGTACTTCTACACCGCGATCTTCGACGCACTAACGAAACGTCTGGACGAGCGAGTCGTCACCGCGCCGCTACAGGATTGCGTACGGACGGATCGCTATCAGGCCGCGTTTCGCCACGGCGGCGGGATGGCGATCGCAGCGCTGGCGCGAGCCGTACGCCTCGACGATCACGGCGACAATGAGCCCGACGCCTACTGGCGGGCCGCCGTGACCGGACTGGCCCATCTCGACCAGCACAACACCGAGTATTTCTTCAACGGGACCGAGTCGATCATCGACGACTACTGCGCGCTGATGGCCGCCTGCGAACTGGAGGCCACCTGGGCCGCTGTTGGTCGACCGGCGACCGGCAGCGCCATCACGCACACCATGGCCGACCCGACGGTTCAGACCCGCGAAACTCTTGGCGACGCGACGACGAGCTCGCCCGGCACCTCCGCGATTCGCCACGCCGAATCCTATGATCCGCAGGCCTGGCGTGAGACGGCGCAGCGCCGAGCAGCCTGCCTGATGGCGCGGTATCAACCAGGGGGGACGCCCAGTCAAGCCGGTCATCTGATCGGTGACGCCGCTGGTCGGCCGTACTTCCACGCCGTCGAATCTGGACTGCCGATCATCGCGCTGGTGAGATACCACCAGGTGTTCGATCGCCTCGACCCGGCCGGTGCGAAGGCCGCTGGCGAATTGGCGATTCAGCTGTGTCGCGACTGGCTGACCAGGACGTACGCTGTCGCCAACCCGTTCGGCTACCCACGCGCTTTGACACAGCCGCTGGGCGGTGAGCCTCGCGAATCGTTCTTCTTCCCGCACGCCAACGAGACCGGCTACTGGTGGCAGGGCGAGAACGCCAACATCTGCTCGCTGTCGGCCGCCGCCACTATGGTCTCCCGCCTGGAGGACTGCCCGGAACAATTGGCCGACGAACTGCGCGGGTTCGCCCACGACCAGTTGAGCTGGGTTCTGGGGCGCAACCCGTTCGACGTCTGCATGCTCCAAGGTCGCGGGTCGGGCAATCGCGAATACAGCACGCACTATCCGAACGTTCCTGGCGGCATCCTCAACGGCATCACCGCTGGTTTCGAGGACGAGTCCGACATCGACTTCCTGCCCGACGCGCCACAGTACGCGAATGATTCTTGGCGCTGGGCCGAGCAATGGATCCCCCACGCCGGATGGTTCGTGCTGGCCACTGCCCTCGCGAAATGACCCACCAAGCCCGCGACTCACGGAAAGACGACCCCATGGCTGACGCTCACATCCTGCATCAAATCCCCTTCCGTCAAGGACTGACGGCCCAGCTCACCGCGCTGCAGCGCATGATCGGTCACGTCGCCGATCAGCTCGCCCAGATGACGGGGATCACCCCGGTGCGCCATCCGGTGTTCCTCGGCATGGGGGCCTCTTTCGCCGCCGCCGCGTTGCCAGTGCGGCTGCTCCGGCAACGCGGGGTCTACGCTGAGCGCCTGCTCGCCAGCGACATCACCTCCGACTTGGCGCTGCCACCGGCCGACCTGGTGTGGGCGATCTCTCAGTCGGGACGTTCCACCGAGACGATTCAGGCGATGCCCCTGATCGAACCCGCGCTACGAGCCTGCCTGGTCAACATCACCGACTCCGACCTGGCCTCATGCTGCGACAGGCGGGTGAGCTTGGGCGATGAGCCTGATTCGTACGCCTCGACCGTGGCATTCACGGGTACGGTCGCCGCTCTCGACCTGATCGCCGGGGCGATGCTCGGCCAAGATTGGAGCGGGCAGTGGATCGGCGTGGGTGATCGGTTGAGTGAGTTTCGCGACCGCGCCCAACCCCTGATCGAGAGGATCGCGGAGGACCATACCGATGTGTCCTGCGTCGACATCGTCGCTGATGGCACGCAGACAGCCACGGCTGAGGAAGGCGCGCTCCTGTTCCGTGAGGTCTGCCGCCTGCCCGCCACCGCGACGACGACCCGCAACTATCTGCACGGCGAGATGGAAAGTGCGGGAACCGCGCTTCACATCGTCCTTGGGTCGGGCCGCGAGATCGAGTTGGCCACGATGTTGGCGGGGGCTGGGCACCCTTGTCTGTTGCTGACCCACGTCGTCGTGCCGCCCCAGCCACACCTGACTGTCATCAGGCTGGACGACTCGATTCACCTCGGCGAGCAGGTGGTCGCCTCCACGATGGTGATGCAGTCCCTGGCCGGAGCCTTCGCCGCCGTTTGGGGGATCGACGTCGAAGAGTTCGTCTTCTCCAACCGCGACACCAAAACCAGTCTGACGGCTGAGGAGCAGGTGGAGTCCGCGCAGCGGAGTTCAGCGCGAACAGACTCGGCGACGGAACCCGCGGGAGGGAGCTCGACCCACCTGGGCTCGGCGGAGGCAGACTCCACGAATTCGGATCACTCCGCGAAGCCGGGGCGAGTCACAGGTGGAGGCAACCGTGACTGAGCGTCGATTGGTCCTCGGACTTGATGTCGGCGGGACCAAGACTGAGACTGCGGCCGCCACGTGTCGGCCCGACATCGTACGAGCTGCCCAGCCTCTCGGTTCCAGCGAATCAGGCGCCTCGCTGGCCGACTCTCCCGAACACTTGTGTCCACGCTCGGGACCGGACGAATCCACCACTCCAAAACCCCGCTCCGACGAATCTGACGCCGCGCTGCCCTGCTCGTACGACCTCAGCGACGGCTGGGCCGAGGCCTGTTGGGTCGACCCCGCCCAGTGGGTTCAGACGCGAGTCGACGCCTATCTGGCTCAACACCGGCGCACCTGGGATGAACTGGCGGCGGTCGTCGTCGGGGCGACTGGTGTCGAAGACCACACCCGCGGAGCCAAGATCGCCGAATTGCTGAGCCGAACCCACCCCGATGTCGCCTGGCGGATCGTCAACGACGCGGAACTGATCGTTCCCGCCGCCGGAGCCCGTGAGGGCATCGGGGTCATCTGTGGCACCGGCTCCATCGTGGTTTCGACCACCGCCGACGGCGACGCGTTGAGGGTCGGCGGCTGGGGGAACCTGCTCGGCGATGAGGGTTCCGGCGCGGCCTTGGTCCGCGAAGCGCTCAAGATCACGCTGCGCCGCGACGACGAAGGTGAGGCTCCCGGTGTTCTGGCCCGGGCGTTAGTAGACATGTCAGACGTGGCGACCATCCGTGATCTGGCTTTCGACTTGTGTTTTCAGCGCGGTCCGACGACGTGGGGCGAATTCGCACCAGCCGTGTTTCTCGCCGCTGAAACCGGTGACGCCGACGCGACGAGGATCATCACTCAGGCCGGATCCGATTTGGCCGCCCAGGTCGCTCAGATCGTACGCCGCGGGGCAGTTGGTGGCCAGGTGATCTTGGCGGGGTCGGTCATTTTGCGCCAAGCCGGGCTGCGCGACGCGTTCACCACGACTTTGTCGGCACAATGCCCTGAGCTGGTCGTACGATGCTTGGAGGTCCCGCCCGTCCACGGCGCGGTCAACCTGGCGATCGCCTTGGCGCGATCCCGCGAAAACCGGTCGTCCTAGCCGTCGCCCCGTCGAGGCGATGCGAACCCTCGGCATCCTCCCCCCGGCGTGTGTGATTCGAGGCCCGTCAGGCGCCCTGCGCTCGAACACGTCATCGAGTTGCGTCTGCGCTTGTCCTCGCGGGATCACGCACACACGGCGACGCGGCGATGATCCGCTGGGCCTGTCCTGCACTGGTGAAAAGCTGCGCGGTCTGCCCGGCGCGACGCTCCGCCTCGATTCCAGAAGTCAGCCGAGGCCATCCGCCCCAGACTGCGTTCCACGTACAGCTGCTGGACTTGAGCCTCATCGAGCGTCGACCCCAGACGCAGGAAGGTAGGCAATCAGCGACTCTCCCACTTCTTCGCCGGTGGCCGCCAGGTGGTGAGAGCCTCAATCAGGTCGAGCGGATCATCGACCACGATGAGCGCATCGATGTACTCCTGGGCGAGAAAACCGGCGACGACCATCGCCTGCAACGCGTCGAGCAGTGGATTCCAGAAGCCCGCGAGGTTGTAGAGCGCGACGGGTTTGTCATGCAACCCGAGTTGGAGCCAGGCCCAAGCTTCGAAGAATTCCTCCAGCGTCCCTGCGCCACCGGGCACGGCAATGAAAGCGTCGCCGAGGCGCTCCATCGTGGCTTTGCGCGTCGTCATGTCGGGGACGACGTCGAACATTGTCAGACCTGGATGGGCGATCTCCGCTTCAACCAGTGACCTGGGCATGATGCCGATGACATTGCCCCCAGTTTTCAGCGCCGCGTCAGCGATCACACCCATCAAACCGACATGGCCGCCGCCGTAGATGATGTCGATTCCGCGGCGACCCAGTTCCGCGCCCAACATCGCGACACCGCGCGCGTACGCCGGATCATCACCGCTGGCCGAACCGGCGAAAACCGTCACTCGATCCAGACCACGCCGAGCGGATAGTTGCGGCAAATTGTGGCGCAACAAGGGCGAGGTGTCTTCGGGAAGGCGCTGGGTCATGTCGAGCCAGCGGACCTCCTCGATCTCCGCATGGGGCGACGCCGCAACGGGGTCAGGATAGATGAACAAAGTCTCCTCACAGTCGTACCCCGGCTCATTGGCCGCCTCCGCCCGGAACACTCCCACCAACCGAAGGTCCTCGGTCCGCAGCTCGACCCCCAACTCTTCAGCACATTCCCGTACGGCCGCCTGCCGATCGGTCTCTCCCACCTCCGGCTTCCCGCCGGGCAGCATGAACCGACCAGTGCCCCGCTTGCGCACAGTCAACACCCGGTCATCTGGGTCGCGCAGAGCCACCGCCGTCACGTGAATCACTTTGTCATTCGCCACAAATGACCACTGTAGCGCAGGGCGTGGCAGCGGCTGGCACTGCCCTTCAGGGTGGGGACAACTCCATGTACTTGGCAAAGTACATGGAGTCTGACTCCATGTACTCAATGAAGTACGGGGAGTTTGGCGTACAATGATGACATGACGACATGGATTCCCCGCCAGCTCGACCTCGCGGATCGGATTCGCCCAAACCGAGCGACGATCATCCATGGGCCGCGGAGAGCCGGAAAGACCAGTCTGGTTGATCGTCACCTTGCCACACTCAGTGGGCAGAGAATACTGCGCGCCAGCGGTGACAACATCGTCGTACGTGACTTGCTCTCCGGCCAAGATGCCGCGCGAATCCTTGCATGGACCGAAGGCTACGACCTCCTTTTTCTGGATGAGGCTCAAAGAATCCCCGAGGTTGGCTGGGGGCTGAAGATTCTGGTGGATTCCAGGCCGGAGCTGACAGTCATCGCCACCGGTTCGGCCAGCTTCGCGCTCGCCGGGGCCGTGGGTGAACCGCTCACTGGCGGCCAAACGCCGCTGACTCTTTTCCCGATCAGCGTCGGGGAGTTGCGCCAAGTCATGAATGATTACGAACTGTCTGACAGTCTTGACAACTTTCTCGTCTACGGGATGTACCCCGAAGTTCGGACGAGCATTAGCGACACTGATCGGCGTGATGTCGTACGTGAACTGACAAATTCGTACCTTTTCAAAGACATTCTCGAACTCGACCGAGTCAAACACACGAAGGCGCTTCAAGACCTGCTAACACTCATCGCGCTCCAGGTCGGAAGCCTCGTCAGCATCAATGAACTCGCGTCAACACTAGGAATCGACGCGAAAACGATCAGTCGCTACCTTGACCTGTTCGAGAAAAGCTACATTCTCTACAACCTCCGGGGTTTCAGCCGAAACCTCCGCCAAGAAGTGACACGAACGAGCAAGTACTATTTCTGGGACACGGGGATACGCAACGCAGTTCTCAACAACTTCAATCCTCTCCAAGCGCGCGGCGATGTAGGGGCCCTGTGGGAGAACTTTGTCATCATCGAACGACTCAAGGCACTGAGTTATGCCCGCCAAGAACCCCGACTCTTCTTCTGGCGCACGTGGAGCCAACAAGAGATCGACCTCATTGAGGAAGCTGACGGAGGTCTCCACGCCTACGCGATCAAGTGGAACCCCAAGGCCCGCTCTCGCCGACCGAGTGAGTTCGCCCGAGCCTACCCGGACGCCAGTTTCACTGTCGTGACGCCGGACACACTGTTGGACATCACCGCCCCTGAGGGCCCCGAAACAGGGGTGTCAGCCTAGCCGAAAAGGGCGTCAGACCTTCCGTCTTGCGTCGTCCACGCGTTCGTCAGGAACCACCGGCCACTCCTTTCATGAAGCGCGCTATCACTGCAGCGAGTCCGTC
Source organism: Propionibacteriaceae bacterium (assembly GCA_031285845.1). GTDB lineage: Bacteria > Actinomycetota > Actinomycetes > Propionibacteriales > Propionibacteriaceae > WQYJ01. Next base: position 43,535 of record JAITVK010000011.1, read on the forward strand.
TGGGTTCTCCCATGCCATGTTGTGGCCCGCGTTGGGAACAGTCATCACCTCGACGCCATGGCGGAGCAGTTCGGTCGCGTCGGGATCGGGTAGGTTGCGCTCGCCGAAGACGTACGCCTTTGGACAAGTCAGACCGTAGAGGATGTCGCGCCACGACGGCGTGGCTCCAGCGACGAGGGAACAGGCCTCACGATGCAACGCCACCGGGTCCGCCAACGCGACAGTCTGAGACCAAGGATTAGACTTCGCCCGCTCGGTGCGTACGAGCGCGGCGTGCCCACGCCGAATGAAAGACTCTTCGCTCCGCCCAGCGATGGCCCGGCTGGCCGTGCCGCCACCCGCGTCGAGGTTGGCCTCGGTCAAGATGACCCCTGCCACTCGTTCGGGCCTCAGCGCGGCCAAACTGAGCGCCACCGCTCCACCGGCCGAATGTCCGAACAGGATCACCCGAGGACGGGCCCGTTGATCGGGGGCGACGGCGGGCGGCCGGGACGCGGGCACGCCGACAGATTCAACCCTCAGATCGTCCTCGCCCGAGCTCTCAGTCAAGACAGGGATCCCGGTCACGACGGGGGTCCCGGTCCCGACGGGCTGCTTCGACTGGTCGAAGCGACCGACACCCGGGACCGACTCCAACCAGTCGTCCAGGAAGGCGGCATAACCGGCGATGGAGTGATCGAGGCCGGGTGCACACCGCCGTGCGCTCGCGCCAAAACCGGGCATATCGACCAGCACCCGTCGACGCGTCTGGAGCGTCGAAGCAGCAGCCGTACGCGCATAATCCAGTGTGGACGCGCCGCCCAAGCCGTGGAGAAAGACGATCGGCGGCCCCGATCCAGGCAGGTCGACCACGCCGAGCCCGGACGAGGCGGGGTCGTCAGGGACCGTCCTAGCGGAGGGCGGATCACCGGCCATCGACATCATGGATCCATGATGACACGTCGGTACGACAATTCTGGGATGAAGGCCCGTGCCCCCGGCCCCGGAGGGTGGTCGAATCCGACAGCATTTTCGCCACGTACGCGTCAGGGCGCTGCCGGAGCGGATGCGGGAGGTCTGTAGTCGCAACATGCCCTCGAAGGATTTCCGAATGACCTGGGCGCGATCATCGAGATGTGGAGCCGGATGAACCGGACACCACCAATCCAATTCCTGGTGGGTCGTTCCGGACCCGGGGTGTTGTAGATGATCGCCGGAGGCCCCAGTGGCCCTCTTTGGCTGAACAGCACTAGCGTCCGCACCTGCTGCTCAGCCGCGCGGCATAGAGAATCTCAGCGACCTGACCGGCAACCAGAACAGTCGTCGCCCCGCACAGATAGCGCGCCACACGCCCCCGCTCGGCAGCGGTGGGCATCCTGCGACGGCTCGCGAACGGTGATGCTGCGCGCGTTCGCCTCGGCGGACCCCAAGTCGTCACCGACTCCGGAGACGGGCTCGCCAAAAACTCCCCCTCCGGGGCGTACGTCTGGCCAACATCGGAATCCGGCCGAGCGAAATCCGGACCGCGCGGGATGGGGATCGCGGTCGGCTCTTCCGGACTTGGCGACGACTGTTTGGCTCTGTCCCTCAGAGTCTCTTCTCCACGACTCTCAGAGGCGATCGATGACACGGCTTGAGACACGCTGTGATGATCCGTCGACTGTTCAACCGCCTCGATCATCAGTTCGATGGAGACTGTTGTTGGGTGGGCTCGCCCCGTCGCGAGACTGTACCAGTCCAAGTGATCACCTTCATCGGAACTCAGATAGAGCCGATCGGACCCATGCCGACTCCACCGCGCGATCACCCTATTGATATCTTACAATGGATCCTTCGGCACCTTCGATCAGCTTCTTCTTACAGTTCGTCATGTCCAAGCTCGTTCCAGAGAGGCTCTTCGACCCAGTTAGCTGGCACACCCATCTCTGAAATGGAGCGTAGCGGGATCTGGGGAAACGAACCAAGGACCATTCGCGCTCGTTTGAACCATTCAGAGTCAGGGCACAATCGACTCGTAAGATAAGCGGTTATGGCGGTTACCCCGTAAACGCGATCATCAGACTGCTGGCCGAGCGAGGTCAGAAGCACTGGAAGATCACACGGTCGGGTTCGTGGTTTCACGGTGAGTATCCGATTCCAAAGTCGTTTGTTGTGAGCGCAGACATTGCGCACATAATTCAGACTCGCCAGCCAGCTACGGAGCGTCCGCTCGCTCGGCACGCCAGCGGCTTGTGCGATTCTTATCCGATCTCGGTCCGGCATGAGTTGGTATAGGTGGGATACTGCGCCGAAGTCTAGGAACTCACAAGCAATCCAAATTGGTAGTGGCTCACCGTAGCATTCAAGGTTGTGCCGAACAAACGGCTCCTCTCTGGAACGCTGCTGAAGCCGTCCATACTCAGTCATCCACGCGTGAAAGGCCGACTGTCTCACTCCCTGCCTCGTCCGCCATCTCACACACTCCACTGGGCTGAGAAAACTCTGATCCGTGTGAGCGAAAGGGCTACGCCGCCTTAGTTCGTGGGCAATACGCGCTCGAATCGCCACCTCCACCAGTTGCGTGCCATCAAGCAGCACCGTTCTCAACCGACGATCAAAGTCCATCAGGATCCCAACATCCACCAAATCAGTGCCTGGTCTAAACGCATCGAGCCGTCGATGACCTGTAGGGTCATGGGGATCAACCAGACGATACGGATGAAGATAGCCGGTAATATGATAGTAGCCACTACTCTGAAGCATCCTCATCGCGAGAGTATCGTCGGCAGAAGTTGCTCCCCGGGACTTCATCAGGTTTAGAAGACCTTCATAAGAAAAGAAGGGCTTAGAGTATGTACTCACGGGCGCTTCCGAAAATGAGAAAACCGGTCTTCCCGAGGAATCGGTAGGGGCCGGTGTTAATGCCCCAAGTGTAAACCTCTTTACACGGGTTCGGGGAACTGGGTGCCAGAAGTTGCCAATCGTCGACGAATCGAAGGCCCCACTGACTGCTCATATGCGAAGGTCAGCCATGCCAAACGAGTCGATAGAGAGCCGGTACTCACAAAACTAGAGTATGAAAGGTAGGGTCGAAAGCCAACTACCCGAGCGTGGACTCGGAGTCCGCTATCCCACCACAAGGTCTTGCCGATCAGGTGACCTCGAGCGCAATTCCCACCTTCGGAAGAAGGACCTCCAACACCCCCGCAAGATTGTCGACCGTGGCGTCGGGAGTAGCCTGATTCATGGCGCGCCCAGCACCAGGACCAGTCCCAGCGCCCGTGACATCGGGAGCGACCACATCGGGGACGATCATCAGTCCACCAACGCCTTGTCGTACCCACAGCGTACGCATGCCGACCGCCGCCGCAGGCCAGATGTCGTTGTCGGGGCGATCTCCAATCATGACAGCCTGACTAGCGACACAGCGCGCCTGATCAAGGGCGTACGTGAAGATGCGGGGATCCGGCTTCTCAACACCGAGCTCACCGCTGGACACCACCACGTCGAAAAACCGATCGATGCCCCATTCGGCCAGCCGCCGAGCCAACCCTGGAACCTGATTGGCGATCACACCGCAATGGAAATGGGGCGCCAGTGACGCCAGAACCGTCGTCACCTCAGGATAGGGCCGCGACAATTCGTGCCGCCAGGGCGCGACGTGCCTCAGTTTGTTTGAGCGGGTGGTGGGGTGTGGTGCCTCAGATAGTTTGAGCGCGTAGCCCTTCGGGGTTCAGGCTTGCTTGTCGTGAGAGAAGGCAAGATCGATATGGCTG
>JAITVK010000036.1 GCA_031285845.1 Propionibacteriaceae bacterium
GCCCATAGCCTTCTGAGCGTCATTGGTTGACCATTGAATGCTCATCACTGGGTGACCGATGACCGAAACGATGATGAAGAACTCCGAGGACAGGAGAAGCGAATAAAACTCCAAGTCACGAAACTCACGCTCCACCTCAAGCAAGCCCGCTGACTCATCAAGCGCGGCAGCCAGACCCTGTTGATTCCATCTATTCGGCGGGCAGGCCGCAAGCAACCCCGCAAACCGCCCCCGTGCCGACCGTGGACCTCACGTACGGCTGCCCCCGTGCCGACCGTGGACCTTACGTACGACTGCCACCGTACGAGACACCCCGCGTACCAACCCCACTCCACCGCTCCGCGACAAATCTTCGATTTTCGTCCCCCGAAGGTGATGGTTTCGCCGGGCAGGATGAAACCATGAGACATCCACGACAGGTACGGCCCATCACAAACGCGGTGCCACCGCACAATCGCCGCCGACGAGGTTTGATGATCGGCCTGGCTGTGTTGGCCATGGTCGTCGCCGGGATGGTTCTGCAGACGGCGTGGCAGGTGACCCGGGACAACGCCGGGGCTTCCAGCCCGATGACCGGGGCCACCGCAGGGGTTGTCCGCCCTGGTGAGACACACAAGGGCCGCGAGGACTTCACCCAGCCTGTCGACCCCGCTGCCGAAGCCGCGACGCAGACCACGTTCCTCGACCTATCGGCGATCACCGACACCGGCAGGCTCCAACTGATCAACGCCGACCACGCCGTGCCCGATCAGAACGGGATGACGAACCTGGTCGACGCCTGGCCGACGGTGCCCGTCGAAGACCAGTCCATGATGCTTGACGCGACGGCTCTGTCCTCCACCGAGGCCATGTTCTCAGCCGCCGAGTCGGCCGGGGTCGGAACCCTTTATCTGACTGACGCCTACCGTTCGGCCGCCACCCAACAGGAGCTTTACGACCAAGCCGAAGACAAGTCGTACGTCCAAACGCCCGGGCATTCCGAACACGAGACGGGGCTGGCCATCGACATCGGAGTGGTCGGGATGACCGAGGACACCTTCACGGACACTGACGCCGCCCGGTGGTTGGCCGACAATGCTTGGCGTTTCGGCTTCATTCTGCGCTACCCATCGGATGGCCAGCAGAGCACCGGCATCGCCTATGAGTCGTGGCATTACCGCTATGTCGGCCTGCCCCACGCCTGGGTTTGCCTGAGCGAACACCTGACCTTGGAACAGTACGTCGAACGCCTTCGCCGCGACGGCGGTCAAACGGTCACACTGGACGGGGTGGACTACACGATCACGTACGTCACACCGCGAGACGGTAAAGTGGGCGTCCCCAGCGAGGGGAATTTCACGATATCGTCCGACAACACTGGCGGATTCATCGTGACTCAGTGGAGGTGACCGACATGACCCACACCGTGCTCATTTGTGATGATGACGACGACATTCTGGCCGCGATCGAGATTTATCTCAGCCAGGAGGGGTACGACGTGGTCCGCGCCCACGATGGCGCCGAAGCGGTGGCGATCATCGAACGCCAGACCGTCCACCTGATTCTGCTCGACGTGATGATGCCGGTCATGGATGGGATCACAGCAGCCGTACGCATCCGGCGACTCACCAACGCGCCGATCCTATTCCTGTCGGCCAAATCGGAGGACGCTGACCGGATCCTCGGTTTGACGATCGGCGGCGACGATTACATCACCAAACCGTTCAAACCGGCTGAACTGATCGCACGCGTCAAAGCGGCTCTGCGACGGTACGCCCGCCTCGGCGGAGTCGACGGCCCGCCCCAACAAGCGACCCAAGGAGTGTGGACGACTGGCGGTCTCACCCTGGATGACAACCGGAAACGGGTTGAGCTCGACGGAGAAGAGGTGCCACTAACCGCGTTGGAGTACGCCATTTTGCTCCTACTGATGTCGAACATGGACCGCGTTTTCAGTTCGGCTCAAATCTACGAAGCCGTCTGGGGCGTGCCCGCCTTCGACGTCGCCAAGGCGGTGTCTGTCCACATCCGCCACATCCGTACCAAAATCGAAATCGACCCGAAACAGCCGTTGTACCTGAAAGTGATCTACGGCCTGGGTTACAAGGTGGTGAAACTCGCATGAGTCACAACGAACCAACTTTCGAACGTGCCACACCTGAGGTTCCAACTGGGCGCGTCCCCGGTCAGCGCGTCCGCAGTCAGCACGTGTCGTGGATCGGTCTGCTCGGGCTGCTCAGCCTCGTCGGCCTGATCGGCGCAATCGGGGTCGTCGGCGCGCTCAGCAGCGCCTTCCGCTACTACCTGATGGGAGACTCGCTGCTGGGCGACCTGCCGCTGCCCACGTCGCTGGCGCTGGCAGTCGTCGGAATCGGTGGGTTGAGCGTGGCTGTGTGGCGTCTGCCTGTCAGCTACCGACCGCCCGCCAAACGGATCGACTATGTTCTGCTGGTCGTCGTCGCATTGGCTGTCGAGTTCTTCAGTGTCAGTTCTGCCCTCGTCGAATACGCCACCGTCACGCGTTTGTTCGTCTGCACGCTCGTGTCGTACGCCGCCGGAATGGGACTGCTGATCGTGACTCTCGCCCGACTGCGTGACCGTTGTCTGGCGGAGACGATCTGCTGGACGCGGCTATGGAAGACCCACCCGGTCACGACGGGAATCGGCGCGACGATGACCGCGCTCGCTGGTGGAAGTCTGCTGTGGGCGGCCGGGATTATGCTCAACGTGGCCGGGGACTGGCTGCGGATGCGTCACAGTTCTTCGCGGTTGTTGAGCGAATGGACCGGGTCGATGGTCGCCGTCATCCTGCTCACCGTCGGGTGGGTCGGTCTGACCTATGTCTGCCAGTTCCTGACCACCAGCGCCGAGCGTTATGAGCAGGCCAACAGCGAGAAGGTACGGGCCGAACGGTTCAAGGCCGAGCTGCTGGCCAACGTCTCCCACGACATTCGCAGTCCGCTGACGTCAATCATCAACTACGTCGACCTGCTCAAAGCCGACGAGGTCGACAAGGACACGACGCGGCAGTACGTGGATGTGCTCGACCGGAAGTCGACCCGTTTGAAAACTCTGCTCGACGATCTGATAGACGCGTCCAAACTGACCACCGGCAATGTGGCCACCGCTGCCGAGCCGATGGATCTGGCGGAAATCGTCGGCCAAGTGGCCGGCGAATGGGACGACCAATTCGAGTCGCGGGGCCTGACTTTGGTTCTGCGTCAACCAGATGGACCGATTGGCGTCGAAGCCGATTCGAGGCACTTGTGGCGGGTGTTGGAGAATCTGTTCAGCAACGCGACCAAGTACGCCCTGCCCGGGACTCGGGTCTTCTCCGAGATCACCGTTGAAACCGATCATGTGACGTACCGACTGAAGAACACATCCGCCGACCCGATCGATCTGCCCGCCGAAGCTTTGACCGAGCAGTTCATTCGCGGTGACCGCTCCCGCCACAGTGAAGGCAACGGTCTCGGCCTCTACATCGCCAAAAGCTTGGTCGAAACGATGGGTGGCGCGCTGGTGATTCACGCCGACGGCGACCTGTTCGACGCAGAAGTACGCCTGCGGAGCTCCGTGGTGATGCGGTCGGACCAGCCGACGCCGACCACGCTGTGAAGGACCGGGACCCACGCGACCGCGATCTGCTCGACAAGTCAGCTCGACCGCTCACGAACTGAAACGGCTGAGCCCCCCGACCCGGACCGCTCGACAAGTTGGCTCGACGGACCGAGCCGCGAGCGTCGAAGCCATTCTGCCCTACTGGCCCCGGCCTTAGGCTTTTTCGAGCGCGTACGACAGGTGAAGTTCCTCGTCGGTGTTCCAGCTGACTCCAGGATTGTCGAGTCGATCCATCGACACGGCCAACACTTCGGCGGCGATCTGCTCGGACGCGGCGGCCACCGCGTCAGCGGCGTCACCTGTGCCAGCCCATGACAAGAGGATACGATCGGACACATCGAGCCCAGACGTCTTGCGCAGTTCCTGAACCGCTCGGACGATCTCGCGAACCCACCCGGCCCGAATCAACTCGTCCGTCAAGAAGACGTCGAGCGCGATCGTCTCGCCCTGCTCGCCCACGACCGACCAACCCGCTCTCGGGCGCTCTGTGATCAGGACGTCATCGGCGGTGACGGTCGTCCCGCCGCCCCAAGCCAGTGTGTACGCCCCGTCATGACTGATGGCGCTGGCCAGTTCGGCCGGATCGGCGGCCGCGATGGCCGCGGCGACTTCGGCGGTCTGTTTGCCGAAACGTTTGCCCAACGCCCGGAAGTTGCCTTTGACCGTGTAGTCGACCAAATCACCGGCGTCGGCGAAAGACTCGACCCGCTCGATGTTGAGTTCGGCGCGGATCTCGTCGATCAGCTCAGGGGTGAGCCGGGCAAGCGACGCCGACGAGATCAGCGCTCGTGACAAGGGCTGACGGATCTTCATCTGAGCTTCCGACCGGGCAGAGCGGCCCAATTCGACCAGACGGCGCGTCAACTCCATGGCCGACTCCAACCCGTCGTCGATCACCGTCTCATCGATGATCGGCCAGGTGGCCAAGTGAACCGAGGATGGGACGTCGACCCCGCCGGTGGCCGCAGCCGCGACGAACAGATCCTGCCAGACCTGCTCGGTGATGAAAGGCGCGATGGGGGCCATCAGCCGAGTGAGGATGTTCAACGTCTCATGCAGCGTCGACAACGCGGAGTTGTCGCCATTCCAGAAGCGTCGCCGAGAGCGCCTGACGTACCAATTGCTCAACTCGTCGACGAACTCTTGGATCAGGGTTCCGGTGCGGAGCGTGTCGTATGCCTCCAGCGCCGAGGTGACCGAACGGACGAGGCTGGCGGTTCGTGAGACCAACCAGCGATCCAACACATGCCGGTCGGCGACGGCGGGCGCGCGACCGGGCGTCCAGTCGTTGACTCGGGCGTAGAGCGCCTGAAAGCTGACTGAATTCCAGTAGGTCAACATGACTTTGCGCACTGTCTCTTGAATCGTTCCGTGGCCGACGCGTCGTGAACTCCACGGCGAACCGCCAGCGACCATGAACCAGCGGACCGCGTCAGCGCCGTGCTTGTCGAGCAGCGGGATCGGCTCCAGAATGTTGCCCAGATGTTTGCTCATCTTGCGCCCATCCTCGGCCACGATATGACCTAGACAGAGCACATTTTTGTAGGAGCTCCGGTCGAAGACCAGGGTCGAGACGGCCATCAGGGAGTAGAACCAGCCGCGCGTCTGATCGATCGCTTCACAGATGAAGTCGGCTGGGAAGGCGTCACGCAGTGCCTGATCGGATCCGTCCTGCCACGGGTAACCGCGCTGAGCGAAGGGCATCGACCCGGAGTCGAACCAGGCGTCGATGACCTCGGGCACGCGCCACGACGGCTTGCCGCAAGGGTGGCCATCCACCATCTGCGGGCAGTCGAAGCTGATCTCATCGACGTACGGCCGATGAGGATCGAGCCCGGACTGATCGACCCCTGTGAGTTCGGAGAGTTCCTGCAGCGATCCGACACAGACCTGATGGCCGTCTTCGCAGCGCCAGATCGGCAGCGGAGTCCCCCAGTAGCGCTTACGCGACAACGCCCAATCGACGTTATTCTCCAGCCAGTCGCCGTACCGTCCGTGTTTGATGTGGTCCGGATGCCAGGTCGTGGCTTCGTTCTCGCGCAGCAACTCGTCTTTGATGGCGGTGGTTCGAATGTACCAACTGGGTTGGGCGTAGTAGATCAGCGCCGTGTGACAACGCCAGCAGTGCGGGTATTGGTGGGTGATGTCGGCTGTGCGGTACGACAAGCCGCGATCTGCCAGGTCGGTCAACACCGGCTTGTCGGCCGATTGGAAGAACATGCCTCCGACAAGGGGCAACCCGGCTTGGAACGTCCCATCAGGCAAGATCGGGTTGACGAAGGGCAGACCGTACGCCCGGCAAGCGATCATGTCGATCTCGCCGAACGCGGGGGCTTCGTGGACGATCCCGGTGCCGTCGACGGTGGTGACGAAGTCGCCGAGAATGACATAGTTGGCCGGCTGGGGCATCTCGACGACGTCGAACGGACGCTGATACGTCCAGCGCTCCATGTCGCGCCCTGTCATCGAGCCGACGACGCCATAGGTCTCGCCCAGCACCTCGTCTTTCAGGGCTTCGGCCACGATCAGAGTCTCGTCGCCGTTGGAGGCGGCGACGTAGGTCACGTCGGGGTGGACGGCGGCGGCGGTGTTCGAGATCAGGGTCCATGGGGTGGTCGTCCACACCAGCAGGGACGCCTTGCCCGCCCACGGCCCGCTGGTCAGCGGCAGTCGAACGTAGACGGTTGTGACGCCATCTTCTTCGTACCCTTGAGCCAATTCATGGTCTGACAAGGTCGTTCCGCAACGCGGACAGTAGGGCGCGACCCGATAGTCCTCAACCAGCAGGCCTTTGGAGTGGATCTGCTTGAGCGCCCACCACACCGATTGGACGTACGGGGTGGACATCGTCCAGTAGGCCTCGTCCAAGTTGACCCAGTAGCCCATGCGGGTGGTCAACTCACGCCACATATCGACATATCGACTAACGGACTCGCGACATTTCTCGTTGAACTCGCGGATGCCGTACTCTTCGATGTCCGGCTTGCCATTGAACCCGAGTTCCTTCTCCACCGCGATTTCGACTGGCAGCCCATGGCAATCCCAGCCCGCCTTGCGCGGCACGCGATAGCCCTGCATCGTCTTGAAACGCGGGAAGACGTCTTTGAATGCCCGCGCCTCGATGTGATGGGTGCCCGGAGTCCCGTTGGCGGTCGGCGGACCCTCGTAGAACGTCCACGTCGGCGCGTCCGGACGATCGAGGGTCTGGGCGAAAGTGCCGCGCTGGGCCCACAACTCCAGAATGCCATGCTCCATCGCGTTCAAGTCGATCTGCGGTGGGACAAGGTTATACGGCCCGCGAGGGGCATCTGTGTCAGCGTGAGTGGTCATAACCTGATCCATTGTACGCGAGGGGTCCGACAAACCCAGGGGCATCCAGTTCACGAAGCCGACCGGCATCGGGGCAAGGACTCAACGCCGACCAGCTCAGAGTTCACGCCGCATCGGCCAGCAACTCGACACTCAATCCCGGCAACTGGTCGAACCTCGCCTTCCGGTCCATAGTCAGCAAGGTCCGACCGGTGACGAGGGCGGTCGCTGCGATCATGAGGTCGTGTTGACCCCAGGGGCGGCCGTGCGACAAGGTCCACGACAGGAGTGTGGCATGGGCGTCGACGATGTCCTCGTTGTACGGTAGCGCGGGAACGATGCTGAGCACGCCGTCAACGAATCGGCGCATTCGCTCCCGCTGCTCCGGCCGCGCCATCGCCACGCCAGTCATGAGTTCAGCCACCGTGATCATCGTCACGCAAATGTCGTCGTCGAGAGCGATCTGGGTCAGATCGATCCGACCACGCTCAGCGGCGACGAGAACGCCGGTGTCCAGCACTAATCTGCGACCCACGCCAGTCGCTCCTGATCACGCGGGCGTGGCTCACGCAGGGTCGCCATCGCCTCCAACACCTCCGCGGAGAAACCCTGCTCATCAGGTTCCCAGGCCTGCAGGAGCGCACGAAGCGCCGCACCGTTCCTGGCCGACTGAGGAGGGGTGACGCACGCCATGGGAATGCCGCCCTTTTCAATGACGAAGGTCTCGCCAGACTGGGCACGCGCCAGCACCGAAGCGAACGAGCGACTGGCCTGTGTGGCCGTCAACCTCGTGGCAGGAGAAATCGTGGTGATCACGTGAATCAGATTATCTGATTTTCGCCAGCAGGGCAAGGACTCCGCGCCGTCAGTTCCTCACAAAGTGATCCAGTAACGCTCCAGAACAGTGGTCGTGCCGTCGTCTTCTTGCTTCACAGCATCACGTTCGTACTGTCCGCGACAAGACATGATCGTACGGCGACTGGCTTCGTTGTCCTTGTCGCAGGTGAGCAGGACTCGCTCCAGGCCGGAACCCCGACAGACGTCGAGTGTCAACTCCAGTTGCTGGGTGGCGTACCCTTGACGACGACGACTGGGTCGAATCGAGTAGCCGATGTTTCCGGCGTATTCCGCCACGTACGGCGTGCCGAGCTCCGGGCGGATGACGATCATCCCGACGATCCGGCCATCCAGGTCGACGGCGAGCCACTGATGGCCCACCACCCAGTCGGGATTCTTCGTCGCCGGATCGGCGCCGGCCACACAGGACGCGATCCACGCCGCAGGATCCTCGAAATCCTGCAAGCCGCTGGCTCCATTGATCCACGGCCCATCTCCCAGCGACTCCGCCCGATAGCCACGAATCTCGTCGGCGTACTGCATATTTGGTTTGACAAGGGTCAACATGGCCATAAGGTGTCCTAACGCAGGGTTACCCGCAGTGTAGCAGCGCGGGGCCGGTCCGACGGGCCTACGACGCATACGATCTCTGCTCGGCCCTGAGGCGATGGTTCAGACCGCGCGCCGGGGAATCCGCCTGAGTTGACATACCAATATCAACACGATAGTTATGTGCTATAACCAGAGAGTGGGCGTCCGCTAGCCGTACGCCCAACCCCAACCCAGCAGCAATCGGAGATCCCCATGAAGAAGGCCAGCCTCAAAGAACGGCTGTCGTACTGGTTCGACAACGTCATGGCCCGAGGGACAGCCTCGCTCGTCCTGCTTCTGGCCTGTGTCACCATCGTCGTCGTCCTCGTCGTCACCTCCGTCGCCACGCTCATCAACACCGGCCGAACCATCCCCCAACTGCTGTGGACCATCCTGCGCGGTGTTCTCAGCCCTGGGATGCCGACCGGAAGCGAAGGGACGTTGCCGTACGTCCTGCTGCTCATCGTGGTCACGCTCTGCGGGATCTTCATCACCAGTGGACTGATCTCCATTCTCAACACCGGCCTCGCCGCCCGGATTCGGACCCTGCGCAAAGGACACTCCCGCATCATCGCCTCTGATCACACCGTCGTTTTGGGGTACAACGAGACGTCGTTCACGATCGTTTCCGAATTGGTCGCCGCCAACGCCAACCACAAGAAGCAGGTCGTCGTCATCATCGACAACCAGCCCAAAGACACCATGGACGATGAGATTCGCAAAAAGATCCCCGATCAGAAGACCACCCAGATCATCTGTCGTACGGGCAACATCAACGTGGCCGAAGACCTGCGGATCTGCTCGATCGAGACAGCCCAATCAATCATCGTCAGCGACGAGACCGATTTCCGTACCGTCAAAGCCGTCATGGCCGCGACCGCCGCACTCAAAGAAAACCCGGATTCGCCAACCTTCCTGACTGCGGTCATCCGCGACCACCGCTACGTCAAAGCAGCGCAAGTCGCCGGCGGCGGCGCGACCGAAGTCATCTCGTTCCATCATGACGTGGCCCAAATCATCGCTCACTGCTGCCGGTACGCCGGGTTGTCAGGAGTGTTCACCGAACTGTTCAACAATCAGGGGTACGAGTTCTACATCGAACCGGTGGCCAATCTGGCTGGAGTCACATTCGCCGAAGCCAGCCTACGTTTGAGCACCTCGACTCTGGTCGGATTGGTCCGCGACGGGGTGGCCAGGCTCAACCCGGGATCCGACATCGTGCTCAGTGCCGACGACCAGATGGTCGTGATAGCCGAAGACGACGGGGTCACCACCGCCATGGACACGGCCGCCGCGTACGACCAAGCCAACATCACCAACAGCGCCATGGAACTGCGCCCCAAAGTCAAGTTGTTAGTATTGGGGTACAACCCCTTGCTACGGGCGATTCTTCGCCACGAAGACGACTACCTCTCCCCTGGATCCGAAGTCACGCTGGCCAACGAAGAGATCGGCTTCGACACCGCCATTCTCCAATCTCAACTGCACAACATTCAGATCAGCACTCAGACAGTCGACCTGCTCAACCATGCCGCGTTGGAAGAACTGCTCAACGACAGTTACGACAACGTCCTGCTGCTCACCGACGGCGACAAACCCGACGAAGACGCCGACTCCAAAGTCCTCATGCTCCTGTTGATGCTGCGCGCCATCGCCGCTGAGCACGGGTACCATTTCACGATCACCAGCGAGATGCGCAACGTCCACGACCAAGAACTCGCCAAAGTCGACAAAGTCTGCGACTTCGTCGTCAGCAGTCACTTGGCGTCACTGATCGCCGTACAAGTCTCACAATCACGCGCGCTCGCCGGAGTCTTCCGCGACCTGCTCGACGCCGAAGGGTCACAGCTATACCTCCGACCCGCCGAGCACTACATCCGCACCGGCGTCGACGTCGACATGGCCACAATCACCGCCGCCGCCAGCCAACGCGACGAAGTCTTCATCGGATATCAAACCCGGGGATCCGGTCGGTTCGGCGCCCCCACGATCACCCTCAACCCCCCCAAATCCGAGCAACGTGTCTTCACCAGGTCCGACACGTTGGTCGTCCTCTCGCAACACTGACTGGGGGGACGAGGGGGCGGGACGCGGTCCCCCGAAGGCGCGGCAGGCACGGGCGCGGGTCAGCGCAGTCTCCCGAAGGCGCGAGGGGTACCGGGGCGGTCGGCTCGCCGCTGAGAGGTCCCCGAAAGCACGGGAGGTGCGGGGCGGCGGCGGCGCGTACGGGAGTCGTCGAATCGCGCGGGCGCGTACGTCAGTCGTCGAATCGCGCGGTCGCGTACGTGGGGACGGCCAAATCGTGACGACACGGTGAGCATGACCAGACTCGGCATGACCAGACTCGGTTCCCGTAACAGCGCAAAATCGACCTCAAACACGACCCGCGATCGATCCGGGATGGGTAACAGAACGAATCAGGCCCTCCCGAGCGGTGCAGCAGCGCAAAATCGTCATCGACACCGCGAACACCTCGATTTTGCGGGATTTCATTCACCAAGATCCGAGAGGTCCGGTCATGGCCGGTGAGGTCCGGCGATGGAGAGACCGGCTGAATCATCGTGACCCAAACCCGGCGCAGCCCGTACGAGATTCACCCCCGGATTGGCCCGAGTTTGTCACCGCTGACAAGCCGAATTCGCTGAAATACCTGTCGCAGGCAGGACACAGCCCGCAGATCGACACGGTCTGCGACGGGTTTTGGTCGAGCCCAGTCTCCCGCAGTCATTCCCGTGGCGAACCGAGCGGGTTGACGACCCGCTTTTTCGCCCCCAGCCAGCCCGGCAAGCCGACCTGTTCACAGTTCGGAACTAGTCGGGTACGAGGCCTGTGCTCCGGGGCGTTGAACCGAGTACGCGGCCACGTCCGTCGCCCGATGACAAGCCTGAACAAGATCGAGACCGGCCGCCAGACCAGCGGCCAAAGATCCTACGAACGCGTCCCCGGCCCCGGTGGTGTCCACCGCCTCCACCGCCCGGGCCGGGATCGCGATGATCGGCTGCCCCGCGCCGGCACACACCAGCGCGCCCCGTTCCCCCAACGTGACCACGGCACTACCCACCCCGGCCTTGATCAGTGCGCGAAGATCGCTCACTTCAGCAGCGGCCTGAGTCGACCCCGGGCCGCCCGACTCCACGACCTCCGATTCCACGACCTCCGATTCCACGACGTTCGCTTCAACTCGGAGCGAACCCGCGCGCGTCGACGCGCTCTCTGCCGTCCCCATCGACGCTTCGTCCAGTCGAGCCACACCTCCGGCACCCTCCGTACGTCCTCCTGTCGTTTGCAGCAGGCCTACGGCCGCTGCGGCTTCGTGCTCGTTGACGACTAGCGGGTCGGCGCTCAACAAAACGACAGGGTCGACGTCGATGATCGGCGCGTAGTTGACGATCAGACGGCCCCGCGTCACAGCGGCCGCGGCCCGGATCGCCGCGCGAGTGATCTCCATCTGCAGCACACAGACGCTCGCCCGACCGATCACGTCAGCTCGCGCTCGTACGGCGGACTCATCGAACCGGCCATTGGCCCCCGGCGTGACAATGATGGTGTTGTCGCCGTGAGGACCAACGGTGATGATCGCGACACCCGTCGCTCCGCTGACCCGGGCCACACCATCCAGATTCACGCCTGACAAGCGCAGACAACTCAGTGCGATTGTGTCGTACGCGTCGTCGCCGACCGCTCCGATCATCGTGACGTCAGCGCCACACCTGGCCGCGGCCACCGCTTGGTTCGCACCTTTACCGCCCGGGGAGACGCTCAACTGCCCGCCAAGAATCGTTTCCCCAGGGTTCGGCCAGCGCGGCGTGCTCACCGTCAGATCGACATTGATTGACCCGACGACGACGACCGATTCGGCCATGATTGTCCCTTCCGTGAGACCCCCGCCCCCCACATCCAGCATACTGATCATCGCAGACACCCAGCGCGGTTTCACCCGCGCCGACAGGCCCCCCAATCTCAGCCCGATCACGATCAGCGCCGTACGACCACCGTACGTTCGCCGCGCAGTTCAGACAACGAGCCGTACGTTCCCCGTACACGCGCCGAGCGCTTCGTGAGCCGCCTTCTACGACCGGAAGTCACGCTCGTGGAATTCGGCGTCCGAATGGACGTCGCTGGCCACGCATTGCGCTTCCTTCTCCCGCAGTTCAGCCCGGCGGATTTTTCCGGAGATCGTCTTCGGCAGGCCAGAGATGAACTCGACAATCCTGACTCGTTGGTACCCTGACAGGCGAGTTTGTGTGAATTCGAAGATGGATTGAGCAGCGTCGCGACTGGAGGCGGTCAGACCGTCGACCAAATGGATGAACGCTTTGGGCAGCGCGCCACGCAGCGGATCAGGCGACGGAACAATGGCGACTTCGGTGACGTACGGATGCTCCAACAGGATCGACTCCAATTCGAACGGGGAGATCTTGTAATCCGACGCTTTGAAGACATCGTCGGCCCGGCCGACGTAGGTCAGGTAGCCGTCTTCGTCACGATCGGCCAGGTCGCCGGTGTGATAAAACCCGTCGTGATAAGCGGCAGCAGTCATCTCCGGGTTCTTGTAGTAGCCCGTGGCCAGCGGCAACAGAGGTACGACGATGGGCAGGCAGATCTCGCCGTGTGTGTCCGAGATCTCGTTGGTCGCCGGGTCGATCAGGACGATGTCGTACCCGGGAATCGGGCGGCCCATCGAACCGTCTTTGACTATCTGACCAGGGGAATTTCCGATCGCACAGGTCATCTCGGTCTGTCCGAAACCGTCGCGAATCGTCCCACCCCACGCGTCGCGGACGCGATTGATGACCTCCGGGTTGAGCGGTTCGCCCGCGCCGACGAGTTCGCGCGGCGGACGGGTCAACTGGGTCAAGTCGGCCTGGATCAGCATCCGCCACACAGTTGGCGGCGCACAGAAGCTCGTCACGCGGTGGCGATCCATCACGCGCATCAGCTTCCCAGCGTCGAATCGGTCGTACCCAACAATGAACACGGTAGCCTGCGCCAAGAACGGTCCGAAGAAGTTGCTCCAGGCGTGTTTGCCCCAACCCGGCGACGAGACATTGAGATGGATGTCACCGGGGCGTACCCCCAACCACCACATGGTCGACAAGTGGCCGACCGGATATGACACTTGTGTGTGACGAACGAGCTTCGGCTGCGAAGTCGTGCCGGAGGTGAAATAGAGCAGACACGTGTCACCGGCGGGCGTCGGCTCGGTCACCCGGTAGAGGTCTGAGCAGCGGTACGATTCTGCGAAGTCCATCCAGCCGGAGGGAACCTTGTCGCCCAAAGCGATTCGTTTGACATCATGAGGCGCCAGCGCGAAACGCTGCTCCAAACCGACCGGGGCGGCGACGAAGCCAGCCTCGGCCTTCTCGATTCGAAAGGCCAAGTCAGCTGGGGAAAGCAGGGTCGAGGTCGGGATGGCGACTCCGCCGATTTTGAGCAGTCCGAGCAGGAGTTCCCACAACTCGATCGTGTTGGGCAGCATCACGATCATGTGGTCACCGCGCCGCATCCCC
This sequence comes from Propionibacteriaceae bacterium, assembly GCA_031285845.1. Classification (GTDB taxonomy): domain Bacteria; phylum Actinomycetota; class Actinomycetes; order Propionibacteriales; family Propionibacteriaceae; genus WQYJ01. Next base: position 13,848 of record JAITVK010000036.1, read on the forward strand.
AACCCAGTCAGCCAGTTGGCGACCTGGTCGGAACGCCGCGACAGTTCGGCGTACGTCCATGAACGGGCCGAGCCGTCCTCATCGGCGATCATGACCGCCGGACGATCCGGATGCTCACCGGCGACGACGTCGAACCATTCGAGCCCGAAGTTGAACTCGTCGAGCTTGGGCCACTGGAATCCAGCGACCGCTCCGTCATAATCGGTGGCGTGCTCGAACAGGAAGTCGCGCGCCTGACGTACGGCCGAAGTCGCCTCGGTCGCAGGGCGTCCGATGAAGGCCATGGTGAATCCTTCCTCGTGATCCGGCGGGACAGGGATACCATCCAGACCACTTACGCTAACGTAACTTACGCTAACGTAGCTTAGTCGGTTCACTCAAATCTGATCATCAACGCCACACCGCGAGAGCCGAAGACGAACAGACTGGACGCTGAACAGGTGGACGTGCGCGGGAACCGGGCGCGAGCAGACGGGCGCATGCGCGAGCCGAACGCGAGCGAATCGGCGGGCGCGAGCAGATGGACGCGCGGGCGTGGGCACGAGCGGGCGTGGGCACGAGCGGGCAGGTGGGCGAACGCGAATTGGTCGCCCACTAGGCCAATCGGACTCTCTGCGTGCGCGCCTCGACGGCATTGGCCCGTCAAGCGGTGGCCCCGCGCGGCTCGACCCCCGCGCGTCGTGTCTCGATGAACGCCCGCGCCACAGCGTCGTACCCTAAACGCGCGTTGATTTCTGTGAGTCCCGCCTGATCGTGGGTGTGATACACCCCCGCCTCCAGAGCATCGCGATAGAACTCGACATAGGGCAGCCCCACCGCGCGGGCGTACTCCACCTCGCGAGCCACGTCATAGTCGACCGTACGAAACTCGACCCCCGACACACTGCGCCCATCGATCGTCATGACAGCGTACCGAGCGCGAAGGTCCCCCCGCTTGCCCCGATCGTACGGTGCGCCGACCGTTCCCGGATTGACGACGAGCTGCTCGCCGCAGCCGTAGCGCAACATTTGCTGATGGGTGTGTCCGATGACCGCGACATCAGCGGAATTGCCTTCGAAAAGCCGGTCGAAATTCGCCTGATCTGCCTGCGGCAGCAGATCATGACCGTGAAGTTTGGTTGGCAGGTTGTGCGACAAAGCGACGGTCACCGACTCGACTGTCATCGTCAATGTCACAGGCCAGGCCGCCATTTGGGTCACACCGACGTCACCGATCCGCTCGTAGAGGAACCGTACGAGACACGTGAAATAGACGTCCGTGGGGTCATTCATATCCGCTTCACCACGCAACACGGCCAAAGCCTCGTCATCCCAATTCCCCCGGACACAGGTCGCGCCGACCGTCGCCAGCTCGGCCAGAATCTCCCCAGCCCCCGGCCCTGGCAGAAGCACATCCCCAAGAACCCAGTAGTCATCCACCCGACCGGCCGCGTCAGTCAACACGGCGCGCAACGCCGTCAAGTTGCCGTGAATGTCAGACAGCAGTCCAATCCGTCGACCCATCTCTCCCCCGATCCCGTGGACCTTGATTGAGTACGAATCTAGCATCAGGATCGTACGGGCGGCCCAGGAGCGCACAAGACCCTGGCCGAATTCGGACTGCGGCTCCAAGCTCTGGACGAGTTAGTTGAGACGGCTCCGTAGCGAGGCGGCGATCGACTTGAGGCTCGCGGCGGCACGTCGCTGAGAGGTCGCCATGCTTGTCAGCACCCAGATGAACCAGGTGAGGAGCGCCAGTCCGATGATGATCGACAGGCCCCAAAGAATGAGATAGTACGTCTTCCAGTCCATGATCCAGCGCACTCCAATCAAGCTATCGCAGTGATAGACATCACTATAACGCACGGCGTGACGGGAACGACGCCGTTGGCGATCAGGGGAGCAGGGCCCAACTCAGCGAGCGACACCACTGGGCCATTCCGCCACTTTTCTTGTGGATAACTGGCCTGGGGGTCTTGTGTTCTGGTGGCTAGTATCCGATGATGTCACCGAGCAAGGAGGACAGATGAGGCGAAGAATCCTGACCGTGGTCATATTGTGTCTGACCACAGCCCTGGCCGGCTGCACCCCCGGCGACGAACCGTCGACCCCAGCCAGTTGGTCACCCGTGCCACCACTATTCACCCCCGAACCCAGCCCCAGCCCAAGCTGGAACGACGACGAACAAGCCGCCATCAACGCCGTACAAAACTACCTCGACGTCCGCGGCTGTTACATCATCGAAAACTCCCACATCGTCGACCAAGCCGGGGAACCCATCAAAGATGACACCCGAGTTGAACGGAACTTCGGCAGCTTCATTGTCCTAAGGACTCTCCAAAACGACCTGCTCGTGATGAGCAGCGTCATAAGGGAGGGGACATGCTGAGACTCCAACGCCCTATCGCCACCCTCCTCTGCCTGGCGCTAGCGCTCACCATCGGCATTTGCTGCGAACCCACCCATGCAAGCGCGGACTGTGCGGGACCTGCTTCATTCGGACTCACGTACGGCGGCTCGTCCGTCTCCGTGTCGGCTTCATGCGAGGTGACCGCCACCACTGACGCCGATACGATCAGCGAAGACACCACCAACGCACCAACCGTCAGCGAAACGACCTGCCAGGAGAAAGACGGAACAGTGGTGCCTTGCTGGCGCGATGGCGAGCCATGGTATGACACGCTCAACGCCTACTGTGCCCCCTGGGACCCGCCAGCCAACTACGACTGGCGCGGCCACATCGACCGTGATGGCAACCCCATCGGGACAATACTCATGTGCGCCAGGCCACTGCACGACAACCTCACCATCCTAGGCTTCACCCACTGGATCGACACCCCACCCGACACACCCGTCAAACCCGACTCCCCCATCAACCCCGAAGCCATCGTCCACACCATGGTCGACACCCTCCAACTACACCCATCAGTACCCGGAGACGGCGGATTCATCTACCCCAACGCAACCGACTGGGGACTCACCTGGTGGATCGGATCCCCCATGTGGCTATCCATCAACACCCACGACCCCCTCCAATGGGGAACC